>JBQKKG010000037.1:0-18002 GCA_052116865.1 Lachnospiraceae bacterium LCP25S3_G4 | reverse complement strand
GGGTAATATCCCAATTTTAAGTCGCACATGTTGATAAACATAAATTTATTCATTTTAAGCAAAATAAATGGTAGAACAACGAGTAGGATAGAAATTTACCTTTCAGTGCTGATATTCTATGAACCTATTTGATTTACATAATTCTATGTGGTATAATGGACTTGCTTATAATATAGATGCTTGGATAGCAGGAGGTTGCAAGATGATGATGGCAGTTAAATTAGCCTTCTAAAATTAAAGAATAAAATTTTAGGAGGCTAATTTATGAAATTTAATTTGATAGATATTGAGGATTGGAATAGAAAGCCATACTTTGAGCATTATTTAAATGCGGTTAGGTGCACTTACAGTATGACTGCAAATATAGAGATAACTGGTTTACTGCGTGAAATTAAACTTAAGGGCCTGAAACTGTACCCTACGCTTATTTATATCATCACAACTGTGGTTAACCGTCACAAGGAGTTCCGCACCTGTTTTGATCAAAAAGGTAAGTTAGGATACTGGGATAGTATGAACCCAAGTTATACTGTCTTTCATAAGGATAACGAAACTTTTTCAAGTATTTGGACAGAGTATGACGAGAACTTCCCACGTTTTTACTATAATTACCTTGAGGATATTAGAAACTATAGCGACGTTTTGAATTTCATGCCTAAGACAGGTGAACCTGCTAATACAATTAATGTGTCCAGCATTCCTTGGGTGAATTTTACCGGATTCAACCTGAATATATACAATGATGCAACATATCTAATCCCTATTTTTACTTTGGGTAAGTATTTTCAGCAGGATAATAAAATTTTATTACCTATGTCTGTACAGGTGCATCATGCGGTTTGCGACGGTTACCATACAAGCAGATTTTTTAATGAGGCACAGGAATTAGCGTCAAATTATGAGACATGGTTAGGAGAAAAATAATATAAAAATTGCTTGTGCTTGGGAGCTATAAACAAAGATCGAAAAAGTTGTGAAGCTCGTGAGGAAGCAAAGCGACCGAAGAAGCAGATGTTCCACCTATGCAAGGACTTCCCGAGAAGACGAGTGACAGCGAAGACCGATTGGAAGGAGTCTGAGCTTAGTGGAGTAATATATTCCTTATAAAAATCATTTCAAAGGATTAGAGAAATCTAATCCTTTTTCTTTGTATTTTTATACCAAAGCATATGAATTTACTGGCCGGGGTCAAATTGCAGGAATTGGAGAGGGCTGTTATGACAATTACGAATTTAATTTTTCATTTTGGTGATATTTATCCTGCATTAGTTTGGGTTGATGAAACTGCAGTTCTAGTTTACTCAGGATATCCTGGTCAACTTACTCAAATATAGAAAGCGATAAAAAAGGTAGGAATCCCATTTGATAAAATCAGTAGGATTATTCTTACCCACTAATTGCCGGTGATATGCTTTGAGTTGCGGATGGGTATCTTGTTCCTTCTCCTGAGCAGATTAATTTCGATCATAATATGTATCATCATTTTAATTAGTGGATATGTTCCCTAAAACCTTAAAACCGTTGATATGTTCCCTCATACCTCAAAAACGCTAAAAAACGGTTGACCTGTTTCCACTTACGTATGGTATCAAAATTTCGGAGGTAGACATCATTTGGGGCAACTCGGGCCACGTTGAGACGTGTGTTTTATTGTCCCACAAAAGTGCAGACGATTTTATCAGTGTAAAAATGGAGTACGCAGACGACCGAAAAATCCAGCCAGATCGTATCACCTACAGGCTTATTCAGGAGTATATCGAAGAAAAGTACGGCTTCAAAGTTCACACTGCAAACATTGCAGAGGTCAAAAGAAACTTAGGCCTGCCGATGTACGACGCACCAAACGCAGTTGAAGAACTAAAACGCCCATATAAACCAGCACCAGAATATAAAGTAGAAGCTATTAAAGACGCATTAAGGCACTTCAAGGTCATAGATTAAAGTAAAGTACCCTTTCAGCAGATCATTACTGTTGAGAGGGTCTTGCTTTTTCAGAAGCCGGCCAATGTAAGGATAGCCCTACAAGATTGCGGGTCTTTCTCTTCGAGCCATGTTTCCAGATTGCTTATAGCGATATCCTTTTGAATATGGATGCTCTCTTCAAATCGATATTCGATTGCACATGTAAGGATATCAACAGGTTCATCAAGAACCTTACCGCCAAGAACTGGGTATTCGTCAATTACAATCCAGTCAGGTGGGAGACCATCAAAGAGAGCCTGCGGATACAATTCCCTAAAGTGAATCTCAATTTCCATAGCTTCGATCTCACCTTGTTCTTTATCTGGGTAACAAGTGGCATAAGATACATCGAAGCCTCTAGTGAGCAGCATCTGAACGACATTGATGAGTTCAATATCAACAGGAATGGTCTTATCGGCGCATTTACAACAAGGCTTCGACCAAATTTCACTGTATAGCTCTAAACATCGTGGACACATCGTCATCATACAATCACTTCCTTCACCAGTTTATAGAAAGTAGTTCTTTTAAGATTAAGTGCCTGCATAGTTGCAGTTGCAGTTTGCTCGCCAGTGCGGTGATATTTACCGCCGGGTACACTGGAATAACCGAGGTTACAAGTCTATTGTTTGGAGATGCGTCAGCCGTTTGGAGGAAAAAGGATCTGAATGTACTGCCCCTACCATAAACGAGGAAACATTGCAGACAGCAGTGGTCAAGGCTATTAACGAACTTTTGGCTAACAAAGAACCCTTCCTCCAGGCGTTGCAGAAAAACATAGCTACTATACTTAATGAAGAAAATGATAATGCCACCAATGATATTGATAGCAAATTGGAAGAATTACAACAACAGCTTCTTATCCAAGCAAAATCCAAGAATGACTATGAAGATGTGGCTGATGAAATCTACCACCTTCGAGAATTGAAGCAAAATGCACTTGTTGAAAATGCAGAGCGTGAAGGAAAAAGGCAACGAATCGCTGAAATGACTGATTTCTTTAATGAACAATCCTGTGAGTTAGAGGAATATGATGAGCAGTTAGTAAGGAGGCTTATAGAAAAAGTTACGGTATTTCATGATAAGTTCGCCGTTGAATTCAAATCAGGAGTCGAGATTGATGTAGAAGGGTAATCTTTAGAAAGAGAACAGAAGAATTATATTGGATTTTTAAAGATAATATGATATAATAAAACGACTTGGAGGTGGAAGAATGTATAACTTTTCTTGCTAATTATATGATGCATAATAAGATATTTAAAGAAACGGCTATAGAACCGTTTGTTTTGTTATGCAAATTGCAAGAAAGTTAAGTATTCTACACTCAATAATACATTACAGTAACCTTATGTTATGTATAACAAAAGGTAATAATAGTATTTGTTTTTGAGCCGTAAGAATTTACTTTCTTGCGGCTTTTAATATTTGTAAAAGAAAGGAAGATAAACGTGATAGACAATGATACTATGTCATTCATGACAAAATCCTTGCAGAGTTGGATAACATTATAGAGTAATTAATGCCGAAAACCGACTTTGCTTATAAAATTTTTATAATGTAAAGGAGGAAGAAATATATGTCCTTAATAAATGTTTCAAATCTAACTTTTTCATATGAAGGAAGTTATGACAATATTTTTGAAAATGTAAGTTTTCAGATAGATACAGATTGGAAACTCGGTTTTATTGGAAGAAACGGACGCGGTAAAACTACTTTCTTAAATTTACTGCTTGGCAAATATGCGTATTCCGGCAATATAAGTTCTACAGTTAAGTTTGAGTATTTTCCTTATGATGTGGAAGATAAGAGTCTATATACAATTGAAGTAATGAAGAGTATTTGTACGGAATGTATGGATTGGGAGATTTTTCGTGAAATATCATTGCTTGATGTTCAAGAAGATGCTTTATATCGTCCGTTTAATACATTGTCAAATGGTGAGCAAACAAAGGTCCTTCTTGCAGCTTTATTCCTTACAGCGAGTTGTTTCCTGCTTATTGATGAACCTACAAACCATCTTGACATCGATGCACGTAATGTAGTGCAAAACTATTTGAAACGCAAGAAGGGGTTTATTTTGGTATCTCATGATAGAAGCTTACTTGATCAATGTGTTGACCATATACTATCTATCAATAAAACGAATATCGAAATCCAAAAGGGAAATTTTACTTCTTGGTGGGAGAACAAAACGTTACAAGATAATTTTGAACTGGCAGAAAACAAGAAACTCCTTAAAGAAATAGGAAGGTTGTCTTATGCAGCAAAACGTAGTTCAAACTGGTCAAATAAAGTAGAAAAAAGTAAATATGGAACAACAAATTCTGGTTCAAAACTGGATAAGGGTTATGTTGGACATAAGGCTGCAAAAGCGATGAAACGTGCCAAAAATATTGAGTCAAGACATCAGGAAGCCGTTTTACAAAAATCAGAACTGCTCCACAACATTGAACAATATGATGACTTAAAAATTTCACCACTTGAATTTCACAAAGAGTGCTTAATAGAAGCGAATGATTTATCATTGTCTTATGGAGATAAAGAAGTATGCAGTAATCTTAATTTCAGAGTCAATATTGGTGATAGAGTTGCCATTATCGGAAAAAATGGGAGTGGTAAGTCTAGTATCCTAAAATTGATTAATGGAGATGATATTAAATTTACCGGAAATTTTATGCTAGCAAGTGGACTAAAAATTTCTTATATTTCGCAAGATACTTCATATTTAAAAGGTAATCTATCTGAATTTGCCTATAATAATAAGATCGATGAAACTCTATTTAAAACGATTCTTCGTAAACTGGATTTTAATAGAGAGCAGTTTGATAAGAACATGGTGGATTTTAGTGCTGGTCAGAAAAAGAAAGTACTAATTGCTAAAAGCCTTTGTGAAAGTGCACATTTGTATATATGGGATGAGCCATTGAACTATATTGATATTTTTTCACGTATCCAAATTGAAAAAATGATTTTGGAATATTGTCCTACACTATTGTTTGTGGAGCATGATGATGCTTTTTGCAATAACATTTGTACGAAAAATATTAATTTAGGTTTGTAGAGATTTTGAGTTGCCACAATAACTAAAAGATATTTACATGAAAGGGTGAAGAAATGTTAAAACAAAAAGAATTAATTGCAAACGTTAAGAATCTTACTGAGTCAGATGAACGAATTACAGCTTGTATGATGTATGGATCGTTTACCAAAGGAGAAGGTGACCAATACTCTGATATAGAGTTCTATATATTTTTGAAAGATAGTATAACCTCGAACTTTGATTCATCCAACTGGTTGTTTGACGTAGCTCCGTACTTGATGCTTTATAAAAATGAGTACGGAACAGAGGTAGTTATTTTTGATAATCTTATACGTGGGGAATTTCATTTCCTTTCTGAAATAGATATGAACATAATCCCCTCGTTTAAAGATTCAGGTTATATTCCTGATACGAAGGCTATGCTTATTTACGATGAAACAGGGCAATTAGAAAATTATTTATCAGAGATAAGTGGTGCAAGACCAAATAGACTTACTGAAGAAAATGCTAATTTTTTGTTGTGTAATTTCTCTAATCTATGGTTGATGGGAATCAACGTTCTAAAAAGAGGAGAATATGCTCGTTCATTAGAACTCTTATCACAACTTCAAAAAAATACACTACAACTTATACGTATGGCAGAAAAAAATGCTGATAATTGGCTAAACATGAGTAAAAACCTTGAAAAAGAAATTAGCCTTGAAAATTATAAAAAATTTGCAAAGACCACTGCTCGATTAGATAAGGTAGAATTATTTGAAGCCTATAAAAATTCTTTGCTATTAGTTATGGATTTGCAAAGTCACCTTATTGAACAATACAACTTAAAAGTTACACATGACATTTTAGAAAGATTGTTGAATTACATTAGTGAATAGGAGAGTAACGTTATTCACAGTATTGGGTACTGAAAATTAACAGCATACCTCAGTTTTTCAAAAAACAGCGAAGCCTATGGATATGTTCCCGTCTACCGATAGTGCAAAAAGTGTCGTGGATATGTTTCCGAGAACGGACATACACAAATGACATTCATTCTGTCCTCTCAATCCATGGTGTTAGAGGAAACATATCGACTGTGAACCTTTTAATTTTCCCTATACTTTTTAATTATTTTGACTGAATGAATGTAAGGGTATTCAAGTTAGATTTATTCAGTAACGTGCCAATCGAAAAAACTCAATATGTTAGCAATCTAATGTGTTTAGAAAGTCTGATGGATTCTGTAAACGCACTGATTTGAAGCCTTTTCCGGGGTTAATCCCAGGAGAGGGCTTTTTATTATTGTATCAAAATCTGCATGAACATAGAGAGAATCATTCAGAAAATGATACAATTTAATAAAGCCCAAAGGTACTGTGCATAGGGGTATGCAATGTGCAAAAAGGGTGTGCAAATGTGCGAGGCCGGGAGCAACCGGTTATTTTTATATCTTTTATTATATTTTAGCTGAAATTTACTTATTTTGGACTTGAGTTCAATGATTAAAGGATGGTGAAAATGTGAATTATCAAGAGTGGATTTTCAAGATTAAACACCATTTAGAAAATGTTCGCAAACAGGCGGTAAAACTAACTGCAGAGGTAATTGGGCAAACCCTATGTGAAGATGATTTCTACATGATTAGTATTTTAGATAAATGTATTAGGCTCATCGATGGGTTTGCAATTATGATAGAGAAGCGAAACTTGACGTGTGCAGGGATACTATTACGAGTACAGATTGACAACTGTTTACGGACATATGCACTTTATGCAGCGGAAAATCAAACTGAGATTATCCGAAGTGTGTATAGCGGGGAGAAACAAATTAACAGAATGAAAGCTAAGGATGGGAATCTTATGACAGATGCCTACCTACGTAAGCAGCTAGCGAAATTTGACAAGAGATTTGATTCTGTGTATAAGGCTGCTTCTGGTTACATCCATCATTCTGAGAAGGCATTTTACTCTGTGGTATCTGTAAAAGAAATGATGATGATAATGCAAAACAAACGTATGGGTGTAGACATACAAATCCAGATATTTGTGGCTCCAGCTATATAAATAATGTTTGTGCATTTGCATCTGAAGATAAAATTTGCAAAAAGCCTTCTGCAAAATGGAAAAAGATATATTACTTACTAAAAAGGGAGGAGGCTTAAATGGATTTTTTCAAATTAGAATCACTTTGTGATGAGATAATTGATTGTCCACATTCTACTCCGAGGTGGTTAGATAGTGGAATAAGAGTAATTAGAAACTACAATTTAAATGGAGCACATTTTGACTTCTCCAAATCATCATATGTTGATGAAGAGACATATTTGAATAGAACTAAAAGAGCAAAACCAGAAGCAAACGATATTATTATTTCGCGTGAGGCACCAATGGGGACAGTTGCAATCATGCCAAAAGGTTTAAAATGTTGCTTAGGTCAAAGACTAGTTTTGCTAAAAGTTAAGACTGAAAAGGTAAATCCACACTATTTACTATATGCATTAATGTCCCAATACGTACAAAAACAAATTAGAAAAGTAGATGTCACTGGATCAATAGTAAGCAACTTAAATATTCCAGACTTAAAGGAGCTAGTAATACCTGTATGTGAACGAAATGAACAAGATAAAGTTGCATCCATCTTAGTCTCTATTGATAAAAAGATTGGGATTAACAATAGAATTAATGACACACTTCAACAGCAAGCACATGATATTTACATGCACCTATTCTATAAAAAGAATACAAATGGAAAAATTTCTGACCTGTTAATAGAAAATGGAAAATCTAGTATAAAGGTTGGAGAAGCTAAAGATATTAATGGGGACTATCCGTTTTTCACAAGCGGTGAAGCAATTCTTGAATGGAAAGAAGCACTTGTTGAAGGTAGAAATTGTTTCTTAAATACAGGTGGAAATGCTGATGTAAAATTCTATGTAGGTGGTGCTGCATATTCTACTGATACTTGGTGTATTAGCGCAAGGGATAAGATTCCACGGATAAAGCTCGTGGACTGCAAGAATATTGATTACCTAAAACAGAGTGGCGTTTACTTCCTTGATTGGTGGCTTTTCTTATTTACGGATTGACTTTGACTGTGAATATACGTATAATAATATCAACAATGTTGTTGATATTATTATTAATAAGGAGTGGACAACATGATTGATGTAAATGAGCTATTGGAAGAAGCTATTAGAGAAACTGAAAATCTAAATGATGGCGAAGTTTTTCTTGTTAAAGATTTATTCAAGGGATATGTGTGGAATAGGATACCCAGAAAGGATCGACTTCTGCTTGGAACGTTATTTTTAAACCATGTTAGCAAAATGAATGGTAATTTAAAGGCTATTGAAAAGACTTCATCTAATCAGCAGAGGTATAAAAAGACAATTGATAAGTTTTAACTATCTTTTGTGAAATTAAAAAAATTATAAATATGTTGAGTAGAAGCAAAAGATTTGGCTTGGAATTTTTACAGCAGTGAATCGATAAAAGGAGCATGCTTGATGGTAGATAATATTATTAAATCAGTAGCAGAGAAATTATCCTCTCTGTCTTATATAGAAGGTATTGTTTTAGGTGGTTCACGTGCAAGGGGCACCCATACAGAGGATTCGGATATAGATATCGGCATCTATTACAATTCAGAATCATTTGACATAAATACTATTAATCAATTCGCTACAAAGCTGGATGATGAGCATAGAAATAACCTTGTTGTACCTCCCGGAGCATGGGGTGATTGGATTAATGGCGGCGGATGGTTAGTCATAAACGGGTATCATGTGGATTTAATTTTACGTGATATTAAACGTGTGGAACAAATAATGAAAGATACAGAGCACGGAATTGTTACTGCCAATTATCAGACTGGGCATCCCCATGGTTATATTAGTGCAATGTATCGAGGAGAATTAGCGATTAGCAAAATACTATATGCTAAGAATGAAAGCTTATGCGAATTAAAAAAACAGGCAGAAACTTATCCCAATGCTTTGCAGAAAAGTTTAGTTAACTTTTTTATGTTTGAAGCAGGGTTCTCTTTAATGTTTGTAAAAGCAAATTCGGGAACAGACGATAAATATTATATTGCGGGTCATGTTTTTCGTATAGTTTCATGTTTAAATCAAGTGTTATTTGCATGTAATAATGCTTATTGTATCAACGAAAAGAAAGCTATAAAACTGCTTGAAACTTTTGAACATAAACCTGAAAAATATACCGAGAAGGTAAATCATATTTTTGAAGTACTCGGTATCTCACTTTTTGAATGCTACGACATGACCGAGAAGCTTTATAATGAAGTGAATGAAATTGTATCGGAGATAAATAACTTTTTAAACGAGGAGAGTTCAGATGAAAGAAAACAAATATGATGATAATATATTTTTTCAAAAATACAGTCAAATGAGTCGCTCGCAGAAAGGACTGGCTGGTGCGGGAGAATGGGAGACTTTGAAAAAGATGCTACCTGATTTTAAGGGTAAGCGTGTGCTTGATTTAGGATGCGGCTATGGATGGCACTGTATATATGCGATGGAAAACGGTGCTTCCTCTGTAGTAGGTGTTGATATTTCTCATAAAATGCTCGAAGTAGCAAAAGGAAAAACCCATTTTCCACAGATTGAATATGAATGCTGTGCCATAGAAGATGTGGATTTCCCAGAGGAGAGCTTTGATGTAATACTAAGTTCGCTTGCGTTTCATTATGTAGCAGACTATGAGAATTTAATAAAAAAGATATATAGGATGCTGAAGGCTGGTGGCAATTTAGTTTTTACAGTTGAACATCCTGTTTTTACTGCTCATGGAACACAAGACTGGTATTATAACGAAAAAGGAGAAATACTGCATTTCCCGGTGGACAATTATTATTATGAGGGCAAACGGACAGCTATGTTTTTGGAAGAAAAGGTTACAAAATATCATAGAACACTGACCACATATCTAAATACACTGCTTTCAAATAGTTTTATAATAAATCAGATTGTGGAGCCACAGCCGCCAGAGAACATGATGGATATTCCGGGGATGGCGGATGAAATGCGACGCCCAATGATGCTGATTGTATCGGCAAAAAAGAAGATGTAATAATATAGAAAAAATAAACGAGGAGTATGTAAATGAGATCAGAAAAAGAAATGATGGATTTAGTACTTTCTTTAGCAGAACAGGATGAACGTATTCGAATTGTGACCCTTGAGGGGTCACGCGCAAATATTAATATACCTAAAGATGAATTTCAGGATTATGATATTACATATTTTGTAAGTGATATAGAACCGTTTATATCTAATGATGACTGGCTTAATCAATTTGGGAATATAATAATGATGCAAAAGCCGGAGGATATGGAATTATTCCCACCTGAAGAAAAGGGATTTTCCTATCTTATGCTATTTGATGATTACAATAAAATTGATCTTACCTTATTGCCCTTGGAAGAGTTAGATAATTACCTAAAGGGCGATAAATTAATAAAGGTTCTAATTGATAAAGATTGTAGAATTAAAAGGGACATAGTTCCGACTGATATAGATTATCATGTAAGAAAGCCAAGCGCAAGGGAGTATGATGATTGCTGCAATGAATTTTGGAATGTAACACCTTATGTTATTAAAGGATTGTGCCGCAAAGAGATACTGTTTGCAATCGATCATCTGAACCAGATTCTACGGTTTGAACTACTTAGGATGATGTCGTGGAAGGTTGGGATAAAGACAGAATTTTCATTAAGTGTTGGGAAAAATTATAAGTATATTAACAAATACATTGATGAAGATCTATGGAATAGATTATTATCTACATATCGCATGGATTCCTATGAAAATATTTGGAAGTCATTATTTATATGCCACCAATTGTTCAGGGAAGTGTCCAAAGAGGTAGCAGAACTACTGGGGTTTGATTATCCAGAGTATGGTAAGAACATAACAAGATATACCGAGGACATGTATAAAAAATATGTTGAAAATGACTATTTTTAAAGATTAGCAAAGATTATTAACCATAAGCAAGGGGTGTAAATGTATGGAAAGTACTGATGTTATAAATGAAATTAGAGGTATATTACCTCGTAACTCAATTGGAAAATATGATTTACTAACTATTTTTACACATAAAACCGTTTTTGATAAAATTGTAAAAGTACTATCATTGGATTTTCAAAATAAAGTAGATTATGTGGCTGCCCCAGAAGCAATTGGATGGATACTAGGCACTGCCATAGCCAAAGAACTTGGAGTGGGGTTTATTGGAGTAAGAAAAGGTGATAAGCTGCCATACGCAAAAGAAGAGATTATTTCGACACATTTTACCGACTATTCAGGTCAAGATAAAAGCTTTGAAATATCTAAGAGTTCTATTGTGAGGAACAAAAGAGTTTTGATTGTAGATGATTGGATAGAGACAGGTTCTCAAATGAAGGCTTTAATAGCTTTGTTAGAGAAATTGGATTGCAGCATTATTGGGTTGGCTACTATTGGGATTGATATAAATGAGGTTACTCAAAAATGGATAGACAGCAGTTTTGTAGCTTATATTGGCTCAAACATATAATAAACCGAAAGAAAATCTTGAATCAAAATTTTGGATGGCGTTAATTTACAATACAACGAAAGATGTTTACTCTTTTTTTATAAATTTTAAGAGGCGTTAAAAAACAGTTTTCAGACGAAAGGAGATCGAAGTTGAGTATAGATTTAAGTAACAAAAAAATTCCGAAAGAAGCAATTCAAGCATTAAAAACTATAGCGGAACTACTTGATAATATGTTAATTGGGGTGTATTTGTATGGTTCGGCAGTAATGGGTGGTTTACGTATGAATAGCGATGTAGATATTTTGGTAATAACAAATCAAAGTTTATCTGAAAAAACTCGAAGGAATCTTACAAATAGGTTAATGCTTATATCTGGGAAAATAGGAAACATAAAAGATATGAGGCCTCTTGAAGTTACGGTCATAAATCAAAAGGATATTGTCCCTTGGCATTTCCCCCCCAAATATGAATTTATGTATGGCGAGTGGCTAAGAGAGCAGTTTGAAAAGGGAGAAATTCCTGAGTCGACTTATGATCCGGATTTAGCAATACTTTTAGCACAACTAAGAAAAAATAGTATTAACCTTTTGGGACCAAAGGCAACAGAAGTAATTGAGCCTGTGCCAATGACAGATATTCGAAAAGCAATTAAAGAATCGTTGCCCGGGTTGATAGCTAGCATTAACGGTGACGAACGCAATGTGATTTTAACTTTAGCCAGAATGTGGCTGACAGCATCTACTGGTGAAATTCGCTCAAAAGATCTGGCAGCTGAATGGGCGATACCTCAATTACCCGATGAGCATGCTACTTTACTCAACAAAGCGAGAGAGGCTTATTTAGGAGAGTGTGTTGACAAGTGGGAAGGAATGGAATCTGAGGTGGCTGAACTCGTTAATCATATGAAAAAGTCTATAGAGTCTTCCCTTAATATCCAATTACCTTTTCGAATAGTTTAAATATAACAAAGACTAGTTGTTAATGTGCATTATTGATTGCTTCGATATGTTCCCCCATATATCAGTTTCTTAAAAAATAATCAAAATACCGTTGATACGTTCCCGCGAACGAAAGGGTTAAAAATCAGCTTAAGACATCAATGCCATCAACTCGAGCCATGGTGTTAGAGGAAACATATCTACACTGAACCTTTTAATTTTACCTATACTTTTTAATTATTTTGACTGAATGAATGTAAGGGTATTCAAGTTAGATTTATTCAGTAGCGTGCCAATCGAAAAACTCAATCCGTTAGCAATCTAATGCGTTTGACAAGTCTGAGGACTTCTCTAAACGCATTGATTTCAAGCCTTTTCCGGGGTTCTGCCCAGGAGAGGGCTTTTTATTTTTGTATCAAAATCTGCATGAACATAGATCCTTGTATGGGAAGTGGTCATATTCTGGTATATGCTTTTGACGTACTTATGGAAATATATAGAGAGTGTGGATATGTGGATAGGGATGCGGCACAAGCGATTATTGAAAATAATCTATTTGGTTTAGATATTGATAACCGTGCATATCAGCTTGCATATTTTGCTGTTATGATGAAAGCAAGAAGTTATGACAGAAGATTCTTAACAAGAAAAATTCAGCCGAATGTAACTGCGATTATAGAAACAAATGCGATAAGCCAGTTCTATTGTGAAGGGGTTACCAATGATAACGAGTTCAATAAAATAGGCGAATATTTAATCAAGACATATAAAAATGCTAAAGAAGTTGGAAGTTTGATTTCTGTTGAGGGAAATGATTATGTTGAATTTAAGGAATACATAGATAATTGTAACGTATCAGGTCAGATTACTATGGAAAGTAATAACTGGTATAGTGAAGTTATGCCTACAATGCAAAAAGTAGCAAAACAAGCTGATATTATGGCGAGAAAATATTGTGTTGTATCTACAAATCCACCATACATGAACAAGTTAGAAGGGGAGCTGAAAAAAGTTGTTATTGAAAAATATAAAGCATATAGTGGCGATCTGTTTTCTGTGTTTATGTATAGGAATTTTGACTACTGTACAAAGAATGGATATTCTGCATTTATGACCCCATTTGTGTGGATGTTTATCAAGACTTATGAGCAATTAAGAACGTATATTATTGAGCAAAAATCAATTATAACGCTTGTTCAAATGGAGTATTCTGCATTTGAGGAAGCGACAGTACCTATTTGCTCCTTTGTTTTAAAAAATGGAAAAGAATGCAAAAATGGATTATACATTAAATTATCTGAATTTAAAGGTGGAATGGAAGTACAGAGACAGAAAGTTATAGAAGCACTTAAGGACAAAAGTTGTAATTATTTTTATAATGAAAAATAGTATGAAAATCTAGTTATCCGTATAAACACTGGACTTATCACACTTTATCAAGGTCGAAACCAATCAATTTACTACTAATTTACTACTTATGAATGAGCTTTGATACGACGATTTACCCTTGAAAAGTGAAGAAACAAAGATACTTCCAATAAAAATTGAATAGGCAAAAGGTGGACACTTCAAAAATGAGGTGTCTATTTTTTTACCCGATTTGAAAGGACGTGATACTACGAAAATAGAAAAACAAGAGAATAAAGGTCGCTCCCCACCGTGAAAGACCATCAAACAAACGAGATTCATTCAACCATAAAAAAGAAAGGATAGGTAAAAATATGGAACTTAAATTTGTGATTCCCAAGATGGAAAAAACATTCGGCAATTTAGAATTTGCTGGCGAGGATAAAGTCGTACAGCGAAGAATCAACGGACATCTAACCGTCTTATCTCGAAGCTATAATCTCTATTCAGACGTTCAAAGAGCAGATGATATTGTGGTCGTACTTCCTGCTGAAGCTGGCGAAAAACATTTCGGCTTTGAGGAACGTGTTAAGTTAGTCAATCCACGTATTACCGCCGAGGGCTATAAAATCGGCACTCGTGGTTTTACAAATTACCTTTTACATGCTGACGACATGGTAAAAGAATAAAGAAAGAGAGGAAAAATGATGAGATTAGCAAATGGTATCGTATTAGATAAAGACACGACTTTTGGAGAATTAAAATTCTCTGCTCTACGTCGTGAAGTGAGAATCCAAAATGAAGACGGTACGGTTTCAGAGGAAATCAAAGAACGTACCTATGACTTAAAATCCAAAGGGCAAGGACGCATGATTCAAGTAAGTATTCCTGCCAGCGTGCCTTTGAAAGAGTTTGAATATAACGCACGGGTGGAACTTATCAATCCCATTGCGGATACTGTCGCTACTGCTACCTTTCAAGGAGCAGATGTTGACTGGTACATCAAGGCAGACGATATTGTGCTGACAAAGGATTCTAATTCCTTTAGAAATCAACAGCCACCTAAGAAAGAACCTGCTACGGACAAATAGCCACGTATCTTCCATTAGAGAGAAAGGAGAAAATCAAACATGAAACAGCGTGTCTTTCGTGGTAAAAGGATTCGTCCGAGTGACAAAGATTTAGTCTTTCATTTTACAGTAGCGTCCTTACTGCCTATTTTACTGCTTGTTGTCGGACTGTTTCATGTGAAGACAATCCAGCAGGTCAACTGGCAGGACTTTAACCTATCACAAGCAGATAAGATTGACATTCCGTATTTAAGTATCAGTTTCAGTGTCGCAATTCTTGTCTGCTTGCTGGTGGCGTTTCTATTCAAACGGTATCGCTATGATACGATTAAACAACTCTACCACCGTCAAAAGCTGGCGAAGATGGTTCTTGAAAATAAGTGGTATGAATCAGAACAGGTCAAAACAGATGGCTTCTTCAAGGATTCCCCCAGTCGTACCAAAGAAAAGATAACCTACTTCCCTAAAATCTATTATCGCCTTAAAAATGGCTTAATACAGATACAAGTGGAAATCACTCTGGGGAAATATCAAGACCAGCTCCTACACTTGGAAAAGAAATTAGAAAGTGGCTTGTACTGTGAGCTGACGGATAAAGAGTTAAAGGATTCCTACAGTTAAGTCCGATTCTTCAAGTTTAAAAACGGAACGTCAAAGTAATACAGTTCAAGAAAGAACGGTTCAAAAGCCAGTAACTTCAACTGCACCAACAGATAGAGCTTCACAACGTTCAATCACAAAAGAACGTCAGTCTACTGTTCAAAGAGTACCACTACAAAATACAAAAAGTAGACCACCAATCAAAACCGCCACCATTAAGAAAGGCAGTAAGAAACCATGAAGCTGAAAACTTTAGTGATTGGTGGTTCGGGATTATTCTTGATGGTCTTCTCACTGCTTCTGTTTGTCGCCATTTTATTTTCAGATGAACAAGATGGCGGTTTTTCCAACATTCACTATGGCGGTGTGGATGTTTCCGCAGAAGTGCTGGCTCATAAGCCTATGGTAGAAAAAGTTGCCAAAGAATATGGAATTGAAGAATACGTCAATATACTTCTTGCGATTATACAGGTGGAATCGGGTGGTACAGCAGAAGATGTTATGCAGTCCTCGGAATCCCTCGGTCTTCCACCTAATTCATTGAGTACAGAAGAATCCATTAAGCAAGGTGTGAAGTATTTCAGTGAGTTATTAGCCAGTAGCGAAAGGCTTGGTGTAGATTTAGAATCGGTTATCCAGTCCTACAATTATGGTGGTGGTTTCTTAGGATATGTGGCTAATCGTGGGAATAAATATACCTTTGAACTGGCTCAAAGTTTCTCAAAAGAGTATTCGGGTGACGAAAAAGTGTCTTACCCCAATCCCATAGCCATACCTATCAATGGGGGCTGGCGATACAATTACGGGAATATGTTTTATGTGCAACTGGTAACGCAGTATCTTGTCACAACAGAGTTTAATGATGATACAGTACAAGCCATCATGGACGAAGCTCTGAAATTTGAAGGCTGGAAGTATGTCTATGGCGGAGCTTCCCCGACTACCTCTTTTGATTGTAGCGGACTGACACAATGGACGTATGGAAAAGCTGGAATCAACTTACCACGAACAGCACAACAGCAATATGATGTAACCCGGCATATCCCATTATTGGAAGCAAAAGCCGGCGATTTGGTTTTCTTTCATTCTACCTATAACGCTGGCTCTTATATTACTCATATCGGGATTTATTTAGGCGATAACCGTATGTTTCATGCAGGCGACCCTATCGGTTATGCCGACTTAACAAGCTCTTACTGGCAACAGCATTTAGTGGGAGCAGGACGAATCAAACAATAAGAAAGGACGATTCAATGATGAAATTCGGAAAAAATCAGAATACAGAAAAACAGACACCAAAGGAAAAGAAACCTCGTGTCTATAAGGTCAATCCTCGTAAAAAGGTTGTGATTGTCCTATGGGTACTTTTAGGACTTAGTTTCAGCTTTGCGATATTCAAGCACTTTACAGCCATTGATACCCATACCATTCATGAAACCACCATCATAGAAAAGGAATATGTCGATACTCATCATGTGGAAAATTTTGTAGAGAACTTTGCGAAAGTCTACTATTCATGGGAACTAAACGACAAGTCCATTGATAATCGCATAGAAAACCTGAAAGCATATCTGACAGAGGAACTTCAAGCTCTGAATGTCGATACAGTTCGTAAAGATATTCCTGTATCGTCTTCTGTAAAAGGATTTCAGATATGGACGGTAGAAGCAGATGGCGACAATCAATTTGATGTAACCTACAGTGTAGACCAACTCATTACAGAGGGGGAAAATACAAAGACCGTCCACTCTGCTTATATAGTGAGTGTCTATGTAGACAGTACTGGAAATATGGTCCTCATTAAGAATCCGACCATTACTAGCATACCAAAGAAATCAGACTATAAACCAAAAGCTATTGAAAGTGAGGGTACGGTTGATTCCATTACAACCAATGAAATCAATGAGTTTTTAACGACGTTCTTCAAGCTCTATCCTACAGCGACAGCCAGTGAACTTTCCTACTATGTGAATGACGGGATATTAAAACCAATCGGAAAAGAGTACATCTTTCAAGAACTGGTAAATCCTATTTACAATCGTAAGGATAATCAAGTCACGGTATCGCTGACAGTGGAGTATATCGACCAGCAGACCAAAGCAACGCAGGTATCTCAATTTGATTTGGTACTTGAAAAGAACGGGAGTAATTGGAAGATTATAGAATAACAAATATTGGTACATTATTACAGCTATTTTGTAATCACGTACTCTCTTTGATAAAAAATTGGAGATTCCTTTACAAATATGCTCTTACGTGCTATTATTTAAGTATCTATTTAAAAGGAGTTAATAAATATGCGGCAAGGTATTCTTAAATAAACTGTCAATTTGATAGTGGGAACAAATAATTGGATGTCCTTTTTTAGGAGGGCTTAGTTTTTTGTACCCAGTTTAAGAATACCTTTATCATGTGATTCTAAAGTATCCGGAGAATATCTGTATGCTTTGTATGCCTATGGTTATGCATAAAAATCCCAGTGATAAGAGTATTTATCACTGGGATTTTTATGCCCTTTTGGGCT
>JBQKKG010000036.1:0-4001 GCA_052116865.1 Lachnospiraceae bacterium LCP25S3_G4 | reverse complement strand
AAGAAAGACAAATTTTTTAAGAAATACTAGGATGGTGATTATTAATGGTTAATAAACTTTCAGCATATAAAATTTATTTATTATTTTCAGCTATTACTGCAATGTGTTTTTCGTTGATAGCGACAGTTATGATAGTGTATCACATTGAAAATGTTCATTTAAATCCACTTCAGCTTATACTTGTTGGAACTACTTTAGAGACAGCATGTTTCATATTTGAAATTCCTACAGGTATAGTTGCGGATGTATATAGTCGTAAACTATCTATTGTTATAGGTGCAGTTTTAACAGGGTTAGGACTTATTTTAGAGGGCTCTATTTCTAGTTTTATTTTCGTACTTGCAGCACAGATAGTATGGGGAGTGGGTTCTACTTTCATCAGCGGATCTCTTGAAGCATGGATTGCAGAAGAAGAGAGGAGTAAAGATTTGGATCAAATTTATATGAAGGGGGCACAAGTAGGACAGATAGGATCAGTTATTGGAATAGTATTAAGCACTGTAATAGCTAATTTTTCTGTAAGATTGCCTATTATAGTTAGTGGAGTTTTATTTATAATTCTTGCATTATTTTTAGGGGTATATATGCCAGAAAATAATTTTAAACCATCTGCTCCAGAGGATTTAAATACATTCAAGAAGATGGGATATACTTTTAAGTCTGGTCTTAAGTTTATAAAAAGTAAATCTATAATTATGATTTTACTTTCTGTGACTTTGTTTTATGGATTGTCGAGCGAAGGATATGACAGACTTTCTAATGCACATTTTCTGCAAGATACTGTGCTTCCTAAGCTTTGGAATCTTAACCCAGTCACTTGGTTTGGGATTTTTGGAATTGCAGGAATGGTGTTAAGTGCAATAGTTATGAATTTTATGTCAAATAGACTTGATGATGATAAAAATAATAATGGAAAGCTTTTGATAGGTATAAATATATTTTATATATTATTTATGTTTATATTTGCTATCACAAAAAACTTTAGCTTAATGTTAATAGCGTATTTAGCAACAAATACCTTTAGAACTATAAATAAACCTATATTCAGTGCATGGCTAAATGGACATATAGATGATAAGGCTAGAGCTACTGTGCTTTCTATAAATGGACAAATAAATGCCTTAGGTCAAATTTTAGGTGGGCCAATTATAGGAATTATAGCTACGAATATTTCAGTAAGTATTGGTATAGCATGTACTTCGTTATTAGTGACACCAGTATTGGTTCTATATATTGTTTCTATGATAATGGATAAGAAGGCGTCTAATAGAGTTGGAGGTGGCGATTATGAAGAAAATAATTAATATAGGAATCGTTGCACATGTGGATGCTGGAAAAACAACGATAACAGAGAATTTATTATATTATAGTGGAGCTATAAAATCTGTTGGAAGGGTTGATTTAGGTAACACACAGACAGACTCAATGGAGCTTGAACGTAAGAGAGGAATTACTATTAAATCTTCAACCATATCTTTCACTTGGAATGATGTTAAAGTAAATATTGTTGATACTCCAGGACATGTAGATTTTATTTCAGAAGTTGAACGCTCATTAAGTGTTTTAGATGGTGCAATAATAGTTATATCAGGAGTAGAGGGGATTCAGTCTCAAACAAGAATATTAACTGATAGGAACTGTCATTTCGGGTTTTTTGCGGTTTCGGGTCAAAATTCGGTTTTTTCCCCGAACTACGACTGTTTTCGCACCCCGAACAACTAATCCAATCAGAATTTTCCGGCAACGCCGACTCCAAGAAGTGTAATTCCAGTCTATTTCTGCCGTCAACCCCTGATACGCGCCAATGCGAGAAAGCTAACACATATAACTTCCCCACGAAGCCATATAAACTCCGATTTCGAGGTGTTATCCTGTTCCGCATAAACTTCGTTCTTGGGTATTATACCGACACCAAAGCAAGCTCAGGAGGTGAACGAGCACAGACGGCCACTGGCTGCTCCCGTTCCTGCTGCTTTGCCCAGTTAATAATCTTGGCAAGCTCCTTGGGATCCTCGATTATCGCCACAACCGACATTGACCCCTGGCATTTTGGGCAGATAAACGGATCGACCTCGTAGACTTTTTGTAACAACCTTGCCCAACTTTGTTTACGCAGTTTAGACCATGCATCAGGGACTTGCATCGCTTCCTCATTCTCTGGCTTCTCTGGCGCTTTTGCTTGGACAATTTTAGACACGCTTGGATGACCTTTTTGCCAACTTTCTGGAGCCAGGCTATAAATATTGGGGCGCTCTTGCCACTGCTTACGGACTTTTCCGGCATATACCCCATAACGACGGACTAATTGAACCCGCCTTGGTGGTAAATGGGCCACAAGCTGGTCGACGAATTCAAAGCCTTTGAAGGTCTCTGTTTTTCCTTTGTAGAAGCCCTTTGGGCTGGCTGTCCAAATTACAGTGTCAGAAACTGGATCATACTGGATTTTTTCTGCACAGGTAGCCCCTCGGACAACATATTGCCCCAAGGCTTCTCGATCGGTCTTGCTGAATAACCTGGTATCGCTCTCGATACTAAAGCCGGAATGCTTCCAGTCCTTGAACATGTTTGCACGAGCTTTATCGATCAACTGTTTGCGCAGAAACAAAGCCAAAATCGCTGCTTGCCAGACCTTGAGCATCCCTTCGTCGGCCCCGATTGGCATATATACAAAACGGTCGTGCTTGGTGAAACCACCTTCCAGAACCAGAACATGCCAGTGCGGGTGGAATCGAGCGAATTCACCAAACGACTGGTAGCTGACAACACAGGCACATAGTAGTTCTTGACCGGCTGCCAGGGAGAAAAAATCAGAAAGTAAGGAGAATGCTAGCCTGGACACTTCGCCAAACAGGTGCTTATCAGATTTAAAATAGGGACGGAGAATTTTTGGAATCGTAAAAACAAATTGTCGATGCGGTAGATCAAGAAGCAAATCCTCGGCCAGGTATTCAGCATAGAGTAAGGTTCGTTTTTGGTCGCACGAGGGACAAAGGTGGAAAACCTTGCACGAAAATGGCCTGAAGTACGAATGTCCACAATCATGGCAACGTATTCGAGCAACACCCTTGGTCCAATCGGCACATTCAGCAAAATGCTCAAGGCGGTCAAGGATAGTTTGCGATGGACTTGCGTAGGCTTGGTACTGGGTTAGAGAATTGCGGACTATGGTCTGGATTATCCCTTCCCGATGGGGAATGTAAGTTCCCATACCTATACATACGCAGGAAAACGATGATTTGCTTGCAATTGCGAAGAAAATAATGGAAAATGTGGACTGGCGCCACCTAACAACCGGTTCGAGCGGACTCACGGGACAAGCCCGTTCGCAGCTCAACCGAATGCTAGCTGGACTCCGCTTCGCGGAGCAAAAAGAATAATAAAAAAAGCGTATTTCTGTAATCCATACCATAGTTGGGAAAAAGGAAGTATTGAAAATCGGATAGGTATGATACGCAGATACTTTCCTAAAAAAACAGACTGGTCCTTGATTACTCAAAAACAACTTGATAAGGTGGTCAAGAAGATTAACACTCGACCAATGAAGTGTTTAGGATTCAAAACACCTGAAGAGGTTTTTGAAGACTTTGTAAAAAAACTGTAAAAAAAATTAAACTTATAGATTGGTTTTATATTTTCTCATATCTTATGATAAGATCCTATGAAAAAATTTATTATAAAATTAATCATATAATATATGAAAAAATTGGAGATTCCTTTACAAATATGCTCTTACGTGCTATTATTTAAGTATCTATTTAAAAGGAGTTAATAAATATGCGGCAAGGTATTCTTAAATAAACTGTCAATTTGATAGTGGGAACAAATAATTGGATGTCCTTTTTTAGGAGGGCTTAGTTTTTTGTACCCAGTTTAAGAATACCTTTATCATGTGATTCTAAAGTATCCGGAGAATATCTGTATGCTTTGTATGCCTATGGTTATGCATAAAAATCCCAGTGATAAGAGTATTTATCACTGGGATTTTTATGCCCTTTTGGGCT
>JBQKKG010000035.1:0-366 GCA_052116865.1 Lachnospiraceae bacterium LCP25S3_G4 | reverse complement strand
CTAGGGGAAACACCCGTTCCCATCTCGAACACGATGGTTAAGACCTAGGAGGCCGATGGTACTGCACTGGTAACGGTGTGGGAGAGTAGGTGGCTGCCAGATTCAAAAAAAAGTAATGAGGGCTTATAGCTCAGCCGGTTAGAGCGCACGCCTGATAAGCGTGAGGTCGGTGGTTCGAGTCCACTTAAGCCCACTTAAGGATACAACACCTTATAAATTGAATACAGAAAACTGTGACTCTTATTTTAATGTAATCAGAGACATGGCATCTGGGGGTATAGCTCAGTTGGGAGAGCGCCTGCCTTGCAAGCAGGAGGTCACGAGTTCGAATCTCGTTATCTCCACTCAGATGAAGAACATTTGTCA
>JBQKKG010000034.1:0-499 GCA_052116865.1 Lachnospiraceae bacterium LCP25S3_G4 | reverse complement strand
GTCTCTTGTAATTGCGACTTCGACTTTACTAGCATCATAATTTTTGCCGTGCAGTTCGTTGATGTTTTCTACAATCAGTTGTAACATCTCTTTGATGACTGCACGCAAGCGTACTTCGATCTTGTTACATTTTAGATCGAGTAGGCTGTATCTTGATTTGATAACTACATTTGTGATATTCCCGTCACCTGTCTGAGAACTGTCAAACCCCATACCAAACTTGTAGATAGCTTCCTTATCTATCTCAAGTTTAGCCTTACGAGCTTCAACAGGGATATTGGTTGTGATGACATCAATGCCCCCGTTTTCACCAACTCCCACGGTCTTCTTGGTCTTGAGGTTTGTGACTAAGCTAGACAGATTGTCGCCCTCGTATCCTCTAACTGCATAAATTGGGTGGTCAAAGTCAATCAAGTTATTTGACAATGCACAAGCCATCATATCATAGTCATCAATAAGGTCTTTGATAGGTTGCAAGTCGTTAGTCTTGCCACGATTG
>JBQKKG010000033.1:0-582 GCA_052116865.1 Lachnospiraceae bacterium LCP25S3_G4 | reverse complement strand
GAAGTAAGGAATTGTTAAGGGTCTATTGTTTAATTATGAGTGTTCTGCACAAGTGAACACGGTATGAAGGAAAGGGAAGGGAGCAAGAAAGAAGCGCCTGAGGACTTTGCGAAGTACGAAATATTTCTGGTGGCGATGCGCCTAGGGGAAACACCCGTTCCCATCTCGAACACGATGGTTAAGACCTAGGAGGCCGATGGTACTGCACTGGTAACGGTGTGGGAGAGTAGGTGGCTGCCAGATTCAAAAAAATAGTGAAGCGACCTGAAAAGGGAACACTTTTATATAGAACGGATACGGTTGGGACCGTGTCAACCTATATCAGCAGGGCAGTGCTGTTAAGATAGCTGGTTTTACCAGTGATTAGAGATTAAAAAGAGTTTTAGTTTCTAATGACTGATAAAGTTTCAGTCAAAAAAGAAGATGTGAGGTCTTCCTATTTAAGGATAGGAAAGAACAGAGCACATAAAAATGTACCTTGAAAACTGCATAGAAAGAAAGAACTTATATCATCAACTGATAAGCAGATGATATAAGAAGATCAAGTATCAATGATCAAGACATCCGAGGTAATGTTAGAAA
>JBQKKG010000032.1:0-649 GCA_052116865.1 Lachnospiraceae bacterium LCP25S3_G4 | reverse complement strand
CTTCCATCTTCATTTATTATTAAGGGGTGTATATCTATATAGCTCAATTCAGGATGATATAACTCGATACGAGAAGGACTCCAATCAACTACAATCTCATAACCTATTTCTTTCAGTTTATTTAATAAAGCGTCCGTAAACTCTCCGTCAAAATCAACGTCAATATCTCGATGTTCTCTGTTTTGCTTTCCAAGTAAAATATCTATACCCCATCCGCCATCTATCCAATATCTCATTTCCATACTATCTAATAAATCCAATACTTCTATTAAGTTTTCCTTGGTTACAATTTCTTTTTTATTCATAAAATCTCCCTTTATTAAATTCTTATTTACCAGATAGGTTTCTCTGTCTAACAACTTTAATTTATCGATTATCACGTTATCAGTCGTTAATTGCCTCGATACCCTGTCGCTTTAGCTTCTCAAGGTTATCTAACATGTTCTGGAGCACCTCTGGAGCGTGTCCCTCCCAATCCAACACTTCGCCTACTACTCGTAGCGGTGACTTGGTGCGGTAAGACCTTGTCGGATTCCCCGGGAATTTCTTGTCAGTTAAATTAGGATCATTCTCAAAGGTACCAGTAGGTTCTACAATATAAATCCGACCAGGTTCATCGCCCACCGCAAGTTCAGCTCCCCATATAGCC
>JBQKKG010000031.1:0-745 GCA_052116865.1 Lachnospiraceae bacterium LCP25S3_G4 | reverse complement strand
CATCCTGAGCCAGGATCAAACTCTCGTTAAAAGTGTTTGTATTCCCAAGTCCAGAATTAACAACTAGCTAATTCTTTTCCCGTTTTACTGTTAAAATAGGTTGACATCTTTTGATGTCCGTTCTGAAATCTCTCTTTTAGAAATTTTCAGGGTTGTTTGTCTATTGTTTAATTATCAATGTTCTGTTTGTATACCGCTCAAGTTCCAACGGCAACTTTGATATCTTACCATGTTGTACAGTCTCTGTCAACACCTTTTTTTATCTTTTTTTGCTTCAATGGGACTTCTTAATTCTGTCTCCGTCACAAGCAACTTGATTATAATAGCACTGTTTTCGACATAATGCAACTGTTTTTTTGATTTATTTTAAATAATTATTTTCTTGTTCATTTTTTATGGTTTATTACATATTTAAATCATACCATGACAATATTCCTTCTCTCTTTTTTAGCTTCTTATTCTATGACTCTTTAATTTCCCCTTCTATAGCTTTTGTATATATTCTGCAAAATATTCCTATATATCATCTTTTATTTCTCTTCCTCAAACTTTTATTTTCTCCTCCCCTCACCCCTTTAAATTCTAATTTGAATATTATGCAATGTAAAGATCAATTGGGGACGTAGCAAAATTCATTTTGCTACGTCCCCAATTGACCTTTTGATGATATTAAACAAAAAAAGAACCAGCTTATGCCAGTTCTTAACAGGGGATGAGGGAATCGAACCCCCACCAAAAGTTTTGG
>JBQKKG010000030.1:0-878 GCA_052116865.1 Lachnospiraceae bacterium LCP25S3_G4 | reverse complement strand
ATTGATAGTAGTGTAATCAACGTAGAAGGTCATCAAGAAGGTGCATCAAAAGGATATAATCCCAAGAAACTAGGAAACCGATGCTACAATATCCAGTTTGCATTTTGCGACGAATTAAAAGCCTACGTCACCGGATTTGTAAGAAGTGGCAATACTTACACAGCTAACGGTGCATCTGAAATGATCAAAGAAATAGTAGCCAACATCAAAACAGATGATTTAGAGATTTTATTTCGAATGGATAGTGGCTACTTTGATGAAAAAATTATTGAAACGATAGAATCTCTTGGTTGCAAATATTTAATTAAAGCCAAAAGTTATTCTACGCTTGCATCCCAAGCAACGAATTCATCGGTTGTATTCGTTAAAGGTGAAGAAGGCAGAGAAACTACAGAACTGTTTACAAAATTAGATAACTGGGAGAAAGACAGAAGGTTTGTTGTGTCTCGCGTACTGAAACCAGAAAAAGAAAGAGCACAAATATCACTTTTAGAAGGCTCTGAGTACGAATACTTTTTCTTTGTGACAAACACTACATTGCTTTCTGAAAAAGTAGTTATATCCTATGAAAAACGTGGCAATGCTGAGAACTATATTAAAGAAGCCAAATACGACATGGCGGTGGGTCATCTTTTACTTAAATCATTTTGGGCAAATGAAGCGGTGTTTCAAATGATGATGCTTTCATATAACCTGTTTTTGTTGTTCAAGATTGATTCCTTAGAGCCTTCAGAATACAGACAGCAAATAAAGACCTTTCGTTTGAAGTATGTATTTCTTGCAGCCAAAATCATTAAAACCGCAAGAACTGTAATTATGAATTTGTCAGAAAACTATCCGTACAAGGAAGTGTATGAAAAATGTCTGGTATAATAAAG
>JBQKKG010000029.1:0-1265 GCA_052116865.1 Lachnospiraceae bacterium LCP25S3_G4 | reverse complement strand
TGACCTGATATAATTAAGTTGTAACACCCGTGTATAGTTTGGTAAAATACATACATAATCCAAGGAGATGTTACAATGACAAACAATCGTTACGAGCCTGAGCTCAAACAAAAGGTTCTTCGCCTCTATCTGGAAGAGGGACGAACCAAGAAAAGCCTGACCGAAGAATATAATCTTGGACAAGGCACGCTGACATACTGGTTACAGCAATACCGCAAAGAATGCGATAACAGCCCAACAAAACGGGAAGAATCTGATTCATACGAAGTTGCAAAAAAGCTACGCAAAGAAATTGAAGAACTCAAAAAGGAAAATGATTTTTTAAAAAAAGCGGCAGCATTCTTTGCGAAGGAAATCGATTAGCTCAGTACCAGTTCATCCAGAAATATCAACAGACATTTGGGGTCAGATGGCTTCTTAGAAGAATGAACATCTGTCCAAATGCTTACTATAATTATCTTAAAAACAAAAAACATGCTTATCGTCAGGAAAAGGCAGAGATTCAACGTAAAATTGTTGAAATCTACCACCGCGAAGATGGAGTTCCTGGATACCGAATGATGAACGATTATCTTAAGGGTATCGGAATCATTCGTTCAGATCTGACAATACATCATTTTATGAATGAATTGGGCTTACGTTCCATCACACGTCGAAAGAAACCAAACTATGTAAAAGGAACTGCCAATAAAATCTTTCCAAACCTTCTGAATAGGGAATTTGATGTAAAAGAACCCAATAAAATATGGTGTACTGATTTTACATATTTAACTCGTCCAGATGGAACAATGCGTTACAATTGCACGATTATAGACCTTTGCGGTCGTGAAGTGGTTGCATCATTAAACAGCAGTCATATCGATACTGAATTGGCAAAGGAAACCTTGAAAATCGCACTAGAACGTCGAAAACCAGCAAAAGGAATTATCCTGCATTCTGATCAAGGGCGTCAATTTACCGCAAAAGAATTCAATAAATTTTGTGATAAAAACTATGTCCAACAAAGTATGAGCAAAGCAGGCTGTCCATATGACAATGCCGTTATGGAAAGATTCTACAATACGCTCAAACACGAATTCTATTATCTCTACAAGTTTGATTCAAATGACATTCTTGACCAAAAGCTCTATGAATTCGTTTATGGGAAATATAATCACGTAAGACCACATCGTGCAAACGGTGGACTTACACCTTATGCTGCACGATGTCGTGCAGCGTAAGAAATTTTATACACTAGTGTTACAAAAATGCTTGACTAGGTCAAT
>JBQKKG010000027.1:0-1684 GCA_052116865.1 Lachnospiraceae bacterium LCP25S3_G4 | reverse complement strand
CAGCACTGAAAGGTAAATATTTTTCGCACTAATAAATTAAAAACTACTGCATTCTTCTCTTTGAAAGTGTATAATAAAAGAAAACTTTTTCGCAGAGGAGAAAAAATGACGCGTGCAGAAAAAAGAGAAATAAAGAGAAAACTAAATAGAGAAATTGCAGAATTCTTAAAAATACAGAACCATTACTTTCCGGATTTGATCGCTGATATTAAAAAGGTTATGGATGGCAGAAATCAAAGCTATATTACCTATGAAATTGAGGTAATTCTATATATGATGTTGTTGAAAAATATATGCTCTATTGCCTCCATGCAGGAAATGAATGATACCTTTAATGAAGATGAGTGTATCAAAAATATTTATAAGATCTTAGGATTGGAAGAAAAGGAATATCTTCCGCATTATGTAACAATCAATGAATGTCTGTCGAAGTTGGACACAGGAGAACTGGAAAAAATCCGCAAAAGCATGGTATATAATCTGATACGTAAAAAAAGCTTCGATGATGCGAAGTTTCAGGGAAAGTACTGGTTGGTAATTGTAGATGCAACACAGTTGTTCTGTTTCAAAGAAAGACACTGTGAGCATTGTCTAACAAGAACGGTAAACAAAGGAACAGAAGATGAAAAAACAATCTATTACCATCAGGTACTAGAAGCAAAGATTGTATTAGGGGATGACCTGATTGTTAGCATTGCGACGGAATTTATAGAAAATGAAAAAGAAAATGTCAGCAAACAGGACTGCGAAAGAAACTCTTTTAAACGCCTTGCCGGTTCGCTGAAAAAGATGTTTCCCCGCCTACCAATCTGCCTTATGGGAGACAGCTTGTACGCCTGTGAGCCGGTATTTTCCATATGTAGAAAAAACAAGTGGGAATTCCTAATCCGGTATAAAGACGGAAGTATACCATCTTTGGCAGAAGAGTACTCTGAAATTAGTGAAATGGGAGAAGGGGAAGAAGAGGTAGTAGAAATAGAAACAATCTACAAGAGAAAGCCCAAAGTAAAAGCCATACACAAAATGAAGTGGGTAAATGATTTAGATTATAGTGGTCATATCGTTACGGTCATGGAACTAGAAATCGAGAAAGAGAATAAGAAATGGAAAGAGTTTCAATGGGTAACAAGTTTGCGGATTCGTGGTAAAACAGCTTATGAATTTGCAGAGACAGGCAGGAAACGGTGGTTGATTGAGAATGAAGGGTTTAACATCCAGAAGAACTATCGGTATTTCATTACGCATGCAAACAGCCTAGACTATCATGCAATGAAAAATCATTATCTATTAACGCAGCTAGCAGATGTATTGTTGCAACTATATGAAAATGGAATAAAAGATATAAAGATAATAAAGAGAACATTGGAGAAAATCGCAGAAGGGCTGTTGGAATGCCTTAGAAAACAACCCTTGATGGAAGAAGAGTTAAAATACGAAAAAATGCAGATAAGAAAAGATTTTACTTAGGAACAAACAAAAGAGACAAGGTGGCGATACATGGTAAATATATAAAAACAGCATAAAAGATATGCACAAATAGTTGAGAGAAGCCATTGGTGCGGTTATATGCTGTGGGTAATATCCCAATTTTAAGTCGCACATGTTGATAAACATAAATTTATTCATTTTAAGCAAAATAAATGGTAGAACAACGAGTAGGATAGAAATTTACCTTTCAGTGCTG
>JBQKKG010000026.1:0-1751 GCA_052116865.1 Lachnospiraceae bacterium LCP25S3_G4 | reverse complement strand
TGGCTCAATCACAAATTTTGTGGGATAAAGGATTTCTGACATAAGTCTTCCTGCTGATATCAAACAGTTTAAGGAAGAAGTATTCATCATCACGATATCCGTAAGCCTGTCGTCTTAATGTTTTGATTTTGTTGTTTATACCCTCAATCTTACCAGCTGATATGTCATATGTTGCATGAGCTATGATACCCTCAAAGTGATTGTCCAATAACCTTCTGAACCACATAAGGTGCTCGTTTTTAGTTGATTTACAGGTATCCATGATAGAGATAATATCCTCAGACATGCGTGCTTCATCATTACGAGAATACGCAAGAGTTAAACTCTCTTTGATGAGATCAAGTGTAAACAGCAGCTTGTTCTGGCTAAGCAGTTCATCATATCTTTCTTCATGACCACCCTTACGGATGTAATCCTCTGTACCAAAGATAGGACTTCCTTTTGAGATAACTCTTTCATCAGCGGCATCCTGATCCTTACGTTTTAACGTTTTTCTGGAAGACATAAGGATGTAGCGGGTCTTCTTTAGAGAACGTGCTGCTTCGTCATCACCTTCAGCAAGCAGACGACGCTGTTCATCCTTGCGAACTTCACTGACAACCTTGTCATTGAAGTTCTTAACGATATGAAAGTAATCAAATACAGGTTGGATATGAGGGCACTTATCCTCAAAAGCCTCCTGAAAATCAGAATTCATATCACATGCGATGGCTTCCACACTGTCCATCCATTCAAGCCCTACATGCTCGATGAAGTCATAGACTACCTGCTTTTTCTTGCCATTGGCAATCCATAACACGTGACCAGTTTCCATGTCTATGATATGAGTGGCATACTTGTAACCATTGTGAAGCTTGAATTCATCTATACCGAGAAACTTTGCCTTACGTTCCGGTTTGATTAGCTTTGTTCCATCGATTGTATAAAGTTCCTGAAGACGCTGTTTATCAATGTCTTTGACTGTATTCTTACCAAGACCTGTAAGCTCAGCTACTTCTTTATTGGTATAGTTTCCAGTTGCCAGAAGGTCACGGGTATACTGATACAATTCTTCTGTAATACGGTGAGCCGGTGCCTTAAAAGAGATAAACTGCATTCTGGTTTTACCACATTTAGGGCATACATATTGATTGCGATTAAACTGCACCTGGCTAAGATATCCACCAAAAGGAAGATGCCTCAGTGTAATACCAGGATGGTTGTTTACATGCATCTTACAGCCACAGTGGCAGATGATATCGTCTTCACTAGCATCAAGTTCACCATGAAAACAGAAAGCAGTACGACCGGATGCAGTCATCTCAGTAGTTGTAGTATGATTCATGAATCCATACAAACAGGAAGGAATTCTTAAAAATTCTATAGATTGAGTAAAAACTAATTGTCCATTTTCGCTGTTTCGTATATAATCCATGATAGAGGATCTCCTTTAGATTGGGTTGTTGTATCTGTCCAGGACACAATTCAATCTTATAGGAAGATCCTTTTTTATTCAATTGTAATGAAACAATATAAGATTGTTCTTAGGCTACTGAGCCAGAGGTATAAACCAGCCATCCCGAAGGGGATTGCCCTTGAGGGGATGGAAAAACAATGCTACACTATGTGGCTTGACGAAGAAAAAGAAGATTGTTCTTGAGTTCTTCGCCGTCGGTGATAAACGAACAGCATTGCTTTTCCATCCGGTCAAGGGGGGCGTAACAAATCAATACATTACGTGGTGGCAATCCCACGAAAAAAATGATTGACCC
>JBQKKG010000025.1:0-2593 GCA_052116865.1 Lachnospiraceae bacterium LCP25S3_G4 | reverse complement strand
TGCAAATTCCGCTTCAACTGAACGCGTATTCCGCTATCAGCTGAACATTGATTCCGATTGTTTCTGAACATGTTTCCGGTTCAGTCTGAACAATAAATATAACAAAGTGTTATAGTCATTTCGTAGTTAATAATTAATTGCGAAAGGAGACTTATTTATGCAAGACTACAACACTATCATTGGCACCATTCAGATGCGTCTGAATAAGTGCCCAACAAGATCCGTAATGGATCGTTACAAGATTGGCTCAGGTACAGTAGCACTGATTATGAGCCGCTATGAATCCGGTGGGTTTTCTATTGAAGATCTGCGGATGATGCCACCAAAAGAGGTTGAGTCCTTATTCTATCCGCAGACGAATCTGCAGCGAAAGGATATTCCTTTACCGGATTGTCAGTATTATTATGACCGTATTCATTCCCCAAGCAGTAAAGTGAATATCTCTTTCTGTTGGTTGGATTACAAGGAAAAGAATCCAGACGGATACGAAAAGTCACAGTTTTATGAGTATTACAACAAATTTATAGATGCGAATTATAGTGGTGAACACGCTTCTATGCCTGTGAATCGCAGGCCCGGTGAAAAGATGTATATTGACTGGGTTGGCGACCAACCTGAACTTATTACCGATGTAGAAACAGGTGAGATTCAAAAAGTCCATTTGTTTTTAACTACACTTGGTGTAAGTAGCCTTATGTATGCCGAAGCATTTCCTAATGAAAAGCTTCCTTCATTCATTGAAGGCTGTACACATGCCGTATCTTTCTATGGTGGTGTTACAAAATATTTTGTTCCAGATAATCTCCGGACTGCTGTAACAAAGCACACCAAGGATGAGTTAATTCTACAATCCAGTTTTTCAGATTTGGAAGATTTTTATGGAACGATTATACTTCCACCGCCTGCAAGAAAACCCAAAGGGAAACCTACAGTTGAAAATCATGTACGGTACCTTGAAACGCATCTGGTAGAAAAGTTAAAAGAAAACATCTATACATCGTATGATGAATTGAATGCTACAATTAAAAAAATAGTAGCAGCCCTCAATGTAAGACCTTTTCAAAAACAAGCTTTTCTTACCAGACAAGATGCCTTCGAGAAATATGACAAACCGTGTATGAAACCACTGCCAGGCGGATGCTACACAACTTGTGACTATAAAGCTGTTGCAAAAGTTCCTAATAATTACCACATCGAGTATGACGGCCACTACTACTCCGTATTGTACTCTTATTGTGGAAAGCCCGCAATTCTGAAAGCAAGACCATCGGAAATCAGAATCTGCGATCAATACAATCGATTAATCTGTACTCATAAACGAACTTATCGTGAGTTTCCGCTGTACATTACAGCGGACGAACATATGCGTCCAGAGCACCTTTACTATAAAGAAGTTAACTCTAAAGACGGGAATTATTACCGCCGCTGGGCATCAGCAATCGGTCCATCTATGTCAGAGTTGATAGAACGAGTCCTCAAATCTTCCAAGCACGAAGAACAGGCTTACAATGCATGTGCTGGTATTTTACATCGTCTAAAATCCTTGCCACAGGGCATTGCAGAAGAAGCCGCAAGAAAGTGTATTGAAATGAATTCATGTAGGTATTATACCTTTAAGCAGATCTTGAAAAAGATGGATGCAAAAGAGCTTCCGGAGAAATCCTCCGGAACACTTCCTACACATGAAAACATACGAGGAAAGGACTACTACAAGTAAAGGTGAAAAATAATGGCATATAGACTAAAAGAATACAGTTACAATGATAAACTCACTAAAGATCAAAATCTGCTACTGGATAAACTATACAAGCTTCGTATGTCCGGTATGGCTGAGGAACTTGAAAACCAACTGCTGAATCCAAACACTGGTCTTGAATCATTTGAAACAAGGTTCTCGGATATCGTAAACTTTGAATGGTCACAGCGTGAAAATAAGAAGTTCAACCGATTATTAAAACAAGCAACACTGAAATATCCTTCAGCAGATCTGGATCAATCGTTATACGAACCAGAGAGACAGCTTAACACGCGTGTTATTGAACTTCTAGCTGATTGTAATTGGATTGATGAACCAAATAATCTATTGATGACTGGCGGAGCCGGTGCTGGTAAAACATATCTTGCCTGTGCCTTATGCATTACTGCATTGCATCAAATGCGGACTGTGAAATATATCCGTGCGAATTATCTTCTGCAGGAAGCTGAGCATGCTCGTTTGGAAAGCGCTTATTATGAGTATTCCAATAAGATGGCAGCATATGACCTACTAGTAATCGATGACTTTGGACTTATGGATCTTGATATGTCTAAATGTCGTGATCTCTTTGAGATTATTGAATCAAGAGATTGTAGAAAATCAACAGTAATTATTTCGCAAATACCTGTAGCGAATTGGTACATGCTCTTCGGTGAAAATACATATGCAGATGCCTGCCTAAGCAGGATGACATCAAAGGCATATCGACTTGATTTTCCAGGTCGTGACAGACGTGTAAACAACAGTAACTAATCAATCAGCTGAGCTCCGCTCAGTTTCAAGCGGAATAGCGCTCCGTTCCTTTGGAACGGATGCGCAGATTTCGCGGAATATGCA
>JBQKKG010000024.1:0-2629 GCA_052116865.1 Lachnospiraceae bacterium LCP25S3_G4 | reverse complement strand
GTAAGCGCATAATTTGAGGGTGTAAATCTAAAAAAGATTTCGGATTTCTATGTTAGACTTCCGAAATCTTCTCACTACATTTTTGGCTGCAAAGTTGTTGAACATTTTCATCCCAAGGGGCGAGTTTTGCAAGCTCCTGATCGGTCATGCTGTTACTAGGTCGATGTTCAAATAAGAACTTTAGATATTCATACAGATTCAGTTGATATGTCTTAGCCATTTCGACGATGGTTAGAAATAATGAATTGGCTGTAGCTCCATCCGTTGTATCACTGAAAAGCCAATTTTTTCTACCCACGGTTACTGGGCGTAATGCATTTTCGCTAAGATTATTACTTAAACTGCAACGTCCATCTTCTAAATAAGTCATGAGAAAGTCTTGACGATTTTGTATGTATGTAATAGCTTTCTTAAGTTTTCCATTATTTCCTGGTTTGACTTGTTTTAGCCATAACAAGAAGCCCTCAATCACCGGTTTTTGGTCTTTGAGGCGTCGTGTATGAATTTGTTTATAGGAAAGGTCCTTTTCTTTATAAGAACGTTCATATTCAAACAGCTTATTGCAATACAAAACCCCTTGTACCGCAGGGTGACTGTAGTCCTTTTCAGAGCCTTTTGGAATGGCCTCTATCAGGTATCTCCTGATATGAGCAAAACAGCAACAACGCTTAGTTTCCTCCACCTTGTTATAGCCTTGATATCCATCTGCCATAAGATAGAATCCTGGCTCAGTTCCATCAAGGAATTGTTTTGCGTTTTCTCCAGCTCTTGTAGGAGTATAGTTGTAGAGAATAATCGGTGAAAGCCCATCTTCCCCAGTACGCAAAACCCATAAGTAAGACTTTGTTTGTGCTCTACGTCCTTCTTCTTTTAACACTTGGATTGGTGTCTCGTCCATCATGAAAAATCGTCTTTTAAGGAGCATGCGATGAAAGAAATCATACATTGGCTGCAGATACTCCATAGCGGCTATAATAATCCAATGTGCCATTGACGTACGTCCTATCGGTGCATTTAATTGCAGAAAATCCTGCTCTTGACGATATAAAGGGATATATAATCCAAACTTTCGATAACCGATATAAGCTAACAAGGATTCAGAAACATAGCTACCTGGAATTAATGCAGGTAGCCCATTATCTTTGATGAATTGGGGTTCTTCCGTTTCCTTGCAATTAGGACAAGAATACGTCGTAGCAATATATTCAATACGTTCTAGTTTTGGAGGAGTATATACAATCTCGCTTCGGATAACTTCCGTTCCGATTGGGACCATCTCAGTGCTGCAGATTGTGCAGATTTTATCTTCGTCTGAAAGAGTATTTACTAGAACCTGTCTGGTAGGTAGATTTTCAAACTGCTTCTCCAAAGTCACCTTACTTTTACGAGGCTTCTTTGATGTTACAGAAATGACTTCTGGTTCAATTAATTCTACTGGTGGTTCTTCCTCTGGCATCTCACCAAAGAGATTCAGCTGGCCATCCATATCATCTTTACGACGTTCACTGGAGGAACCAAAAAGTTTCTGACGGAACCATGCAAGTTCAGCTTTGAGATTATCATTCTCATTCTGCTGTTTGTTAATGGTCTCAGTTAGAGTTTTAATTGTACTATTCAGTTGTGAGATCATATCTTTCAGTTCTAAGAGTTGAATATCTCTACGATTACCAGCCATATGTTTACTCCTTCTTTTGCTATGTTTATTATACCATAAAAAGGATAACAAATCCAGTAAAATCAAGGATTCGAGGCATGTTTTAGTGCCTTTGGCTGTTCAATTTCAAGACCTGACATAAGCCAGTCGAATTGCTGCCAGGTGATATTTTTTGCTTCACTGCCATTTCTAGGCCAACGGTATCTACCTTGAATCACATCGAGTCTTTTATAGAGGAGTACGAGACCGTCAGGCTCCTTAAGGAGAACTTTAATTCTGTCACATCTTTTTCCACAAAAGAGATAAATAGATCGACTATCCAGTTCGTCTTTTAACTGATTAAGAACGATTGCACAGAGACCATCCAAGCTTTTCCTCATATCTGTATAACCTGTGATAATATAGATGTTATCAGCAGAAGAAATGTCACCTAGCATGGATAACACCTCCAAGGCAGGTTAACATCGTTTCAACTAACTGTTGATCGATTCCATGAAAGAAACGAACTGTCGCATTCTCAAGTACAATTTCAACAGCAGGCTGTACCGTGCTAGTTTGACTCTCAAAGGATTTCATAGTTTCATTTACTTTCGTTGAGAGACTAACATCTTCATGAACTAATTCCAGTTTAACAACTTCTTGCTTAAACTGAGGTTTTTTCTCATCAGGTAAGGCTTCTGGAATTACATTCCCTTTTCTGTGAAGACGGTTGATCCAGTTGTAAAATGTACTAGGATTAATGTCATGACGTTTACACCATTGATAATCTGAGAGTCCACTATTGCGACATTCCATGATAAGCTGAAGTTTCTCATCGATAGACTTTCTTTTTGTTTTCATAAAAGTTAGCCTCCTAAAATAGAGTGAAATACTCGCATTCTCGCAAAAAAATGGAGTAAAATGCTCGCATTTCCTACTAACGATTATAAAGAGAAATAGCAGTAAATGGAATCCACCCTGAAATTATGCGCTTAC
>JBQKKG010000023.1:0-3129 GCA_052116865.1 Lachnospiraceae bacterium LCP25S3_G4 | reverse complement strand
ATGTACCTTGAAAACTGCATAGAAAGAAAGAACTTATATCATCAACTGATAAGCAGATGATATAAGAAGATCAAGTATCAATGATCAAGACATCCGAGGTAATGTTAGAAATAATATTATTTTAAATTGGAACAAAACCAAGAAAAAAAATAAACCTATACCAACGCATATCACGCTAGATATGTGTAGTGACTTACATTCCCATGTAAGGAACGAGTTGGTTATGCTAGAAAGAGCGCATGGTGGATGCCTTGGCACTAAGAGCCGACGAAAGACGTGATAAGCTGCGAAAAGCTTCGGGGAGGAGCAAATATCCTACGATCCGGAGATATCTGAATGGGGAAACCTGGCTGAGCAAACCTCAGTCACTGCATGGTGAATACATAGCCATGCAGAGGGAACCCGGTGAACTGAAACATCTAAGTAGCCGGAGGAAGAGAAAGAAACATCGATTTCCAGAGTAGCGGCGAGCGAAAAGGAAAGAGCCCAAACCCAGGTGCGTGCACCTGGGGGTTAGGACCGCAAAAAGTGACTCGTATATTAGGAGAATGGTTTTGGGAAAGCCAGCCAAAGAGGGTGAAAGCCCCGTACCTAAAAATAGAAGAGAGCGAGCGGAATCCAGAGTACCACGAGACACGAGAAACCTTGTGGGAAGAACGGGGGACCACCCCCGAAGGCTAAATACTACTTAGTGACCGATAGCGTATAGTACTGTGAAGGAAAGGTGAAAAGAACCCCGGGAGGGGAGTGAAAGAGAACCTGAAACCATGTGTTTACAAGCTGTGGAACCTCTATTCAAAGAGGAACCGCGTACTTTTTGTAGAACGGTCCGGCGAGTTACGCTGGCTGGCAAGGTTAAGGACTAAAGGTCCGGAGCCGAAGGGAAACCAAGTCTTAATAGGGCGCCATAGTCAGTCGGAGTAGACCCGAAACCGGGTGATCTACCCATGTCCAGGTTGAAGTTGCCGTAAAAGGCAATGGAGGACCGAACGCACATCCGTTGAAAAGGGTGGCGATGAGGTGTGGGTAGGGGAGAAATTCCAATCGAACCCGGAGATAGCTGGTTCTCCTCGAAATAGCTTTAGGGCTAGCCTTGTTAGAGTCTTGCGGAGGTAGAGCACTGAATTTCCTAGGGGGCGTCAAAGCTTACCAAAGAATATCAAACTCCGAATGCCGTATAGATGATTAACAGGAGTCAGACTGCACGAGATAAGTTGGGTAGTCAAAAGGGAAAGAGCCCAGACCTACAGCTAAGGTCCCAAAATGTGTGTTAAGTGGAAAAGGATGTGAGATTTCGAAGACAACTAGGATGTTGGCTTAGAAGCAGCCATACATTAAAAGAGTGCGTAATAGCTCACTAGTCGAGAGGTCTTGCGCCGAAAATGTCCGGGGCTAAAACACACTACCGAAGCTTAGGAATGTACGAATGTACATTGGTAGAGGAGCATTCTTAACTGCGGCGAAGCTGTACCGTAAGGAGCAGTGGAGCGTTAAGAAGAGAGAATGCCGGAATGAGTAGCGAGAGGAAGGTGAGAATCCTTCCGGCCGAATATCTAAGGTTTCCAGAGTAAAGCTGATCTGCTCTGGGTAAGTCGGGGCCTAAGGCGAGGTCGAAAGACGTAGTCGATGGATAACAGGTTGAAATTCCTGTACTGCAATATAACAGAACTGTGGGGACACAGTAAGAAAGCGAGAGCCGGGAATGGAAAGACCGGTACAAGCGGGGTAGGAGTATAGTTGGCAAATCCGCTATACAATCCGAAGACGTGATGTGGACCGAAATCAAGTAGGGAAGCTCGTGAGCTAACTGTCAAGAAAAGCCGCTATTGTTTATATTGTACCCGTACCGTAAACCGACACAGGTGGATGAGGAGAGAATCCTAAGGCCGACGGGAGAAGCATTGTTAAGGAACTCGGCAAAATGACTCCGTAACTTCGGGAGAAGGAGTGCCAGTGAAAGCTGGCCGCAGAGAATTGGCCCAAGCAACTGTTTAGCAAAAACACAGGTCTATGCAAAACCGAAAGGTGAAGTATATGGGCTGACGCCTGCCCGGTGCTGGAAGGTTAAGAGGAGAGGTTAGTCTTCGGGCGAAGCTTTGAATTTAAGCCCCAGTAAACGGCGGCCGTAACTATAACGGTCCTAAGGTAGCGAAATTCCTTGTCGGGTAAGTTCCGACCCGCACGAAAGGCGTAATGATTTGGGCACTGTCTCGACAATGCACCCGGTGAAATTGAAATACCAGTGAAGATGCTGGTTACCTGCGCCAGGACGGAAAGACCCCATGGAGCTTTACTCCAGCTTGATACTGGGATTCGATATTGCATGTACAGGATAGGTGGGAGACGAAGAATAGATAACGCCAGTTGTCTAGGAGTCGCTGTTGGGATACCACCCTTGTAGTATTGGATTTCTAACCATCACCCGTGATCCGGGTGGGGGACAATGTCAGGTGGGGAGTTTGACTGGGGCGGTCGCCTCCGAAAGGGTATCGGAGGCGCTCAAAGGTCTTCTCAGAATGGTTGGAAACCATTCGCAGAGTGCAAAGGCATAAGAAGGCTTGACTGCGACACCGACGGGTGGAGCAGGTAGGAAACTAGGACTTAGTGATCCGGTGGTATAAAGTGGGATTGCCATCGCTCAACGGATAAAAGCTACCCTGGGGATAACAGGCTTATCACTCCCAAGAGTTCACATCGACGGAGTGGTTTGGCACCTCGATGTCGGCTCATCGCATCCTGGGGCTGTAGTAGGTCCCAAGGGTTGGGCTGTTCGCCCATTAAAGCGGTACGCGAGCTGGGTTCAGAACGTCGTGAGACAGTTCGGTCCCTATCCGGCGTGGGCGTAGGATATTTGAGAGGAGCTGACCTTAGTACGAGAGGACCGGGTTGGACTGACCGCTGGTGTATCTGTTGTTCTACCAAGAGCATGGCAGAGTAGCCAAGTCGGGAAGGGATAAACGCTGAAGGCATCTAAGCGTGAAGCCCCCCTCAAGATGAGATATCCCATAACGTCAAGTTAGTAAGACCCCTTGAAGACCACAAGGTAGATAGGACAGAGGTGGAAGTGCAGTAATGTATGGAGCTGACTGTTACTAATAGGTCGAGGGCATAACCAAAATGGAATAGGTA
>JBQKKG010000022.1:0-4138 GCA_052116865.1 Lachnospiraceae bacterium LCP25S3_G4 | reverse complement strand
TTGTTTGAGCTCAGGCTCGTAACGATTGTTTGTCATTGTAACATCTCCTTGGATTATGTATGTATTTTACCAAACTATACACGGGTGTTACAACTTAATTATATCAGGTCATATTCTGTTCCAAATACTAATCTACGGGCAGCATCAAAATCACCATTTTTAGTTGCTACCATTGCCGACTCTTCTATTGGTATTAAATTATCTGATGTCATTTTTGACTTTTCAATTAGTGCAAGTTCTTCTTCTGGTGCATTTAATTCCTTAAGCCTTGTAATTACACTATCTCTTGACTTGGTTTCGTTTACTTCTTTCCAATAATTATTAAAATGTACTTCATCCCCAAATTGAACATATCTTCTTACCTCATCTGTTAAATATTTAGATCCATCTGCAAGTGCAATACCAAGTTCTTTGAACTCTACTTTTCTTTCTTCTGCTTTTACTAAATCCTTAAATGAATTGCTAACAACTATTATACAAACTGCCAGAATAATAAAGAATAAAACATTTAAAAAACCTAGTACCCTATTGATTGTTGATTGTTTTAAAGCCCTCTTTTCCATTTTAACCCTCCTACATTTTTATAATTTTATTATTTTATTTATTAGTATTTCTTCTAACTCTTCAGCGGGCATGGGTTTATAATAATAATATCCTTGTGCCTCGTCACACATTTTTTGATTTAAAAACTCCATCTGTCCTTTTGTTTCTACCCCTTCTGCTATAACTTCTAAGTTAAGACTATTAGCTAGATTTATTATTATTTTTGCTATGGCTTGGTCTTTTTCATTGTCTTCTATCCCGCGAATAAATTGCATATCTATCTTTAAACGGTCTATTGGAAGGGTTTTTAATCTGCTAAGAGATGAATATTCTGTTCCAAAATCATCAATTGATATTGATACGCCAAGTTTTTTTAATCTATCTAATATATCAACTACATTTTTGTTTTCCTTTACAGCAATACTTTCAGTTATTTCTAATTCAAGATGTTTAGGGCTTAATCCTGTTTCTTTAAGGATTTTATCTACCTTTTCTACAATAAGTGGATCATTAAACTGAATAACAGAAAGATTAACTGCTATCCTTGCATATAATAACCCCATATCCTGCCATGCCTTATTTTGATTGCAGGCTGTTCTTAAAACCCATTCCCCAATACTATTTATAGATCCATTTTTTTCAGCTAAAGGTATAAATACCACAGGAGAAATCATTCCATATTCAGGATGCTTCCATCTCAGTAAGGCCTCTAGACCAGTTATCTCTTTACTATTTAAATCTATCTGAGGTTGGTAATGAATACTTAGTTCATTTCTTTCTAGGGCACGATAGAGACCATTTGAAAGTTTCATATTTTTTTCAACTTCATCTTTCATATCATGTGTGCATAAAGAATATTGATTTTTTCCATTATCTTTTGCTTCATACATTGCAGTATCAGCATTTTTAACTAGGCTTTCTGAATCTTCTCCATCTATAGGATAAGTCGCTATTCCTCCACTGGCAGTAATAAAAACCTCCTGTCCATTTATGATAAAGGGTTTTGAAAACACTCTCATAATATTGTCTGCAATCTTTGAAATATCATTATGGTTATCAATGTTATTTAAGAGAATTATAAATTCATCTCCACCAAATCTAGCAACAGTGTCTGTTTTTCTTATTCTTTTAGATAATCCATTGGAAACTTCTTTAAGAAGATAATCTCCTCCATCATGTCCCATAGTGTCATTTACAGATTTAAAATTATCTAAGTCTATAAACATAATGCTAATAAACTTTTCATTTTGCTCAGCTAAGCTAATAGCATTTTCAACTCTATCTTTAAATAGGAATCTGTTTGGAATTCCTGTTAAATTATCATAATATGCCATATATTCTATCTCTTTATCAGCTTTTATTTGCATAAAACCGCTGGATAAAATATTTGCCATAATATTAAGCATCTCTATGTTTTCAGTTGACCATGGCTTATTTTCTAAGACTGAATCAATACCTATAAAAGCTTTAATTTTATCATTTACCATAACAGGAACTGAAACTAAAGATTTTACTTCTTGTCTATGGAGCTGTTCTTGCTCTTCCCTTGCTTCTTTTGGCATTTCATCTACATCTTCAATAGTTACCATCTTTTTAGTTTCTAGCTCTTCTATCCACCAAGGAAATACATCTAATGGTATTTCTTCAATTGTTCCTACCTCTTTATTTATTCCCCTATTGCACCATTCATTTGAATATGTCATAGTGTCATTATCAGGATTTATAGTAAATAGATAAGTTCTATCTACATGAAAAAAATTACCGACTTCTTCTAGTAGATTATTAACTTTACAGTCAAAATTGTCTTGATTGATATCTAAAAAATCAAATAAAATATCTGAAACTATTTTTTGAAATTCAATTTTATTTTTATTATCTTTTATTTTTGAAACATACATTTTATTAGTGGATAATCCTATGAAAAATGCCACAACAAGCATTCCTATTCTTAAAATATAATCATACTTGTCCACTACTAATGTTATCTCAGGGTGAACTATCCAAATTAAGATTTGTGTAATAATTGATACTATTGTGATTGAAACAAGCAATATCCTTTTACTAAATATAGTAGCGGCTAGTATTAGTATCATGGTAAAAGCCCAAACTGTTACACTTGCATATTTTATAAACATAAATAAGCATATGGGAACGCTTAAAATTAAAGCTATTGTAGTCAGATTTCTTTTTATATTTTCTTTTTTTATATTTTGAATAAGCCTTATAATAATTCCTATACTGCAAATTATTAGAGCTTTTAACAGTGCAACTTTAAAGGCATTTTCTTCATCTATATAGGGTATATACTCAGATAAAAAAGTAAGAAGGGATGCAGTATAAAATCCTAATGATATATTCTTAAATATATTCTCTTCTTCTTCACTAGTTAATATTATTTCTTCTTTTTTAGAAATTTTCGCCTTAAATATATCAAAATACCTTACTGCATAATACATTGAACCTGCCGGCAATAAAATAAAAATTGGACCTAACTGTGGCATGGGCTTATTCAGTAAAGAGGTCATTACTATATCTGTAATAGTACCTAGTGCCCCACTAGCAAACAAAGAGTAGGCAATAAGTTTTGCTCTCTTTGCAGTTTGTCTATCCTCTATTCTTCTTTGCCATATCCAAACAACCAATATACTCATTAATATATAAGAAATATAATACAATCTAAAGAACATATCCAATCCATTACCTATTGATCTACTGGTCCAACCTAAATCTGTTTTTATTAAGTTATGTTGAGTAATTGCTAGCTTATTTGAAAAAGAAAAAATATACATATTTATAATTACAGGAAGATGTAAAATCCCTAGTAATTTTGTCTGTTTAGAATTTAGTTTTTTATTTGATATCAATATCAAAAAATGTAGCATCAAGCTATATACCGATGTCCAACCTATAGCTGAGATCCTTCTCCAAAATATTGCAGATTTAATATCACTAGCAGAATTTGACATAGCAAAACTAAAGGCCCAAATGGACATAGCTATACAAATCCCTAAAAACATCTTATTTTCTTGTTCTGTTTTATTTATTAGAATTATATGTATTCCCCAATAAAGGTAAATACAGAATGCTAAAAAAAACATAAAAGAAATTATTGTCGCTCCAAATTCCATCAATCATACCCCCTTTTTTTAATTATCTATATTAATTATTTTATTTATTTGTCTTATTCATCTAATCTAAGATTGCACATCTTCCCAGTATGAATTAAATAAGCTTTCAATGCTTTCCTGCTCTTTATAATAATTTAATCCTATCTTTCCAATAAAGTATCTTATAATACACATATCAAAAGTAGATATAAATCGATCTATTGTTATTTCATTCTTTATCTTTTTATCCTTTTTTAATACATCATATATTTCATAATAATTTTTCATATTAGTAATATTTAAATTATCTTCAATTATGGATTGTAATTTATCTTTTAATTCAACAGGTGGGAAAAATATATTTCTTGCTAAAAATTTTGGCTCAATCACAAATTTTGTGGGATAAAGGATTTCTGACATAAGTCTTCCTGCTGATATCAAACAGTTTAAGGAAGAAGTATTCATCATCACGATATCCGTAAGCCTGT
>JBQKKG010000021.1:0-5527 GCA_052116865.1 Lachnospiraceae bacterium LCP25S3_G4 | reverse complement strand
AGAAATAGGTTATGAGATTGTAGTTGATTGGAGTCCTTCTCGTATCGAGTTATATCATCCTGAATTGAGCTATATAGATATACACCCCTTAATAATAAATGAAGATGGAAGCGCTCGGCAGGCTGATCCACAAGGCGGCTGGTATGAGTTTGAAGCAAAATGGTTTTCGACTGCAGTGTTTGAAGGTCGAGTTATTCCATGTATTTCAGCAGAGGCTCAAAAAGTTTTTCATAGTGGATATGAATTAAGAGAGGTTGATCATATCGATCTGAAAAATCTTGATAGCCTTATTTCAGAGTAGTGTTCCACAGATGAGATAAATATTTTACGAGGAGAATTCAGATGAAAGAAAACAAATATGATGACAATACATTTTTTCAAAAATACAGTCAAATGAGTCGTTCGCAGCAGGGTCTGGCCGGTGCAGGAGAATGGGAAACGTTGAGAAAGCTGCTACCAAATTTTAAAGATAAGCGTGTGCTTGACTTAGGATGCGGCTATGGTTGGCACAGCATCTATGCTATGGAAAATGGTGCATCTTCTGTAGTAGGTGTTGATATTTCTCATAAAATGCTTAAAGTAGCAAAAGAAAAAACGCATTTCCCACAGATTGAATATAGATGTTGTTCTATAGAAGATGTAAGTTTTCCAGATGAGAGCTTTGACATAATGCTCAGTTCATTGGCATTTCATTATATAGAGGACTATGAGGATTTGATTAATAACTTGTATAAAATGTTAAAACCAAATGGAACACTTATTTTTACGGTTGAACATCCTGTTTTTACTTCATATGGAACACAAGACTGGCATTATAACGAAAAAGGAGAAATACTGCATTTTCCGGTGGACAATTATTATTATGAGGGAAAACGGACAGCTGTATTTTTGGGAGAAAAGGTTACAAAATATCATAGAACACTGACCACATATCTAAATACCCTGCTTTCAAATGGTTTTATAATAAATCAGATTGTGGAGCCACAGCCACCAGAAAACATGATGGATATTCCGGGGATGGAGGATGAAATGCGCCGTCCCATGATGTTGATTGTATCTGCAAGAAAAGGATGTAAATAATATAGAAACAAAAATTATTTCATAGTGGATATGAGCTTCGAGAAGTGGATAAAAACCATTTGAAAAATCTTGGTAGCCTCATTTCAGAGTAGTGTATCATAGATGAAACAAATATTTTACAAGGAGAATTAAAATGGATTTATTAGAATTAATAATAGAATTTCATAAGGATAACGAACGGCAGGGACCAGGCAGTGATGAAGCGACATTAAAAGCACTAAGCTACATTCCTTTATTGAATGAAAAAACTAAAATATTGGACATTGGCTGTGGAACTGGAGGTCAGACATTAAACCTTGCAAATAACACAGCTGCACAAATAACAGCGGTGGATATGTTACCGCAGTTTTTAGAAACACTTATGAAAAAAGCCAAGGAGAATAACCTTTTAGATCGTATAACGGCGAAAGAAATGTTAATGGACAATTTAACCTTTGATAAAAATTCTTTTGATGTAATATGGTCGGAAGGGGCAATCTACAACATCGGTTTTGAAAAGGGACTGTCCCTGTGGAGAAATTATTTGAAGGATAACGGTTATATTGCTGTTTCTGAAATCTCATGGTTAACCGATACAAGACCAGAGGAAATCCAGCAGTACTGGGTTAATGCCTATCCTGAGATAGATACAATCGAAAATAAGTTGTCTGTTATTGAAAAATGTGGATATACCTCTGCCGTTCATTTTGCCCTGGATGATAAATGTTGGCAAGATAATTATTATCAACCCATATTGGAAAGATCGGAAGAATTCTTGAAAAAATATAATTATGCTGATTAGGTTAAAGAATTCGTTGAAGCAGGTAAGGTTGAGGCTGATTTGTATAATAGGTTTAAGGATTATTACAGTTATGTATTTTATATCGTAAAGAAAATTAATAATACTAACAAGTAGCAAGAGGAGGAAGATCAAATGAAAGCTGTAGTACTTGATAGATTTGGAGGACCTGATGAATTGGTGGTGCGGGATGTTCCGGTTCCAAGCATTGGAGATGATGATGTGCTTATTAAAGTTGAGTACGCAGGAATTGGACAGTGGGATACCTTTGAGAGAGAGGGCGGCTATGATGAAATGTTGGGAGTGCATTCGAAATTTCCTTATATTTTAGGTTCGGAAGGTTCCGGCACTATTTATAACAAAGGTAAGAAGGTAGACAATCTTGATATAGGAGATAAGGTCTACGCCCCAGGTTTTCTGAATCCCCAAGGTGGCTTTTATGCAGAATTTGTTGCCATCGATTCAAAGTATGTATTAAAAATTCCCGACGCTATAACAGTCAAAGAAGCCAGTGTAATTTCAGGAGTTGGATTAACTGCCCTGCGCGGACTGGAAGATGTATTAAGACTTAAGAAAGATGAATCAATTATGATTTTTGGTGCCAGTGGAGGAATTGGACACTTGGCTGTGCAGCTTGCGCAGAATATGGGTGCCAGGGTATTTGCAATAGCGTCAGGTGAAGATGGAGTTGCAATGCTAAGAAAACTTGGTGTGGACGCTGTAGTGGACGGACGCAAAGTCGATGTACTATCTGCTACAAGAGAATTTGCACCAGTGGGATTTGATTCTGCATTGTTTACTGCTGGAGGTGAACTTGCGAATTCTTTAGTTCAGTGTGTTCGCGTAGGGGGGCACATAGCATGTCCAAATGGCATATATCCGATTTCTGAAACAAGACCAGATATTAATTTGGTAGGCTATAATGGTGAACCCGAACCGGGGATTATACAAAGATTAAATAATTGGATTGGTTCAGGTAAACTAAGTGTTCATATAGATGAAGTGTTCTTATTGAAGGATGCATATAAAGCGCATCTGACTCTCGAGGAACATTATGTAGGTAAACTTTGCTTTAAAGTTAATGATTAGAAAGTGCACTCCCTTCTATACTGCTTGGGAGACTCAGGCAACCACAAATGCTATATTATTTAGCATCGGATAAAGCATTCGTGATAACAGGATAGGTATTCAAGGTATTGGGAGGATATGCTTTGTAAATATAGTGGATATGTTTCCGAGAACCGACAGGTCGAAAGACATCAATGCTGTCCTCTCGAGCCATGTGGAGACGGTAGTATTGATGTCAAGAAAATAAAGAAGTGTACTCTGGAAGGCTTGATATAAGCCTTTCCAGGATTTTATAGACAAAATTTTCGGTTATATAAATGATGATTTTTTGCTCTGTGGGAACTTATCGAAGAGGGGCTTAAAGCCCCTGTACAGAGCGGATTAGATGTCGGAACATTTCTCACCCATGAAACAGCCATTTTTTCTTTTGTAGAAGGTATAACGGCTGATGAATTCAAGATAGGCTCTTTTACTGATGTTATCGCATCCGTAAAAATATGAAAACTCACGCCAGCCTTTAGTCATGAAAAACAAGCAAGAAATTGCCGCTTATAACGCCAAAGAAGTTCAGATTACAGGTTTTTGGACATCAGAAACAGCAACATTATCAGATGGAACAAATGTGGAAATTTGGCAATATTACAATGATGCCGTTTATATACTACAGAATGAATAGAATTACTGCGAATTAGAAATCTGTCTGGACCCAACAACGTATACGTGGCCGGAATTGAGAGTTTTGATGATTTAGAGAAAGAAGTACAGTTAAATTTTTAATACTTATTTAGGAGTTTAAGGTGAAAATTAAATAATAATGAGATATGATTGAACTTGTTTTTATAGAAAGGAGCTGAAATTAAATGAACAAAATAGTAATGCTAGATATTAACTTTGAGTATGGAGATGAAACGAAAACTATAAATCCCATTATATTAATAGATAAAAATGATGTTGTTTTAGTTGATTGCGGTTATCCTAACCTTTTAACTTTATTAGAAGATGAAATGAAATCAAAAGGAATAGTCCCAGATTCATTGACAAAAGTACTGATTACACATCATGACGATGACCATATGGGAGCTTTATATAAAATTAAAGAAAAATATCCACATATTAAGGTGGTTTCAAGTGAAATAGAGAGTGAGTATATTTCTGGTAAAAGGAAATCACTTAGACTGTTGCAAGCAGAGGAAATACTAAAGGTCATGCCAGAAGAGCAGAAACAATTTGGAATTGATTTCTGTGAAACCTTAAGAAAAGTTAAACCTGTCAATGTAGATATAACAGTTAAAGATGGAGATAATTTTGACTGGGCAGGAGGATGTAAGGTTATATCTACTCCTGGTCATACGCCGGGTCATATTTCATTATTTTTAGCAGAGACTAATTCCATTGTAACAGGTGATGCGGCAGTTATAGAAAATGGTGAATTGGTAATTGCAAATCCTCAATTTACACTTGACCTAAATATAGCTGAAAATTCATTAGAAAGGATTATATCTATGAATGCAGATAATTATTATTGCTATCATGGAGGGAAATTAGTTAAATCCGCAACTAGGTAATATAATTATTCTTATGACTAAATTAGACTGTATAGCAAAAAAAGGTGATCTATTTTAATTATAATAGACAAAATAACTAATGAAATTAAGGGGGAGAATTTACATGTCTCCAAAGGTGAATAACCAATATAAAAAGAATAAAGAACTTGAAATACTTCAATCTGCAAAGAATGTATTTATAAAAATCGTAATGTTGAATGTATTATTGATATTGGAGATAAGGAGCCATGGGGCCTGGAACTCTCTATGGCGTTCTTAGCCGAATGCAGAAAGGCGGACCTATATCATTAGCAGAAGATGAATTTGATGCTGGGCACTTTCATATGCTAGTAGACCCAGAAGCCGTTACCAATTCATTGATTAACATTATTGGATTGCTATGCCCGCAATAGTTATAAGGGAGCTGTCTAAAGAGTCACTAAAATCATATGGGGGCGCCCAAGGAGAGGATATCTAATGAAAGGACCAGATAAGAAAAAACTTTATCCGAATGAAAATATAAAGACGGTTTGCTTTATAAGTAATCTACCTAAAAAAACAAATGTTGAGATTGGTGAGTACACTTATTACAGCGACAATAATAAATCTCCTGAGAAATTTTATGATACTATAGAGCACCATTACGAATTTCTAGGGGATAAACTAACCATAGGCAAGTTCTGCGCAATTGCAGAGGGTGTTAAGTTTATTATGAATGGTGCGAATCATAGAATGGATGGAATTACAACCTATCCCTTTAATATCTTTGGCTGTGGATGGGAAAAGGTTACTCCTACAATAGAACAACTTCCTTTTAAGGGGGATACTGTGATTGGTAACGATGTTTGGATAGGTCAAAATGTAACCATTATGCCAGGCATTATAATTGGTGATGATGCAATTATTGCCGCTAATTCAACAGTAGTGAAAAGTGTTGAGCCATATACAATATATGGTGGGAATCCAGCTAAATTTATTAAAAAACGATTTAGTGATGAAAAGATTGAATTCTTGCTAAAGCTAGGGTGGTGGAACTGGAGCGAAGAGGAAATATTTA
>JBQKKG010000020.1:0-11958 GCA_052116865.1 Lachnospiraceae bacterium LCP25S3_G4 | reverse complement strand
GTCGCAAAATGCAAACTGGATATTGTAGCATCGGTTTCCTAGTTTCTTGGGATTATATCCTTTTGATGCACCTTCTTGATGACCTTCTACGTTGATTACACTACTATCAATCGTAATGGATGTCAATTTACTTTTAGTGAGCAGTTTTTTAAAGACTTTAAAATTAATGTCTCTAAACATTTGTGTTGTCTTAAAGGTGAAGTTTCCTAAAAATCGTGACACTGTTTCAGGTTCTTTTACGGAAATATCAAATTCATTACAAAGGAAAATTTCGAGAAAATTTCAATTCCCTTAGTTATTATTTGTTCCTTTTTTTATTCCATAAAATTTTTGTCTTTGTAGTAAGGAGCTTTTTTCACTCTGAAAAAACCAAAGGGGGACAACAGCACAATTTTTTTAAGCGTTGCAAATTCTTCCGGCTTTATAATGCGCTTTTCTTCCGTTGTTTGGCTTGCTCCTATACCCTTTCCCATGCCGGTATACTGTTCATAATTTGCGTTCTGGCTCTTTTTCCTTTTGTCGTATGTACCAACAAGGCGGCTGAAATAATCCTGTGTTTCTGCATCTGTGGCATTCAAAATAGCTTTGTATTGGCAAGTATCAGCTATTACTTTTCGATTGTCGCTGCCATAAATAGAATCGAGCTGCGCAAGGCTTTGAACAAATAATGCTATGGTTATTTTTTTGCTGCGTAAGGTCGCAAGCCCGGTGATGGTGGTTTCTATTTTTCCTAATCGTGGAAATTCATCAAGAAGAAATAGTACCGGCGTTGCTCCCTCGTCCGGGCGGCGTTCAAAATGCTTTAGAAATTGATTGACTATGAGGGTTAAAATCGGCTTCCATTGCTCTATTTTTTCCTCTGGGATATTCAAAAAAATGTCTTTCCCATTTTCCAAATCTTCCGGGCTTATTGTGTCGGTTTTTGTCAAACAATCCCGAATATCCGGGTCGGTGGCAAACAGCATAATGTGATTGCTCAACTCTGCATAAATGCCGGAAAGGGTCTTAATATCCATATCCACAAGCTGATTTACATACATGATAGCTGCGGTATTTTCGCCGCTGTGTATCTCGCTTACAAGGGTCTGAACCGGCGTACTTTGTACCGCTTCTATGGTTTCTATAAACGAATATCCGGCAGTAAAAAAATGCAATATAGCCCCGGTCAAAAGGTTTCTTGCTCCGTCTATCCAAAAAGTTTCTTTTAAATTCTCCGGCTTCGGTACAATGGCAAATGCGATTTCCTTTGAATCCTGTGCCGGGTTGCGGCTGCTTTTTAGCAAATAATAGGGATTATAGCCCGGTGAGCTGCCCAAAAGAGGATTGAACACCCTTTTCGTGGGGCGGTAGTTTCCTGTCTTTTTAGAAAGTTCGCCTTTGATGTCTACTGCAAAAACTCGCTGCTGCCACGCAATGAGTGACGGAATGGCAAGACAAGAGCTTTTGCCGCTGCCTACGCCGCCTACAACCAAAATATGACCGTCTAAGCTATCCGGCTTATGAATATACTTTCCGTTCCTGCTGCCGAAAATAAAGCCCTCTGGCGTGGCTGACAAGAGCTGCGCCGGTGCTGCCGGGTCTGTATACTTTTTTTCTCTGCTCCATAAATTCGGTGCGTTGGGCTGCCGGGTTATGAGCTTATAGAGATTTAAGCCGGTGCAGATAATAACCGGGATTGCCATAACAATAATCATTCCCATTTCATAAATTGGGAATATATCCGGGTGGCTTGCCGGTGTTAGCTTGATTTTAAAAACCATTTGCAATAATACTTCGTCAATGAAAAATACCAAAACAAGCGAAATCCAAGCCCCGGTAAAGACTATAATTTTAAAAACTATCTTTGCTATCAAGGTTAAAATTTGAATGAAAATCCCTGCTAAAAACTGCATTATCTCATTCCCCCTCTCTCAAATCCCTTGACCGGCGGCTTTCGGGCTGTATCTTTCTCTTGCAATTTACTTTCAGCTTTTGCCGCTGCCATTCTCTCTCTCATTGTTTTAGGCTCTTTGCTTTGCTGTGTCCGGCTTTCGGTCAGCTCCTGAATACGGTCTTTGTCGGGTCGCTGCATTGCCGCCGCCCTCTCCTGCTTATAGGCTTGCTCCGCTGCGGCTTGCTGCTCTTTCAGCTTGCCGGTGTCCGGCAGGGCTGAAAGCTGATTTTTGATTGTAGCCTGCTGTTGCTGTATCTGTTCCAATGCTGCACCAGAACCGGCGCCGCTGCTCTCTTTCTGTAAGCCGGTGGATACCTGTGTTTTTGATTGTTCAAGGCGTTTTATCTGTTCATCAATCGCCCTTTTTTCTTTCCCTGCAAATATGCCGAGCTGCGCCCGGTCAGACTTGAGCTGTTCAATTCGTTTGCTGTATTGGTCTATGGTCTGCGCCTTTTCCTGTATACTTTCGGATTTACTTTGTAACTGACGATAGCTATTTTGAAGCTCTCCGGCTGCTTGTTGTGTCTGCTGTATTTGCAGTTCAATGCGCACATATTCCGCTTTTAGGCTGTTAAGCCTTTCGGCGGTCTGCTCTGCTGTTGCGCCGGTGCTATTCCGGGCAGCTACGCCCGGATCTGCGCCGGTGTCCTGTTTCTTGGTGTCCTGAAGCTCTTCCCGGCGTGTCATGCCCCGGCTTTCATTTTCACGCTGAAGCTCTGCACCTTGCCGCTGCTTTTCTTCCGGGTCATTGGCTTTCCGGCGTTCTTCTTCGGCGGCAAGTTCCCTTTCCTGTTTTTCTTTTTCTATGAGCTGCCGCTCATAGTCCTGTTGTGCTGTCGCTTGCTGTACCTGCTTTAGTTCTGTTATTTGACGCTGCAATTCTTCTAATCCTGTTTCATACTCCATATTTGCCGCCCTCACTTCCTCGTTATATTTTCCCCTTTCCGTCTGTTGACCTCTCTTTTCCAAAGCCGCCGCACTTGTGCCCAGGTGAATGGTCGGAATCTGTTCTTTGCCCTGGCGTTCATAGCTCCTATGGTCTAAACGGTCAGGAAGATTTTTTTTTTCAAATTGCCGGTTGCAAGTTGCCGCCCATTCCTGCCGCCATTCTTCAATATGCTTTTTGTCATTCCATTCCCGGCACTTTTGCGAAAAGCCTTCCGGGGTTACACTCCGCATGGTAAGCATTATATGGGCATGAGGGTTTCCGTCCCCTTTATCGTGAATACAAATGTCGGCACACATTCCCCGGTCTGTAAAATTGGTTCTTGTATACTCCCTGACAAGTTCTATTTGCTCATGTCGTGGCAGTTCTACCGGCAAAGCAACTTCAATTTCCCTTGCGGTCTGTGCGTCTTTCCTTTTTTCGGACAGCTCCACGGCATTCCAAAGGGTTTCCCGGCTCTGATATTCTGCCGGCGCATTTTCCGGCAAGATGATTTCGCTATGCTCTATACCTTGTTTCCGGGTAAAATCGTGTTCTATGCCCTCTCTTTGATTAAGGAGCTTTTCGCCGCTTCGATATGCAGCCGCAGCAACAGAGGAACGCCCGGAAGAACGACTAATTATTTTTACACTGCAATGATATATTGCCACTGTCAAAAGCTCCTTTCCTCAATATTTTTGAAAATTAACTTTCAAAAATCACCTATCCCCCGCCCTTTCCTGCAAGGAAAGGGGGCAGGCTCAAAGGAATTGTTATAACCCCCGTCGCTTACCTGTTTGAAGCACATCAGAAAATAATAGTCAAGGGCATAGCCGCTTTGCGGTGCGCAGCACCCTTGACTATTATTTTTTGTTGTGCTATCCCAGAAACAGGCGACGGGGAATTATAACCCTTTGAGCTTTGGGGTCAAGGGGCAACGCCCCTTGTGGGTGAAGTCTGCAACGCAGACAAGGGCAAAGCCCTAAAAGCCCCCGGCAGGGCGCACACATTACGAAGTAATGTATAAGTGCGCACTTCGTGATATTTTGCCCACTGCCACTTGCCTAAAGTATAGCATAAACAATTTGCAGTTTCAAATTGTTTATGCTATACTCACCGTATCAAATAGGGGGCAAAATATTTGCGCTTGAAATGAAAAAATAAAACCGATAAGGTTTTATTTTTGAATGGAAAGTGCAACCGTTCCCCGAAGCGTTTTTAAAAGGGGGTAAAGCCATGCAAGAAAATGATAGGCTAAAAAAAATTGATGAAAAAATGGCACAACTTAAAGCCCAAAGGCAAGCAATTATAAATCGGGAAAAAGAAAAGGAACGTAAGGAACGGACACGCCGACTAATTCAAAATGGCGCACTGGCTGAAAAGTATCTTGATTGTGAGGGTCTTTCCCCGGAAGAATTTGAAAAGGAACTGAAACGCATTATCGCTATTCCCGAAGTAAAAAAATAAAAAGAGGTGGATTTCAAATCCACCTCTTTTTTTATAATTCAGTATCAAGAACAGCAATACCATGAACACAATTTTTACATACCTTTTTCCCCTCAAACTCTACAAGTCCCTGTTCCTCGCCGCAGATGAAACAAGATGGAGAATGTTTTTTTAGTATAATGTGTTCACCGTCAATCAGGATTGAAAGCGTATCCTTTTCTTCAATCCCCATTTCACGCCGCAGCTCAATAGGAAGTACAATTCGCCCCAGCTCATCAATTTTTCTTACAATGCCTGTATCTCTCATGTATATTCCTCCTGCCTTTATGGGGGTCATATCCCCTTATCATATGATGATTATAGCCCCCATAATAAGAATATTCAAGTATTTTTATTATGGAGGCTGCTATGATTATATTTAATAAACTATGGGACGTTATGAAAGATAGGGGCGTTTCTACATATTTGCTTAGAGAAAAATGTTCAATAGACAGTAAAACTATACGCCGCTTGAAAGCAAATATGAATATGGAAACAAATACATTGAATAAGCTGTGTGAGGTTCTTAATTGCCGCTTAGAGGATATAGCCGAATATATACCGGACAAAGAATAAAGCCGCCCATACAGGGCGGCTTTTGCTATACATTATGGGCTACTCTTTCGGCGGCAGCGCACCGGCAGTTTATTTTAGCTGTCTATCTATGCTCTGACAGCCCCACAATTTATAGTGTCCTTGTGAGCGTTGCACTTTCATTATTTGAGCCTGCTTTTTTATAGGCATTTGGAGCAGTCCTACTATGCCTAAGCCTGTTATTTATCTTCCGCACAATACAGGGAAAGCGAAAAACATTTGAATTTTCAAGCCCTTGTTTTATACCCTGCAAGGGTCGGCAGCTCCGGTAACCCGATTATTTGTAAGCCGCTGATTATCGGGAACAGCGAACAATATTTTCTATGGTTTATTATATTATGGCAGCGCACCGGCTGTCAAGTCACCTTATGCCACTGAAAAACCGGCTGAAAAACCCCTCTTTTCTTCCCGGTTGGTCTATTGGGTCTGCTTGCTGCTCCGGCGGCTCGCCGCTGATCGGCGGCAAGCTCTCAAACTGTTGCTGCATTGTACCGGCGTGTAATGCCTGTGCTGCCTTTAAAGAACTCGTTGTATTTTCAAGTGCGGCGGTCAGCTCCTTTATGCTTTGCTGCTGCTCTGCTATTTGCTTGTCCTTTACTTCAAGCTGCTTTTGAAGCACTTCAAAAACTACTGAAAATCCACTGGAAACTTGACCGTCAACAGGCGTAAATTTGTTGTCGGAAATACCGTCAACAGGTGTTGACGGTTCACTTCTTGAAAATGCCTGTTTTATAAGGTTTTCACCGTCAACAGATATGTAAACAACACCGTCAACCATTTCCGTAAACGGCTGTAAATCAGTTGACAGCGGCTCTTTTTTCCGTTTTTGGTGTACTGCCTGTTTAGATACCCCTAATTCATCAGCTATTTGCTTTACGGTTTTCATGGCTTCTCACCGTGTACTCTCTCAAATAAGGACATTTGCGCAGGATTTATAACTTCCTCAATCTTTGCCCATGTTCTCATACGCTCGTCCAAATCCTTTTTTAGCTTAATGGAAAAATCTAATTTGGCGTATCTGCGCCCCTCTTTGACAATTTCATATGTAACAGTCAGGTCTGAAAGGTCGTTTATTTCTCGCATTGATATATCTAAAACGTACCGTTTGAAATCCGGAAAGCGTGTATAGTTTTCTGCCGACAAAATACGTTTCAATTCTTCAATTTGAAAGGTTTGTCTGTGCCGCCATTCATAGCTTTTTAGCAGTTCATACAGCCTTACGCTATATTGGCTTTTCATGGCAAGAGTGTAAAGCAGCTCATAAGAGGTAAAGCGTTCTTGAAGCTGTAAAAGATAGGGTTTCATATCATCATCAAGCCGAATTTTTATAACGCCGGATTTTCGGTTTATCCATGCTTTATTTATCCAACGGACAAGGGTTTCCGAACCTGTTTTCAAAGTTACCCAAACACTTTTATCTGCCAAAGCCTTAATAGCGTCTTTGACATTCTTGTAATTTTTTCCGCTGTTGGTTTCAATACCGCACACCCTACAAAATTCTATAATTTTAAATTCCTGCTCCATAAAAATTTCATCATCAGGCTTTATTTTGCTAATCATATATAAAATTATTTTTTGTTCCTGTAAAGAGAGCTGAAACCGGGATTTTTGAATAAGGTCATTTGACTTTACGACTTTATAATCTCTTATTTCTGATAATTTCATTTCAATTTCTTTTGTTTGGTCCTTTATTTCCACGTTTTCGCCCCCTTTTTTAGAAACTATATCCAGTATATTATAGTTTTGTGAGGTTGTCAATCGTTACTCACATTATGTGAGGTACGCCCCTTTAGGTCACTTTTCTTTTGTGCGCACGCGCACGCGTGTATTTCTTATATTTAAGAGTATTTTATATTATTTATATTATTTAGGGCATAAGAAAAAGCCTGAGATACCGTGGGTTTCCGGCTTTTTAATGTGAGGAATGGTGCAGGCAAAGGTGAGATTTGGTGCAGTTTAATGTGAGGAATGGTGCAGACAAAGGTGAGATTTGGTGCAGTTTAATGTGAGGAATGGTGCAGATTGACTATCAATCTAAATGTGAGGTTTAGTGCAGAAATTTTGTCTTTCTCTCCCTCACTCTATCCGGCTGCGGTGCAGCCGATCAGTAACCGGCATAGCCGGAATTTTTGAGAGAGGGAAAGAAACAATTTTTAAAATAGCTCTGCAAGCGTACAGAAGCCCTGTATTTCGTTTTTAAGCATTGAGGGTATAGGAATGCACCCTATGCCATTAAAACGCCGTACAGGGCATTTCTGGGGCTTGTACGGCCCTAAAATTCGTAGTGTGTCCAAAGGCTGATTATTTTTACTGCTTTTTCATCTTCCAAAACTTCGTATACAAGCCGGTGCTTGATATTGATACGCCGGGAATATGCCCCCTGCAAATCGCCTTGCAGCTTTTCATATGGCGGCGGTGTTTGATACGGATTTTCCCGGATAAGCTCTATTAAAGCCTTGGTCTTGGTATCGAGCTTTGCCCCTTTGAGCTTTGGAATGTCGTTTTTGGCTTTTTTGGTGTAATAAATGGCGTACATTACCATTCTACCTCGTTTTCCGGCAAGCTCTCATTCAGGGGAGTATTCAGCCCCTCAATAATCTTTTCTTTCATGCCCGGAACGGAGCAAAGGTACAGTGTTTCCATGAGTCCGTTGTAATCTTCCTCGCTGATAATAACGGCATTTCCGTCCTTTGTGCTGATATTCACCGGCTCATTGTACTTGATTGTCTGCTCCAGTAAGCCAAAAATATTCTTTCTAAAATTTGTGATATTGGTATTAAGCATTTTTCGCACCTCCTATATGTACATTATAGCGTACGCTTTTTACGCTGTCAATGTGCATGTACGTTATTGTGTACGCTATTTATTTTTTTGGTTTAAACATATCACAAATTTCCAATTATCATTTTGAATATTCTTAAATACTCGTAAAGCCTTGTTATGTAGGCTTTCGGGCATTTTTTCTTTAGGAAGATACTTCACGTTTCTTTGTGTAATTTGTTATGAATTGATTGTCAAAAGTGGTAAAAGGGTAGTAAATTCCTGAGATTCTACGTCAGTACTTTATAAACCACCCTCAAAGCATTGATAAATATACGTTCCTTCAAAATTCAGCTTTCACCCATTGGGTGAAAGAAAAATGCTCAAAAATGTGTTGAATTATCAGCTTTTATGAGTCGATATATGGTACACTCTATTTCCACCTCTGAAAATATAAAAGGCAGGGCATACGCATAAGGGGACCCCTTTCGCCACGGCATAGACCTAAAGCCCTGCCTGATGCTACAAACACCCGAAATGCCCATAAAATAGGGCAAGAGCCTACCCTCAGAATTATGGGCAGGCTCTGCTCGGTTTTTGGCAGCCAGACTATCATAGCGCATTTGCGCCTTAGATCCTCAGCTTTGCGTCCCCGGCTTTTGCCGGGTTTGCCCTTGGCAATATTCAATTTGTAATTGTGTTAATGTTTAAGGACCATTTAAGCCTACTTAAATAACTTCTCAATTTCCTCAGCGGGCATAGGCTTATAAAAATAAAACCCCTGTACCTCATCGCACATCCTTTGATTAAGAAACTCCAGTTGCGGTGCTGTCTCAACACCCTCTGCGACTACTTCGAGCCCCAAGCTTTTGGCAAGGTTAATAATAACCTTAGTAATAGCTTGATCTTTCTCGTTGACTTCAATGCCTTGCACAAACTGCATATCAATCTTAATTCTATCAACCGGAAGTTCTTTTAACCGATTAAGGGAAGAATACTCTGTTCCGAAATCATCAATGGAAATTGATACGCCTAATTGTTTTAGTCTGTTTAAGACACCAGCTATATTCCCTGCTTCTTTTGTTGCAATACTCTCTGTAATCTCCAATTCAAGATATTTGGGGCTTAGACCTGTTTCATGTAGAATTCCTTCCACAATGTTGATAAAGCAAGGATTATTAACTTGAATAACAGAAAGATTTACCGCCATGCGAAGAGGAGGGTATCCTTTATCTTGCCATAGTTTATTCTGCCGAACTGCCGATCTCAGAACCCACTCACCAATACCATTAATCGTACCATTCATTTCAGCCAAGGGTATAAAGGTATTTGGTAGAATCATACCTATTTCAGGATGGTTCCAACGTAGCAAGGCCTCCAGTCCAATAATCTGCCCAGTATTCAATTGAATCTGGGGTTGATAGTAAAGGGTTAACTCATCCCGTTCTTGAACCCTACATAGATGGTTTGACAGCTTTATGTTCTGTTTCACTTCTTCTTTCATATCTACCGTACATAAAGCGTACTGATTTTTACCCCTGGATTTGGCCATGTACATAGCAATGTCGGCGTTTTTAATTAATGTTTCTGCATCTTCACCATCAAAAGGATACACAGATACTCCAGCACTACCAGTAATATAAAACTCCTTTCCATTTACATCAAAAGGATCCGCAAATATTCCCATGAGGTTTTCGACAACTTTGATAATATCTTCATCATCTGTAAGATTGTTGACCAGAACTAAGAATTCATCTCCGCCAAATCGCGCGACTGTATCTGTTTTCCGCAGACGGTTTTCCAGACCCCGCGATACTTCTTTTAGAACGGTGTCTCCAGCGCTATGCCCCATAGTATCATTTACCATTTTGAAACTATCTAAATCGATAAATATAACTCCAATGTATTTCTCATTTCGCTTAGCAAGATGAATGGCTTGGGTGAGGCGGTCGGAGAACAGGGTTCGGTTTGGAAGTCCTGTCAAATGATCGTAGTAAGCCATATATTCAATTTTCTTTTCAGACCTAATCTTCGTTAAACCATCGGTTAACAGGTTTGAAAGGATTTTAAGTAATTTAATGTGATAGTTAGACCAGGACTTATGCGATCTCACTGAATCTAACCCTAAAAAACCCAACATCTCCCCATCTTCCTCAATGGGGATGACTATGGCAGATTTAACTCCCTGCCGAGTCAATTGCTCCTTTTCAGTAGATGCTTCATCAGGTAGCTTGCCTACATCTTCTATGGATACCAATTTATTGCTACCCAATAGATTGGTTGACATTGTTAATGGAGTTCATCATCATGCACCCCTCAATACTTTCCGGTTAAAGAAAGTGATGTGGATTTAGAGGCAGTGGAGATTGCTTCAAAATCATGATGCTTAATCAGATCTTTCATAGCAGAATCCGGAAGATTAAATCGAGAGACTAACTGTTTAAGCATTTCTGCCTGTCCGGATAGCTCTTCACTTGCGGCAGCACTCTCCTCAGCCGTTGCTGAGTTTGTCTGCACCACAGCTGCAATCTGTTCAATGCCCTGATTAATTTGCATAATAGCCTCTGCCTGCTCACGGGATGCGGTGGCAATACTATCAACAACCGCAGCTGCCGATGTGGCTACTTCTGCACTCTTACTTAATGAAAGTGCAGCTTTATCCGCAATTGTGAACCCGTTGTTTACAGTCTCTATGGTTTGCTCAATTAAAACTGCGGTGCTTTTGGCAGCCTCAGCAGATTTAGCGGCAAGGTTTCTCACTTCATCCGCTACTACGGCAAAGCCCTTCCCGGCATTCCCGGCACGGGCCGCCTCTACTGCAGCGTTAAGCGCAAGAATATTGGTTTGAAAAGCAATATCATCAACAATTTTAATAATGTTAGATATTTCAGAAGCCTTATTGGAGATCTGTTGCATCGCATCCATCATATCTTTCATCTGAGCGTTGCTCGCCATTAGCTCTACACCGTTCTCTTCTGCTTTGTCACGCGCAAGAGCTGCGTTTTCTGCATTCTGCTTAATTTGATTTGTTACTTCGGCAATGGAAGCAGATAGTTCTTCAACAGAACTGGCCTGCTCTGCAGCTCCCTGAGATAAAGCTTGTGCGGCGCTGGATACCTGGTCGGCACCTATTGTTACCTGCTGGGAAGCAGTGTTAATTTCTGTGAGCGTATCGCTCAAGGTTTGAATAATGGATGTCATTGCCTCAGATATCTTTTGATATTCTCCAATATATTTCTCCTTGTGCCCGGTTTGAATTGCAAAGTTACCATTACTCATTTCACCTAGTAAATACCCGATATCCCCAATAATAATCTTTAGGTTTCCAGACATCTCCAGAAATGCTTTGGAGAGAATGCCGATTTCATCATCGCTCCTAGCCTCTATTTCAACATCCAAATCGCCATCTACAATTTTATTGGCTGCGGAAACAACGGTATGTATTGGTTTTGAAATTCTTTTAGAGATTAAGATTGATACTACAGCCATTAAAACTAAACCAATCAAACTACTTATCGTCAATATAACTATCTGTTGTCTTTTTTGTTGGAGTATATCGCTAGCATCAATATCTACACCTACTATAGCTACAGTTTCCCCTTGATTGTTTATAACTGGTGCATAGCCTGAGAGGACAGTTCCCCATTCATCTACAGTCATTTCTTCATCTGAGCTTGGAATTCCTCCAAAAGCCGTTTTCATTTCAGGCAAGTAATCATATTCTTCACCTAATTCTACCGGATCCTCATCAGCATCTATAATGAATTGAACGGTATCTTTGTCACTTTGAGCAAGGGTATAAATCCCTGATACTTTAGTCTTTTCCATAAATTCTTGCAGTTTAGTCCTGACTTGCTCATAAGTTTCATTATCTATGCTTACTATCTCTTCATGACGATCTCCATCAATTAACAAAGATGCTGCTGTTGCTAACTGTGTAGCATCATCTCTAATCCCTTGAAATTGTAAGTCAGTATTAATCTTGTATTGTACTAATCCTGTTACTAAGGTAATTATAAAAAATAAAGTAACAAAATATAAAATAATTTTACCTTGAATACTTTCAAATTTTTTTAAATGTTTCATTTAGTCTCTCCTTTAATAATTTAATAGTAGCCTATTTCTTGAACCCGCTACTCTATTAATAATACCTAAATTCCACGTGCATTTTTTATTAGCTTAAAAGAACACTATTTCACGAAGAATTTAAACTGATACTCCCACATTGTAACATTATTTACCACCACCTTTCAATCTTTTT
>JBQKKG010000019.1:0-2627 GCA_052116865.1 Lachnospiraceae bacterium LCP25S3_G4 | reverse complement strand
TCTAAAAAATATAGAAGAATTTTGTTTTATTACAGGAAGTCCACTTTCCTTTTGGGCAAGCAAAGCTGCTGTAAATTCATTTCAAGATGGTAAATCTCTAGCTGACATGTGTAGCCCTAAAGTTGGATTACAAACAGGTGATGTAGATTTATTTGTAAGAAAATGGTTTGAATGTTCAACTGAAAACTTATGTTTAAATAATGTGATTATGAAAGAAAAAAGTGTATGGTTTCCATATAATAATGGTGGAGAATTTAGAAAATGGTACGGGAACAATGACGAGGTAGTTAACTGGAAGGATGATGGGATTTACGTGATTAACCATATTAATAAGGCTGGAAAAAAGGGAGCCAGGCCACAAAATAGAGATTACTATTTTAGAAATGGTGCTACTTGGTCTGCAATATCAAGTAGTTCATTTTCTGTCAGATTATTTCCAAAAGGTTTTTTGTTTTCGAATGCTGGAATGGCTATTTTTGCAGAAAGAGCAGTTTTATATTATATAGTTGGGTTCTTAAATTCTAAGCTTGCACAAAAATACTTAGGTTTTTTTAACGAAGGGTTGAATTATAATCAAGGAGATATATCCAAGCTTCCGATCATATTATCAGAGAAATATATTTCTGACACAATTGATTTAGTTGCTAATAGTGAAGTGATTTCTAAAATGGATTGGAATGCTTTCGAATCATCCTGGGAATTTACAAAACACCCATTTATAGATTCATCAAATTTAAAAAATGCATTTGAAAAGTGGAAAAGAGAATGTGAAAAACGCTTTTGTCAACTCAAAAAAAACGAAGAAGAAATAAATCGTATATTTATTGATATTTATGGCTTGCAGAACGAATTAGGTCCAGAAGTAGAAGATAAAGATATAACAATTTATCAAGCTGACTTACAAAAGGATATAAAGAGTTTTATATCTTATGCAGTAGGTTGTATGTTTGGGCGATATTCACTTAATGTTGAAGGACTCATATATGCAGGAGGTGAATGGGACGATGGCAAATATGGTGATTTTGTTCCAGATAAAGATAATGTTATTCCTATTTCTGACGAAGAGTACTTTGAGGATGACATACTGGGATTATTTGTTGAATTTGTAAAGATGGTCTATGGAAAAGAAACCTTGGAAGATAATCTTGCTTTTATTGCAAGTGCTCTTGGCAATAAAGGAAATACCTCAAGAGAAATTATCCGAAATTACTTTCTGAAGGACTTCTACAAGGATCATTTGAAAACATATCAAAAGCGTCCGATTTATTGGCTTTATGATAGTGGTAAAAATGATGGTTTTAAGGCGCTTGTTTATATGCACCGCTATACTGAGGATACAACAGGAATTGTTGTGTTGATTATTTGCATAAAATGCAAAAAATTTATATGAATGAAATAGAACGAATGCAGGAAATGGTTGATAATTCATCTAATTCTAAAGAAGTTGCTCAAGCAGAGAAGAGAAAAGAAAAGCTAGTTAAGCAATTAAAAGAAACAAAAGAATATGATGAAAAAATAGCCCATCTCGCACTTAGCCGGATTGACATTGATTTAGATGATGGTGTAAAAGTAAACTATGAGAAAGTACAGACGGGACAGGACGGAAAGAAACTTGATATTCTTGGGAAGATATAGGGGGTGATGAAATGGAAAAGAAAGTTGTATTATCAAGAATTGCATTATTGCTTGATACGAAATCTATCATCATAAAAAAGCATTGCTTAATTATTTTCCGGAAGATTTATCGCAAAATTATGAACAGATGGAAAGCTTTTTTGGCTTTATGCTTGAAAATAGAGGGGATTATTTTAAGGAACGTATCAAAGAACTAGAGAAAGAAGCAGAGCATTTACAGATGCAAAAACAAGAAATTAAAGAAATAATAACACTTAGTACAAGGATCTTCCAGAATACTCAGATTGTTGACGATATACATAATATTAACGAACAACTTAATATAGAATATTTGAGATTAGCTGATGTGAAAATGAAAATTGAAAAATATAATGAAATTAATGATTTGACCAAACAATCAAATGAAAAAGGTAAAGAAATTCTTGAAAAGACTATTGAGTATGAAGCCGAATATAATCAGTATAGTGAAAATATTGAAAATATTGAAACGCATTTCCAAAACCTTGTTCAAGCTGCATATGGTGAAGATGGAGTTCTAAATTACAGCTACGAGAATGACGTAAAGAAGAGATCAAGTACTGGACGTATAAAAATTTGCTGCCAAATTGCTGATGAGAATTCACATGGTCGTTTATATATGAAAATAAACATGTTTGACCTAGCCCTGTTTCTTAATCGAATTGATAATAATACAGGGTGTGATTTGTTAATTCACGATGGTTCTTATTGTAAGCCTAATCCAGGGGCAAAGGCTAAAGTTGTTAATTATGTAGATAACTATTTGAAAGACGCTGAGAAGGGGCAGTATTTTATCACAATAAATAAGTCCGAAGTGGAAGAAACGGATTTAGAAGATTTTCGAAAGAAGAAGATGATTGTAGCTGCAAATTCCGCTTCAACTGAACGCGTATTCCGCTATCAGCTGAACATTGATTCCGATTGTTTCTGAACATGTTTCCGGTTCAGTCTGAACAATAAATATAACAAAGTGT
>JBQKKG010000018.1:0-32942 GCA_052116865.1 Lachnospiraceae bacterium LCP25S3_G4 | reverse complement strand
CTCGTTAAAAGTGTTTGTATTCCCAAGTCCAGAATTAACAACTAGCTAATTCTTTTCCCGTTTTACTGTTAAAATAGGTTGACATCTTTCGATGTCCGTTCTGAAATCTCTTTTTTAGAAATTTTCAGGGTTGTTTGTCTATTGTTTAATTATCAATGTTCTGTTTGTGTACCGCTCAAGTTCTAACGGCAACTTTGATATCTTACCATGTTGTACACTCTCTGTCAACACTTTTTTTATCTTTTTGTTGCTCTAATCACCTTTAAGAAACGATAATCATTTGTTCCCTTAGCGGACCTTTATCATAACATTGCAGCTATAAATTGTCAATATTTTTTATATTATTTATTTTATTTATACAATTCTTACAATTCTTACTCTTTTGTATTCCTTTTCTTGTACATTTAGAGTAACTTAATCGCATCATTAATGTTGTTTACACCAATTACATCAATTCCTTCGATCCCTTTTACACTGGTCAATGAAACTTTGGGAACAATACATGCTTTAAAACCTAATTTTTTTGCTTCATTCACCCGTTGTTCCGGCATACTAACTGCCCGAACCTCACCGCTTAATCCTACTTCGCCAAACACAATCATGTCTTCCCCAATGGGATGATTTTTATAACTGGATACAATTGCCATTACAATTCCAAGGTCTACAGCTGGCTCATTCATTTTTATACCACCCGCAATATTTACATATGCATCGTAATCTGATAATGGAATTCCTAATCTTTTTTCAATCACTGCCATTAACAAATTCACTCGATTGTAATCCGTTCCAACAGCGGTTCTCCTTGGCATTCCAAAATTACTTTTACAGATTAAGGCTTGTATCTCCATTAAGATAGGTCTTGTCCCCTCCATAGAACAAGCAACAACAGACCCTGATGCGTTTTCAGGCTTTCCATTCAACATAAATTCAGACGGATTTTCTACCTCACGAAGTCCCGATTGTCCCATTTCAAAAACACCAATCTCATTTGTAGAGCCAAATCGATTTTTGACACCTCTTAATATTCTATAAGAAGCATGTCTATCACCTTCAAAATATAGTACGGTATCAACCATATGTTCCAACACTCTAGGTCCAGCTACAGTCCCTTCCTTTGTAACATGCCCAACTATAAATATAGATATGCCTAGCCCCTTTGCCAATTGCATAAAAATATTTGTGGATTCTCGCACTTGAGACACGCTTCCTGGAGCCGAACTTATTTCTTCGTTGTACATAGTTTGTATGGAATCTATCACAGCCACATCTGGATGCATCTCCTCAAGTACTCGTCGTATGGTATCCAAATTAGTTTCACACAGCAATAGTAAGCGCTCGTTAAATTCTCCCATTCTATTTGCCCGAAGTTTTATTTGCTTCAAAGATTCTTCCCCTGAAATGTACAATACTTTTTGCCCGTACTGCGTTAGTTTCTGACATACTTGAAGTAATAATGTTGATTTACCAATCCCCGGGTCTCCTCCTACAAGAACTAAGGAACCCGGAACAATCCCTCCTCCTAATACGCGATCCAGTTCCAGTATCTCAGTATGTATCCTCTCTTCAGTATCCGTTTTCACATTTTTAAGAGAGATTACTTCGCTCTCTACTCTAGTCTTTGCTTTATGAACCTTTCCTACTATTTTTTCTTCTACAAAGGAGTTCCATTCTTTACACATCGGACATTGGCCTAACCACTTATTCTCTTCGTGACCACAATTCTGACAGAAAAAAACGCTTTTTGCTTTTGCCATTCTTATAATTCCTTTCCTATCTACCTAATAAACTATCTCTTTCCATTCTTATGTTAAAAAAGAGGCTGCAAAAATGCAGCCTCTGCCCTTACTTCTTGATACTTATAATTTAACAACTTTAACCGAAACGCTCTGATTTTCACTTAATTCTACGCTAACACTTAGTTTTCCACTTAAATTTGTTTTCATTTTTCCAACATTTGTATCATTTAAATAAACGATATATTCTGCATCTGCTTCTAATTCTAGAGTAAACTGTGCATCTTCAACCCCAAACACCGAAAATGCTACTTCATCTTCTCCTAACTTGAAGTGCTCTACCGTTGTTCCTGGCACAGACTCATATACAAACATCCCGTTTTTTTCTAATTTAGTAATTTTGGCAAAGGTTTTTACTTTATATAAATCTCCTTGAAATTCAAATTCCTCTAATTTCGTTTTGGTGCCTAATGTATAATCTCCAAAACTTAAAGTTTGATCCTCTTCAATACGTAACAACTCTTTGATTACTGCCATTGCTTAATCCTCCTAATGGTATTCCGTGTTTTTCTTTTGCTCTTGCTTGTATTATATAATATTCCAGGCCTTTTTACTAGCTCTTTTGTTCCTTTGCAAAAAATTTAATAACTTCTTTAGAAATCCCTACTTCCACTTTCATACCCTCCGAAACATCACCGCTTAATATTACATCTGCCAACTTATCTTCCAATTCATTTTGCATAGCACGGCGCAATGGCCTAGCACCATATTTTGTATCAGTACCTTGTTTTACTATATATTTTTTCACCGAATCACGTATTACTAATTGTATATTCAACTGCTCCTTTACCCGATGTACAAAGTCTTTACACATTAATCCTACAATCTGTTTCATGTGTTCTTCATTTAAAGAGTGAAATACAATAATATCATCAATACGATTCAAAAATTCTGGACGGAATACCAATTTCACTTCCTCCATGACACTATTTTTCATTTTCTTATAATCGCTTGTGGCATCCTCTTTTGTAGCAAAACCTAGTCGCTTAGGATCGATGATAGCTTTTGCGCCAGCATTTGATGTCATAATAATTACCGTATTTCTAAAGTCAACTTTCCTTCCCTGTGAATCAGTAATATGACCATCATCTAACACCTGCAGTAAAATATTAAATACATCAGGATGCGCTTTTTCAATCTCATCAAATAAAATTACGGCATATGGATTACGTCTTACCTTTTCACTTAATTGTCCACCATCATCATGTCCCACATATCCTGGTGGTGAACCAATCATTTTGGATACACTGTGTTTCTCCATATATTCTGACATATCAATACGAATCATTGATTCTTCATTACCAAACAGGCACTCTGCCAACGCCTTTGACAATTCTGTTTTTCCAACTCCTGTTGGTCCTAGAAATAAGAAAGAACCGATTGGACGTCTTGGATCTTTTATTCCAACTCTCCCTCTTTTTACCGCCTTTGCCACTGCGGCAACTGCTTCTTCTTGTCCTATCACTCTCTTATGCAATAGTTGTTCTAACTTTTGTAATTTTACACTTTCAGATTCCTGTAGACGTTGGACTGGCACCTTTGTCCAAGTGGACACAACATCTGCAACGTGTTCTTCAGTAACCTGCAACTGTTTGCTAGCATTCCCTTTATAAAATCGCTTCTTTATATTCTCTAACTTTTGTTGCGCTTCCACTTGCTCAGCATGTAGTTGTGCAGCTTTTTCTATAGCTCCTTGCTTAATGGCCTCTTCCTTCTGAGCTTTTATTTGTATCACGTTATGTTCTAACTTTAACATATTATCAGGCTCTTTAAACCCCAACAAACTCACCTTTGAGCAAGCCTCATCAATCACATCTATAGCTTTATCCGGCAAATTTCTATCGTTAATATAGCGATACGACAACTTTACAGCAGCTTCCAAAGCTTCTTGAGTTATGTTCACACTGTGATGCTCCTCATACTTGAGCTTTAGCCCTTCCATAATCTTCATACACTGATCTACCGTCGGTTCCTCAACTGTTACTGGTTGAAACCTTCTTTCTAATGCTGCATCCTTTTCAATATGTTTTCTATATTCTACTATGGTTGTGGCACCAATTAGTTGCATCTCTCCTCTTGCTAATGATGGTTTGAGAATATTAGAAGCATCTATTGCCCCTTCTGCACCACCAGCACCAATCATAGTATGCACTTCATCCATAAAAAGGATGGTATTCCCACTTGCCTTTACTTCTGCAATCAAACGCTTCATGCGCTCTTCAAACTCGCCTCGATACTTAGAACCAGCTATCATTCCTGATAAATCTAACGTCACAATCCTCTTTTCTCTCATCCCTTCCGGAACGATTCCATTCGCAATACGACTAGCCAACCCTTCTACTATCGCAGTTTTCCCAACTCCCGGTTCGCCTACCAAACATGGATTGTTTTTAGTTCTACGGCTTAATATTTGCATCAATCGGCTAATTTCTTCCTCTCTTCCAATAACTGGATCTAGAAGTCCTTCCTCCGCTTTTTGAGTCAAATCAGTGCTATATTGCTCTAAAACACTTTTCTTTTTATTCTCCTCAGACCCTTCTTCTGGATAATCCTTTGGATCTACACCCATTGCAGATAAAATATCCTGATATAATTTCTGAAGATTCACATTCATAGTTACTAATATCCTAGTTGCTACACAATCTACATCATCAATTAGTGCCAACAACATATGCTCTGTTCCGATTTTTTTTGAACGAAAGCGCATTGCTTCCTTCTTTCCATTTTCTAAAATATACTCTAGCCTTGGACTTCGTACTAATTTACTACCCATAATATTATCGCAAGTCGGTGAAACAAGTTCATCCATAATTTTAAAAATATGAACCTCATCCACACCATTCATTGCCAAAATTTGTCCTGCTACACCTGTAAATTCCTTTCTGAGCCCGACCAATAAATGTTCCGTTCCAATATACGGATGTGCTAACTCTTTCGCGGCTTTTCCCGCATTATATAAAACATTCTCTGCTTGTTTGGTATAATTATTATGCATCATATCCCCCTGCTACTGAATACTCTTCAAAGATCTCATCTACCAATTCGTGTACTTCATCTTTGGATATATTTTTACAACAGCCTTTCGCTAACACTACTTGCAACTGACTTTTCATCTCTTTTATTGCCTTCATTTTATCAATATCTAAAGCAATCACAGCACCTCGTCGCCTATCCAACTGAATAAATCCTTCTTGTTTTAATACGCTATACGCCTTATTGACCGTATGCATATTTATCCCAATATTTTCAGCTAACTGCCTCACTGATGGAAGGGTCTCACCCTCTCTAATATCCGAGCATGCGATACCAATGATAATTTGATTTCGCAGCTGGATGTAAATAGCCTCTTCACTTTTAAAATCTATTTCTATTAACATATTACCAACCTTCTTTAATATTCACTTATTTTAATGTTTTAATAGCATCTCTACAAATCTGATAATTTTCTTTTACTTTTAGGAATATAGACTGAATATTATCGTATTTATTTTCTCTTAGCATTTCTGTTAACTCGCAAACACTCAAATACAACGGTTTTATACTCAAATTCCCACTAGTTCCCTTCAACGTATGCGCTTCTGCAAATGCAAGTTCGTAATTTTCATTGATAATGGCATGTTCCAGCTCGCAAAATGTTGTATCCTCTAAAAAACGAAGTAGAAATTTGATATACATCTCTTGATTTCCACTAAAACGTTTTATTCCAGCTGCGATATCTATACCCATTTCTGAGATATTCTGAATATCCATAATCGTATCCTTTCTCCTATATTTTTATACGTTGTCTCTTATGTTCTATAATTTATATAACATATTGATATTATAGCTTATAATAATCTATTCTTCAAGTACAATATTTAAGGGGGATATTCTGGTTCGCCTTTGCACAACACCGCTTAGCTCTTCCAGAATATCCCCCTTACTCTTATCTTTCCTTAGACTTCATCTATCGCTTTTCCAATATCATTCCTCATATATTTGTTCGCAAATTCTATCCATGAGGTTGCTTGATATGCATGCTCTCTAGCATCTTTCAAATCCGCTCCCTTTGCTGTAATTCCCAGAACTCGACCTCCATTAGTAACAATAGAACCCTGAGAAAATTTTGTTCCTGCATGAAAACAGTAATATCCTTCTTTCCCTTTGAAATTCTCAAATCCACTAATTGGAATCCCTTTTTCGTATTTTTCCGGATACCCTTCTGATGCTAGCACGACACAAACTGCAGCATTTTCTTCAAATTGTAAATCAATTCTATCGAGTGTGCCATCTATACAAGCTTCTACTACGTCAACTAAATCATTTTTCATACGTGGCAATATTACTTGCGCCTCGGGATCTCCAAACCTTGCATTATATTCCAATAACCTTGGTCCATCTTTCGTAAGCATCAATCCAAAGAAAATAATCCCCTTGAAAGGTCTACCTTCTTGTCTCATCGCATCCACCGTAGGTTGATAAATGTGACGCTCACAATATTCCTCTATATCCTTGGTATAAAAAGGACTCGGTGAAAATGTACCCATCCCCCCCGTATTCAATCCTTCATCACCATCTTTCGCACGCTTATGATCTTGGGCCGAGGTCATTGTTTTCACAATATTTCCATCTACAAATGACAAAACAGAAACTTCTCTTCCTATCATAAATTCTTCTATGACAATACAATTTCCTGCCGCTCCAAATTGCTTGTCTAACATGATTGCTTTTACACCTTCTTTTGCTTCTTCTAAGGTGTTACAAATCAATACCCCTTTTCCTAATGCAAGACCATCTGCTTTTAATACAAGAGGATAATCGGCTTGTTCCAGATATGTAAGTGCTTGTTCAGGATCGTCAAAACTTTCATAATTTGCGGTCGGAATATTGTACTTTTTCATTAAATCTTTTGAAAATGCTTTCGAACCCTCGAGTATCGCTGCCTTTTTACACGGTCCAAATACTCTTAGATGTGCTTGTTCAAACGCATCTACAATACCACCAACCAAAGGATCATCCATTCCAACAATCGTAAGATCAATTTTGTTTTTTTTAGCAAATGCTACTAATTTATCAAATTCCATAGCTTTGATATCGATACATTCTGCATACTCTTCAATTCCCGCATTACCTGGAGCACAGTAAATTTTATCCACCCTTGGGCTCTTTGCAACACTCCATGCAATTGCATGCTCTCTTCCGCCGCTACCTACGATTAGTACTTTCATTATTTCCTCCTTATCACTTTGTTATCCCGTACCTCTATCTTCCCATTGGCAATTAAATCTATTGCTTCTGGTAAAATTTTCCATTCTGCCTGTTTCATCACTCGCAATTGCAAACGTTCTGGTGTATCCTCATCTTGTACTTCTACAACTCGCTGCAATATAATTGGTCCTGTATCTGTTCCTTCATCTACAAAATGGACTGTTGCACCTGCAATCTTTACGCCTCTCTCTAGTGCCGCCTCATGCACTTTAAGCCCATAATATCCGGTACCGCAAAAAGATGGTATTAGGGATGGATGAATGTTAATAATTCTATTTTTATATTTTCGAATCATTGGTTCAGGAATTACAACCAAAAACCCCGCCAAAACAATCAGGTCTGGTTCCATACTGTCTACAACCTCAAGAAATTCCTGATTAAATGCTTCTCGCTGACTATAATCCTTCGGAGAAATACAACTATTCTGAATACCACTTTTCATAGCCCTTTCAAGAGCAAATGCATTTTTATTATTGCTAATGACGCCTACGATCTTTGTATTTGTAATGGTTTTGCTTTCTACTGCATCAATAATTGCTTGTAGATTCGTCCCACCACCTGACACCAATACAATAACTCTTAACATAGAGTCACTCCTTTTTCTCCCGCTTCTATATAGCCTACAATATAAGCATCTTCTCCGGCCTCTTTAATAGCTGCTACCGTTGTGTCTACCTCCGCTTTATCAACTGCAAGTATCATTCCTAATCCCATGTTGAATGTATTATACATAACTGGCTCTTCTATATCTCCATCAACTGCTAACATTTGAAAAATTGGAGGAATTGGATAACTATCTTTCTTTACTACTGCATGCACTCCATCACATAGCATACGTGGAATATTTTCATAAAATCCACCTCCAGTAATATGGCTACACGCCTTAATTCTAATTCCAGCCTCTTTTACTTTACGCAATGCTTTTACATAAATCTTTGTTGGCTCCAATAAAGCCTCTCCCAGCGTGCAACCTAGGGAATCATAGTACCTTTCCAAAGATTCTAATTTCATATTAAAAACTTTTCTTACTAACGAAAACCCATTGCTGTGAACACCTGATGATGAAATTCCAATTAATACATCACCATTTTTTAAGTCTTTCCCTGTAATCAGGTCTTTTTCATCTACAACTCCTACCGCAAACCCAGCTAAATCATACTCCTCTATTGGATAAAAACCCGGCATTTCTGCAGTTTCCCCTCCAATAAGTGCAGCGTCAGATTGTTTACACCCCTCCGCTACCCCACTTACAATCGTTGCTATTTTTTCCGGTTCATTTTTACCACATGCAATATAATCTAAGAAAAATAGTGGTTCTCCACCTGCACAGGCAATATCATTTACACACATAGCAACACAATCAATCCCTATCGTATCGTGTTTATCTAAATTAAAAGCTAATTTTAATTTTGTTCCAACACCATCTGTTCCAGATACCAAAGTAGGTTTTTCCATATTTTTAAACTTTTCCATAGAAAATGCACCTGAAAATCCCCCAATATTTGTTAATACTTCCGGACGCATTGTCTCTTTTATATGTTTTTTCATTAACTCTACTGACTTATAACCTGCCTCTATATCTACCCCTGCGTTCTTATAATCCATGTTATTTCCTCCACTAGACCACATGATGTAGCCCCTCTTTCCTTAGCATATTACATTTGTTTCAAATATTCTTTATACCCAGTTTTATCAAGTTTATCCGCCTTTTCCTGTACACTTTTTTTCATATCAGTCGAATACTCTTTTAATCTATTTAGCAATGTAGGATCGGATGTTGCCAGTATTTTTGCTGCTAAAATCGCAGCATTCATACCCCCATCAATAGCAACTGTAGCAACTGGGATGCCTGGTGGCATCTGCACAATTGAGTACAGAGCATCTATACCTTCCAAATTTTTCCCAGACATCGGTACCCCAATTACTGGCATTGGAAATATCGCAGCGCACATGCCAGGCAAATGAGCAGCCATTCCAGCACCCGCAATAATCACCTTAAAATCTTTTGTTTCAGCAGTTTTTGCATATTCGAAGAAAACATCCGGTTCACGATGTGCTGAAATAATTGTCATTTCATACTCTACCCCTAATTTTTCTAACATGTCTGCTGCCTTACTCATAATTTTTAAATCTGAGTCGCTACCCATTACAATTCCTACTTTTGGCATAACATCCTTCCTTTCCATTTATAAGTATTTTAATAAATATCATCCTATTTATAAGTTATTGTACTAACACAATTCTTATCTGTCAACCAGTTCACAGGCATTAGTAATTATAAATACTAATAACCATTAATTTAATTTTTCAAGTGGCTTATTTAGTATCTCCGTCCCTGGAAGTACAAATCTTCCATCCCTTATGATATCTATAGCTGAGCCATCTTCTTTGTGTACAGTAATCTCCTTTAATTCCTCATAGGGAATGGTTATATCTGTATGACATTGATAATATGCGTTATTTACATCTGTTTTTCGCAAAATTGAACACTCATTATCCTTTGCTACAATTTCTTTTCCATTGGGATTGAATATTTGATTTTCCTCACTCCAACTATAACAAGTATCTCCCACCGCAAAATGTGGACCCATTTTCTCCGCTATCAAAATTGGCATCTTATCTTCAATTTGATATTGTTTGGCAACCACATAAGCAGTCGTATTTGTTCCAATAGCAAACTCACCAAGGGGTAATGATTTGTGGTTCATCAAGATATTTTCTTTTATATACGCTTGGTTCTCTTCTTCTTGTGCAAAATTATCACAAGAATATTTGGTGATTTTCCCATCTATGAACTCTATCGTTAAATTTAAATATTGAAGTTCATTTAAATACACTTTACTTACATTTAATATTCCATTTGTCCCCTTTAAAACGGGTGATGTAAACACCTCACCTACTGGTATATTTACATCCGCAACACAATTTTCAAAAATCGTTTCTTTAGTTACATCATTTAGACGATATAGTTGTACTATTAAATCTGTAGTATTATGCTCTCCACCTTTGATATGCAAATACTTACCTTGGTCAAGTGCATCAATCATTATTTGTTGAACTTTTTCATACAATTTTGCATCTAGAGTATTTATTTCAATTACTTTATCAAAAATTTCGTTATAGTCTGCACCAATCTCTGGGATTGGATAAGCGACAATTGTAAAGCTCCGCTCCTCACCTTTGATATATTGATTTGTAATTTGGCTAGACTTATTGTCATATAATTGTGCAAGTTTTTCTTGTTTGTCATCTAATTTTATTGCTTCTGCCTTGCTTACTGGTGCAAAAGGACGTTCTCCAAACACTTCCATAACGGCTGGTCCAGCAAATTGTTCAGCAAGCCCCTTATTTTTCTCATAAACATTTTTTGTAATGTCTAATTTTCTTTCCACATATCTTTTATCTAAAAATAATCCCTGGTCTAATCGATGATCGTATTCATATTGTTTGTTAGCAATTCCGCCACAATAACCAACCTTATGTTGTTGGCGTTTTGTAATAACACTGACCGCTGCACGATATATAGTAGGTTTCAATCCCATAACATAAAAGTTCTGAATTGCTTTTCTTATTACACGTTCAAACCCTAAAACATATCGAATATTCACAACGGACTTTTTGGAAATGTCCTTACCTGTATTGACAAATCCCATTCGATATCCTTCTGTGTATACATCAGCCATTTTTTGAATAGTTTCCTCCGGCAATTCCATCAAATGGATTGCCGTTCCTCGCTCATTTTCACTTATATACTCACCAAATCGATAAAGATATCTTATATCTGACAAATCACTTTCTTCAATAATATTCGTTGCAAATGAACCTTCCGGATTCAACTGTTCTTGTATTCTATCAGCCAAAAATACATCACAATAGTCACTAGCATACCAGTACACGATTTCCTCTAATGATTTATATTCCGGTATAGTCTCTCCTTCAAAACAATTGTAAATCTCAATAAACAGCTCATTACAAATAGCAAGATACAATATCCGTTCCTCATATACATATGCAATCTCACCACGTATTTCTGCATATAAAAAACTTAGCATCGATCCATATTGCGTTCCCAATTTTTCTGCAGCAACTTTAGGGTTTGCATAACTTTTCTGATAATTATCCCCTAAAATATCCTGATACAAAGATGCATTTATTGCCTTCATTTCCACTTCATTCAAACTATCCCATCGAGATTGCTTTAACAACTGTAATACTTCATCAATTTTATTAATAAATCCAGCTACTTGTACAAAATAATCATGAAATGGTGTGGGAACTGTATTTTCACCTAATATTTGCTTAATTCGTCCTATACTCAGTTGATACCTTTCTATTACTGCATTTTCCTCACTCTCTATACAACCTTTTAAATCCATCTACATAATCCCCCTTAGAAATAAAGCTAAGAAACACACAAGAAATAAACCGTTAAAACCTATCCCTAGTCTACAAGTTAAATAGTTCTTATCTCTTTCTCGTAGCCCTTTGATAGCTGTCGTAAAACCAACCCATGAAAAAATCATAGCGCTGAGTCCCAACCCACCAATATAACCAGCGGCACTCCCCCTATGTAAATATGCAGTATAAAGAAGAAGCAACAAAATAAAAGCAATACATCCAGCACAAACGCATGAAATCATTCCCTTCTTAGAATGCTTCAATTTCGCCTGGCCGTATTTTCTATTGCCTCTATTTTTTCTCTCTTTTGCTTTATCTCTTTCTTTTTCTTTTCCTTTTAGTATCATAACTTCTCCTTATTGCATTACAAATGGAAAACAAAATAAATCCTACCAGTCCACCAATCGTGTTTAGTAATAAGTCATCTACATCAAAACTCCCTACTCTTGTAAATAGTTGAAAGGTTTCTACGCAAAGACTTAATCCAAAGCTATAAAATAATGTATTGAAAAAGCTTCTATATTTACTTGCCATTGGCAGAAAAAATCCAAAAGGCACAAATATCAATACATTTCCCGCCAAATTAGTGTATACCGCAAATGCTCCTAGCTCATCGCGGTATTCCCAGAATCTTTTTATCTCTTTAAAAAGAGTTAAATTATAATGATAATTACTCATCTCACCGGTTCGCCCGTACCAATCCGAGAAAATAAGAAAATATAATAAAAAAATAATATAAATAATAAATAAAATTTTTCCTAAAAACCGAACACGCCTTCTACTCTTGTAATTCAAAATAGCACCCTTTCGTCTTAAAACAGTAGTCCTGATCTATTTTTTAGCAAACGTGCTCCACCAACAATTGTAATAACCCCTGATGATACTCCCACTATAATCATAATAATACCAAGTACAAGATTACAGGTTGCTACTTGGCCCATTGCTTTATATACTTTCTCCATCGTTTCATCCTCCTTATTTTGCAGCTCCATATTGTTTATAATATGCTTCAATTGCTTCTTTTAATGTATCATCTATGATAACTTGCCCTTTATATTCACGGTTATACAAGTGCTCCACTACTTCTTCCATTGTGACAATTGCTGTCGTTTCTAATCCATACGTATCCTGAATTTCTGAAAGTGCACTTTTGGTTCCTTTTCCTCTTTCCATACGATCTACGGATACTACTAATCCAATAGGTGACACACTTCCTTGTGCTCTAATAATTGGTAGCGTTTCCTCAATAGAAGTGCCTGCTGTTGTAACATCCTCTATTATGACCACTTTATCTCCATCCACAATGGGACTCCCTAACAAGATTCCCGTATCTCCATGATCCTTTACTTCTTTACGGTTAGAACAATATTTAATATCTACTCCATAAAATTCATTCATTGCCATCGTCGTAGCTACAGTCAATGGAATTCCTTTATAAGCAGGACCAAATAAAACATCAAAGTTAAAACCGAACTTTCCTTCAATTGCCTTTGCATAATATTCCCCCAACTTACGAAGCTGTGCACCCGTACGATAAAAACCCGTATTTACAAAAAAAGGGGTCTCTCTTCCACTCTTAGTAACAAATTCTCCAAACTTTAACACTCCACAATCTACCATGAATTCTATAAATTCTTTTTTGTATTGTTCCATATTTTTCTCCTATTCCTATTTTCCTACATATCGCTAAAGGGATGTTCTAACGCATCATCCTCATAACCAAAATATTCATGAAATCGTTCATCAAACATATCATTATCAAAAAATTCATCATTATCAAAGAATTCATCATTATAAATCCCATCATCATAAAATTCATTATCATAAAATCCTTCAGTTACTGTATTGACTAAATTCCCACCTGCTATCCCCAAAAATAGTACAACCATTAATGAAAGTAAAAATCCAATAGATGACATTACGATACCTATGATTGCAAATACTTTGCCTTCTTTGTTAATTACAATGTATATAATTCCAATGGTAATCCCAATAGCTGAAGCTAAAATACTCGCTCCTATACACCAAAAAAGTACCATTGATATGATTCCTGCGACAAATGAAATAATACCAAATTCTTTCTCTATTTTCTTCATAAGCTCTTCTTTCCTCTATCGGCTATTTCACCTTACCGATTAACTCATAGATATCTTCTACTCCATATATTTTCATATATTTCTCAATTCCAGATACTACTTCCTGTGTAGCCATGGGGTTCATAAAGTTAGCTGTACCGACTGAAACTGCGGTAGCACCAGCCAAAATAAATTCAATAGCATCCTCTGCTGTCACAATCCCTCCCATACCAATAATTGGTAGTTTGACCGCATTTGCTACTTGATACACCATACGCACAGCAATCGGCTTAATCGCCGGTCCTGACACTCCTGCCGTCTTATTTGCTACAGCAAATCTTTGCTTTCCAATGTCGATTTTCATCCCTGTCAATGTGTTAATTAAAGATAAAATATCTGCACCGCCCGCTTCTGCAGCCTTTGCCATGGTTGTAATATCCGTTACATTTGGGCTTAACTTCATAATTATCGGTTGTTTTGCTAACCTTTTTACTTCTCTTGTAATATCTTCTAGGGCTTTTGGATCTTGTCCAAATGCAATACCACCCTCTTTTACATTCGGACAGGAAACATTGATTTCCAAAAGGTCTACTTGCTCATTGGCTAATCTCTCTACAACTTCACAATACTCTTCTGTTGTTTTCCCACAAACATTTACAATAATTTTAGTATCATATTTTTTTAAAAAAGGAATGTCTCTCTCACAGAATACATCTATCCCTGGATTTTGTAAACCAATTGCATTCATCATGCCACCATAGGTTTCCGCAATTCGCGGTGTCTTATTACCCGGCCAAGGGATATTTGCAACTCCTTTTGTCACAACTGCACCCAATTGATTTAAATCCACAAATTCACTGTATTCTTTGCCCGAACCAAATGTTCCCGAAGCTGTCATCACTGGATTTTTCAGTTCCACTCCTGCTAAGCTAACCTTCGTATTCATTAAAGATCCACCTCCGTCGCTAAAAATACTGGTCCTTCTTTACATACTCTCTGATTATGAACCTGACTGTGGTCATTCTTCTCTTTAGACTTACAAACGCATGCTAGGCAAGCCCCTATTCCACATGCCATTCTTTCCTCCATAGAGATGTAACATTCTATCTGATGCTCTATTGCATACTCCTTAACCGCTCGTAACATAGGTGTTGGACCACAAGCGTAGATAATATCCGCTTCTAGATTGTGTTTCTTTATGGCATCCAATACATTCCCCTTCGTTCCTATTGTTCCGTCTTCAGTTGCAATAAATGTTTTTCCATATTCCTCCAATTCTTTTTGTAAAAATACCTCATCCCGATAACCAAGAATAATTTGCTTCTCACATGTTAAATTTTTTGAAAGTTCTAACATGGGTGGAATTCCAATTCCTCCACCAATCACAAACGCTTTTTTCTCTTTTAATGGAAATCCATTTCCCAAAGGCCCCAGAATTTCTATGGTATCCCCTGTTTGTAATTGTGAAAACTGCTTTGTGCCTGTTTCCGCTCCTGTAACCCGATATACCACTCTGATTCGCTTCGTCTTCTTTTGAATCTCACATATACTAATTGGGCGCGGAAGTATCTTGCTTCTATCATTGGTATACATGGAAACAAATTGTCCTGGTTTCGCATATTCGGCTATCTTTGTTGTTTGTATCCATAGACTAAATATATCGGTTGCAATCTGCTCTTGAGATACGATTGACACAACTTCTTTGAATTTCTCTAACATTTTTCTTCTCCAATCTTAACTTTGGTAATCATTCGCCTATACTCGCTCTTCCAAAGCGCTTCTGATATCAGTTATCATATCCTCCACTGCTGCTCTAGATGCTTCCGCAAAATGCTCTTCACCATACTGCGCGTACGCTTCTTGTTTATAAGCGGCAATAATCCCTCTTGAAGAATTTACAATAGCGCCCAATCCATCTTGGTTAAAGAAATGTACCAAATCTTTTCCCTTTCCTCCTTGTGCACCATATCCTGGAACTAGGATAAAGGATTTTGGCATTATCTTTCGTAAGACTTTCCCCATCTCTGGGTAAGTCGCACCAACAACTGCACCTATATAACTATATTCATCCCCCATATGTGTATCTCCCCAAGCAGCTACCTGTTCACCTACGAGCTCGTACAGTGGCTTTCCATCAATCAATTGATCTTGGAATTCACCACTGGATGGATTGGATGTTTTCACCAAGATAAAAAGACCCTTTTTTTCTTCTTTGCATACATCAATAAATGGATGAATTCCATCGGACCCTAAATATGGATTCACTGTCGCAAAATCTTCATTGAAAGCAACAATTGACTGGCTTCCAACTTGTACATGTCCAAGGTGCCCAACCGCATACGCCGATGATGTGGAACCGATGTCACCTCTTTTGATATCTCCAATTACGATTAGATCTTTCTCTTTACAATAATCTACAGTCTTCTTAAATGCCTGTAATCCTGGTATTCCGAATTGTTCATACATAGCAATCTGAGGTTTTACTGCTGGAATCAAATCATATGTTTGATCGACAATTTGTTTATTAAACTGCCAGATTGCTTCTGCCGCACCCTCTAAAGTCTCTCCCAACTCTCCATATGCTCTTTCTTTTATAGATTGTGGAATATAATGAAGCATAGGGTCTAACCCTACTACAATTGGTGCATTTGTTACTCTTATTTTATTTACTAATTTATTAATCATATGCTATTTCCTCCTAAGCTTTTGTTCTTTGATATACAATCTTACCATCTACAAATGTGTAAATCACTTCCCCTTTTGCCCGATAACCGTGAAATGGGGTGTTCTTTCCTTTGGACAAAAAGGTATGCTTATCTATACTATACTCCCTATGTGGATCGAAAACAACGATATCTGCAATACTACCAACTGTAAGAGTTCCTTTCTCAATTCCAAGAATCCGGGCCGGATTATAACTCATTTTTTCAGCCATCTGCATGATTGATATCATGCCAGTGTCCACTAACTCAGTATACGTAATTGCTGCTACCGTTTCTAGCCCAACAATGCCAAATGCTGCATCCCTCATAGAACAATTTTTCTCCTCTTTGGCATGTGGTGCATGGTCCGTGGCAATCACATCTATAACGTTTTGCTTTAGCCCTAACTTTAAGGCCTCTACATCCGCCCTCTGCCGTATAGGTGGATTCATTTTAAATCTTCCATCATCCTCCGTAATATCATCTGTCGTTAGTGCAAAATGATGAGGGCATACTTCAGCCGTCACCTGAACTCCATGGTCCTTTGCAATTTTCATCATCTGAACACTATCCTTTGTTGAACAATGGCATAAATGAAGTTTTACACCCGTTTCTTTTGCCAACAAAATATCTCTAGCCACAATCACATCTTCCACAGCATTCGTAATTCCTGGTAAGCCAAGTTCTTTTGCCCTATCATCTGCATTCATCACTCCGCCCTCTACTAAATCACGCTCTTCACAATGGGCGAATATAGTTACTTCATTCTGCTTCGCCATTTTCATGGCCTTTTTGTACAAAGAAGGGTTCATAACCGATTTTCCATCCTCACTAATTGCTTTGCAAGAAGCTGCTGCCATCCCTTTAATATCAGTCAACTCGATTCCCTCTTGGCCTACTGTAATGGCCCCTAGTTGAATGACATGCACAGGACTTTCACTTTTTGCTCTAGTGTGTATCTCTTTTATCTTCCTTGGGGTATCTACTGTTGGTTTCGTATTCGGCATTGCACAGATTGTCGTAACTCCACCTTTTGCTGCGGCCTGCCCACCGGTCGACAACGTCTCCTTGTACTCGAAACCTGGGTCTCTCAAATGAACATGCAAATCTATAAAACCTGGCATTATATAACATCCGCTAGCATCTAGGGCAACATCTACTACTTCATTAATATTGGTATCAATTGCTACTATTTTTTCTTCCTCTATTAAAACATCTTTCGTACCTTGGTATTTAGTTAACGGATCAATAATACATCCATTTTTTATCAATATTTTCATCTATTTTATCCTTTCTGTACATTCACAAAATCTTTTCGCGAACTATTACATACTATTTTTATTTTATCATAGGGGCACTCAAAAGGGAATGCAAATTTTGCATTCCCTTTATTATTCAACGATATCACTTTTGATATATATCATTTCTCTAAATAACTTATTTTATTTCATTTTGTATGATTTCTAGAGCCTTTTCTAGTTGATTATCAGCCTTTTCATCCTCTTTATTCGCCTCAAATTCGATTTCCACATCCGGCTTAATACCTGTGCCGTCAATATTTCTACCATTTGGAGTAAAATACTCTGATATTGTAAGTTTTACATATGTTCCATCTTTCAAATCATACAATTGCTGTACCACACCTTTTCCATAAGTAGTAGTGCCTACAATGGTTCCTATACCATAATCCTGCACTGCACCTGAAAATATCTCTGAGGCACTTGCACTATATTGATTCACTAATACCGTTAACGGCTTATCAAATTCATTCTTACCATCGCAGGTGTATTCCTCTCGTTGTCCATCCTTGTTCTCAGTATAGACAATCATTCCCTTTGGCAAAATTAATCGAAGCATATCACAAACGGTATCTAGATTGCCTCCTGGATTACTTCTCAAATCAATCACAAGTCCGGTCATTCCTTGCGTTTCCAAGTCATTTAATGCATCTTCAAATTGATGATAGGTTACCGCATCAAATTCTGTAACTTGAATATACCCAATGTTCTGGTCCTTCATTTCATATTCTACAGTTTGGGCTTCAATTGTTCTTCGGGTGGCTGAAAGTTCTACTTCTTTTCCACTTTCCCCACGTAGAATTGTTAGCTTAACCTCCGACCCTTCTTTTCCTTTGATATTGGAAACAACTTTTGTCAAATCCTCTCCTGTAACTTCAACCCCATTCACTGATTTCAGTATATCATCCGCTTTTAACCCGCATGCTTCTGCTGGAGATTCCTCAAATACTTTAACAATCGTTATAATACCTGTATCTTTCGCTTGTGATAATATAGCCCCAATACCACTATATTCTCCTGACGTAGATTCTAGCAAATTTCTGGTATCTTCCTCATCAAAGTACATTGAATAAGGATCTTCTAACCCACTGATATATCCTGCATATATTCCATCTTCTAGTTTTTGCCCATCTACCTCGTGTAAATAGGACTTTCCAATTAATCCTTGTAATTTTTCAAGCTTTTCTTCTATAGCAGAATCCACCACAATACCATCAGCCGCATCCGCCGAATGGGTGTTTTTACCTTTAATAAACATCCCACCTACTATTAATACTGTTGCTACAAAAAATGTAGCAAGGGCGCCACAAAGCGCCCCCTTCCAAAAATTTTTTTTATTCTCCATTTGAGTTTCCTATTCTTGAAATAAAGACTTATAAAAAGCTTGCTGGATTTACTGCTACACCATTCACTTCCACTTGAAAATGTAAATGATTTCCTGTTGAATTACCAGTAGTTCCAACAGCTCCTATGTTCTGCCCACGTGAAACAGACTCTCCTGTGCCAACATACGGTGTACTTACCATATGCATATACTTTGTTACAATTCCTCCACCATGGTTAATAACCACCCAATTTCCAGCAGAATTACTCCAACCAGCAGTTACAACAGTTCCAGAATCAGCTGAATATATCGGTGTGCCTGACGATGCTGCAAAGTCAATCCCTTTATGTATTGTCCCCCAACGTGGTCCAAAAGGACTTGAAACTGATCCTCCGGGACACGGATGTGTGAATTGCCCATTTCCCGAAATCACGCTGTCTCCCGCTTCGTACGAACCACCACCAGAGTTCGCTGCATTTGCTGCCTCTTGTCTCTTTCGCTCTGCTTCTTTTGCATCTGCAAGAAGTTTATTTAGAATTTCTGCATTATCGCCTATATCAGCTTGAATATCGGCAATCTGAGCATTTTTGCTTGCTAGTAAGTTTTCTACCTCTGCTTGCTTTGCAGATAAATTGCCCTGTAGTACCTCTAGTTCTGCATACTCATTCTTTAACATAGCTTCTTTATCCGCTACTTCTTGAACCAACTTCTGAAATTCAACAAGCATTTGTCTATCATATTCGGATATCTTGGACACATATTCCGCTTTATTCAAAAAATCCGTAATACTTTTAGCATTCATGAGAATTTCTATGAATTCCACGTTACCGTTTTCATACATATATTTAATTCTCTTCTTCATACTTTCATACTGGTCACTCTCTTCAATCTTCGCTGCAACCAGTTCTTCTTCCGCTATAGATATCTCTTGTTCTTTAGCCGCCATATCTGTCTGCGCTTTTTGCATCTCGCTAATAACCGCATTTAATTGATCAGATAATGATTTTTTTTCTGCCTCCGCAGCTGCCTTTTGATTTTCTAACTCTTTGGCTTTTTGCTCTGCATCAGAAATCGAAGTAGCATGTACAGGTAGAATCATTCCAAGGCTTAGTATTCCCACTAAAATAAGGCTTAATACTCTTTTTCTACTTTTCATAGCTTTCTCCTATACTTTTAAGTGCTTTCTAATCGTAAAGAAACTTCCTACGAACCCAATTCCAACTCCTAGTGCCAACCCTGCTGGAAGCAAGGTTTTGTATACAGTTTCTACTGGTAGAAAAGCTAAGATATTATTAAGCAAACTAAATCTTGTCAAAATATATACAATTGCCTTTTGATACGAAAAATACAGCAATACCAATGGGATAATTGCACCTACTAGTCCAATTAATAATCCTTCAATTACAAATGGCGCTCGTACAAAACTATCTTTGGCACCAATATATTTCATAATGGCAATTTCTTCTCTACGCACGCTAATACCAATGGTGACAGTATTACTGATCAAGAATACTGACACACCCAATAATATAGCAATAATTCCAATTGATATGTATCCAACTAAAACATTTACACTAGATAGCGTCTTAGCAACGACATCTGATTTATTGACTTTACGGACTCCATCTAAACTTTCAGCAAATTTAACTAATTCTTTCTGCGATGATACATCTGACATAAATACTTCAAAGTTATCAGAACCTGCCAGTGGATTATCATTCTTAAATCCCTCTGCCAAATCGCTTGATTCTCCAAAATAATCATCCTTAAATTTATCCCATGCATCATCCGCTGTAACATAATTAACTTGCAGCACATCATCTCTGTCTTCTAATTGCGCACCAATATTCTTAATCTGCGCTTCTGTAGCATCATCTTTAAAAAATACGGTGATAGCCACCCCTTCTTCTGCACTTTTTACAATATATTGAAAGTTTATTACAATAGCAAAGAATAATCCAAACAAAAAGATACAAGCTGACATCGTAGCGATAGAAGCCAGCGAAAACATTTTATTACGGCTGATATTCTTTACCCCTTGTTTCATCGTATATCCTACTGTACTAATTCTCATCTATATACCCACCTTTTCGTTCGTCACTAACCACTACACCTTGTTTCATTGTAATTACTCGTTTTTGCATTTCATTTACAATTTCATGATTATGCGTAACTACCAACACTGTCGTTCCCCTTTGATTGGCTTCTTCTAGTAATTGCATGATTTCCCAAGAATTTGTTGGGTCAAGGTTCCCCGTAGGTTCATCCGCTAACAGAATTGCAGGCTCATTGACAATTGCTCTTGCGATTGCAACACGCTGTTGTTCTCCACCTGATAATTCCTTTGGAAAAGATTTATACTTTTGAGCTAACCCTACAAGCGATAAAGCTGCAGGTACTTTTGCTTTTATTACTCGTGTAGGAGTTTCTGTAACACGCAATGCGAAGGCAATATTTTCGTAAATATTTCTATCCCGTAAAAGCCGAAAATCTTGAAACACTACGCCTAGTCCTCTTCTATACTTTGCTATATGTCTATGCTTCATCCGGTTCAGATTTTGACCGTTTACAATAATGGTTCCGGATGTTGGATCTAATTCTTTCATTATCAAGCGAATGAGTGTCGATTTACCCGAACCACTATCACCAACAATAAATACAAATTCTCCTTGTTCAATCTCAACGTTCACCCCATTAAGGGCTGCATTCCCCTTAGAGTACTCTTTCGTTACTTCTTTTAATTCTATCATACGCTCCTCCTAATTACCTAATACTCCATCGTCTCCATGTACTTCATATACTTTACAACCATCAATGCAATCTTAAATGTGATTGCATCTTCAAAGATTCGTAAATCTAACCCAGTACTTTTTTGTAACTTATCCAACCGATAGACAAGTGTATTACGATGTATATATAATTGTCTAGATGTTTCAGATACATTTAAACTATTTTCAAAAAATTTATTAATAGTTGTCAATGTTTCCTCATCAAAATCATCCGGTGATTTCCCCTCAAAAATCTCTCGGATAAACATTTTGCACAGTGGTATTGGCAATTGGTAGATTAGTCTACCAATTCCTAATGCACTATATGCTATCACATCTTTATTATTAAAGAATATCTTCCCAACATCAAGCGCTAGCTTTGCTTCTTTGTAAGATTTAGATACCTCTTTAATATCATTCACAATTGTTCCATATGCTATATGAACTTCTTCATCGCTTTCCGCCTTCAAAGTGCTTAATATTTCCTTTGCGCTTTTTTCCATTTCAGCATATCCGTCGTTAATACCCAATTCTTTTACAACAATAATATTCTTTTCGTCAACAGCTGTAATAAAATCTTTAGACTTCCCACCTAATAGCGAACGAACATTTTCTAATGCGTTGGTATCTTTTTCGTGAAGAGTCTCAATAATAAAAATAACACGCCTCACCTCCGTGTCAATATGTAACTTTTTCGCACGGTTATAAATATCCACTAATAATAGGTTATCTAATAATAAATTTTTAATGAAATTATCTTTATCAAATCGTTCCTTGTATGCAACTAATAGATTCTGTATCTGGAACGCCGCAATCTTACCCACCATATATACATCATCACTACCACCATTTGCAAGTAAAATATATTCCAGTTGTTGCTCATCAAAAATTTTAAAAAATTGATAACCTTGAACCACCTGACTATCTGCTGGTGACTCAACAAATGACAATACTGAACTCTCATAATCCTCTATCTCAGCAAATGTACTTGCTAACATTTTTCCGTCAGTATCCATTACGCTTAAATCAATTCTAGTTATTGCTTTCAATCCTTCAATTGTATTTTGAAGTATCTGATTTGAAATCATAATTTTCTTCCTCCGCTTCACAAAAGTCATATGCATATTCCACAACGACTTTTATATGTCATATTCTAGAACGCATATACCTAAGCTATATATTAATGCAAAACACCAAAAAAATAAAGAGGAAATCCAATTTTTTTATGCATTTCCTCAAACATTTCACATTTTATTCATAATTTATCCATATACATTCTTCACAAAAATACCTATTCAACTGGCAAGAACCCTTCACCTAGTACCTCTCGGGCATCACTTACAATGACAAACGCATTCTCATCAATTCTCCCAACAATTTCCTTTAGTTGAATTAATTCTTTTTTGGTAACTACGCAAAATAATAAATAGCGTTCTGTCTCAGTATACATTCCCTTAGCATAAATACCTGTAACTCCGCGATCAATTTCATTTAAGATTGCATCGGCTACTTCTTTATGCTTATCTGTAATGATATAGGTTTCTTTTGCAAACTTAATACCTTCTAGCATACCATCAGATACTTTTGCAACAACGTAGATTGATATAACTGCATAAAGTGCACGTTCAAGTCCAAATATATAAGCCCCCACCGTTACGATGATTGCATCCAACAACATCATAAAAGTAGGCATGGATATATGTTTAAAATAATGTTGAATAATAGCTCCAACCATATCAGTTCCGCCAGTAGTCGCTTTCGCCATGAATACAAATCCTAGTCCAGCCCCCGATATAACTCCACCAAATATACTGGCTAAAAACAAACTATTCCCTGCGAAAGAAAATGGCGGTATAATATATAACCACAAAGAAACTAAGATTGTAGCGATAATGGTCCTACCAACAAACTGCCTTCCTTTTATCTTCCAAGCGAGTAAAAACACAGGGACATTCAATAATATATTAGTTAACCATAACGGAACTCCGCCAGGAACTAACATATTCGTTACTTCTTTTATTATAATTGCAATACCAGAAAATCCTCCCACTACTAAACTGCAAGGATCGTACACACATTGTATTGCGAAAGACAATAACCCTGTCCCTATAACAATCAAACTATAGTCGATGTATCTTTTTTTATCCTCACCCACTAGTTTTTTACATCTCCTTTTTGTGTTTCTCAATCTTTCGCTTAAAGACACGCTTGTCTATTAACTCTTTAAAAAATCCCGTTTGAATCCCCTTACTGCTTTGCAATTTTACGGATTTTCCTAATCCAAGCCATAGTCTAGCGTTGACCAGCGTTCTGTTACGCATAATAAATGGCTCTTGAATCGAGGTACTCAAGGACGCTAAAATACAATCAATTTCCAATCCATTGATTGTATTTACAATCCAGTCATCTAATTGTTCACTTTCTTCATTTAATACCAATTCTCCAGAAACAACAATTCCGCCATAGTTTGTTGCCAGATAGCGCTTAAACATATCCGCTTCTTCTTCACTTTCTGTTAACAAAAATACCCTCTTGCGATTTTTATGCATATAGCGCATTAGCATCTTCAAAAACATTTGATTTTGCACTTCTTGTATGCGCTTTCGTTCTGTTACACCTGCTGCTTCTAGAATGGCTTCGTCTCCCGCCACAACCATATCTAAATTCTCTACCGCATCTTTTAATTCTTCTACTTCGCCTGCGCTAATCAAAGTATTTACTTTTAGAATTCCAACTGTACTTATCAAGTCTGTCTCTAAATATTGCACTGCATTACGCATTGCATCTTTGGCAGTATAATTATCAATTTGCACTCCCAAAACATTAATTTTTCTATTCATTAAGATCACCTTGCATTTCTTCCCCAGCTGTACGATTATAGCAAATTTTCTAACTTTTTTCAAGTTCTCGTTTCTTTTTTGTTATTAATCCACCAATTCTTCCTGTCTCCTTTGATGATAACGACTTCCATCCATTGCTAAGAACCTTATCTAATAAGCCCAATTCCTCTGCAATTTCGTACTTTAACTTCTCCTCTGGTTCAACCTCACTTAACACAATTGGTTTTTCTTTCTTTTTAGACATAAATAAGCTACACCCCTTTCTAACATTGAGTGTAGCCTATTTATCTAGAGTTTATTCAACTAGTAGCTTTGGGGCTGATTCGGGATAATAACAGCTGCAATAAAGTATGCTAATATCCCGGTACCTGTACATGCTAATAGTACAAGTCCTAAACGAATAAGTGTTGGATCCACATTAAAGTATTCTGCTATTCCCCCACACACTCCACATATCATTCTACTATCCTTTGATCGATATAATCTTTTTGTTTCCATTCCATTCTTCCCCTTTCATATTATTCAAACATGATACTTACTTCACCCATACCACAATCTATATCCATATTTTTAGAACTTCCATTCCGAATTGTTTTATTACGTGCTATCCCAGAATATATGTCGTCCCCAATACGAATCTCACCAGCTCCACATTTTACATCATAATTAAAATCAGTATTTTTACCTTTTGTAGTTACATCTACCTCACCCATGCCGCAACTAATATCCGCTTCTATATTATAGACGCCACGGATAACCGCTTGACCCATACCACATTCAACATCTAGATCATCCACTGTACAGTCCTCTATAGTAGCAGTTCCTGCACCTACATTTATCTCCAGATTGTTAGCAATTATATTATCAACTTTAATTTCTCCTGCCTTTACTTCGAGTGATACTTCTTCAAATGTAGCTTTACTTGGGATATATACAGTTACAGCTTTTAAATTATTGGAGACAAACTCTTTTCGTCCCGTCCTAATAACTAAGGTATCATCTTCTTCTACATAAGACTTTAATTCAATATCTCCAGCACTTTCAATTTTTATCGTCTCTCCTTCATATGGAATAATGTGTAATGATCCAGCCAAAATATTGCATTTTAATTCCTTAATATTTTTATACTCTGACATGTCATGATCTTCAAAAATAGGATTACCTTCTTCATCATATGCAACGTCTTCATGATAGTCTTGGTACGCCTCAGTCATCCATCCCGGTAATTGAACATTCAAGTCCATGTATGTAGCCCCAAGAGCCACACCTGCAATAGACAAGAAAATCCCAATACTAGTAATAATTATGCAAACTATCCAAAATATTTTCCAACCTTTTTTCATTATGCAACCGCCCCTCTCTTTTCAAATGGTTTGCGGCAAAGCCATACAACGCCTCTAAACACTGCAGGGAATGCAACAACGGCAGCCTTTACCATCAGAACTGTACCCACCATTCCTAATACAAATAACACCATTCCTACTCCTGATAATAAAAGTCCAACTGGAAGTGTCGCTATCATTTGGGTTAAACCTACACAAAATACTACAATTCCTGCTATCATAATACTAATCGCTGCAACCATTAATCCAGCAAAAAATACTACAATTGCGATCAACATAGCAACAAGTGTTGCAAATATTCCACAGGCAAGTGGAATTACAATTGGCCCACCTATCACTATGATTGCAATAATTAAAATAATTTTCAGTGTCTTATTCGTCTTTGGTTGTGTTGAATGATAGTCTGCTTCCTTAGGATTCATAGGATTTTCTTTTTGTTCAAATCTTGTATCCGTATAACCAGTTTCCCCGTATTCGCTTGCTTCATCGTCACGACCTCTCAATCCTACTTTAATCGTAACAGCAACCTTTTGCGGACTTCCTAACTCTTCAATAACATGTTGTTCGTTCTCTTCTCCTGCATCATCAAAATAATCATTGTAGTACTGTAATACTTCTTCTCTTTCTTCCACCGATATATCTTGTAGCAGCGCCCCTAAGCTACTCATAAACTCTATTCGACTCATGCCGTCACACCTCCCTCAAACATCTCACTTATCTTAGTTGAATAACTTTTCCACTCAATGCGATACAAATTCAATTGCGCAATTCCTTTTTCAGTCACCTTATAGTATCTTCTATTTCTCCCATCATGTTGCATGTCATATACTTCCAGACATTCGTCTTTTTGCAATCTTCGTAACACTGGATATAATGTTGATTCGGAAACATCTAATGCCTGTCGTACATCTTGCGTTATCTTATAACCATATGTGCCATTTTGCTCTTTTGACACAACAGCTAACACAATTGCATCAAGTAATGCTGCACCTGTATTAAAAACCATATTCTCACTCCTTCTTTTATTGATTTATAATATTATTTAATTTTTAATATTATTTATTTTTCTATATTATATGTCGTATAGTATTATATGTCAATAGTTTTTTACAAAAAAAAAGAGGTAACCCTCTTTTTTATTGTTTTTCTGTGATATTAAAAATTCGATCTGCATATGTAATACATTCCAAGTAACATGCTCCTAAATTTGGTACTGTAAATAAACTTTCACTTTCTTCCTTCTGCACCTCAGCCCATTTACCACTTTCATATAGACAAACAAAATCTAATACTTCTTTCAATGAATTTTCTTTCCCCAAAATAGCATCTCTCACTTCATCTGATAACGGAATATTGGGCAACAGTGTTTCCATATCCTGTCCTATAATAACATCAATTAAAGACAACATTCCCATGATAAATGCTTCTTTACTCCGTGTTCTTAATGTCGGAGAGCTAAACGCTAGTTTTTCTGCAAATAAAGCTCTGATAAATGCAACACGAATTACTTCTTCTGATTCGTTTTTCACAAATTGACGCGCCATCATAAGAATAATCCATCTGCGAAACTCTTCCAGACCTAGTTGTACAATTGCTCTTCTAATTGTCATAACCCTAGAAGTACTTTGTGTATATCGTAACGTATTTACACGCGAAAGTAACTGGTATGTTAGAGTAGCATCTGTCTCTATTATTTTTGCAATATTACTATAATCTGACACGTCACCTTCTAACTCACGGATAATTCGAATAAAGCTACTATCTGCAATGTCAACTGTTTTCTTTGTCATTATATGAGGTCTGGCAAAATAATAGCCTTGGAATAATGAATATCCCATAGTCTTAGCTTTTTCAAATTCTTCAAATGTTTCCACTTTTTCTGCCAATAACTGCAACTTCAGTTTAGAAAGTTTTTTTGCAATCTTTCCAGCTTTTTTAAGTCCACATAACATAAAGTCCACTTTTACAATATCGGCATACGGTAGCAATTGATCAAATATTCTATCCCCAGTATAATCGTCAATGGCTATTTTATAGCCATTGTCTTTCAGTTCTTTCACTCTATTGATAATGGTTTCATCAACTACTACCGTTTCCAAAATCTCAATTACAATATCATTTGGTTTTGCAATCATTGCAAAATCACTCATTAATATATCTTTTGTAAAATTTACAAATGCTGATTTTCCATTTGTAAGTTGTTGCATCCCAAAGACTGTTATTGCATCTGATAGCACAAAGCACGTCGCCTGACTTCCATCCATTGATTCAGAGTATGAATTTTTCAAGGCATCCCGATAAAGCAATTCATAAGCATATAAATTGTTTGTCCGGTCATATATTGGTTGTCTTGCAATATATACATCCACGTGTAGCACCTCTCTACAAGCAAAATTCATTAATATTTGGCATCATTATAATCTATTGAATAGTCCTCTTCTTCTGGAATCGCTACAGTAGCTAACTGCTTTCTATAGATTTTTGACTCTTCTTTGACCTTTGGCTCTTCTTTGACCTTTGGCTCTTCTTTGACCTTTGGCTCTTCTTTGACCTTTGACTCTTCTTTTGCACTCCATTGTTTGATGGTTGGCAGTTCTTCTTGTACCAAAGTAAATTGTTGCATTAAATCCTTCATCACGTTTGCTTGACTGGAAAGCTCTTCACTTGCCGCCGCACTTTCTTCACTAGTTGCTGAATTTGTCTGCACTACAGCAGATATCTGATCAAGTCCCTGACTAATCTCTACAATATCCGTAGATTGCTTTTGTGATACTTCTGAAATTTCTGCAATTTTAGAAACAATATCATTCATATTTTCCACTACATATCGCAAACTTTCTGCTGTACCATTTGCTATTCCAGAACCCTTTTGAACAGCTAAAATAGAACTCTCAATTAATGCCGTCGTATCTTGTGCAGCTTGCGCAGACTTACTAGCCAGGTTACGAACCTCATCTGCAACAACTGCAAAACCCTTTCCAGCCTCCCCTGCACGTGCTGCTTCTACGGCCGCATTCAATGCCAATATATTAGTTTGGAATGCAATGTCGTCTATTGTTTTAATAATCTTATTGATTTCTTCAGATGTTTGATTAATTTCTTTCATGGCACTTAACATATTTTCCATCTGCTCATTACTTTTTACTAGTTCTTGACCTACTTGAGTTGCTGTTTCATTTGCCATAACAGCGTGATCCGCATTCTCTTTCACGTGCTTCGTAATATCCGTTACAGTAGCGGTCAGCTCTTCCACGCTGCTTGCTTGTTCTGTAGCTCCTTGAGCCAAAGCTTGTGCACTGGAAGACACCTGTTCCGCTCCTGCTGAAACTTGATCCGACGACTGAACAATCTGGCACATGGTATCATTGAGTCGGTTAATCGTTAAAGATAATGATTTTTTCAAATCCACAAAATCGCCCACATATGTTACATAGAACTGAACATCTAAATTGCCTTCTGCCACCATTGTCATTGCTTGGTGCAAGTCTGCAATATAAGACTTCAACTGGTCTACCGTCTGCTGAATACTATTGCCCATCTCATGAATTTCTCTGACTGTAGATTTCATTTCCAATGGTGTATGTAAATCGCCTTCTGCTAATAATTCTACTCGCTTCTTCATAACAATAATTGGATCTGTTAGTTTCTTTACATATCTTAATACGATAAAAATACTAACCACTATAAGAATCACAGCAACAATTAGCAAGGTCTTTAATATCATACTGATTGACGAAATCATTTCATTAATTGGTGCAACAATTCCAAAAGACCATCCGTCTGTTCCTTCCAGTGGGGCGTAGTAACAAATACGATCAACTCCGTCATATTTATATTGACCTACTCCCGATTCTCCTTTAATCATCTTTTCATATATCTTTGCAGCGCTCTCATATGACTTATCTTCTTTTGCCTTTTCAATAAAGTTCATCTTACTTTCTACTAGTTCTGGACGCATATTCCCGATTAAAGTACCGTTCTTATCAACCATAAATATATTTCCGGTCTCTCCTATTCTGAATGTCCCTACTAGATCAGCATAAATCATTCCATCTAAAATGGATACTATCGTATACCCATTATTACTTGCACAGGCTAAAACAACCATTCCAGAAGCACTTTCTATTGGTGAAGAAAGACTAGTTCCCTCTTCAGCTGCTCGATTCAATAGTTCTTGATCTACCATGTCTATAGTAATCTCTTTAGAATCTGTAATTAACTTCTTATCTGGTGTAATCAATGCAATACTCTCTATCTGCTGTTGATCCCTTTTTGCATTTAGTGACTCAAATTTTTTTTCATCTGTAAGACTATTATCTGTAACCACGCTATCTTCTGCTAGAGACCTTACCTTATTCGTCTGTATTTCTAAAGAATCACTTATGGTCTCCTTTGTAATACTTCCCATTGTGGTCAAATCCTTTTCCACATTATCTAATAGGCCTTGTTTACTTACAAAAAGTGAAACAAGCATACTCGATACTACAGTAACAACAATAATAGCAATAATAAAGGTTAAAATACGATTCTTAAGTGTCTTCTTTTGTTTTATACTCTTTACTGTCTTCATTCACATTTACCTCTCTGAGCTTTTTATACTGACTAGCGTAATTTAAATCTTTCAACCAAATTCAATAATTCTTGTGCTTGTCCTGAAAGTTCTTCACTCGCTGCTGAACTTTCTTCTGCTACGGCTGCATTAACTTGCACTACCTCTGATACCTGAACAATCCCTGTATCTACTTCACTTACTGCTACATCTTGTTCGGTCACAGTATCTGCAATTTGGTCGATGATGGTTGTTATTTTCTGCGAATTCTCAACTACTGCAAACATCGCTTGTGCAGTATCTTCTGCAATAAGAGTTCCATTCTCTACAGCATGTATCGTATCTTCAATTAGCATTGATGTACTTTTTGCTGCTTCTGCTGATTTACTTGCAAGATTACGCACTTCGTCTGCTACTACTGCGAATCCTTTCCCTGCATTTCCTGCTCTCGCCGCCTCAACTGCCGCATTAAGCGCTAAGATATTTGTTTGGAATGCAATATCTTCAATAGTCTTGATAATCTTACCAATTTCCGCTGACTTGTCACTGATTTGATTAATGGCATCCGTCATACGCTCCATCTTCACATTGCACTCTTGCACTTTTCCACTCGTTTCATTGGATTGCGCCCGTGCATTCTGTGCATCATCTACTGTTTGTTTTAAATTCTCAGATATTTTGGTAATGGTAGATGCTAATTCCTCAATAGATGTTGATTGTTCCATGGTACCTTGTGCAAGTGTCTGAGAACCATCTGCAATCTGAGCAGATCCACCTTGCACCTGACGAGAAGCTGTCTTAATTTGCTGCATGGTAGAATTCAATTCATCCGAAATACTTTCCAATGCCACTTTTATTTTTTCAAATTGTCCTTCGTATTCGTATTGTAATTTAAATACTAAATTCCCTTTTGCAATTTCAGCTAACACATAAGAAATTTCGTTAATATAATTAACATAGCCGCGCAACTCTATAACGGTCTTATTGAAATCAAAAGCTAATTCACCCAACTCATCGTTAGATTTATAGTTCAGCTCTTCATCTAAATTGCCATCTGCAATACTTTTTGCTACTCCACCAATTAGTTTTATTGGCTTAATAACTATGCTACGCATGCATAATGCCGTTGCAACACATAAGAATACAATAGCAACCATTGCAATGATAATGAGTTGTTGTGTAAGGTCTTGTAATTTTGCTAGAATTTCATTTTTTGGTACCTGTCCAACAACTAACCAAGTAGTATTTGGTACCTGCTTCAATTCTACCAATACTTCATCACCTTTACTATTCTTTATTTCTTGGGTTCCTTCCTTCTTTTGCTCCATTAATGTGGCAATAGACTTGTAAAAGGAGTCTTCCGCTTCCTTTGCTACAGCTCCCACTAACTTAGAATCCTTGTGACCAAGAATCATACCAGATTTCTGATCGATGATGAAGGCGCCACCTGTTTGTTCCACTTTTACATCTGCCACCATCTCAGCGAATGCATTTAGGTATATATCGGCTGCTGCTACACCTGTTGTTTCTGGAGTTCCTCCATTTAATTTTCCCGAAGCACTTACTACGTAAGTATCGGTCTGCGCATCTAGATAAACGTCACCTAGAACAATGTTATCCGATTCTATCCCAGCTTGATACCATGGTCGTTCAGATACTACATAATCAGCATCTGGAACAAACGTTGCCGAAGTAAATCCTCCGTCCGCTCTTCCTATATACATCCCAGTTGGATAGGCAGTAGAGAGGCCTTCTGTATGGTCGATATAGGCTTTAACTTCTGCTTCTGTCATAGTCACGTTCTGTAGTGTATCTCTCTGTGATTCCATCATAGTAAGCGTGGTATTTTTCCACCCCTCCATCTTTGCAACAACTTCATCTACCTTTGTATCTAACAATTCACTACTTTTTTCTTCCATCATACTAGTAACACTAGAATTTACTAAAAAAACTAAGACAGAAATTGTAAGAATTACAACTGGAATCAAAACTCCTAATATTTTGAGACTAATACCTTTTTTTCTTTTTCCACCCTTTTCTTCTTTCTTTTCTTGTTTTTTCTTCCCCATACGCATCCTCCATTCCCAACGATTGATCACTTTATTCTACGACTTCATAACTACTTGTCAGCCCCTCCCATACTTGATTGACCTCTTCAATGCAATTAATATAAAGTTGTGCAATCATGCTAGATGGTAGCTCAAAATATGCCATAAGTTCACGAATCTCTTTCCAATTTGCTTGTTCATAGTCAAGCATCATCTGATACAATTTTCCTGCATCCCCGCTCTTGTCAATTAATGCATTCTTTACTTCGTCTATGATTGGTATATCTTGTAGCAATTCCTCAAGTGGTGCCTCTATCATATACTCTAATGTGGAAAACATTCCCATCATATAAGCTTCTGATTTTGACAGTGGAAATTCATCTATATGCTCCACTAATGCAGAAGCAAATGTTGCCCTCAAAAATGAGAGTTTTAGCACTTCCTCTGTAAGCGCATAATTTCAGGGTGGATTCCATTTACTGCTATTTCTCTTTATAATCGTTAGTAGGAAATGCGAGCATTTTACTCCATTTTTTTGCGAGAATGCGAGTATTTCA
>JBQKKG010000017.1:0-46180 GCA_052116865.1 Lachnospiraceae bacterium LCP25S3_G4 | reverse complement strand
GTATGTATTTCTTGCAGCCAAAATCATTAAAACCGCAAGAACTGTAATTATGAATTTGTCAGAAAACTATCCGTACAAGGAAGTGTATGAAAAATGTCTGGTATAATAAAGATATCATCTTGAAAATCGAGTGTTGCTCTGTGGATAACTTGCAGGGTTTAATAAGTATCTTTACTCCAAAGTTGCAATCAATAATTTATTGAAAAAGATTGAAAGGTGGTGGTAAATAATGTTACAATGTGGGAGTATCAGTTTAAATTCTTCGTGAAATAGTGTTCTTTTAAGCTAATAAAAAATGCACGTGGAATTTAGGGAATAATAACCCCCACAATTCAAAACCTATTATAATAAAAGAGGAGATATATACAATGATTGAGCAAATTCATGAGATGTCAACCGAAGATGAAAAAGCGATTGAAAGAGTAATTCAGGATGAAAATATTCATTATCTTCATATGGTCTTTAATAAGGAGGAAGGCCTCCCAGAACATTTCTCTAATTCCAACGTTTATATGACAGTGGTAAGAGGGACTTTATCTATCGGGCTAAATGATCAAGAAGTTCACCAATATGATAAAGGAACTCTTTTGAAGATTCCTGTAAATACAAAGATGAATGTAAAAAATTTATCCAAAAGTGTGCTTGAGTTAATTGTTGTAAAAGCACCGGCACCTTTGAAATAGTGAAACAAAATTTATAATCATTGAAAGGAGGAGCAAATAATGATAAAATATGTATGTATCCCATGTGGATATATCTATGACCCACAAATAGGTGATCCAGATAGTGGAATAGCCCCTGGCACTGCGTTTGAAGATATCCCTGATAATTGGGTTTGCCCAATTTGCTTTGTGGGTAAAGATGAGTTTGAACCAGTAAAGGAATAATACGAAGGAGGGAACGATTATGAGTATGTTTTGTTACCAATGCCAAGAAACCGCAAAAGGTACCGGTTGTGAGGTAAGAGGTGTGTGTGGCAAAAATGAGGAAGTTGCAAAATTGCAAGACTTGCTGATTTATGTTACAAAAGGGATTTCTGAAATCGTGGTAAAAGGAAAAGTGGATGTTAAATCCATAAGTGAAGTAAATCATGAAGTTTTAAAAAGCCTTTTTATCACTATTACAAATGCTAATTTTGATGACGGTGCAATCGAAAATCAAATCCATAAAATGATTGGATTTAGAAACGAGCTAAAAAAACAGATTTCTGGTGTTAACCTTGGTGATGCAGCGGAGTTTGAAGTAAGCGATAGAGCATCGATGTTAGCCAAAGCATCTAAAGTAGGTGTACTTTCAACTGAAAATGAAGATGTTCGTTCTCTTAGAGAGATGATTATCTATGGCTTGAAAGGTATGGCAGCATATACACATCACGCTCTTAATATCAGCAAAGAAGATCTTGCTATCAGTGCATTTATATATGAGGCACTTGCGTCAACCCTTGATAATTCATTGTCAGCAGACAATCTTGTGGCATTAACATTAAAGACAGGCGAGTTTGGCGTGAAAGCGATGGCGCTGTTAGATGAAGCCAATACCTCCAAATATGGAAATCCTGAAATTACCAGCGTTAATATTGGTGTAAGAAACAATCCTGGAATACTGATTTCAGGCCATGATCTCACTGATTTAGAGCAACTACTGGAACAAACCAAGGGTACTGGTATTGATGTTTATACCCATAGCGAAATGCTTCCGGCACATTATTATCCATTTTTCAAGAAGTATGATAATTTTGCGGGAAATTACGGTGGTTCATGGTGGCAGCAAGTTACGGAATTTGGAACCTTTAATGGACCGATTTTATTTACTACAAACTGTATTGTGCCTCCAAGAAGTGAGGAAATCAGACAAAGAATCTTTACTTCCGGTGCATCGGGTTACCCGGGATGTATGCACATCACAGCCGATGAAAATGGCAAGAAAGATTTTTCTGAAATCATTACGATGGCAAAGCAGTGTAAGCCTCCGGTAGAAATTGAAACAGGCAGTATTGTTGGCGGTTTTGCTCACAATCAAGTTTTTGCTCTTGCAGATAAAGTAGTGGATGCCGTAAAATCAGGTGCTATTAAGAAGTTCTTTGTTATGGCAGGCTGTGATGGCAGAATGAAATCTCGTGAGTATTACACCGAGTTTGCAAAAAAACTGCCTAATGACACAGTTATTCTCACAGCGGGATGTGCCAAGTACCGTTACAATAAACTTGGATTGGGAGATATCGGAGGTATTCCAAGAGTTCTTGATGCTGGTCAGTGTAATGATTCCTACTCGCTTGTAGTAATCGCATTGAAGCTGAAGGAAATATTTGGACTTGACGATGTTAACGATCTACCGATTGCATATAACATTGCTTGGTATGAGCAAAAGGCGGTAATTGTACTACTTGCGTTACTTTATTTAGGTGTGAAGAATATCCATCTTGGACCTACCTTACCAGGATTTTTATCTCCGAACGTTGCAAAGGTCCTTGTTGAAAAATTTGGCATTGCAGGTATCGGACAAGTTGAAGATGATATCAAGTTATTCATGGGCGAATAATTCGTTTTGATATTTTAAATAAAAGCAAAGATTCTGATTAACATTCGGAATCTTTGCTTTTTTATATTTAGAAATAAATTTGTCACCACCCATATGCAAGGATACCCTGGACGATTTTGGGTATAATGTACATGGCACCAATAATAGAAAAAACAAACACAAAGTCATTCATAATATTACCTAGGAAATAGGCAAGAAATGCAGAACTGACCGATACAACTGCATATCCAGCAAACAGTCCTCTCCATTGTCTTAGGGCCTCCTTCTTTCCGTAATTCATAGCTGCAGAAAGAGAACACAGGTTAGCAGGTCCAGGTGTTATTCCTGAGACAAAACAATAAAACAAAAACGATGGAATTAATGAAATCGGCATACTTTCCTCCTAAACTATAAGATGCTCTCATTATAACGAATAGTAGTTTTCTTTCATAATTCCAAAAAAATATGCCCTGACATAGTCTGAAACTATATCAACGCATATTCCTTACTCAAAGCTCTTAAGAATATGAAATGAGTTTTTGTCAAAATCAATAAATCCCTCTTCCTTCATCATATTCAGCTCTCTCGTTAAAGCACTTCGATCAGCACACAGATATTCCGCCAGTTGAACCCTCCCAAGAGGTATATCCAAATAAGGACTATTTTGTTTTCCCGCTTCCTGCAGTAAATAAGTGGCTATTTTTTCTCTCAAAGTCTTCTTTGAAATAACATCTACTTTATCCATAAGTGTAACATTTTTTGATGCGATAATCGTTACCATATTTTCAATGAGCCTATGATGAAATTTACAGGCCATAGAGCAAGAATGCATCACACGACTAAATGGCAAAAATAGTATTCTTGTATCTGATGCTGCCTGAAATGATACAGTCGCATGCTGATTCATATTACATGCAAATGTCTCTCCAAACAATTCGCCTAATTTTATGGTAACTAAAAGAGTCCTATTTCCCCATAAATCTTCCCGAATCATATGTACCTTTCCACTTAATATAATTCCCACTGCATCTATATCATCATCAGACATAAATATATACTGCTCTTTGTTATAATCTCTTATATACGATCCCAAACATTTTAACATGGATTTCATTTCTGCTTTCTCAATTCCATGAAAAATCGACATGACATTCAAATTGTCATAGAAATCTTCACATGATTTCTGCACAATAACACCACCTTTATTTTTTATATGCTTTTACTAACATACTCGATAAATGTGACAAACGCAACATATTTTCTGGTGATTATTTTATCATTTCCATAAATATAAAGATGACTGTCATACTACTTCATTAAATTATTAGTGCAACAGTCACCTAGCTATAAATTATGCTTCCATCATAATTCTGGATGTGCCATAATTTCTTTTACAATATCTATTTGAATCAATATTTTATGCCTCCTTGTTCAATCGCCAGAATTAACTTCTTTTATTTTTTTATCATAAAAAAAAGATGTGGTGCTTATGTTGCGAGAGCAACATATTTTTGCTGTCCATGTTTTACACTATCAAAAAGAGAAAGGATGATAGTAATGAAAAAGCCAAAAATAAAAATAACACTTGTTGAGAAAATTGGAGATGGCATGTGCCATCGAGGGCATAAAATAGGCGACAGCTTTGATTTTGACACAGAACGTGGGAATTTATGCCCTATAGCCATGCATGTTGCATTTCCATATATTGATATTTTAAGATACGGTGGAACGCCTCCCTGCTCCTCAAATGGAGAATTACGCTTCTGCTGTCCAGATGTAGATATCATCAATGTATTTAAACTTGAAATGATCGAATAAAAGAGGAACGTCATGAATAAAACATATAATTTTTCTGCCGGCCCTGCTGTCCTTCCTAAAGAAGTACTTCAAGAAGCTGCTAATGAAATGCTAAATTACAATCACTTAGCTGAAAAGGTAGGAATCGTAAATCTCAGAGGACATCGTTCTATTGACGGAATGCGTGCAAGCTTATACAATACAATGCCGTTGGATAACGTACAATACTTAATTGACTTTATGGAGCATTTTGAAAAAAGATACAAATAATATCAGGACCGTGATGTTGCTCACGCAACATCAATGGTCTTTTTTCTCTGATTTAATAGAATCAAATCATGCAAAGGAGAACGTTTCATATGAAGAAAATTTCCATTCTATTGCTTGTATCCTGCTGTTTCTTATCTGGATGCGGTACCTTAAGAACAACGAATAACATTTCAAATGAATCTACAGGACAAAATTCTAGCGTAACATTTACCGATTCTCTTGGATACTCCGTAACAATTGACCATCCTAAAAATGTGGCCGTTTTATCAGGAAGTCTGGCTGATGCCTGGATCTTAGCTGGTGGCGAACTATCTTCCACCACAGAAGATGCATGGACAAATGATGCCTTAACTCTTCCAAAAAATGTCCCATCACTTGGCAGTATTGCAGCTCCTAATATGGAACAGATTATTTCTCTGGATACTGACTTTGCCATTTTATCCTCAAATATCTCTGGTCAGGTAAATATACGTAAGCAGTTAGAACAGGTAGGAATTACCACTTCATACTTCGATGTAGAAACATTTGAGGACTATTCTGGTATGATGAAAACTTTTACAAATATTACAGGTCGAGATGATTTATTTAAAGAAAATGTTACGGATATTCAGTCCGAAATAAACAAGCAGATTGCCAGACAGAATGATTCCCATTCAACGATTCTATTTCTTCGCGCCTACTCTTCTGGTGTTTCTGCAAAGAACAGTAATAGCATGACCGGTGCAATGTTAAAAGATCTTGGCTGCATCAACATTGCGGATTCAAATTCTGCATTTACTGGAGGTCTTAGTATGGAAGCCATTGTAACCGCTGATCCAGATTATATTTTTGTAACAACCATGGGCGAATCGGAAGAATCCACCCTAAAAAGCGTGACAGATCAGCTTACATCAAATCCTGCCTGGAATACGCTTACCGCAGTTAAAAATGAGCACTACTATATACTTCCAAAAAATCTTTTTCAAAATAAGCCAAATAATCGTTGGGCAGAAAGTTATAAGCAACTAGCAGACATTTTATATGGAGAATAAAACCATTATGAAGCAAAAAAAATATTTTATTGCATTACTATTCCTACTTCTAGTCATTTCAATTATTGTATCCTGTTTTCTCGGTTCTGCTACCGTTCGATTTCAAGATTTATGGAGCATTTTTGGAGAAAATCGTATAACAAAAACAGGATACATATTAAAATACATCCGTATTCCTCGCATTTTTGCTGGAGTAATTGCTGGAATTGGACTTGCCACGTCAGGCGTAATCATTCAGACAATATTTCATAATCCAATGGCTGGCCCTAATATTATTGGTGTAAATTCAGGTGCAGGATTCTTTTTGATTCTCTGTTATCTTTTATTTCCGGACTTATACCAGTTTCTTCCTTTTGCAGCTTTTATTGGTGCTTTAATTGCTGTCATGCTGATCTATGTGCTAGGATTCCGATGCGGAGCTTCAAAATATACACTCATTTTAGCAGGAATGGCCATTAACTGTATCTTCAACAGTGCAACAGATACTCTTTATCTCATCAATGATGACTATATAATTGGAAGTAAGATGTTTAAGATTGGGAGTTTCAGTACCATTCAAATTCCAATTCTTATTATTGCAGGATGTATTATCTTTGTGTGCTTCCTACTGACTCTGCTTTTCCACAATCAGTTAGAACTATTGTCGCTTGGGGATTCCACTGCAAAATCGTTAGGTTTAAATGTCAAAAGATACCATATGCTTTTCCTATTTCTTGCAGCGGTTCTGGCTGGAGCATCTGTTAGTTTTTCCGGTCTAATTGGATTTGTCGGACTCATTGTTCCTCATATTGCAAGAATGCTCATAGGTGATGAATCAAAACATCTGATTCTAACCTCGGCATTATTAGGAGCCTTCCTTTTAAATGTGTGTGACACCTTAGGACGTACTCTATTCCAACCATACGAAATACCTGTTGGAATTTTTCTAGCATTTCTTGGAGCACCATTTTTTATCTACTTATTGCTTATGCAAAGAAGGAGACGCTATGATTAAAATTGAACACCTATCTGCTGGATATGGAAAACATATGATATTAAATGACCTAACTCTAACAATTCCAGATCATTCAATCACTGCTGTAATAGGCCCAAATGGAAGTGGAAAAAGCACCTTATTTAAGTCCTTTTTTCAACTTGCAGACATTACCTCTGGTGAAATGTATCTGAACAAAGAATCTATTTCAAGTATGCGTCCAAAACAACTCGCCCAGAAAATGTGCTATCTCTCCCAGCATCACTCACTCCCATCTATTACTGTAGAGCGACTGATCCTTCACGGCAGATTTCCACACCTAGTATATCCACGCAGCTATACCAATGAAGATTATGAAATCTGCGAAAAGTCCATGGCCCAGGCAGGCATTCTCCCTTTAAGGAATAAAAATGTCTCCGCCCTTTCTGGAGGGGAACAACAAAAAGTATTCCTTGCAATGGCTTATTCTGGTCAAGCTGATATCCTCTTATTTGACGAGCCCACCACCTATCTTGATATTTCCTGTCAAATTGAACTTCTACGTACAATGTCTGAATTACAAAAAAATGGAAAAACCATTCTTACAGTTCTACATGATATGAACTATGCTTTAAAAATCGCTGATCAACTTGTTGTCATGAATCAGGGACAAATCGTTGCCTGTGGAACTCCTGATGAAATCTATCATTCTCATATCATAGATGAAGTATTTGGAATTTCAATTCAAAGAATTGTTGATCAAAATGGTAATTCACATTATGTTACAGACCTATAAAAAAAAATGAGGTGGTTTTTCTGAAAATCTGAAATCCACCTCATGCTTCTACTTTTTATTTTTCTTATTACAATGTCAATAATGCAATTTAAATAGGACCTTTTTTACCTGTGATAATTGCATCCTTAATTTCATTCAATTGCTGCACTGCTTCCATGGTGCCCAAATATGCTCCATTTTCGTCTCGAAGTGCATAATAATTAATCAGTACACTCTTTCCACACTTTTCAGACATAATGTGCATAGAATCCTTCTTACCTGTCTTAAATTCATGAATCAACATACGCACCATTGGTTCCACTCTCTTTGGATGACAAGAATACACTTTTCTGCCAAGTGCCATCGTTGGACGTGTAAACAATTTGTCCCCTTCATTGAAAAAGCAATTAATCTCATTTTCGTCAATGAGTGTAATTTCCATTGGTAGTGTATTTAACATTGCTCTCAGTTGTGGCAGAGTCATGGTGCCGCCTGGAATACTCACTTTATCTGTTCCTGTAAATAATTTTGAATCCTTCCTCTTAAGTTTACTCCATTTTGGAATTTCTGCAATCATGCATGCACCAAACATAGGTATATCTTCTGCAATTGCAAGCCATTCTTCCTCCGAGAAGTAGCTTACACATAATGGAAACAGAATATTGTTTTCTTTATAAATCATCTCGCGGATTCTTTTTAATACTGCGGTTAAGTTTTCTTCTTTTGCGTTATCTTCATTTTCAATAATCTGTCTTAACCGCTCTCGGATTTCATCTTCTACTCCCCACATAACATCACTTGGTCCAGGATATCCATATTTATCCTTTAGAAGTGGAAACATTAATTCATCTTTTTTTCCATAGTGTCTGGCAATAGTACGAAGAATATGCAATTGATCTAGAGTCTCAGAGATTGTTTTCCCATCTGCAAGCAATTGATCTATGGAATTTAATAATTCTTCTATTGCTTCATTTTCTAACGATAACACATGAAGTGGGTGTCCGGACTCATTCATAAGATTGGCTGTATGTACTGCAATCCCTGTATCAAATCCATCCGCAATCTGATTTATTTCTTCCTCATTCTTTGATTTTTCAACTTCCTTCTCTGCTTTGGCAATTCGCTCCGCCTGTGTTGCACCATGAAATAATGCCGAATGTACATCACACAATTTCTGAACATCACTAAGCGGCGTTCCTTCCTTTAATAACGTCTGCTCCGCTCTTGCAATTTCTACTGCGGAAACGCCAGAAAAGTTCATTTTGAATTCTTCTTGGATTATTTCTAATGATTCGCCCTTTGTTAATCGCTCAATATAATTCTTTAATAATTTTTCCTTATCGTTTAGCTTTTCATTCTCTTTTGTTGATATCTGTCCTTCCTGTACCTTGTGCTGTGTATCTACACTTTTCGGCACATGAACTACCTGAAAGCCATTCGAATTCAATGTTTTAACAATTTTTTCTATTGGAATTTCTTTTATTGCCGCTCCCTTAGGAATCGTCATAAATCTTCCCATTGACTTCAATGCTAGTGGCTTTAAAATATCTTTAAATCCCATCTCTGCCATAATCTCTTTTAACTCTGGATACATTTTGCATAATTCTGCGACATTCTTATTTAAATCTATCATTTTTTCCATATGAATTACCTCCATGTCTTTTTTCATGAGGATTGTCATGACAGCCAACAATCCTTCCATTTATGATTGACTTGATAATTGTATTATGTCATAATAATAGCAACACATATGTTGTTATACCAACATTGGAGGTGAATTATTTTTATGAAGAATAACTTTTTATCTACCACTCCATTATTTAGGGGTATTACGGAAGCAGAAATTGAAAAAATACTTCCATGCTTATTAGCAAAAGACAAAACATACAAAAAAGACGAATACATCTATCGTACGGGTGACCAGATTCATTCCATCGGTATCCTTCTTTCTGGCAAAATTTCCATTGAAAATGACGACTTATGGGGAAACAAGATAATACTGAATATGATTTCTCCGGGAAATGTGTTTGCTGAAACTTATGCTTGTATTCCTGGTGAGCAGCTAATGACGAACATTGTAGCAATTGAAAACTCCCAGATTCTTTATCTGGATATGGTTCATCTGCTTTCCACCTGTGGTAAAAGTTGTGATTACCACAACAAACTGATTCGCAATTTATTAACCATCTCTGCACAAAAAAATCTAAATCTTTCCAGACGCAGTCTTCATACTGCAGCTAAAACAATCCGTGCAAGACTTCTGTCTTATCTGTCCTATGAAGCAAAGAAACAAGGTTGCTATGAGTTTGATATTCCATTTAATAGACAACAGTTAGCTGATTATCTGAATCTTGATCGAAGTGCTTTATCCAATGAACTGAGTAAAATGGCAAAGGATGGAATACTAACAACACATCAAAACCATTTCATCTTGTCACAAAATATAATTGAGGATTATGAATAATCCCACAAAAAAATCTTATATTAATAATGTAAATCTACCATTATTTACAATGGTAAATCTTTCTTTAAAAATTTTATTGCTCCAACGATATAGCATACAACTGCAATCGTCGCAAGTACGACTAACTTCCAGACAAATGCAGAATCTACATTGCTAGTCCCTACCGTTGCCAATGTATCGATATCATATAACCCAATGATGGTCAGCTTATTAAAGATTCCCAACTGTTCTACACCCATTCCTGTATTGACCATATCTTCCGCACCAAACATGCCAATTAAGGAGGATAAGATAAACCAGGTGGAAAGCCCTCCAACGAATCCCATGGACTTCTTGCTTTGAGAAAAAAGACAGCTTCCGAAGTAACCAATTGCACTTGCTGCTTCAACCAAAAGATACATTCCAGCAAATAATGCCACCAATCCTGGCACATTAACCTCATCGTAGAACAGAAAGCTTGTTCCAATTCTTGTTGCTCCTACGATGGAAATAATAACAAGTGGTGCAACAATCATAAAGATCATCTGAGTAATTGCTACTGCGGAACGCTTTGTTGGTGTTGATAATACATATGCCATAGAACCGCGGTCTACCTGCTCTGCAATTAGTGAATTGGCTAAAATAACAATTAAAATAAAGATTGGAAGTAATCCAGCAACGGTATAATACATCTGATTTAACATGGCAGAGGTATCCATTTCACTCATTTTCTGAACAGTAGTCGGATCCACCCCCATCAATTCTAATGTTGTATCTAACATATCTTCTACGGTTAATTCGCCTTTGCTAAATACCCCCTTCGTCTGAGCAAGTGCATAGGAATATTCAAATTCCTTTACATACGTTTCAAGTTTGATACCGGATTGTTCCATTCCAGCTATTGATGCTTCGAATCCTTCTGTGGATAAGTCTGTTTTGACCTGCTTATTCAATACCGCAAATGCCGTATCATATATGTTTTTATTTGTGTTGCGTATAAAGTCATCATAGGATAATTCTTCTGTTTCGTTTCCTGACTGTGCAGATATGACGTTATATGTTGCCATTGCTCCAAGATAGGTATAAAACTGAGTTTGATAATCTGTTACATCAACATCCGTAGTTTCCGATTGCATAATACTTCCCGCGTAATTCATCACGTTTCCCATAAGTATCATAACAGCAAGAATTGCAATGCATAATATCCAATTTGATTTTATATTTTGCTTCATTAATGGTCCAGAAAAATATCTGGTCACCTTTTTAGTTTTCTCCATATTTGTGTCCTTCTTTCTTATAGGTATTCATAAAATACTTCTGCAGGGAAAGATGCCGTTCCTGAAAATTTGTGATGTGGCAATCTTTTACACTGAAGAGTAGGTGATTGATTTCACCCAATGGCAGACGTACTTCTAAAGAGTTTTCCGATTCATTTAGTACTATCTTATTAAAGTGTGTAAGAAATATTTGTTTTCCCTCAATATCTGCAAATTCTATAATAAAATGTTTCTCTGTCGGATGTCTAAGGTCATATAAGGATAAGGTATTGATGATATGACCATCTTTAATCATTGCTACTTTGTCACATACCTGCTCAATTTCTTCAAAGATATGGCTGGACATGAATATAGTATGTCCCTGTGACTTTTCTTCTTGAATCAATTCTAAAAAGGAATCTCTCATCAGAGGGTCTAATCCGGTTGTTGGCTCATCCAGTACAAGAATTTCTTTTTTTCCCATCAATGCAGCTACAATTGCTGTCTTTTGCTTCATTCCTTTCGACATTCTCTTAAGATTCGCAGTTGGATCAAGCTGCAGAAGTTCAATGATATGATTCATATAAGAAAAATCTTTGACACCTAGATAATCTGCTTGAGACTTTAAAAAATCTGTTCCCGTAGCGAACGATGGAAATGCAATTTCGCCAGGTACATAGCTTACATTTTGCATAATAGTAGCAGATGCTTCCCATGAATTTAATCCATTTACCGATGATTTTCCATTGTCCGGCTTAATAAATCCCATCAAATTTCGAATTGTTGTTGTTTTTCCAGAACCATTTGTTCCAATGAATCCAAATACCTCATTTTTTTGAACAGAAAGATTCATATCAAAAATCCCTCGTCCCTGCCCATAGTCTTTCGTGAGATTCTTTATTTTTATAATAACTTCACTCATTGTCTCACCCCCTCGAATACTTTATCTTCCTTATAGAATTTCATAAAATAATCTTCTAAAGTGAAAGGAAATTCTACAAAATCTGCAATTCTATAGGTTGATAAATTATTTAAGAACCCTTGAATTTCTTTATTTTGCAGTTGGACACGCATTCTCAATTTTCCTTCATTTATTGATACAAACTGATATGACTCTTTCTGGAAATCTTTGAACTCAGATATATTTTGAAAAGTAATACGATATACCTTATCACTTTTTTTCTTCATCTCTTCTGGCTGAAATTCTGATGCGATTTTGCCATCACGAATGATTGCGATTCGATCACAGGCAGCATCTACTTCATGAAAAATATGAGAAGACAGGAAGATGGTCTTTCCTCTTTTTTTCTCGTCTAAAATATAATTAATAAAAATTTCCTGCATAATTGGATCTAATCCAGAAGTTGGTTCATCCAAAATTAAAATATCTGGATCATGCATAAATGCAGTAACTACAGCTAATTTTCTTCTTGTTCCGAGACTCATTTGCTTCAAATCCATATTCGGTTCAAGTTCAAAAATCTTTAATAGTTTTTCTAAATATGTAGTATTCGTTAATCCTCGCATTTTCTGCATCATTTTCAAAAATCCAATTCCAGTCATGCCCGAAGGAAATGCAATCTCTCCTGGTAGATATCCAACAGTGTTTTGCAATACAGCGTAATTCTCCCAAGTTTCCATTTTATTTATCTTCGTGCTTCCACTCAGTGGTTTGGAAAATCCCATCAAGTGTCTAATTGTAGTACTCTTTCCAGCTCCATTTGGTCCTAAAAATCCAAAACATTCTCCTTGATCAACATGAGCACATACATCAAACACGCCTCTTCCATGACCATAATCTTTGGTCAGGTGTTCTATTTCAATTATTGCCATTTGACTCACTCCTAACTTTTCTTGTATCATCCAACAACTTGTTGTACAATATCATTATATTCATCAAAAAAATATTCATCAACCAACAATTTATTTCTATCTGTTGGATACAAATATTTCTAAAGGAGGTAGCATGAAGAAACAGCCCGAACAAACAAAGGCTACTAGGCAAAAACTGATAGACGCCTTTTGGTCCATTTATAAAATAAAAGACCTTAATAAAATTGCAATCGGAGAAATCACAAAAACCGCGGAGTTTAACCGTAGTACATTTTATGAATACTTTCTTGATATTTATGATATTTTATTCCAGATAGAAGATGAACTTCTCGAAAATATAAAAACAGACATGGAAATCACATTTTCCAATGGATTTCCAAATAGCATCCAAGAGTTCTCCCTCCTCTGTTCCCGCGTATTTCGAAAATATGATGATCGCTTGTTTTTACTTATGGGTTCTTCTGGTGATCCAAAATTTAAAGTCAAGCTACAAAATATATTTTTAAACATATTTAAGAACATCGCAGGCATTTATGATAAAATCCCAAATTATGATTATGTCATAGCATTTATCTACTCTGCCATGATTGGTTTGATGGAGCAATGGTATGAGAATGGAAAAGACTTGTCAGAAGAGAAATTCGTATGTATGCTTCAAAAGCTTATTGCAACCGGGGTTATAGGATTTTCAGATATTCCATTGTTTATTTCATAACAGAAAGTATCAAAATAGAGCTAAGCGATCACATAATCGCTTAGCTCCCTAATTTTTGCACTATTAATTATATATTTATTAATATTTCATACCTCTCCAATATACCGGAGTCATTACTTCTGCAATTTCTGGAAGTGTTACATCTTTTAGTGCCCACTTCTTGAATTCTTCAAACCCAGTACGATCTACAATATATCCAATATGCTCTTTTCCACCTGGAGCGTTTTGATCAATGTATTCTTTTACATACCCATATGTATTCTGAACAATCTTGATGATGCTTTCCTCATCAATCCATTTAATCCAGTCTTCACCCATTCTAGGATTTTTCTTACCAGTTCTTCCTAAGATTGTAAGTTTGTAATATTTTTTCTCACTTCTGGTCCAAGCCATATTCGGACATGCAAGAACACATTCTCCACAACCGATACATTTTTCCTCATCACGCTTCGGTCTGTAATTTATCATCTTCAATGCTCCGACTGATTTTTTCTTGCAGGTCTTTGCACACGCTTCACAGCTGACACAACGATTCGGGTCAAATTGTGGCACTGTCATTCCGATGATTCCAAAATCATGCATACGAATCTTACAACAGTCGTTGGAACATCCAGTAAATGCTACTTTAAAATGAAGATCATTTGGAAAAATCGCTATTTCCATTTTTCTTGCAAATGCAGTGGTATCGTAACATCCATAAGGACAAATGGAATTACCGACACATGCCATGATATTTCTGGTTCCAGATGAAGTATATCCATTCCCTGTATTATCCTGATTAATTCCCATGCCTTTGATGATTGGCTGTAAAAGTTTATTGACTTCTGGCATTTTTTCAAATGGAATACCAGGGATTTCAAATCCCTGACGAATGGTAAGATGTACGGTTCCATTGCCATAAGTATCTGCAATATTTTGGATATCAGTCAAATATTTTGCATCCATTCTTCCACCTGGAACACGAATACGAGAAGCAGCTATTCCTCGTTCCTTTGTGACACGGAACGCATTTTTCTTTAATTTCTTTGTATTTATATCCATTCTGCTCACCTCCTAATCCAGTAATTTCTTGCCGTCTGTATAGTTAAATACAGGGCCGTCAAGACATACATATTTATTTCCGATTTTACAGTGCCCACATTTCCCTAATCCGCAGCACATCTTTCTCTCCTGTGAAATCCAGATATTTTCTTCTTTTAATCCTCGTTCTAACAGTGCCTTTACGGAAAAACGCATCATAGCAGGTGGTCCTACCACAACCGCTACAGCAGTTGATACATCTTCAAATTCCAAATCAGGAATAAACTGTGTTACAAGACCAATTTTATGGTTCGGTGTTTCCTCTCCATTATCCAGAGTCAGAATCACATTCATCTTATCTTTCCAATAAGCGAAATCTTTTTGGAATAAAATATCTTTTTCTGATTTGAATCCGGTAATGATGGTCATGTTCTTACGTTCATTCATTTGATCTGCAAAATAAGAAATCACGCCACGCACTGGAGATACTCCAGTTCCACCTGCAACAATTACAATTTCTTTATCTTTGTATAAGTCAACATCAAAACCATTCCCATATGGTCCACGAAGAAAAATCTTGTCTCCTACATACTGCTCAAAAATTTCATTTGTCACTTTGCCTACTCTTCGAATAGTAAGGTCAACAAGTCCATCCGAAATACCGCTGACAGAAATTGGTGATTCTCCATATTTTGGAATAGATACTTCAAAGAACTGACCTGGTCGAACAGCTCCTTCATAAGTCATACGAAACGTATATTCAATGTCTGTATGCTTGATTACTTCTACAATTTCAGACAGAAATGGCACATATTCATTTTTACTCATTTTTTGTCACCTCCTGCATTCCTCCTTCTAACTTATTGATACAATTCGAAAATGAAATGTATTCTGGACAAATATCATCACAGCGTCCACATCCTACACACATGTGATAACCGTTGCGCTCTTTGTAATCAAATACTTTATGTAATACTTTCAAACGCATTCGATCACCATTTTTCTGACGATAGCTTCCACCACCTGCGACATCGGTATAACCGTCCACCATACAAGAAGCCCAGACACGACGACGTTCTCCAACTTTACCATTCTCGGAATAGAAGAAATCCTGCATGGTGAAGCAGGTACAGGTAGGACAGACAAAATTACACCTTCCACACTTGATGCAACGGCTATCATATTCTCTCCACATACTGCTTCCGTTGATTCTGTTATCTAAATTTTCTGGAATATGTACGTGTGTTGTAGTCTCTGTCACATGTTCTGGAACTACATCCGCTTCCTTTACTGTCATAGATTTTAACTGTGAAGCAAATTCCTCTGATTTGCAATCCATTCGATAAATTCCATTTACTTCATCGATACTCAAATCATAATTTTCAGAGATATTTGTTTCCATATCTACGCAGAAGCAGGAATCAAATGTACGCTTACAACAACCGATCAATACAATTTTTAGTCTATCCCGTAATCTTTTGTAATAATAATCCTCTGGTCCATTCTTTAAGTACATATCATCCAGACGCTTTAAGGCATGTAGATCACAGCTTCGAAGGAACACAATTGCTCCCTTTTTTTCTTCATTCGTCTCGCGAATGGAATCTTCTGTAAAATAAAATAACGTCTGTGTGATTGGTGTCAGAATCTCCTTAAAAGAATAATTCGATTTCTGATTCAGTACAATTTCTTCAACGGATTTAATTTCTCCATAACGGATACAGTCTGTGTCTGAAAATCTACCTCCACCCTCAAATCTCTTTGGCGCATAGATCATATACGTTTCTTTCCAGGTATTAATCAGCGCATTCATTTCGCTTTTTCCAAATTCGAATCCCATAAGTCGCTACATTTCTTCTAATTATTCTTATTAAGAGATGCAATATAGTAAGGAATCATAACAAATACGATACCTCCCACCATGTTTCCTAATGATACTGCAAATAGATTATATGCAAATTCTCTAATACTTACAGATTACTCTTACTCTGTGCAGCTTTTGCCGCAGATTCAAACTCTTCTAGGTACATATGAAATTTGCTTCTTGTTATTTTTTTAACATAATACAATAAAAAAAATTTCTTCACCGTGAGTATTCTCACGATTCTTTATTGAAAATGCTTTTTAATTTCTCCATACCTGTAATTTCAAATCGATTTCTACGATACTGAATCACTCCCTGGTCTGTTAGCTTCTTGATTACACGAGATACTGTCTCTCTCTTAGATCCAACCATGTCTGCTAAAAAAGAGATTGTCATATCAAACCCAATTTCTATACCGCTTTCATCGCCATATGCTTTCTCTTTTAGAATTCCATAATCTTTCGCCAGCTTCCATAATTTTGATGCAATCTGTCTTTCCAAATGTAACGAATTAGATGCATTGGCGAATTGTCGATACATGCGCCGAATTTTCAATGCCATCGACTCAATGATTGCTTTCGATAACTCAAAATCATCTTCCATCATCTCTAGCATTTGCTTTTTTGAATAAGATAGAATCTCTACCTGATCAAGTGCAACACAGCTGGCAGATGCAATTTCCCCTTGTAAAATCACTTCATTCAACATCATTCCTGCACCCTGTATGTAGATAACTCTTCGCTCCAATTTTTTGTTTGTTCGATAGATTGCTGTATGACCATCGATTAGGAAAAAAATACAATCTACTTCCTGTCTTTCTATAAAAATGTATTCTTTTGCTTTATACTTGCGGACAAATCCATAAGATACTAATTTTGCCATTGTTGCTGGATTTGCTCTTTTTAAGATTTCACATTGCTCAATCTCATCTCGAATCATTTATGTTTCCTCCATTCAGGGGATTTTCATTTGCAATTACACTATCATTATGAAGCCGTAAGTATCATCACGATGTTGCGTATGCACCAAAAAAGGTACCAATATGGCACCTTTTACTGATTCTCTTATTAAATTAATTCCAAATTTCCTCAGAAATCTGCTTAACTAACTGAAGTTTTGCAAATTCCTCTTTCTCAGTTAACTTGTTTCCAATTTCACAAGAAGCAAAACCGCATTGAGGACTTAAGCACAATCTTTCCAACGGAATATACTGGGAAGCCTCTTTAATTCTTTTCTTAATAAGTTCCTTATCCTCCAGAACTGGTGATTTCGTTGTAATAAGTCCCAACACTACCTTTTTATTCTCTGAAACATACTGTAGTGGCTCAAATCCCCCTGAGCGTTCGTCATCAAATTCTAGATAATAAGCATCAACGTTTTCATTCGCAAAAAGGAATGGTGCAATAGGCGCATATCCACCGGAAGATGCCCATGTGGAATGATAGTTTCCACGGCAAACATGCGTTGTAAATGCTAAATCTTTTGGTCTGCCTACTAATGCCAGATTGTTTAAGCGTAAATATTTCTCAGCTTCCTGTGCGACTGTCACTTGTTCAGACTGTCTTGCTTCCCAGTATTTTTTATCACAGAACATTCCCCATGTGCAGTCATCAAACTGAATATTTCTGCAGCCTGCGTCATACAAATCTCTGATTACTGTTCTATACGCTGCTGCTATATCCTGAATCAGTTTCTCTTGGTCTGGATAAACATTGTTTGTCTGTTCTCCATTATTTTCCCGATATAATTCAGCGAGTAACTGTGCCGGCGCTGGAATCGTCTGTCTGGCAACTGTATTCTCATCTTCAAATAATTTTACATACTTAAAATGTTCCACAAATGGATGATTCTCACCACTGATGTTTCCTGTTAATCTGACAGAGCCATATGTTGTCTCCTCTCCATGGAAAAAATATCCATGATCCAATTCTACATGCTCTACACCGGTAAGTCCCCACATAAAGTCAAGATGCCAGTAACTTCTTCGGAATTCGCCATCTGTAATAACCGGCAATCCTGCTGCTTTTTGCTTGATAATCAATTTTTCAATTTCCTGATCTTCCACCTTTCTTAATTCACTATCCGTGATTTTTCCATCTGCATATAATGCTCTTACTTTCTTAATCTCTTCGGTTCTTAAAAAACTTCCTACAATATCATATCGAAATGGTGCTTTTTTTGACATAATTTTTATCTCCTTTTTTCTTACCTTTGATATTGTTATTTTATCCCAGACATTTTTTTATGTATAATTCCCATAAAATATGCACCAATATAGTTTATGGCTATATCAGTGCATATTATTCTTTTCCTATTATCTATTTTCGACATGATTCTGCAATAATTCCAGATATCTTTTGCTCATCAGATTCAATGGTTCTCCATGTTTTACGATATATCCAAGTTTTATTTTCTCATCCACATCCAGAGGTCTTGATATAATATTCTCACCATTCAATTCTTCACTAATGATACCTGTACTAATCGTATATCCATTCAGACCTATTAAAAGATTAAAAAGTGTAGCTCTGTCACTGACATGTATTGCTTTCTTTCTTGAAACAGTACTTAAAATTTCTTCAGAAAAATAAAAGGAATTATACTCCCCCTGCTCAAATGAAAGATATGGATATGGCTTCAGATTTTCTAATGTAACAATCTTCTTTTCTGCCAGTGGATGCGTCTTATTGATAAAAACATGTGGCATTGTTTGAAATAATGGAAAAAAATCCAAATGATTATCTTGAAGAAATTTTGATATAATTTTCACATTGAAGCCACTCGTATATAAGATTCCAAGCTGGCTTCTGGCATTCTTCACATCGCTTATAATCTCAAATGTACGACATTCCCTTAGCGTAACATCATATTCATCATAATTCTTCTCTTTCAATAAATCTACAAAAGCATTTACAACGAAGGAATAATGTTGTGCAGACACTTGGAAATGCTGTTTTTCAAGCGGTGTTTCCAAAAACGTATTTTCTAATAGTGACATCTGTTCCACAACTTGTCTAGCATAAGTTAAAAACCTACTTCCGTCTTTTGTCAATTCGATCCCACGATTTGTTCGATTAAATATACCAAATCCTACTTCTGCCTCCAAATCATGGATTGCATTCGTTAGACTTGGCTGGGATATAAAAAGATCCTGAGCTGCCGCACTGATTTTACCTTTTTCTGCTACAACTACAATATATTTTAACTGTTGAATTGTCACACAAACACCCACTTTTTTTACTTTATTATAAAATAAAATAAACCGGTTCAAAAGTCAAGGACTTTTTTTGACAGAAAAAAGGGTATATCGGAATTCATATTGACAGGAATGGATTTCAAATGAACAGTAGTGGATTTTCAGTTGACAGTACTGAATAAATAAAAGACAGTGCAGACTTTCCAAAGACAGTATACAGATTTAAATAGACAGAATAGACTTTGAATAGACAGTCTATTACTGGTAAGAGACACGACAAAAAGACCAGAATGAACCTGGTTTTTACATCAAAAAAGCTGTACGTCAGGAGGTGTGGAATACTCGATGTCGAAATTCCAAGGCCTTGCCTGCCCCAGTACAGCCATCTTCATTATACAATTCTTGCAGCCATCTGAAAATCCTTTTTTACTATTCCATTCTTAAAACAACTCATTCATGGAAAACACATAGATTAATTCTTCGTAGTTTTTCCATGCAAGCGGATTCTTAAGTTCCTCTCGCTTTTCTGTAGTCAGTTCTCTGATAAATCCAAGTGCTTTTTTTGCCATCTCAAGAATTGTCTGCATCCTGGATATCTGGGATACTGCCACATCCTTCTTATCATTCCATCTGTCTATAACCGAAATCAGCATTCTCTGATCCCGTCTTATGATCTTCTCCGGATCGATCATACCTCTTTCTTCCCGCTTTTTTGTAGGCGCTTTCCTACGCTTCTCAGCCTCTTCATCTGCATATCTTCTCCTCACCTTCCCAAAGTCCCCACCAGTCATCATGGCTGATGCCGGAACTCCGAAATAGCTGTCCAGCGGATAAATACCGGTTGTTGCATACTGATGGAATTCCACTGGTGTAAGCCCAGCAAGATCATACTGGTAATGCTCACTGTTGTAAGCGCAAAGATATCCATCCACCAGTTTCCTAGCTGATTCATAATCCATGCAGAGCGCCACCATATCTAGTATTGCTGTCTTTAGCCTTCCGAAAAAGCTTTCCATTGGTGCATTATCCTGTGAATTTCCTCTTGCTGACACGGACTGGACAAATCCTTCATTCTTCAATAGTTGCGTGAAAGAGGCTGAAAGGTACTGACAACCCTGGTCAGAATGCACGTACACTGCATCTTCCTTAAGTACCTCCTTCAGTTCATCTGCATGTGCTCCCATCATCGCATCATATGCACCTCTTACAAGATTTACGTTCATGGAAGTACTGATGTTCCAGCCGAGATTCTCCCTTGTATAAGCATCCCGGAACACACACAGATAAAAAGTCCTGCGATGTTCTCCATAGTAAAGGTATGTAATATCGGTAAGAATTACACGTCTTGGTCCGATAAAGAAATCCTGATTTACTACATTCGCTGGTGCTGCACACACATGATTGTGGGAAGCCTGATGCTTGTATGCATCCTTATGCGGCATCTGTGCCACAAGATTCATTTCCTTCATGATGGCTGCAATCCGTTTTGTATTCACTGTCATTGCGAACCTTCTGAAAAGCTCTACACGAAAGGTCCTTTTTCCCGGAATAACTCCATTGCGGGCTATGATGATCTGGCGTATTTTTTCTTTGATGTTGTCTCGTTCTGATTTTTTCATTGCCTTTTTCCCGGAACGATCCTCTTTACGTCCGTGCCACGCATAGTTCATAATCCGAAGTATTTCTGTTGCATCCTGATTCTTACGCCATACCTTAAACAATTTCACTCGCATTTCTGTTGTCAGCTGTAACGTATAATGGTCAACCTTACGTACATATGGATTTTTTGCAAGTTCTTTTTGATCATAATTAAATCTCATCTGTATTCCTCCCAAAGTGTAAGCACAAAAAAGTACCCAGACAATGCGTGCCATCAACTGTCATGTTGATGTCCATCATCTGGGTACCAGTTTACCCCCACCGTATCAGCCAGCACATACTTATCTCCTCCATTCCTTTTCATCTTTCTTCTTATCTGTCACACTTTCCTTATAAACCTCGTCAAATTCCTCATAGACTTCCATCAAATCTTTCTGTATTCCTAGCTTTTCAAGAACTCCTCGATACACCTTAATTCCAACCTTATAATCCAGTTCCTCCAGATGAAAGACCATTGCTCTTATATCCGCACTCGCCTGTTTGAACAATTCCGAAGACATACCCATTTCATCACATAAATACATTGATTTCTCAACTTCATGCTCAACCAGTTTTTGTTCCTGCATCTTATCGTAACATTGCGATATTTCAGCAAATTCATCATATGCTTCGCCAAATCCCTTATCACTCCCGATCTCCGTCAAATAATTCATAAAATAATTAAATGCCTTATCATCAGTATATCTTTCAAACGGGAATCTTTCTGCTTTTTCTTGCAATGACAATCTTTGGTATTCAACTAGTGTCTTTGGTAATTCCCTAATTTCTTCGGCAGTGCTTTGTGTGATATCTACTAAGTTTTCCTCAATCTCAAAACTTATTTTCGCCTCATTCTCTACTACATCAACTATTTCCGTTATCGGTTTAATTACAGATTCTGGAATTATCATTGACTTTGGTTCTATCATGGGTTCTATTACCGCTTCTACCACCGGTGCTATTTGTTTTGGTGCAATTACTTCTTCTACCTTCACAGCAGCTTCCTTATACGGATTCTCTGGCACATCCACATCATAGATATCACCAATATCCTCCATATCACCAACTGGAATCGTTCGTTCCAGTACTTCTTCTGCCCTGGATAATTCCTTCTTATAACATCTGTCCGCAATCTGAATCTGCTCTTTAATCTTGCCTTTTCTTTCCTTCAACGCTTCTAATTTACGTTTATACTCAGGCTCATTACTTCGAAATTTTTCAAAATCTTCAACCTCCTTGCATTTACGTTTCTCAATGCCATGATTAGAATACATTTGGTTTTGTTCCGTCTCCACATTTTTCAGATCCTGCTGAAGCTTATTGGTCAGGTGCAATAAATCTGTGAATGAATTCACATCATTATTTACCACCAGTAGATACTCTTCTTGTAGTAAATGCATCTGCTTAATAGACTCATAATAATATGCTGATTTATAATGAAAACGCTTTTTTTCAATTAGTCGCAAGCGGTACATTCTGGCGTAATACTTCTTTTGAAACTGTGACAATTTGGCACGTTTCACATAGATTGGATTAAAGGTATTAACCTTCGGTCTAGCACTCTTACTGTCTCCATAACGAATTAGCGTATTAATATTTTCTCTCGATAACTGTTCGTCTATAGTATCAATACGTTTAAAACGTTTCATCCCTGGAGCCTTAACTGCAACATGTTTACCTTCTTTTACATCATATCCCAGACTTTTTAACAGAAATATAAAATGCGGCTCACTCTCTGCCAGTAATGCACAGTAAAATGCATCATCTTTTATCAGTGTGGAATAGGATTGTTCTCTCTCCCACTCTGGTCTTGACATATTCTTAGGATCTTCACTGTATTCTGCCGGCATTATCTCCAATCCATACGCCGTACATAGCTGATTTGTTATCGGTTGTAAAATGTTTTTCCAGTCTCCATTATGATATTGGAACTTATATCCTTCTGTCATATCAATACTGTTAAATACAATATGTGCGTGTAGATGAACTCTATCTGTATGAACTGCTACAACCGCTTCATACTTTCCCTTTAGGAAGATTTCAGCATATCTCATTGCTATATCATACATAATCTCAGGTGTTCCCTCTCCCGGTTTAAGTGAAATAATTAAGCTATATCCCTGCCTACCACCAGTCTTTTGAAACATCTCCTTGGTTGCCTTCATCTGCTCATATGCAATTTCTAGCGGGCAATTGATACCGCCCGCAAGATTAGCAATTCCAAGTTTCGCAGGATTCAAAATATAATTGATACTGTTCTTCAGATGAATGTCTTTTTGTTTTTTCTTACTAGCCTTCATACATCCGACCTTAGTTATCGCCATTTCTTAATCACCTCCATCATTAGTTTTTGGATTTCTTTTAGTAAATCCACTACTTGTTTTAATATAGAATCACTAACTAGCTTATTGGTATTAGCCAGTCGTGTTAATTGGTTAATGTTATTACCAACAGAAGAAATCTGATTGATAAGATTTCTTCTGTCCAACGCAAATGAAGTATCAATTGAACCACCATGAAGAATTAATTCCCTAACATACTCACTGGGGTTTAATCCATTTGCCTCGGCATCCAACTTCATCTGCTTCTCTTCTAATTCCGATAATCGAATCGTAAAATTTCTTCTCGGTTCGACCATTTGTTTCCTTCGGCCTATAAGCTGCACCTCCTTTTTATCTGTGCTTTGCTTTTGTTTTGGATCTTTTACATCCTTTACAAACTTACCTAAAGATAGATTTTGCCAGATACGTATAACGCAGGGCGTTAAACAAAATCTGGTTAGGGGACCGAAATCCCCTAATACCCCTGTTATATTGTAAGCACAGAATGTGATAATTCCATCTGTACTTATTACAATTTGTATCACTGCCACTGAGACTGTTATTACAAATTGCGATATGAATTTGTGGATGTAATACCGTTTGTATCACTGTTTTCATCCACAAATCCAATTATTTATCATAAATATAAGCAATTCCAATCCTTAGAAGCCGTTCAAAAAGCTTAGTGCAGAAGTGGGAAGTTCATTATTTCCATCCACTTCTGGGAGAACGCCCATTTTCGGAACAGCCACCTCTGTCTGAACTGCTTTGTTGCTCTGCACCGCTGTTGTTGTTGTTGTTACTGGTGTTCCAATAGAACCCCCACCAGCTACCACTGCTTTTAGAACCTCTGTTACTGCTTTTGTTACTGCAAGTTCCACTGCTTTTTCAAGCATTGCCATGAGTGACATGGATTCATTTTGAACTGCCTCTATGAGTTCATACTGAGCCGACTGTATGAACTCTTTTTTCAAAGAATCCAGTTTTCCCTTTGCTTCTTCAAAATCAAATTCATCTCTGGCATATTTCACTAAAACCCATTTGATAAACTTACTTCTGTCTCCAAAGAGACTTTTTCTTGGCTCTTCGTCAATGGATAACAATAATTTCCATACCAAAGCATCTTCGTCATGATTTAGGTTTAAACGAAATGGTACTGTCTGAAACATATCCTTATCATACATGCAACCACCTATCTGCTTTCTGCAATGCCAGATATTCATAACCAATGGCATTTGCCTTTACATCTTCTTGATAACAAATATTTGCGCCTCTAATTCTTCCAAATGATTTCATTACAGTAGCTCCTCCGCCTACATACACAATCGGCGTTAGTTCTGGATCAAACCCATTTTCTTTCAGCTGAGCTTCTACGTTTTCAGCAAAGATGCAAAGCTGATCCTGTACAATTTCCGTGATCTCTTTTGGAAGATTGGATGTTCCAGTCATCATCACATCCTGAATATCACTTTCATCCAAATAACGGTTTTTCCTTCGGAATACTGCTTTATTGACGTTAGCCATACAATTAATTAATGCTTCTGGGATGGTTATACATTCCCGCTCCACTGGAACATAGTTCTTGTTATGGATAATATCAATGGTCTTGGAACCAATGTCTACAATCAGCTGATTCGGTGCCAGCTTTCCTAAAATATTTGCTACTGCTGCATAACACTGTGGGTATAATAGAACTTCTTCAATTTCTACGAAATAGGTTTTCCCTTCATATACAAAGGTTACAACCCCTCGTTTCAGATAGTTGCTAAAGCTAAGTTTTTCTTCCCCAAATCTGGTAAATGGAAGTCCTGCTGCAACTACGACCCTGATCTCATCTTCACTAGACAAACCATAATATTCGACTTCCTTTGCAATTGCCGCATATGTGAGTAAAAGATAATCTTCATCTTCTATTTTGGTATCTTTCATGGGAAGTCTTCCTTCTCCGATTTTATAAAAAGTATCTTTGCACTCCATTGTCTTAGCTTCTAATGTTGCTTCTGTGCCAATTTCTTCTACCCCATTGTCGAATATAAAATGTGGTGTCTTAATTGTTGAAAACCCATGGTCAATGGCACATAATAAAATGTTTTGTTCTTTAAAATACATAAATTTTCCTCCTGCCGTTACGGCTAATATACTGTCAATCGTTACATTCCTATGAACAAAAGTTCTGATTGTAACAGCCGGAGTCCTTTGTTATACTGTATTTGCGAGATACATAGAACAAGTTCCGGCTTGTTACTATCAAGTCCTTTCCCTAATCGGTAAGGGCTTTTTCTTTTGCTTCATAGTTACCATCTTCTGCTACCATTGACTGATTTTTTTCAAGATCATCAGCCGGATTGTAGTAGTCTGCATATCCATATACCTTCTGTTCAAAGTATTTTCTTGGACATCTGCCTCGGATAATTAGAAATCCTTTTGCAGCAAGTTCACCATTATACTTTTTAATAATGGAATATGCTTTTGTCTTACCAACTCCAAGCATCTGTTGTACTTCATCAACTTCAATAAAAGTCTCTTTCATTCCTACCATACGCAATCTCCTTTCTTCATATCATTAAACATTTTACTATCTCGTTCATAAACACGCAATTTGTTTTCGTGTTTACAGTATATTTCATTCATTTCGTGTTGTCAATAGATTTTCTTTCAAAACACGAACTTGACTTTCGTGTTTATCTATTGTATACTTTTCATAAAGTTATAAATAATACTTTTTATGTAACTATTTTTCGTGAAAGGAGAAAACATAATGGCATCTCAAGCACTATCCCCAGAACAAATTGCAGCTAATATCAAAAGAAAAAGAAAAGAAAAAAAGATTAGCCAGAAACAGTTAGCAGAACTTATTGATAAAACAGAACGAACCGTTCAAAACTACGAATCTGGACAAACCGATTTTTCTATGTCCATCATCAAAGATATTGCTATCGCACTGGATATTAATTTTCGTGAATTGATTTCTACGCCAGAACATCAAGACGGTATGAATGTTGGAATTGACGCAAGAAATTCCTATAGAAACAAATACATGCTAGAATCTTTTGCGGATGTAATAAATGTTTTATTCAAAATCCAAGAAACTTATGATTTTACTATGAAACTAGATATTGCAAAACCACCAGAAGATAAAGAATGGAAAGCTTCTATCTCCGTTGACGGAAAAGGAGCCAGCAAATACGATATGGACTTTTGCCTATTTTTAGAAAACTGGAAAGCAAAAATGGACCAGTTATATAATGGAAAATTAAGTATTGACAGATACATGGACTGGCAAGCAGAAACCATTGCTTATTACGCATCCAGTACTTTAACTCCAATGTTTGAAAGACCATACTTAGAAGAATACACATCAGAACTGGGCAACCAAGTATATCGTTGGAAAAACCCTTTTACAACAGAAGACAATAAGGATAAATAAAAAACAACATAAAAATAGCCCCAATGTAATTTCTTTTGCAAAAGAAATTGAGCACCAGAGCTACTATGTAAGTGATTCAACCTAAACGGCTGATGTAATCACCCTAGACAAGTAGATTATATCATAGCCTTTAGATAAATGCATCGGGAACATTTATTCGTTCCAGATGACTAATTCATTATAAAGGAGATGATTTTATGCCAGCTTACAAAGATGATAAAACTGGTAAATGGTTTGCCAAATTCTATTATACGGATTGGCAAGGTAACAACAAACAAAAGTGGAAACGAGGATTCGCCACCAAAAAGGAAGCCTTAACATTTGAGAGAGAATTTCTAGAGAAACAGGCATGTAATCCCGATATGACATTTCAATCACTATATGAAACCTATATTGAGGATATGGAAGGAAGATTAAAAGATTCCACCATCCAACATAAGCGTAATATCTACGAAACCAAGATTCTTCCATTTTTTGGCAAAATACCAGTAAATGAAATCAAGGCAACGGATATTAGAAAATGGCAAACAAAACTTATGAAGGACGAGTACAACTACAAGCCCACTTATCTAAAATCCATCAACAATCAGATGAACTGTATTATGAATTATGCCAAACGTTTCTATGACCTTAACACCGATCCATGTGGCAAGGCAGGAAGTATGGGACGAAGTGATGCAGAGGAAATGGACTTCTGGACGTTGGAAGAATATCTTGCTTTTCGGGAAGGTATTAAAGACAAAGCTGTTTCGTATCTATGCTTTGAAGTTCTTTATTGGACAGGTATGCGAGAAGGCGAATTACTTGCTCTAACAGCAGAAGATATTAATCTAGTTGATAAGACCATCCGTATTTGTAAGTCCTATTCACGTAGTCATGGGAAAGATATTATTTCTACACCTAAGACAAAAAAGAGCAAACGTGTTATTCCTATTCCTGATTTTCTTTTCCAGGAACTAACAGAGTATATGAATTCCATGTATATGCCTCGTCCAAAGGATAGACTATTCCCTTACACAAAATCCTATCTCTCACACGAGATGCAACGAGGGTGCAAGACAACTAGCATTAAGAAAATACGAATTCACGATCTTCGCCACAGTCACGCCAGTTTGTTAATCAATCAAGGCTGTGACGCTCTCATGCTTGCCGACAGACTTGGACACGAGAAAGTATCAACAACACTTAATACCTACTCTCACCTATTTCCACACAAACAACAGGCATTGGTGCATAGTCTTGAATCACTTATTGGAGTCACTAATCCAGTACCAGAACCACCCGTAGGTGTGCCAGGTATTCCACCAGTCATAGAACCTGAATTACCAAAAGAAAAAGCATCCAGAAATGTTATCCAAATGCCAATTCGAAAGATTATTTAACTGATTTTCTACTAATATCTAAAAGAATGAAGAATAATCCTTAGTAGCAAAGTAGTAGCAGAGACAAAAGAAAAGTCCGGGAGCGCCCTATTGATAAGGCTTCCCAGACTTGTGGATGCTATTCAAACTCGATAGTTTGTACTATATGTTGTGTTTAATTCATTCTTTTTGAACTATATTTTGTGTTTTTATTCTACATATTCCATCATTTCCATGGATTTTTGAAGAATTTCGCTGACAAACTGACGACACTATATTTCTTATACTACTAATACATCCTGACTTTTATCTATTGAATTTAATTATTTTAGGGTAGAGAGATTTCGGCCTATATTAACAATATGACTGGTATTTGAATATATATCACTTTAATAGATTCACTTATAATTCATTTATATATCGCCTTAACTGTTCAAGTAATTGCAAAATATCTTTTTTTTCTTTTACTCCTAGTTTATTCATAATCTTCACAATCGCTTTATCCAATAAAGAACCTTCTTTTATATGTAAAATCTTCTCAATTTCATCCTTAAAAGCATATGAATTTTTTATGTTTACTTCTGAATATATATCCGGCGTATCAATACTATAGTTACTACTTTCCTTTTTTATATTATTAAATTCTCCGACCACCGCACATACACATTTAACATATTCATCATTGGGATATCGCTCCCTTAACAGTTCTAAAAAAGGATCTCTGATCGAATCAATTTTATCTTTGTATTCTTTTTGTAAATATAAATTAGTAAACATAAAAATATCTCTATCAAAATCAGTAAATACTTCATATGATGTATAAAAGTTCCTTCCAACTCTGTCATTGAAAAGATAAAAAAGTCTATCTACTGTATTATTTACTCCTGTAAGTTTAATTCCCCAATCTATCAACATACCAACCTGATTTTCATACTCCCTACAACGATTTTGATTCGGCAATTCGTGTTTATCTAAATTACGATTAAAATAATTCCGATATTCCAACAGTTCCTTATAGCACTTTTCCGACAACTGAATTTCTGTATCAAAATAATCTTTGCACAAATGAAAGGCATCCCATTTCCCATATTTAGGTTGTTTCTGATGATAACATGCAAGTATCAAGGTATTTCTTGCAACAAGACTTAATATATTAATATCATAGTAATTTACTCCATTATTTTCTAAACTAATTACTGCTTTTGAATACATTCTCTTATATAAAAGCATATCTTCTGAGATACCTTTAAATTCATTTAATTTACCAAATAAGTAATTTTTACCTTTTCCACTTCTATCAAATATAATTTCTCCCTCATCCTTTACATGGTGTAAAAAGAGCGAACCACTGGTCAATAACGTCTCAAATTTTGCTGCATCATATACCGATATATCAATAGGTCTTCCTTGTATACATTCAGATACTATCTCATGTATCTTATTTTCATCTATACTATATTGACCTTCTGTTATAACTAGGATATCAATATCTGAATTCTCATCAAAATCCCCTCTTACCCAAGATCCATATACAATCATTGCACGTATTTTTTTATAATAACGCTTATTTCGAATATTATTTTCTATTTTATTCTTAATTTCTTCATCCATTTATCTTGCTACCTTTCTATATATTGCCGATGTAAGTACCGCAAAGTATACCACTCCAATCAAATTTTGAATTAATATAACTACTTGTATTAAAAGACTTTTTTTATAGTTCTCATCTAGTATATCAATCCCACCAATTAACAGTGAATTAAAACTTAACAATATCGAATTTTTACATTTCACAATTAGTAATTGTTCATTAGAAAAAGAAAAACAAAAATGCAGTATTGAAAATACAGTGACCCATAATAACATTGTAAAACATATACGTCTTATATTAAGTCCATAACCCCATAACATTTTTCCTATACTAGAACTTATGTATTTTACTAAATATATAGTAACTTTCCCATTTCTTTCATTTTTAAAATAATCTGTTTTTCCCTGTAAAATATCAAGACTTAAATCACGTTCTCCTTCTCTAACTAGATATAATAACCTATTTGCATAATCCGTTCTTCCCTGCCCTAACTCATTTACATATAGTTGACGATATATTTCCAGTCTATGGTTTGATTCATGAGGCAGACTTGTTTCCATAATATTATCAACTTTCAATAAACAATTCTCAAATTTTACATATCTTAAATTACATTCAATAAACTTTGCTTTCTCTAAATTACAATTTCGAAATATTGTTCCCGTAAAATCTACATTTTTAAATACAGCATGTCTTAAATAACTATCTTCATCAATTATACACTGAGTAATTTGACAATTCGTAACCAAACAATCTTTCATCCTCAGTGTGCTAAATCTACATTGTCTAAAAATAAGATTTTCAAATGCCATTCCCGGATGTCCAAAACCTTTTGATTCTAATCCAATATTTTCATACTGATGTTTTATGATTTTATTAAGTCTTTTTTTTCTTTTCATTCAGTCTATACCTCTCCTCACACGGAATATTTTAGTTGTCCTTCAGCAACTTTTTTATTCAATCTCTTATCATTGAAAAAATGATATATTTTTAGAACAAGTAGTATAATGAGAATTGACAAGGATACAATAAAAATAATTCCAATTGTAAAGCCGTATTTATCCCTAAACTCAGTCATATAGAGTTTGTTAATAACTTTGTCTGGTAACAGCAATAATATTCCACTTGCTACTGCTAATGCTCCCAATATATTTGGTGGAAGCTTAAGAAAGTCCACAAAATCCTTCATATTTTATCTCCATCTGTATTATGACTTTACCTTCATAATATTTCCCAATACCCATTTCTATTAGTTCCATGCCGTATAACTTTATTATCATCTTTTAGCTTCTTCATATAATATTTAACCTGACTTGATGACCATCCCAATGACTCTGTAATCTCTTTTGTTTTAATATCGGGCTTTTCTGATAATAATTTTATTAATCTTTCTTCAATATTATCTGCGTTTTGGTTCGATTGATCTGATTGGTTCGATTGATCTGATTGGTTTGATTGGTTTGATTGGTTTGATTGGTTTGATTGGTCTGTTTTATGCTTATCATTCAAACCATTCTCCTTTTTATTTAACAAATCATATGAATATTCCTCATCCAATGGAACAATTATTCTGAAAACATCGCCTTCAATAAACTCTGGTTCTTGTCCTGAATAATATTTCGAGTACTTATATAGATTTCTGACTCCTGAACCAAGTCTATCTGACCAGCCAATATTTCTAAAAAATGAAGCTATAATTGGATTTTTAGGATTAGGTTCCATATTTTCAGGTGTAATCACTCCGTCTCCTGCGGAACGGCTTGCATTTTCTGTATACATTCTTTTCTTCTCTATAACAAATTTTGCGGTATACGAACTTGTAAATTCTCTATGAATTAAAGTGTTCCCTATCATTTCTCGTGTAATAATATTCCGCAGATTCTTACGTTCCGTTCCTTCCAAGAAAAATTTATCCGGCAGATGCTTTCTTGCAAACTCCATTAGTTGATCGTAACTTTCAATTAAATTAGTTCTTACTGTTTCTCTATCATCATACCTGTCTACATTAATCTTTCTTACCAGTGCATCTGTTTCATATGCTGGACAAATATCTCTAATCACATCATCTTTACCAAGAAGCATAACTGCAGCAAGATTATATCCCTTTTCTCCAGTGGCACGGTCTGTCCCGTAAAGCCCTGCACTTCTTAAAAGTTCTTCATCTGTCATTGATTCCCAGCCATGCGTACCTTCTATATTGTTTGTAGCCATTTTTCTAATACGTGGCAATAAATCTAGTCTCAAATCATCTATTGATACATATGGGAAAATCCTTTTTTCAGTAAATATGCTTTGTTTACGAATGTACATAGATGCAAGCTGTGATGTCGCAGTTACTTTTACATCAGAATCATCTACTCTATCATATATTTCCTTTTTAAAACTGTGAACTTCTGCACTTACAGGAACATGCACATGTATAATTGTTTTTCCCTCGTACTGGATAATTTCAGGAACAAGATAAATCGTCGGTGAAAACATGATTGGATTACTGATGACTTTAATAAAATTCTTAATCATATCTCCAGCTGCTTTTTCTGGAACACCTATTACTGTACTGTCGTTTAAGATACCCATGAAAATGTCACCGCCAAATCTATTCAGAAAAGAGCAGACACTTTCGTAAACATCATTTTCTATACCGTTTCCACAACGCTTAAATTCCACAGCAATTGTTTCTCCAACTTGTAAAATTGATTCAAATTTTTGCTTGTCCATAGTATTAACTCACCTCCACAATCGTATTTACTAACATAAAATCATTCAACAATATTCAAATGGTATTTCTTTGCTCTCATCCCAAATGCATATTCTGTACCTTCCATAACATCACATATTTCTTTTCGTATCACTTCATTATCCAACGTTCCTTCTGCTTTAATCTTAACATAACGACTGTCCGAATCCATTGATGTAATGTATTCAGCGTCTCCATTTACAGGAATATTGGCATTATGCGTTACAACAATAATTTGGCGTTTCTGCTTTGCACTTTTCAAACGTTTGACCACTAAATCATACACTAATCGATTATCCAGATCATCTTCTGGTTGGTCGAGCAATAATGGGCGGTTACCATAAGCAAGAATAAAAGTTAAAATTGCTGTTGTCTTTTGTCCCGCCGAAGCCGAAGATAATGGAATAAAACTTCTACCTCCCTCCGGTTTATAACTTACTTTTAATTCATCTTTTGGAAGAAAAGTTATCATTTTATCAAATTGCATATCATCCAATCCCTTTATTGCTTTTCTAAAATAACCTGAAACTTCTTTTTCATCGCTGCCTTCTCTTATTCTTGTTATTAGTTCTCTAAAATAATTGATATCTTTTTTCTCAAATACAGTACTTTTTAAAGTCGATATATCTTCATTTATATTTGAACTATCCCTCTTTTGAGTAATACTTTTTATTGTTTCTTCAAATGAATCAGCATTTCCATGGTTAAGAAGTTCTATCTTTACATTATCTTGATTACCAATTACCGATTCAATAAAATTCATTCTCAATGTACGTATCGCGGAAAAATATGAATCATATTCAAAATAAATTTCTTGTTTTTCTCTCTGTAATTTTTTTAGACCTTCTTTTGCCTTTGCGACAGTATCTATTTCTTCTTGCTTTCTCTTTTTCAAATCGAGTAATTCGTCAAGTTTATTGATCTGAATTCCTGATTCATGTAATTTAGTACACGCTTCATCATATGCTAAATTATTAGCCATTTTCTTTGTATGCCAATTACTCTTCTCAACTTCAAACAATATTTTCTCTTTCTGCGCCCTTATCTCTGAAATACTATTTTTTATAAATTCTATGCTCTTAGCTACATTTTCCTTTCCCTGTGTAATAAGATCAAATAACTCTGCTGCATTTACTAATTCACTAGCATCAACTTCTGGAATAATTGCAGTAGAAGTTGCACTGTCTAACTCATCAGCTATTAATGAAATTCCCTCCAAGAAATCACTTAATGTTTTTTCTTCCTTCAAGTATTGCTGTTTATAATTGACAAGTTCTGCAATTCCACTCTTTTTATATTGATTGATTTGGTCATCATAATCACTCAATTCTGTACGTAATTTTCCCTCTTTATCTATTACCGCCTGTGTTGTCCTTATTTCTGCCATTTTAGCCAACAGATTATCATATACAATCTGTTGTTTATTTAAAACATTCTCCATTTCTGGTATATCTGCATCTATGATTTTTAATAAAGCGTCTGGTTCTTTTGCAATTTCAAATATTTGTTTCTGAGTATATACTTGTACCCTAAAAAAATCCAAATAATTTGAGTCCTCAATTTCTTCCCATGCATTCTTATTTTCATCATATTTGTAGATACTTTGAAATTGATCGCTCATATCTTTTATGGAATTTACATTTACCTTATATAGCAATTCATTCCTAACAATAATAATCTCAACATTTGATTTTGAGTCAAAAATTCCTGAATCATCTTTATTGTTATGTATTTTATAAAATTTATCCTGTTCTTTTTTTATTTCATCTAATGCATATGTATTAAGAGATGAGAGTCCACCCGCCATTATTCTAATAATTGAAGATTTCCCGCTTCCTCTTCCTCCGATTATCGCATTTAGTTGTGGATTAAATTCCACATTCAATTCTTTGTAAGGATTGATAATTGCATTTTCTACTTTAATAGACTTAATCCACATATCTGGCGTAACTTCTGGAACCAAGTCTGTCTGTTCTTTTAATTTAAGTCGCATATCTTCTGATAATAAAGCTTGTCTAACGCTTTCTAAATCAGGCTTTTTATCCATTTTTATCCATGTATATGTTTTCCCAATACCCCATAATCCATGTTTAGCCTCTCCACTTGAACATGGGTTATCAGAAAATGAAAGTATTGGTATATTGGCCTGTATTGCGCGATTATACGTCTTTTTCCAAGCTTCTGCAGTTTCAATTGATATTTCACCTTCATATTTTTTATTTAAAGAAGCAATCATGTCATCCTTGTTTTTACTAATATTAAATTCTTCCCATATTGGTCGATTAACAACTTGAACAGCATCGATATATTTTCTATCTAATATTTTTTCAACATTCGCTGTACTCATAGAATTAATACCTGCATACTCATCAATATGTGCAGCTATAACAAGTGCTCCTTTTTCTTTTGCTGTTATACATGCGTCAAAAATACCCGTTGATGTTCCAATGCTCTTTCCTACAATTTCTGAATCAATATCAATTTTACTCAGATAATCCCTTACCACATCCGATGTTTTACTTGAATCAAAGATTACAAGTATATGTATTTTGGTTGAGTCACATGTTACCTCTACTCCTGGAAAAACTACAATTCCATTCTTTTCTCCTAACTCCTTCATCTTGTCTATAGCCCGGTAATCATTATGATCTGTAACTGCTATACAATTTAATCCATTAAGTTTTACCTGGTCAATCCATTGTTCCTCGCTATCTGCTTTCTCCTTATAACAATCGCTTTTCATTGTATGTAGATGGAAATCGCATTTATACCATCGTGTCCCTACAAAATCTATCATACTCGCCACCCCTTTCAAATAGAAATACCTAAATAAAAGAATTTCTCCAACTGTTAATCAACTATAGCTTCCACAACTTTATAGATTCATCGCATAACCACTTTGCTCGACTTTTGATTTCATCTTCGTTCCAATCTGATTTATCTAACGCGTCATGTAATGTAATCAGTCCAGATGCACATATTTTTAATCCTGGCTTATCTTTCTTTCCTGTCTTCTTAGTAGACCAATCGGCATCTCTTACTGATGAATTTAAAGATTGAGGAATTATTGCAAGGTTTCCAAGTGTTAATAGTTTAGAATCTCTCTCTTTTTCCAAATCATCAGAAGCACATGGGCTCCAGTTGTTTCTCCATTTTTTTGGCATCATATGTTCCAAACTATAATTATTGAAACCAAGAATTGCTGTTGAGCTATTTGTTGGGCGAATTCCGCTTTCTATCAAATAAAGTATGCCTTTCGTTTGAAGATTATATATTTTGGAATCATTAAATCCAACTTCCAACTCACTATCTGACGGCATATATGTCGTGCTATCTTTTCCAGAATACAGTCTATTCTGTAAATCTTGTGGATCACATATTGCATTGGAAATCAAAGATATAAATAGATTGTTATAATTCTTTGTTGTGGCATGGACAATCATTCGTCTCATTATATAGGATTCCAAAACTTCACATATCTTATTAAACTCGTTTTGATTTAATACATTTTTTGCTGCATATAAAACATATGGTATCATCGTAGAATTCTTTAAGCCAAACATCACTATGTTAAGTCGTTCAATTCCATAAGTAGCAGGAATACATTCTTCGCACCAATCTGGTTTAATATTTTGTGCAAAACATTCTGCATAATCTTTTAATGAATCCAGTATTACTTTTTTATCTCCGTTACAATATGTATTAATAAAGTGCTGGTATGATTGAGATAAATGCTCTACTCTTGCATACATAAGCTTATCTTCGTTTGAAATACTATATTCTTTATTTTGTATAAACAATTGAAAATATGCATCAAAAAAGATATCAATCATTGCTCTCTTTGTTCGTCCGACTTCAATTTCAGTATCCCAATAGTTTTTGGTATCATCATCTTTTTCAAAAACTGAAACCCATTTCGATTCATATTCACTAATTGTATCTCTGCTAAAGAAATAATTTTTTAACAACTCTGACGTTGTTAGATTCACACCCAAGGAATTTATTGTATCAAATATCTGCTGTTCATCCTCATCTGCGTCTAAATCAATACGAACAAACTGTGTATTGGTAATCACTGTCATAATATCAAGTTTAGATGCATCCATATTATCAACAAAATAATTGTATGCTTCAATTACTCTTGAATTAATAACTGAAATATCTATTTTATTTGCTGCTGACATAGAAATAACTTTATTAAATGCATCTACATCATTTTTCCCATGTCTTAATGCAATTTCTTGTCCCATAATTCTAAACTGATAATCAAACAATGTTGTTTGTCCTGTCTTCAAACATAAGACTTTCATAAATATCATAAATGTTGTCAATCGTTGTTGACCATCAACTACAGTCTTGCAATCAGCAAAAAGTTCTCCTGGTAATGGTTTCCTACCATCTTTTAAAATAACTGAGCCCAAAAAATGTGGCTTTTTTGTTTTAACAACGAACTCCATATCTTCAAGAAGTCTTTCCCAAAGATCTTCTTTCCATACATAAGGTCTCTGAAAGAATGGTATTTCTAATAATGTCGCATTATTAAAAATATTGGTAATTATTGCTTTATGTGCATCCATAAATTTGTCCCTTCTTCTGTATATATTTTCTGCCTATAAAATCAATCTCACTTTATTGCAAATCAGTTAAGGCAATAAAAATCAGTCTACGTACGTTGTTTATTCCCATACAAACCGCCATCCTCCGCAACCTTCATCTCATCCACCCCAGCTTCATAAGTATAAATCGTTGTCTCTTCCTTCACCTCAAAACTACTCGAACCACCAACACCAAAGTACTTCTCAAAGAATACCTTCAACTTATCAATCACACCCTGCTTCTTCTCTGCTCTACCACCACCGCCAAATCTTGACACAGGTGGCATAATCTTATCAATATCCGTTCCGGCTGTCTTAATCTCTCCATCTCGGAATGCATTCTCAATAAACTTTTTTGTATCTGCTGGTTTCAGCTTTTCTTCTGTGATAATCGCTTGCAGTTCCTTTTCACGCTGATTTACTACATAATCATGCCATTCTGTCATAACATCATCTGCATCATTGATTCCTGAGATAAATGTTTCAATCAACTGCTTCTTACTACGAAGTTCTGGGCTGGCATCAATTGCTTTCTTAATCGTGATGAGAACTTCCTTATCTTCACAATGGGTATCATGATATTTCTTCACAAGCATGAGAATGTAATCAATATTAATTTCAATCTGCTTGATCAGTTCGATTTCAAACACAATATCATCGATAATATCAGTACTTTCTCCAGCTTCTCGTTTCCTTTTCCATTCATCACGAAGATCCTGATAGCGTCCTAGATAATCCTGCAAATCACGCTCGGTGATTAATTCCTGTGCTTTAAATTCATCAAAGGATACCAGCAGGTTTCGCATACGAAGAATAGTACCAAATAAAGCAATAAAATCTTTTTGATTCTGCTCTCCAATAATCTGCGGGTCTGACAATGGAAACTTCTCATTCAAGTTTTCCATCAGATCCACGTATCCTGGCATTGGTTTGCCATCAATGGATTCATACCCATAGTAATAATCCTTGAAGCTCTTCATCAACACAATTCCACCGGCATTCTTATCACCGAATAGAGATATGGCACTGTCTACACGCTTTTGAAGATTTCGAAAACATACAATGTTTCCAAAAGTCTTAATGGAATTCAAGATACGATTGGTTCTGGAAAATGCCTGAATCAACCCATGCATCTTTAGATTCTTATCTACCCATAACGTATTCATTGTTGTAGCATCGAATCCTGTAAGGAACATATTTACTACAATGAGCAGATCCAGTTCCTTGTTCTTCATACGAAGGGAAACATCCTTATAATAATTCTGAAACTTGTCACTGGACGTATCGTAATTCGTAAGAAACATTTCATTATAATCCTTAATGGCAGCTTCTAGAAAATCACGTGAGTTCTGATCTAGCGCGGATGTATCCTCTGAATTTTCCTCGTCCAGAATTCCATCCGTTTCCTCCTCATTTGCCCCATAACTAAAGATGGTTGCAATTCGAAGTTTTTTTGCTGGCTGCTCCTTCATCTGCTTTTGGAATTCTTGATAGTACAACTTTGCCATAGGCACAGATGCCACTGCAAAAATGGAATTAAATCCACTAATTCGTTGCTTCTGTTTGATTTCCTCTACTGCACCTCTCTCTGCCGATGCAACTTCTGCAATATTGGTAAGGGAATTGTAAATGTATGTCTTATCTCCACGATAGGTCTTCTGATTAAAATGTTCCAGAATATAATTGGTTACAAGGGATATACGTTGTTGAGCCATCATTGCCTTTTCACGGTTTATATCCCACACCATCTCATCATCTATCGCTTCATCCGTATCCATTGTCTTGATGTAATCCACTCGAAATGGAAGTACATTTTTATCATTGATTGCGTCTACAATGGTATAAGTATGTAGCTGATCACCAAAGGTCTGTCCTGTGGTTAGGAATTCCATATTCTTTCTGGTAGAACCTGCATTCGTTGGGAATATTGGTGTTCCAGTAAAACCAAAGAGATGGTATTTCTTAAAATTCTTCACGATTGCCGTATGCATATCCCCAAACTGACTGCGGTGACACTCATCAAAAATAATAACAACATGCTTGCCAAATACTTCATGCCCTTGATATTTCTTGATAAAACTTGCCAGTTTCTGAATGGTCGTAATAATGATGTGAGCATTGGGATCTTCCATCTGCTTTTTCAAAATAGAGGTAGATGTATTGCTATTAGCAGCACCTTTTTCAAAACGGTCATATTCCTTCATTGTCTGATAATCCAGATCCTTACGGTCTACGACAAACATCACCTTGTCAACATATGGCAGCAATGATGCAAGCCTTGCTGTCTTAAAGGACGTCAGCGTCTTACCAGAACCTGTGGTGTGCCAGATATATCCACCACCTGCTACACTCCCATATTTCTTATAATTATTAGCAATCTCAATTCTATTTAAAATACGTTCCGTGGCTGTAATCTGATAAGGACGCATAACCATCAACATCTGTTCCGAAGTAAAAATACAATACCTAGTCAAAATATTTAATATGGTATGCTTTGCAAAGAATGTCTTCGTAAAATCAATCAAATCTGGAATCACCCGATTGTTTGCATCCGACCAGAAGCACGTAAATTCAAAGCTGTTGCTTGTCTTTCCCTTCTTTGCCTTACCAGATCCAGCTTCCTTAATAGCATTGAATCGTGTGCTGTTGGAATAGTACTTGGTATTGGTTCCATTAGAAATGACAAACATCTGTACATATTCAAATAGACCACAACCTGCCCAGAAAGAATCACGTTGATAACGATCAATCTGATTAAATGCCTCTCGAATTGCAACACCTCTGCGCTTCAATTCGATATGAACCACTGGCAGACCATTTACAAGTACAGTAACATCATAACGATTGTCGTACTTGGCTCCATCTTCTTTTCCAATCACATACTGATTGATGACCTGTAAGAAATTGTTATGAATATTGCTCTTATCAATAAATTTGATATTCTTAGACGTTCCATCATCACGTTTTAACACCTGAACAAAATCTTCTTGAATCTTTCTGGTCTTCTCCACAATATGCTCATTGGGATTTGCCACAGAGTTTGAAAAGAACTGTTTCCATTCTGAATCAGAAAACTCATAACTGTTCAGTTTCTCTAGTCTATATCGAAGATTAGTAATCAGATCTTTTTCTGAATGAATCTGCAAATATTCATAGCCCTGCTCACAGAGAAGGCGAATGAATTCTTTTTCTAATGCTGCTTCACTCTGGTAGCTATCAGAGCGTGCTTTAACTGGTTCATATTCGGTTACTACTGTATTTTCACTTGTTTGTGCTACAATATTAAAATACGCCATCTAGCTCACCTCCTCATCACTTATCATTTCTTCTTTTATGCCTGATTTTCCATGTTTTGCATTAATACGTTCAATTTCTTCTTTGATAATATCTCCAAACTTCTTATCATCTAATTCCAAACTTTCTTTCGCCGCAACTGATTTATCAGCAAATGCATCAAAAATCGCTTGTTTACTTTCCAAGAGTGAAGTAATTTTCTCATCTACTGTATTTTCACAGAGAAGTCGATACACAAGAACATTCCTTGCTTGTCCCATTCGATAAGCTCTTGAAATTGCCTGATTCTCAATAGAAGGTTTAAACTGTGGTTCACATAGAATAACCACACTTGCCGATTGAATATTGAGACCTGTCCCACCAGATTGAATCTGTGCAGCCAAGACTGTTCCAGTTGGAGACTTATCAAACTCATCGATTATTTCCTGACGCCTTTGTGGCGGAACTGATCCATTTATAGGATTTAAACACCTGTTCCCAAGTAACTCTGTAATTTTTCTAATGGTATCAAGAAAAAAAGAAAATACAATAACCTTTCTGCCGTCATCCTCTGCTTCTTCAATAATTTCTAATAGACGTTTCGCCTTTGAAGAATTATACAAGTCATCTACGTTCCAAGATACTCTTCTTGCATCTGCATAGCGTTTTGAAAGAATCGCCTGTTCATAAATCTGTTCTTCTTCCGTAAGCATAGTACACCATTCTTTGCTTTCAATTAATTCTGGCAATTCCGTTAAAACATCTTCACGTTTTCTTCGATAGTATACCGGTGCTACTTTCTCTCTGAATTGAGGGGCAGAAGCCATAAATGCCATTCCAGCAACTTGAGTAGCGATAGTTGGCTGTAATATTTGAATAAGTGATATCATCTCATCTACTTTATTTTCAAGCGCGGTACCAGTCATAAATAGAAGCCGTTCCGCATGATTGCTTATATTTTTCACATTAACAGTTCTTCTGGCTTCTGGATTCTTTATATAGTGAGCTTCATCTACGACAAGTAAAGTAAATTTAAAGCTATTGTCCATCTTAAAATGACCCGTTGTTTCATATGTAGTAACTGCTACACCGCCACTCTTAAGCCAAGCCTTCAATGCAGATGCCCTGCCTGTGCCATGAATCTTTGTGACAGTCAATAAACTCATTTTACGAATTTCTCTGCACCAGTTTGTAATTACACTAGCTGGACAAACAACCACAAAATGTGTTGCACCAGTATTACGTAAAGAAACCATAGCTGCAATTGCTTGAATTGTTTTCCCAAGTCCCATCTCATCACCAAGAAGTACACGTGACTGATGAAGTGTATATTTAACACCCCATTCCTGATAACGTCTCAGTTCACAAAGGAGACCTTCTGGAAAAAAACATTCCTCTTGAATTTCTCGCGCAAGTTCTTCAGGCAGTCCATACATTGCATCATCTGTTCCTAGAATACCTGGATTAACATCTTCTAATACATTAAAGAAACTAATAGAGTTTTCCGAAAAGTTCTGCCAATCCTCCGTTCCAGTACTACGATTTACTGCATCTAATGACTCAAGTGCTGATTGCGCTTCTTTACTATATTCACTTTCAAGTAATCTACCTAATGTATTGTACGCCTCTATCGCTTTTTGCTTATTTGCACTAGATGTGAAGAACCATTTAAAACTACTTTTTGCAGGCGCCAAGTCTTCCAATGCATAATCAATCTGCTTACTCTTGGAGTTTAATATTTGCCTGCAAGTTTCTGTGTATGGTTTGCCTCTCTTATATCTCGATATTGCTGAGACAAGATCTGTAGCTTTAACATTTTTATTATCCACACTTAGACGGATTTTTACACCTTGCCGAGCTTTTGAAACAATATCGTCAACAACTTTTTTTATAGAATAAGCTGTGTCTTCACTAATACCATGCACTGAGGCAATTGTATAAACAGATGCTGTAGAAATATCTGCGATACTATTATATCCATAGTCACGAAGCGCTTTAATTCGAAAACCACGCTTATCTCTATTTATTTCTTCAATTGGAATATCTTTCAGTACATTCAGAACTTCCTGAGCAACCAAAGCTTCAGAAGCTTTGGAAATACTAGCTTTGCAATGATCTGAGTAGGCTTCTGCCTTGGAAAGCCTTGTTTTCAATTCACGGTGTTCATCAATAAGCCTCTTGGCATCCCGTGAAGCAAATGGTCTTGCCATAATATATTTATACCTCCAATCGTTTGAACGTTAAGAGTTTATCCCTATAATATTCATATTGCTTTTGGCGAGCTTCGATTTCTGCTGGAAGACCATTGGTGATATCGTTACAGAGCGTTTCAAATTCATCTAAAAGTAAAATTATTTTTCTCTGTTCTTCAATTGATGGAATTGGAATTTCATATTTTTTTACATCTGCGTCTGTAATTGCTGGATAACTGGCGCCTTTTTGATACAGCTCAACATGCTTATAAAAATTTTCGGTGCTTATCATAAAATAAATCCACCTAGGCAAAACAATATTTGTATTAGCCCTTAACACACAAAAACCAGTACTACACACCTGACCATCATAATCCTCAGTTATCATGCAAGAACGTTTCAACATTGGTCTGGTTCCTCCAAAAAGAATATCATTTGTAGATACAATTTGCTGCGCTCTACTTGGTGCTGTATCTTTATTAACTATTGTTGTCTCGACTATTGTGTGATTATCTCTATCCACTGATGACAAATCTATATATTTATATGTGCCTTCTGAATTTTTCCATTTAATATTTTCCGTTTTTAGTATACAATCTGCCAATTGCAGTATCTTTGTGTTCTCATCAAAGTTTAATACCTTATCTCTATAATACTCATACTGTTTCTTTCTTGCTGTAAGCTCTGCTGTAAGCTCTGCTGTAAGCTCTGTGAAATTGTCCAAAATACGGACAATTTCACGTTGAACTTCAATTGGTGGTATAGGTACTGTACGTTTATTCATACTTGCCATTGATACATGCGGCATAGTCGATTGTGTTAAAGATTTTGAGATTGTATCAATATCCATTTTCAAAAAATAATATAAAAATTGTTTATCTAAGACATTTTCATCAAAAACTAATTTCCAAATATGGTAATGAAATATTACTTTTTCTCCTTGCCATATTTCTGGTCCAAGTGTAGCTGCCCATGTATATAATAAATCACCACAATCACAGTATTTATAAGCCTCCAACTCCAGATCAGAATAGTACCAATTGTCATTAGTGTGAAAATTTCCAACACGTAAAACTTTGTATTTGCCAGCAGATTGTAATTCAGGTTGTTTATATGCTCGTCCGTTAAGGAATCTCACTACCTCTCCTAATGGTTTAAATGCTACTCCTTGGGGACAATGTATTTTGATTAATTCATCTAATCTACTCATCGATTTGTCCTCCCAGTAATTTCTTATATTGCTTTTTCCATGCCCTTGAAGGTCTTTTACAAATAAAATCCTTTGACGAAAATGCACATTTATCTAGCAGCCCATTATTTGCACATATATCTGGATTATTCGCTCGACATCCATATGTTTGATTTTCTGAATCAATTTCAGAAAGTGGTGAATTAAAAGACACTCTTATTTCTTTATTGATGCTCATTTCCCCACCTCGATTTCTTCGATGATGTTTCGAATGGCTTCTCTCAATTCATCCTCACGCATAACAATTTCTTCTATCTCTGCATTCAGTTTTACAATATCAATCTTTTCACGAGTATCTTCTGCCTCTACATAAGTCGATACCGAGAGATTGTAATCATTTTCTACTACCTCATCATAACTTGCCAAATGAGAGAAATGTTTTACTTCCTCACGATTTGCAAAGATATCTACGATTCGTTCAATATTCGTAGGCGTGAGCTTATTGTTATTGGTAACCTTAATACACTCATTTGAAGCATCCACAAATAAGGTCTGATTGTCATTCTTATTTTTCTTCATGACCATAATACAGGTCGCAATACTTGTACCAAAGAACAGGTTGCTTGGCAACTGAATGATACAGTCCACAAAGTTATTATCCACTAGGTACTTACGGATCTTCTGCTCTGCTCCGCCTCGATACATAATTCCAGGAAAGCATACGATAGCCGCTGTTCCATTGGATGCAAGCCAAGAAAGGCTGTGCATGATAAATGCTAGATCTGCTTTACTTTTAGGTGCAAGAACTCCAGCTGGTGCAAAACGTGGATCATTGATAAGCAGGGGATTTTCATCTCCAGCCCATTTTATCGAATACGGAGGATTTGATACGATAAGCTCAAAAGGCTCTTCATCCCAGTGTTGTGGTGCCATCAAGGTATCTTCACAGGCAACATTGAATTTATCAAAACCGATATCATGTAAGAACATATTGATTCGACAAAGGTTATATGTGGTAATATTGATTTCCTGTCCATAATAGCCATTGCGAACCGCTTCTTTTCCTAACACAGTTTCTACTTTCAATAACAGTGAACCAGATCCACAAGCAGGATCATAGACTTTATTGATTTCAGTCTTTCCAACGGTTCCTAGTCTTGTTAATAATTCAGATACATCCGCAGGGGTATAGAACTCTCCACCAGATTTACCTGCATTTGATGCATACATGGACATAAGATATTCATAAGCATCACCAAAGGCATCTATGGAATGGTCTTTCACATCACCCAGATTCATCAGTGCAACACCATTTAATAACTTCACAAGCTTTTCATTTCTTTTTGCCACAGTAGAACCAAGTTTATTGCTGTTCACATCAAAATCATCAAACAAGCCCGCGAAGTCATTTTCTGCTTCACTTCCCTTGGCTGATTCTTCAATATGGCGAAAGACACGTTCCAGTGTTTCATTTAGATTTTCATCATTCACTGCATTTGCTCTGACATTAGAGAATAATTCACTTGGAAGGATAAAGAATCCCTTTTCCTCTACCAGTCCATCTTTTGCTTCTTCTGCATCTTCATCGGACATTTTTGCAAAATCAAAGTCTGTATTTTCTGCTTTGATTTCCCCATCGTTAATGTAGCCGCAAAGATTTTCCGAAATATATCTATAAAACATGGTGCCAAGCACGTAGTTCTTAAAATCCCATCCGTCTACTGCACCTCTTAATTCATCTGCTATCGCCCAAATCGCACGATGTAATTCATCGCGTTCCTGTTCCTTTTTTGTATCTATCATGATTGTTTATCCTCCTCAGGTTTTTTCTTATATCTGGCATCTTCTGGTTTCACTGCATCGGATGGAATCAACCATGTTTTTCCCTTTTTTATCGCTCCATCAATTCGTCCCTCTGAACACAATACCCCAATCCTTCTCGATGTAATATTCCATTTTTCAGACATTTCAACAGTTGTAAAATATTCCATATTAGAAACCTCCAATCTGTATTCTATTATATTCTTTTATCGGAATAATAACAAGTAAAAAAATAAGACAATTTCATTATAAAGTTGGCTCAATCACAAATTTTGTGGGATAAAGGATTTCTGACATAAGTCTTCCTGCTGATATCAAACAGTTTAAGGAAGAAGTATTCATCATCACGATATCCGTAAGCCTGTC
>JBQKKG010000016.1:0-50062 GCA_052116865.1 Lachnospiraceae bacterium LCP25S3_G4 | reverse complement strand
ACAGACGTGTAAACAACAGTAACTAATCAATCAGCTGAGCTCCGCTCAGTTTCAAGCGGAATAGCGCTCCGTTCCTTTGGAACGGATGCGCAGATTTCGCGGAATATGCATGTGTTTTACAAATAATAAAACATCATAGTTTCTATTCACAGCTAAAAATTACATTTACAATAAAATATGATAAATAAAAGTGAATGATGGACAAGACAGACGATTGCCATTAGTTCAAGAAGGAGAGGGAAAGTGAATGCTGAATTTAGCAGATGCTGTGATTTTCTAGCTAGAATGATTGAGAAATATGGATTATTGGTGCTACAGGAGTATTATGCAGAACTTAAGATTGAGATTGACGAGTGGAAGTTTAATCCTTTGATTTCAGAAGATAGAATATTTTTCTATGCGGAGGCATTAGACAGGTATCAAGGAAGAACTGCGTAATATGATTATCTTAATTAAAATCACATTTCATACACATTGTGTAAAACAAAAAAGTATGTTATTATAATTACACAATGTGTAATAAATGGAGGACAATGATGGAAGTAAAAGATAAAATAAAGAAACTACGTGAAAGTACTGGAATGAATCGCCGAGAATTTTGTGAATACTTTGGAATTCCGTATAGGACGGTTACGGAATGGGAATTAGGCGGACGACAAATGCCGGATTATGTTTTGAGGCTATTGGAATATCAGATACAAATGGAGAAGATGCTGAAAGAAAGGGAGGAACAGATGGAAAAGAAGCAGATTAAGACGGTACAGTCATTGAATCTGGAAAACTTGCCAGGAAACTTTACACCAGAAGGGATTGATTAGAGTGAGAACTAAAAAGCAACAAAAATGCTACATCTACACACGAGTATCTACTTCCATGCAGGTCGATGGCTATAGTTTAGATGCTCAGCGTGATAAATTAAAAAAATACGCAGAATATCAGGAACTGGTAATCGCTGGAGAATACTCTGATGAAGGAAAATCGGGTAAGAGTGTAGAGGGAAGACCACAGTTTATGCAAATGCTTCGGGATATTGAAGATAGCAAAGATAAGGTCAATTTTGTACTTGTATTTAAGCTGTCTCGTTTCGGCAGAAATGCAGCAGATGTACTTAGTTCCCTACAGCGAATGCAGGATTTCGGAGTCAATCTTATCTGTGTAGAGGATGGAATTGATAGTTCAAAGGATGCGGGCAAGTTAATGATTTCCGTATTATCAGCAGTTGCAGAAATTGAACGAGAAAATATTCTCGTTCAGACAATGGAAGGTCGTAAGCAGAAAGCCAGAGAAGGTAAATGGAATGGTGGGTTTGCTCCATATGGTTATAAATTGGAGAATGGTGAACTTCATATTGCAGAGGATGAGGTTGATATTATTCGTCTGATTTATGATAAGTATATCAATACCAATATGGGAATTAATGCAATTGCATCATATCTTAATCAGAATGGTTACCGCAAGAAGAAAAGGCAGAACAACACCTTAGATACATTTGCATCTTCCTTTATTAAGGGAGTTTTGGATAATCCAATTTATTGTGGAAAGCTGGCATTTGGCAGACGCAAAAATGAAAAGGTGGCGGGAACCAGAAGTGATTATCATGTAGTAAAGCAGGATGAATATATGTTGAGTGATGGCATTCACGAAGCAATTATTTCAGAAGAGGACTGGAAACTTGCACAGAAAAAGAGAGAATCCACAGGTGTCAGTCACGAGAAAATCCATAGCCTTGAGCATGAACATATTTTATCAGGAATTATAAAATGTCCAATTTGTGGAAGTGGAATGTATGGCAATGTAAACCGTAAAAAGAGAGCAGACGGAACTTTTTACAAGGACTATTTCTATTATGCATGTAAGCATAGAACCTATATTGATGGTCATTATTGTTCTTATCGTAAACAATGGGGAGAGGACAGAGTCAATGATGCAGTTGCAGAAGTAATTCGTAAACTCGTAAAAAATCCTAAATTTGAGAAAGAAATCAGGCGAAAGATTGGCAAGAGTATTGATACCAATGAATTAGAAAAAGAACTTTCTAATATGCGTAAGCAGATGAAACAGCTCGTTGGTGCTAAGAATAAATTAGCAGATCAAATTGATGCACTGGATATTTTGGATAAACATTATGATAGAAAATATCAGGATATGCAGAATCGTATGGACAAGTTTTACGATGAAATCAGTGCGTTGGAAGATTCCATTGCAGAAGTGGAAGATAGAATGCTAAGTATTCGCCAGCAGAAAATATCTGGTGATAATGTCTATGAATTTCTTCTGTTATTTGATAAACTATATGATAGATTCACAGACAAAGAGAAGAAGGAATTCTTAAATAGTTTTGTAGAACGTGTTGATTTATATGAGAAAGAGCAGGAAGATGGTAGGTTTTTAAAGCATATAAAGTTCAGGTTCCCTGTATTCTATGATGGAATTGAAACAGAGGAACTTTGTTGGGACAATGAAAGTACAGTTGAGACCTTAGTTGCACTACATCGGAAAGATACGTAAAAATCCTTGATTTTAGGCACTTTGAGAGACATTTCATGTTTTCTCAGGGAGACCGAAAAGAGAAGAAAAAAGCAATTTCTGATGGTGTGAACGTGTCGGTGGTTCTGGACATGGTGTTGGGGAACACATAAATCTACAGTTCATAATTTGGACTAAATGTTGTTATTTTTATCATTCAATTAAATATTAAAATGTCGAAGAGACCGCTTATTTTCAAGCTTTTGAGAATGAGTGGTCTCTTTTTGTTTGGAAACAAAAGAAACTGAAATTTAGTAATTAGGAGAGGTGGTGACTTAAATGGAAGAAAAAAATTCAATGTGTTCCAATTGGCAAGGAGACCAGGGAATAGAGAGTGATAAGGATAATAAACATGAGAAAATAGCTGTTATTCCACTAAATCAGCTAAAAGATTTCAAAAATCATCCTTTCAAAGTGGAACTAAATACGGAATTGTTCGAACTGATGCAGAGTATTGAGAAAGAGGGAATGATAGTACCAATTTTGGCAAGACCAAATCCGGAGGGTGAAGGTTATGAGATTGTAGCTGGTCATAGAAGAAAGGCTGCGTGTGAGTGGGCTGGTATAACAGAGATACCTGTTGTTATTCGTAATCTTGATGATGAGCAGGCAATAATTGCAATGGTTGATAGCAATCTTCAACGAGAGAATATCAAACCAAGTGAGAAAGCTTATGCCTATAAGATGAGATTAGAGGCGATGAAAAGGCAGGGGCAGAGGACGGATTTAACTTCGTGCCAAGTTGGCAAGAAGTTAAAAAGTGAAAATCCTACATTAGAATTGCATTCAGTTGAAGCAACGAATGATACGGATGGTCTTTGGAAGATTCAAAATAATGATGGTGAGAGAATTCAGTCAAGTAAAGAATTAGCTATGCAGATGGGAGAAAGCCAAAGGCAGATAGCACGTTATATTTGCCTGACAAATTTGATTCCTAAAATCTTAGATATGGTTGATGAAGGAAAGATAGCATTTACTATTGCTGTGGAACTTTCTTATTTAAACGAAGAAGAACAATATGAACTTTATGCAGTTATAGATTTAGAACAATGCACGCCTTCCTTATCACAGGCAAATCGTTTAAAGCGAATGAGCCAAGCAGGTAATTTAGATATGGATGCCATGTATGATGTTCTAGGAGAGGAAAAACCAAACCAGAAGGTACAAATCAAGATACAAGCTGAGCGTTTGGATCAATATTTCCCAAGTAATTATACAGATAGGCAAAAGGTAGAATTAATCGAAAAACTAGTGAAGAGTTGGCATGATCAACGGATACAGAAGAGGTAGTTTAATGATATTTAGAAGGAGGAAGTGTAAAATGGAAGATAATCATATTGAAGTAATAGGAGTAGATCATGGCTGGGCCAATTGCAAAACTGTTGGAAGTGTCTTTGTTTCGGGAGTGAAAGAAATTTCAACGGAACCGGCATTGTATGATAATGTTTTGGAATATGAAGGTAAGTATTATAAAATCGGCGGTGAGAGATTAGAAGTTAAGGAAACAAAAGTTACAGATGAAAATTATTATCTGCTAACACTAGCAGCTATTGCAAAAGAATTAAATCGAAGGGGAATGAGAAATGCCAATATATTTTTAGCAGCAGGACTTCCGCTTACTAAATTTGGTAGGGAGAAACCTGATTTTATTGATTATCTATTTAAGAATAAGCAAGTCACTTTTCGGTTTGAGAAGGAAACCTATCGCATTACGATTGTTAAGGTAGCAGTATTTCCACAGTGCTATGCAGCCATGGCAGATAAAATGCCTAAAACAAACCGTAAGCAGATTGTTGTAGATATAGGGAGTTGGACAATCGATATTATGCCAATTAAAAATTGCTTACCGGATGAATCATTGTGCGACACTATAGATGAAGGTCTAATTACTTGCATAGGTAACATTAATAATCAGTGTGTCAGACAGTTAAGTGGCAAGATTGATGAAAGTGATATTGTTCAGATTATGATGGATGGAAAGAGTGATTTAGATATGGCTTATCATAAAATTGTTACGAAAGAAATTGAAGAATTTGCTGAAGGTATCTATAAAAAACTGATTGCTCATGGTTACAATCTGAATACAACACCGATTACGTTTGTTGGAGGTGGAGCAACAGTCATGAAGCTTTTTGGAAGTAGAAAGCAGAGCAATATTAATTACCTGGAAGATATTAAGGCGAATGCAAAAGGTTATGAATTTCTTGCCAAAGTATTTTTGAATTCGAAGCGAGGAGGCGGATTTAATGGCAAATCGTAAGGACGATGGAGATTATCACAATGTAAGGTGTGGCAGGAATAATCCTCAGCATGTGTATGTGAATAAGATATTGAGCGATTTAAATATGGATATCTATAAATCTAAGAATCAATTTATTATTGATGCGGTTGAGGCATATTGCAGAATGCTAAATCAAGATGATCTTACAGTAAATGCAACAATTGAGCGGGCTAGAAGAGAAGGCTATGTTACTAGGAAGGATTTAGATGAAATTAAAAAAGATATTTGCAGTAGAGTTGTTAAAGAAGTGCAACAGGAAGTAATATCTATGTTAGGAACTGCTTTAGCTGCAAAACAGTCAGTAAATGTAACAGATGAAACAACTAAGGTTAAAGAAGATAACTTTGGTGAAGTAAATGATGCTGTTGTCGGCTTAGCAACAAATTGGGTTGATTAGATGGAGGTGCATTATGGTAAAGAACATAATAATCAAAATTGGATGTGTTTTATTAATGATATTAAAAGGAATTGTATGGAGTGCGCTTGCAGTACTTAAGCTTGCACTGGAATTCCTCAAAGTTACACTTTTGTTATTTGGTCTTGTCATGAGAGTATTTCTTGCATTTGTAAGGGTAGGAACAGCGTAAGGAGGTGAAGCTCATGCTAGTAGCTGGATTTAAGGAATATTTAAAGAACCGCAGATTTGTGCAGTATTTCTATAAACTGCAAAAACAGATGATTCGTTAGGAGGTAGAAGATGCATTTTATACGGGACAAACCATAGGTTGTCTCCGTGTAACCGAATAGAAAGTCTAAGGACTTCCAACTGTATAGTGGATAGGTTTGAAACGGAAAACAACCAAGCCTATCCCTTATAGAAGGAGTGGATAGGCGTCGTAAACAGCTTGAAATATAGCTGTTTTTTTATTACCCATAATTATAACAAATTAGAAAGAATGAGGAATAGAGAATGAAAGAGATTTTTGAACAGTATGGATCAGTAATCATTGCAGCAGTAGCAATCAGTGCGTTAGTAGCCATCATCGTAATGCTTTTAGCAACAGATGGAGTAGTAGCAAATTCCTTTAAGAACTTGATCGACAGCTTCTTTAACAGAGCAGCAAGCACGATTACGGGCTAATTACTGTAACACAGTAAACCAATAACAACAAATTAGAAAGAATGAGGAATAGAGAATGAAAGAGATTTTTGAACAGTATGGATCAGTAATTATTGCAGCAGTAGCAATCAGTGCATTAGTAGCAATCATCGTGATGCTTTTAGCAACAGATGGAGTAGTAGCAAATTCCTTTAAGAACCTGATTGATAGCTTCTTTAACAGAGCAGCTAGTACGATTACAGGTTAATCTATCAGATCAGATAGTTTATCGAAAAAATCACACAGAGAGGGGATAAGTTCCCCTCTTGGAAAGGAGTTTTATGGAACGTACTACGAAATGGGAATTGGTACCCGCACATTTTGGACCGCTTTGGTCATATGTGGAAGATGATGAAATCACAGACGTTGATTTTAATGGCAGAGACCTGTGGATTACCAATACTGCAAATGAAAGAATTAAAGTGGAGGAACATGGTGTTACAAGAGAGTTTATAGAGAAGTTCAGCCATTATATTGCAAACAATGTAAGTAAGGCATTTAACAAAGTGGAAAATCTGTTAGAAGCAGATACGGATACTCTTAGAATCAGCATAGTCCATGAATCCTCTGCGATTTCAGGAAGATCGGTTTGTATCAGAAAAACACTTCCGACTGTCCGTATGACAAGGGAGAGCATGATTACAGATGGATATTGTAGCGAGGAGATATTGGAGCTACTTACAAACTGTGTGAAAGCACGTATGAATTTTGTGTTCTGTGGAGAACCGGGAGTTGGAAAAACAGAAGGAATTAAATTCTTTTCTCAGTATATTTCAGAAAGTGAAAGAGTGATTACCATAGAGGATACACCGGAACTTCATTATCGTGAGATTAACCCAGAAAAAGATTGTGTGGAACTAATGGTATCAGAAGGATTTGGATACACAAAGGCAATTAAGACAAGTCTACGCCAGAATCCAAAGTGGTTGATGTTATCGGAAGCAAGATCTGTGGAAGTAAAATATCTGCTGGAGAGTTTATCTACAGGGATTCGAGGATTTACCACCATTCATACGGATGATGTAAGAAAGATACCAGATCGAATCTTGAACATGCTTGAGAGTAGGATGGATGCTGACCGAATGGAAAATGATATTTATATGTTTATTGATGTAGGAATCTTAATACGCAAGAAGCAAATGGAGGATGGAAAGGTACACAGATATATTGACCAGGTTTGCTTCTTTTACAGAGAAGATGGTAAAAATATAACTTTTCCAGCGGTTTTGAATGGTAAGCTTGTAGAAAAAAATCTTCCAAATCCGGTACTTGAGAAATTTGAACGTATGGAAATCTTACCATTTACCTGTAAAGGAGGAAACTGATTATGAAGAAAAAGAGTGGAATTAAGTATCTCAGATACCGAAATCTGACTCAGGAGCTAGCAAAGTACGGGTATGAGTATACACCGAAAAAAGCTCTGTTTGCATATGGAATGATTGTTCTAGTAGCAGCCATTTTTGGACTGCTATATAAACTAGAGCTACCATATATCTCGGCAATTGGAATTATCGGTTTGGTCTTTTCTCCAATGGTTATCTTACAGATGATGAAGGGAAGATACCATACCACCATGTTTTCCTTAGCGAATAACTACATGGAGCAGTTTTTGTATTCTTTTAAGAGGAATGGAACTGTTTTAAATGCTTTATTAGAGACAGCAACAATTTTTGATGAAGGAATATTTCATGAAGCTTTAGAGAGAGCCATAGAGCATATCCGGTATACAACGGACAGCGAAGATCCTGAGAGAGAAGCCTTAGATATAGTAGGAGAATTTTTTCACTGTGAGAGAATCGATGCAATACACTCCTTTGTTATTGGTGCCCAGAGACGAGGTGGAGATGCAGGAGGAAGCATTTTATTACTTGCGAAGAATAGAGCAATGTGGGCGGAAAGAGTAATGAATCTTCAGAAAGAATTTCAGATTGTAAAGCGAAATATTATGATTGCTCTGGTTGCGACAATGCTTATTTGTATACTTCCACTTTATCTACTTGGTGGGGATTTGGATATCAGTTCAATTCCACTTTGCCAGATATCTGCGGTAGTACTAATTGGAATTTGTATGCTGATTTATGTGAAAGCAGATAAGAAACTTTGCAGAAGCTGGATTGAGAAAGAAGTGGACAGCACAGGAATGGGTAAAAAATATCTTCAGGTCAGAGATTACGATGAAGCAAAGGAAGCGAAGAGCAGCCAGAGGATGGCAATTATTCCAGTCATTCTTTTTATCGGTGCTTTTATTTATTTTAAAAATATCGCAATCTTGGTAGTTGGAGTTGTTGTGGTGTTGTTCTTCTTAAATCAACATAAAATCGGTCATAATCTTGCTATGAAAAAGGTAGCAAGGGAGATTGAAAAGCAGTTTCCAAACTGGCTGATGGAAGTGGCGTTATTGTTACAGACAGACAATGTTCAGATGGCAATCCGTAAATCTATGGATAGTGCTCCAGAGGCACTAGTGTATGCATTGGAAGATTTGATTGATCAGTTAGAGGAAGATCCTAATGCTATTGAACCGTATCACAGATTTTTGAAAGAATATCGCAACCCGGATGTGCAGTCAGCCATGAAAATGTTATATGCACTTTCCAGTGGAAATGCAGGAGATGTTACAAAGCAGGTAGAGGAATTGATTGATCGTAACAATGCAATGATGGATAAGGCAGAAAAATTAGAGCAGGAGGATAAGATTGCCGGAATGAAGGTATATATCTTACTACCGTCCTTATTAGCTTCTTTTAAGTTGATGGTGGATATGGCACTGCTGTTAGTAGTGTTCCTTCAAAACCTGACCTTTGGAATGTAGGAGGGAAAGATTATGAGTACAACGATAAAGACGTATGTGGGCATTTTCATACTCCTGTTATCCGTATTTTCTATGGCGGGAGTGATGTCAGCCTGTATTGATGCAAATAATGCAAGGGACTTTCATGCTTCTGTAATGGCAGAGATAGAAGATTCCAATTTTGCGCCAAGTGTTATCAGTGCCTGTAAGGCGCAAGCAGAAAATGCAGGATATGAATTGTTAATTGACAGTAATAGCGTAGTCAAAGATGAAGATGGGAAACCGACTCTCATGGAAGTAATCTTAAAATATGAATATCATATTGATTTCTTTGGAGTGGTAAGTTCTCAGCAGATTCGCGGATTTGCAAGATAGAGGAGGCGGAAACAATGAAGTTAATTATGGAACAGTTTGGAAGTAGCATTATTTATGCGATTGCAGGTAGTGGAATGGCAGCAATTCTGATTGGTTTTTTAAAGGTAATCAGTAGTTAGGAGGAAAGGATGCAAGAAATATTTGAAGAATATGGAGAGTTTATAATTGAAACAATCAGTGGTGTGCTTTTACTTGGAATACTTGCTCTTTTCTTTTTAGGAACGCCAATGATCACAATGATACAGAAATTTGTTACGAGTGTGTTAGGAGGCGGTATGTAAGATGAAAGTGATATTTCAGGAGTTTGGAACAGCCATTATTGCAATTATAACAGCCGCTCTTATCATTGGAATTTTATTTGGAATTTCGGTATCAGGTAGGCATGGAATTCTAGAAATTGCAGGTGTAGTAACAAACAAAGAAGAGGTTAATTATACTTCTTATAGTGACTTTGATTCAGTAGTCACATGGCATAATCGGACCAAACCGGTTGCAGGATATACAGCAACTTTTGGAAGATTCTTTGCAATCGAAAATGCAAATTTTTTAGAACGATATTATGCAAAGGATATGGAAGGCAGTATATATCCAATGGATGAAGTAATCATTGCAAAGTTGTTTACAAATAATATGTTTAGTAAAATATTAGATATCAGAAAAGCAGATGGAACAAGTGTTATGAGTGCTTATTCAGAGGTTAATGGAAGTATCCGCTTTCCAAGTGCAGGAGTTTATGAGGTCTATTTTCAGATGAGAGACAGAGAAAATCTGACTAGTGTCTGGAAGATACCGATTGCTGTGGATGAGAGGAGGAATTAGTCGATGAAGAGTGTGTTTTTAGGATTTGGAATTACGATTTGTTCTATTATATCCATTGTTATCGTCATGACTCTTTGTGGTACGAATATGAGGCAGAATGAGTTGAATAGGGCAGTTGATAGTGCAATAAAGGATACGGTGGAGAATCAGTTTGATAACACAACCTATTCTGTAAATAGCAATGATGAGTTTGTGGCTGATTTTATGGAAGCTTTGTTAGTACAGATTAATTCGGATTGTTCCGTGGTAGTAAATGTACTGGATGTAGATTATCAAAAGGGTCTATTATCCGTTGAAGTGATTGAAAAATATATATATCCCATTGGAACAGAAGGGAAAGTTTCTGTAAAGCGAACGGTAATTATGGAGCAATACACTGTGCCAGTTGGTGGGGCAAAATGAAATTAGAAGGAGGATTTGGATGAAAGAGCCGTTAACGAAGTTATGGAAGAACCACTGGAAACCAGTGATCGCAGTTTTTGTACTGTCATTAATATCTGCGGGTATTCTCATTTATAGCAATTTGGATTCAAAAGATAATTCAGTTATGGTAGTAGCAGATACGGATACTCTAGATACACACATAACAGAGGTACCTGAGATAATAGAGGAAACAACAGGTACTGCGGAAGAAGAAACGACAGTTGCTGAGAATCCGACAAAAGAGGTAACAGAATCAACTTCTGTGGAAGAAAGCAAACCGACAGAGAAACCAGAAGTAGAAAATAAGAATACTACAAAAACCAACGATGAAGTTTCTAATGAGAAAGATACAACAGAGAAGAAATCAGAAGCAACGGTAACTACAACACCACCAGCAACAATAACTCCAGTACAGGAAAACAAGTATGTTCCAATTTCAGAGGGATGGAAAGCTTCTGAAACAGCAAAGGGAGACATAACAGTTGCTCAAAAGGCAGATATAGATAGTATGATTGAAAGCTGGAAGAGTGGCATCATGACTGATGCAGAGCTGAAAGAAAAAATCGTAGCATATTTGGAGGAGCAAGGTATTGAGTATATGGAAGTTAGTATTACCAGTAAAGGATATGCACTGTATGATGCATTACCGGAAGTTGATTTAAGAGATGGTGGCAATTTGTATTCTTTTGTAGGAACTTACAGCACGGGAAAGCAGAATCCGGATGGAACCAATAAGACGGTGTGTTACAATTGGTCTGCATTTGTATTTTAGGAGGAATTGAATAAATGAAGAAATCATGGAAAACAGGCTTACTCAGTCTGTTTTTCTTTTTGTCAATAATAGGAGTTGCCATAGTAGTCCCACATCAAGAAGTTAGGGCAGGAAACTTTGATAATGCTGTTGATTTTTATAATAATTATGGATCAGGCATTGTGTTTAAGGATGGCTATTTTTATTACGCGACAAGGGGAAAAGCAGCAACAGCAAATGTTAGTACAACGCATTGGAGTACAATTGGATATCGAATGAGAGTTAATACAAGCTCACAATCCACATATATTTACTTTAATTTGTCTGGGTACACGGTAGAAACAGTAAATGAAGTGTATTCCGATGGATATATTTATGATTTATGCAGGATTAATCTTAGTTATGTGAAATCAAAACTGGCGCAGACAAATAGGACTGCTTATAACGAATTTATTATTAACGGTGGATACTTGATTGTAGACAGTTGCATGATTACTGTTAAAATTGATAGATATGGAAATCGTACGAATAGTGGTTCTATGGATGATTACGGAAACTTTTGGGGAAGTGTCTATACAGATTATAACGGTATAGCGAATGCTGCACCGTGGAGCAATCCAAGCTCCTTACACAGTTATTTTAATAAGACTATTAATTATGTGACAGAATTAAAATCCAGGCAGGTTGTATATGTAAGATATCAAAATGTCGATGGTGATTATGGAGGATATAGTGTAGTAATCAACAAGGATTATGTTTATGGAGAGACCGTTTCATGGTCAAGAAGTGCAGATACCTGTTACAATGCTGCCAGTATTTCGTATACAGCAAAGCAAGATAAAACGTCCTATGTTTCTGTTAGCAGAAAGCAATATTTGCAGAATGTGTATGTGAAATATCAGGATGCCAATGGAAATTATAGTAGTGATTGGGGACTGGCAAAAAGTCAGAATCTGTATTATGGTTCTAACTTTGAATGGTCATACGGAGGAAATGATTGTTACAATGCAAGTTCAATTAGTAAGTATACTGTGACAGAGGCAAAGAACCACTATATCTATATTTCGAGGAAGAAGTATACAGTCAGTGTAAGTGCTGGCACTGGAATTGAAAGTGTGTCTGGTGGGGGTAGTTATTATTATGGAGCAACTTCTACAGTGGATGCAGCTGTGAAAACAGGTTATACGTGGAAAAACTGGAGTGGCACTTATACTTCCATTAGTAAAAGGTATTCCTTTACTGTAATAGGAAATGTAGCATTAACTGCAAATGCAGAAGCAAATACGTATTATATTGTATTTTATCCAAACGGTGGAAGTGGGACGATGACAACGATGACTTGTAAGTATGACCAAACATATACTTTACCAGAAATGAGCTTTACACCACCGGCACATCCTTGTACTTACCTTGGGTGGAATACGGATGCCAATGCTTATTCTGCAAGTTATTCTGAAAAACAACAGATTCGAAACCTGACGAGCATAGATGGATATACCTTTTATTTTTATGCAATATGGGATTATGCACCGGATCTGACATGCAGTGACCGTTATTTTACCTTATACGAAGCAAAAACCGGTATTATTACTGAGGCTGAGCTACTTAGAACAGTAAAATCGACTGACAGGGAAGATGAGACAACGCAGATCATGGTCAAGAACTATTCATTGACTATGTTCACAAGCTTCACAAGTTCAGAAGAATTGGTAATTACCTATACCACGACTGATAGCAGAAATAATACGACAGAGAAGCAGGTTAAAGTTACAATAGTTGATACAGATGCAACCGTAGAAGGTCCGATGGACTTTGATGGGAAGAAGCAATATGCAAGATTTATCGATTCGAGCTATTATTTGAAGTCTTATGAAGCTGGTGGGTTAGAATCGTCATCAAAGTGGAGAAGTGAGGTGACTTACAAAGATACTCTGGAAGCAGCTATGAACAATGTGAAAGGTGAAGATGGTAATTGGTCACATACAGTGCAGACTTGGGAATTTTCTAAGGAGGATATTGTTCAGGTTAAGCAGTATGTGAAGGATAATGGGATGGGGAATTCTGTGGATATAAGAAATTTATTACGATTTTTAAATTTGTTTATAAGATGTAGAGACTCTTCTATGTGATAACATTAAGATTATTGAAGTAAAGTTTTTTACAGTCAATCAACATTTCAAATACGTGGATGAGGTGTTGATTGGCAATGACATCTGATGTTGCGGATGTTATAATTGTTAAAGTATAATTACAAATTTGGATATATAAAAAAAACAAAAGGGGAGGAAAAATGGATAAAAGAAAGCAATACAAATTAAAATCTGTAGAATCAAAAAATGAGATACAAGACTGTGTTTTTTTTATGACTGCATATAACCTCAATCAATATAATAGGAAATTACCTAACATTTGGAAAAATGAAGGGTGTGGGAATTTGCTCTCAAAATATCACATTTCAACGATAGCTTCGGAAGACACTATTAGGACTCGAAAGGGAAAACTAAAATATACAACTCACTTTGATCCTCATAAGCAATCAACACAGTTTAAATTTGATTTGTATGAAAAAGGGGATAGTTTGGAAAATTATCAAGATGAGATTAACCAAATATCGTGGATTTTATCACTTTCTCATTCCAGGGAAATACTGTTAGATAAATCAATGTTTGACTTTTCGCTATTTCTAAAAATGGAGAGTTTTTTGGTTTCTATAAATTCTCGTTTACTACAAGTTGATCCAATAGTGTTTTTTTTGAACAGCATTGTTATTGTGAACTTTGAGCTGATTGATTACAGTACAGGAATTCCTCTTAAAAGAGATGAGATATATGGACGTAATAACAATTACAATATAATTCCTACAGAAGGAATTCAATACATTGACATGGAAATGATTATTACAGAAACAAGAAAAATCCCGGATATTATATTTGATAATGTGATAGGATTTATTGAGAAAGTTGGCAGAAATAGATTTCAGATAACAAGTATCAGTTATATACATAATCTATTTGTGATTTCTAATTCAATCTCGAATATAAAAACTTATTTTTTAGATGTGCTTGGTGCAGAAGGGTTAGATATTGTTTTAAATAACCTTAATACCAGTAATAATTTCAAGTATTATTCACAAGAATACTTGGGAGTTTCTACATCAATAGATTTTGAGAGCAAACAACAAGCATTGTTTGACTGCATGTTACTTGAAGTATTAAAAATATATTTCTTTCTAAATCAAATTGTGAATTATAATGTAACAGATAAGTTGAACGAAACAATAAGCAAACAAATGCAGATTGAATATCTGTCGTTTGTATCAGGAACACCAATACTCACGATAAATGCGATAGATAATATGAAACAAACAGAGACTTTTAAAAGAAACAAATCGGCTATAGAATTTAAAATTTCATATTTAAATTTAGAGGAAGAACGAAGAAAAAACAAAAATGCTTTTCTTCTGAATATTCTCTTATACATACTTGCTTTTTTAGGAGGTATTAGTACGTTACAAGTATTACAAACAGAGTATGGTTGGTCATTTAAAGTTTGTTCTATAATTTTGTCATTTGTTTTTCTCGGTTTTGGTATGCTTTGGATTTATCAAGAAAGGAAGAAATAGATAAAAATAATAATCTAATATACAAGTGGGTAAGAATTGATTTGATTTGTAACCAGAAGCCAGTTAACGCTGGCTTTTTTTGTACCAATTTTTGAAAGGAGTGTGATAGCAATGTTCCAATACAAATGTCAGAAAGTTCCGCCATAGCGCAGAATCTTCAAAACTGAATAGTAACCAATGACCCTGGGAGATACAAGCCTTTTGTATCTCCCTATTTTATTTCCAGGAGGGAAATTATGATGAATTACGAATTATTCAAAGAAGTAGTGGCAGAGAAATTCAAAGAATTTATGCCAGAGGAGTACAAAGATTACAAGGTGGATGTACATTCAATAACAAAAGTGAATCAGACAATGGATGGAATTAATCTGGTTCCAACAGGTGATGACAGATTATCAACTTCACCAACCATCTATATCAACAATATGTACGAGCATTATAAGGAATGTGAAGATTTGCAGGAAGTGTTACAGCGTGCAGCTGAGTCTATGGTTAAAGCGTTTGTGGAAGCACCAAATGTAAGTCCGAAGGTTGATTTTGATACAGCCAAAGACAATATCATTATGGTGCTAGTGAATACGGAGCAGAACAAAGGAATGCTTGAGAATATTCCTAGTAGACAGTTTCAGGATTTATCCATCATTTATCGTTGGGTCGTAGATAAGGACAGAGATGGGATTTCTAGTACGATTGTAAATAATGGTCTTGCAGAAAAATTAGGTATGAATGAAGAACAGCTTTATAAAGCTGCGGTAGAAAATACAGTACGTTTATTCCCACCAACCGTGAAATCCATGAATGATGTTATCAGAGATATGATGATGGCAGATGGAATGCCGGGTGAAATTGCAGATATGATGATTGGGGAAGTTCCAGAGGAAAACATGATGTATGTGATTTCTAATGACAGAGGTGTAAATGGTGCAGCTTCCATGCTTTATGAGGATAATCTTCATAAGTTGGCTGAAAAGTTAGAAACAGATCTGTATATTATGCCCTCGTCGCTACACGAAGTTATTGCAGTATCAGTGAATATGGGAGATCCAAATGAATTGGCTCAGATGGTAAATGAAATCAATATGGACCAGGTTTCATTAGATGAGAGATTATCAAATCAGGTATATCACTATGACAAAGACCTTAGAAAGCTTTCATTAGCAACGGATACTCCAAATAAACGTCTTGATGGAATTGTGGCAGAACCAAAACTTATCTATGAAGTTAAGGATCAGTCCAGATAGGAGTGGATTATGGAACGAGAAGTAACAATGCAAGAAATTGTGAAGCTTGTAAAAGACCAAGAAGGGGATTTTATCATTCACATTTCAATTGGAGAGGAGGCTGATACCGATGCCAAGGAAGAATGAATTTAAATTGGATGTGGTATCAGTAAGGCTTGTGAAAGACGCTCCGGTTTTATCGGAACACAGAATTGTGACTCCAGAGGATGCAGTAGATGTGGTTGGAAAATTTCTATGCGAAATGGATAGAGAGGTAGTCTGTATTGTGAATTTGAAAGGAGACAATACACCAATTAACTTTCATATTGCGAGTATGGGAGCAGTGAATCAGGCTATGGCACATCCAAGAGAATTGTTTAAATCAAGCATTCTTTCAAATGCTGCTAATATGATTCTTCTTCATTGCCATCCCTCAGGAAATTTACATCCATCCAAAGAGGATACGATGCTAACAGATCGTATGCTCAAGTTATCAGAACTAATTGGTATTCCCCTTCTTGACCATATTATTGTGGGTGGAGATAACCGTGAATATTTCAGTTTTAAGGCTAAGGGATTAATGAAAAATCCTTCTATTGTTTTAAATACGAATTATGAAACACTGAATTTTCCGCCTACTTCAATGGTAGCGGAGAAGGGAAAGGGTAGGTGATAAAATGGATAGATTTACAGAAGCAGAACTCGCAGCTGCAAAGAGCATTGACTTAACCGCAGTTGCTACAAAACTTGGATATACAGTCAAGCGTGTTGGAAATTATTACACCTTGAAAGAAATGGATTCCATACGAATCTACAATAAAAGTCATTGGTTTCGTTGGAGTAGACAGTATGAAAAAGGCGAGAATGGTGGCTCACAGATAGACTTTCTACGGGTATTTGCAGGAATGGATATTAAGGAAGCAGTATTTTGGCTACTTGATTTTGCGGGCTACAGAGGAATATCAGAAACCGAAACATCAAAACCATTTAAGCATCAAGTAGAGGCGAAACAGGTGGAAAGTAAACTATTCGTATTACCCCAACCAGCTGCGAGCAATGCATATATTTATTCGTATTTGAATCAGGAAAGAGCAATCAGCAAGGTGGTCATCGAATACTTTATAAATCATGGACTTATTTATGAATCCAGAGATTATCACAACGTGGTGTTTAAAGGAAATGATAAGGAAGGTGTTACCAGATTTGCCAGTATGCGAGGTGTGTTTGACAGGGGTGGTAGTAGCTTTAAGTGTGATGTGGCAGGAAATGATAAGAATTATGGTTTTAACATTTTTATAGACAATAGCAGTGAATTAATTGTATTTGAAGCAGCCATTGATCTTATGAGCTATATGGATATTCATATGGATTTTGAAATGAATAAGCTCGCCCTTGGAATGTTATCTGATGCACCACTAGAGACATTTTTAGAGGAACATCCTCAGATTACCTCCATAAGATTTTGTTTGGATAATGATATGCCTGGAAGAAAGGCAACGGAAGAACTTACAGAGAAGTATTATAGCTTAGGTTATGAGGTAGAGGACTGTCCACCACCAAAGAACTACAAGGATTACAATGAATGGCTTGTTGCTGTAAAGCTTCAGCCCGTAAGGACAGAGAGATCAATGATCCGTTGATGGGGAAATACCATACCAAAATGGACTTTTTGTGGGGAATTTCCAAATGACAGATGCCAAAACATGGGGAAATGTCGTAGGGAATAATTTGGTGGGTTTTTTGTTGAAAATATATTTCATTTTATACATGGGGAAATACCATACCAAAATGGACTTTTTATGGGGAATTTCCAAATGATAAATGCCAAAACATGGGGAATTTCCATGGGGAATATAAAATATCAGGGGTTTTAGGGGATTAGCTCCCCTAACTAGATGCATTTGAGACGGAGACGTCTCTAATGCGTATCTAGCCATGTCGGTAGCTATGCTATTGTCATGGGAAAGAACTAGAGATTTACTAAACACGGATAAGGAGGTGTGCTAATCGCAATGGATAAAGAAGCTGTTTTATTTACAAAACCAGAGGAACTTATAGAGTATTTGGATGAGAATGATTTATTGATGGATCTTAGCAGTAAAGATTCAGAAATCCTGCTTAATTATATGGAAGGTCATGGATATGGTCTTGGCGAATTAGATGGAAAGCTTGTCAGAGTCGATATCGGTGAGGAATATGGCGAAGTGATGGAGTATTCCATTGATGATGCTATTGATGTTGTTTGCGAGTGGAACTATGAGCTTATTCAGGAAGCCAAGGAAAGAACAGATTCGCCTGAAAACTTTCTGGATTTTTGTTCTAGTCAGGGTAAATATGAATCTTTGAGAGAAGATGAAAAAACTCTGGATAAGATGTTTTATAAAACTCGATATGGCAAGGAAATTAATGAACTTGCTGAAAGACTTGCACAAGAAGCCGCTAGAAATATTAAAGCAAGTAGGAAAACGGATTCAGTAGCAATTGCAGTTACAGAAGAAATTCAGCAATACAGTACAGATAAGAAGGGTAAGGTGAGATAATGGCAGATTCAGTTCATTGTATCAAGAAGACCTTACGACTCATGCCTGATGAAGCAAAGATGTTAGCTGAAAAATCAGCAAGTGCAGGAATGTGTGAAGCTGATTATCTAAGATTATTAATTAGTCAGAAGCCAAATGATTATCCGGAAGTACGCAGATTATTAAAAGATTTGATTAATGAGGTTAATAGAATAGGTATTAATATTAACCAATTGGTATTTAATCATAATTCCGGATTATATAGCGAACAGGATAGAGAACGCCTTTTTGCATACATGAAAAAACTGAATGTAACTGTCAAAGAGGCGGTGGTACAGATTGGCTATTAGTAAAATCCTTTATATGAAGGACTGTGGCAGAAACTTTCCAGGAAAGCATTTGAAGGTAGCAATTGAATATATTTCAGTGCCCGACAAAACGCAGAATGGAAAGTTTGTTGCAGGACTTAACTGTCATCCAGATGCTGCTTATGAACAGATGAAGCAGACGAAAATAAAATTTGGCAAAACTGATAAGAGACAAGGATATCATTTGATTATTTCCTTTGAGGAAGGAGAAGTGGATGCTGATACCGCATTTGAAATCATAGGCAAGATTGCAAAAGAGTATCTTGGCGAAGAGTATGAGGCAGTATATGCGGTTCATGATAACACAGAACATATACATGGTCATATTTGTTTCAATAGTGTTAGCTTCAAGACGGGTAAGAAATATCGCTATGAAAAAGGCGATTGGGCCAGAGATATTCAACCTATTACAAACCGATTATGTGAAGCGTATGGATTATCAACGATTGAATTGTCGGAGGATAAGGCAAAGTCAAATGATCATTATAAGGAATGGAATGATTTTAGAGATGGCAAGTTTGTTTGGGGCGATATGATTAAGCGTGACTTGGATGCTTGTATTATGCAGGCTCCCACTTTTGAAAGCTTTTTAGAATTATTGGCTGACAAAGGGTATGAGATTAAGCAAGGAAAATATTTTGCAATCAGACCACCCGGTATGTATCGATTTAAAAGGTGCAAGTCATTAGGAGAAGATTATACGGAAGAACGGATAAGAGAAAGAGTCCTAAGTGAATCTTTATCTGATTATAGACCGTTACGAAAGAGTGAACAGCCTAGAATTGTTGCGTACAAGATTAAACGATTCAAACGAGCTAAAATGTCTGGATTACAGAAACGATATTTTGCAAAGCTCTATCGCATAGGTCAGCTTAAGAAGAAACCATATAGTCAGTCATGGAAGTACAAGGATGATATTCGGAAGATGCATAAGTTACAGGAACAATACTTATTTCTAGCAAGGCATGATATCCGAAATATTGTTGATCTTGCGATGACGACTGAAAGTCTGACAGCAAAGAAGGCAGAGGTGTCAAAGGAGAAAAGCCGGGTATTTAAAGCCAGAGCTAAATGTAACTCCCTATTTCAGACACTTGATGAAATGCAGGAATTAAAGGAGTGTGAGAATAGTTATCAGTCTGGAGACAACTTCTTTGAAGAAGAGCATAAACAGTGGAAAAAGTCACTTAATAAACTTTTGAAGGAAGGATACAAAGTAGAAGAGGTGGAAGTTCTAAAGGAGCATTATAGGAATGAAATTGCACTGGTGAGAGATAAGGAGAAAGCAGCATTTAAGGAACTCAATCTAGCAAAGTCTATTATGAATGAAATACTTCATGATTCAGAGGAACGTAAGAAAGAGGAAGAAATCAAGAAAACTCAGACACAGAATAGTAAGAACAAACAACAGCAGCCAATACATTAGGCTGTTATTTTTTTAGGAGGAATATATGGAAGAGAGAAAGCAACTCAGTGTAAGCGACAAGAACGGTATTTTAAATGAACTTACAAGAAAAGGTTATACCCAAGAGGTAGTTGATCTTGTAAAAGAAGATTTAGATTTTGGTCTTTCCCAAGAGCAAACGCAGCTATATCTGTTAAAGAAACTGGATATCCGCCAAATGAGAGTACAGTCACAATGTATTCGTAATGGCTATTCAGATGATGTTATTGCAGTAATTATGTGTGACGGACTAAATGGGTATCAAATGCAGATAGCGTTGGAGTTTTTTCAAAAGGGTGTGCCCTTAGATACCATTAGGCAGATTGCAGACACAGGTTCGCAGGCAGCAGCCATGCAACAGGCATTTCAGAAGATATTAGCTGAAATGCGAAAGGCTCAAGACAGTGTGAAAGACGAGCCAGCATATGTAAAGCAACTAATGGAAGAAATCAAAGGAATCGTTTCAAAGATTGATGTCCAGGATAAGCGTTATGATGCTCTAAATGAGAAATTGAAGATTTTTGAAAGTACCAAAAAGGATGAAGAAGTCAAAGATGGCTTGCTAAATTCTTTAGGAGAGAAGGATCAAATGCTATCGGAACAGCAAGATAAGATTAACCTTGCAAATTCAACCATTGCAAAATTACGAAATGATATTGATGCAATAAGAGAGGAGAAGAGAAAGATGGAGAGTAGGGTAAAAGAACTGGAGGAGGAAATGAAGACAAGTGCAGCTTCAAATGTAAATGCAACCGGCAAGAGTAAGGTGGTTGTGGTAGAGGATAGTGTAGCTAAACCTGTGGAAATGGAGACTGATAATCCACCAGTAAGAAATCAGACTTCGCCGGTGCAGTTTATTTATGGAACGCCTGTTTATTATGCGCCAGTTCATGACGCTAATGGAAATTTTATTCAGAATGTAGTGATTGATAAAACTGTAAAGAAGAATAATGGCGCATTTTCAGCTATATCAAAGCTTCTTTTTAAGAAGAAATCAAGACAGGATATTGTAAAACTAGTTGCAAGTGGAGAATTAGAACCATCTCAGCTTGTTCAGATTAGAAATGCCATTGAGAAGGGATTAAGCGAGGATCAACTATTAGAACTAATTCACAGTAAAGCATCAGCGGAACAAATGCAGGGCGTTATCGAAATAGCAATTAGTATTAATAGTCTTGTAGATTAAGGAGGAAACAAAAAATATGAGTATACAGGTAATAAGTGAAATGGCAGAAACAGTAGCACAAAAACCATTAATCAGTAAGGAGGAACAATTATTTGTTGTTGAATTTGCATTTAAGACAAGCGATAAGGAACTAACAAATAAACTGATTGATGAACTAGCGGTACCCAATAAGGATTCGGATAGTATTATTGCAAAATATAAAGCAATGCTTGATGAAAAGCCAGTATGGATTGGTCAGATTGAGAATCTGTTAATTGCTCTTGAAATGTATCGTATCGAGGAAGAAAAAGCGATAAATCGTCTGGCAGATATTTTAAACGCATATGGCATTGATGTGACAGCTGATGAAATCCGCACGGTCGGTACGAATGATTTAAAAGAGCGTGTAAAGAGAGAAATGACACTTTAGGAGGTGCAGAGTATGGCAGAAGAAATTCAAGAGGCAGTGCAAATTATTCGTGTAGCATATGATGGCATTGAAATTGCCATGAAAGTAGGAAATGGAGGAATTGGAGCTATGCAAAAAGCAATTGATGTTCTAAAGGGAATGCTCGACTATGAAAAATCCCTTGGTAAGACTTCAATGAAAAAGCTCTTGATGAAGGGCGGCGATTTGCAGGTATTACAGTTTAATACAGAAGATATGAAGAAGGTTGAAAAAATGGCTAAGAAGTACGGAATTCTTTATTCGGTTTTACCGGATATCAATAAGAAGGATGGACTGTCGGAGGTTATATTTCATTCGGAGGCTGTTCCTAGAGCAAATATGATGATTCAAAAGTTGAAGTTTGGAAGAATTGCAACCTTTGATGATTATTTGAAAAATGGAAATGAGAAAGATTTAAGTAAACTCATGGAATTCTTAAAGGGACAGAAATTGGGAAACGAGAAAATCCACACTGAGGAAACTGTTAGAGCAGGAGTTCTAATAGAAGGTCTGATTGAAAAGGTTGGTCTGTTTGCAATGGAGAAACAGAGCATCAGTGTGGATGCTGTAAAGGAGAATTTTAGTATTGGAAATGAACAGGCGGAAAATATTATTAGTCAGCTTGAGAAAATCGGAGTTCTTGAAAAGAGCGACTTAAATGGTGAGCATAAGGTTATCATGGATAAAGAAGCGTTTCAAAACCGAGTAAAAGGATATCAAGAGTTGGCAGATAGAATGCGTGCAATATCGGCTACTAAGGATACCAGTCTTTCTGATATTACAATCAGTAAGAAACTGATTGTTGATGAAAATGATCATGCAGTTAAGACGAGAGTTCCTGGAGCATGGGGCAAATATATGTGGATTAACAAAGAAAATATTATGGAAATTCACAATGGCAAAACAATGCTCACATTCCTTGATAGAAATAAGGACTATAAGATTTATGATGAAGAAAACCGTGTTCTTGAAACTGTAAGGGGTGAAAAACTTCATTCCACCAATTATGACAAGGTAGAAGCAACTATAAGGGAAAGATATGAAAAATCCCAGAGTCAGACTAAAACAGCTAGACCCGTCAAGAAAGATACGGTAAAGAGGTGATGCCAATGCAGACAAGTAAGAAGAAGGTATCACCTATTTTTATTCTTTTAGGAGCAATTGCTGCAGCATATCTTGGATATCTAGTAAATGGTGCGTGGAAAACAGATATGAATATTAATGATTTTATAGCAGCATTTTCCGAGGTATGTAATAAGCCGTTAGCAAATTATTATAATGATTCAACCGTAAAAGCGGTGGTAATAGCGATGTTTGTCTATGCCATCGCTATTATTATGTACTATACTAGTCAAAGGAATTATATGCCAGGCAAAGAATTCGGTACAGCAAAATTTGAGGAACCAAAGCATGTGAATAAGATACTAGAAGGCAAGGATGTGGGCTTTAATAGAATTCTCAGTCAGAATGTTCGGATGTCACTTAACTTTCGCAAACTTAAACTAAACGGAAATATCTTGATTTGCGGAGGTTCCGGTGCTGGTAAAACCTTTTATGAGGTAAAGCCAAATTTGATGCAAATGCCACATCATTGTTCCTTTATCTGTACAGATCCCAAAGGAGAAATCCTCAGAAGCTGTGGTAAAATGTTAAAAGATAATGGATACAACGTAAAAGTTATTAATCTGTTAGAGATGAATAAGTCGGATTGCTATAATCCATTTTCATATATTAGAGAAGAAACAGATGTTGTAAAATTAATTACAAATCTGATTTCTAATACAACACCGAAGGGGTCGACACCCTCAGATCCATTCTGGGAGAAGGCTGAAGGTCTGTTTCTACAGGCAATTTTCTATTATGTGTGGTTAGAAGAAAGACCTTCAAAGCGAAACTTTGAAACAGTTCTTAAACTCATGGGAGAAGCAGAAGTAGCAGAGCAGGGAAAGCCTTCAAAACTTGATGTGCGTATGAAGTTTTTAGAAGAAAGCTCCACACTTGGAGTAAATCATCCAGCAGTAAAGCAATATAATAAATGTATGCGTGGTGCAGGCGATACCGTTCGATCCATTATTATCAGTGCCAATTCAAGATTGGCATTCCTTGAAAATAAACAGGTATTACGAATGCTGTCGAAAGATGAACTAAACCTTGCAGAATTAGGCATTGGGGTAAATGGGGATGGTGAGACAAAAACAGCATTGTTTTGTGTCATCCCTGATTCAGATAAATCCTATAACTTTATTATTGGGATGCTCTATACGCAAATTTTTCAGGAGTTATACTATCAGGCAGATTTTAATTGTGGAGGCAGATTACCAATACATGTCACATTTATGTTGGATGAGTTTGCTAACGTTGCGTTGCCAGATGATTATTGTTCCTTGCTGTCAACAATGCGTAGTCGTGAAATCAGTAGCATTATTATTATCCAGAACTTTGCGCAGCTCAAGGCACTTTTTAAGGATACGTGGGAGACAATCCCCGGTAACTGCGATACGTTTATCTACTTAGGAGGAAACGAGCAAAGTACGCATAAATATGTGTCAGAGCTACTTGGCAAAGGCACCATTGATAAGAAGTCCAGTGGAGAAACAAAAGGAAGGCAGGGAAGTTCAAGCAGGAATTATGATGTACTTGGAAGAGAATTATTTACACCGGATGAAGTAAGAAAGTTGGACAACAGGAAATGTCTTGTCTTTATACGTGGCTTTGATCCTATTATGGACAATAAATATATACCTTTTGGACATTCAGCTTTTGATTTGACAGCTGATGGGAAAGGTACGCCGTATGTGCATGTTATAGAAGCTGAATCTACGATAATTGGAGCAACCTTTGAAATATTAACAAAACGCTCTGTAGAGTATTATGAAGCCTTGAAGAAAAAGGGTGAGAATATCTATATTGATGACCTTACCTATGATGAATTTATGCTTATTGGAGATACGGAACTTGGAAAACGATTTATTAGTATGGATGAGAAGGCTCAGAAAGAGAAGCTGCAATCATCACAGAATAACGAATTGGAATATTCCGAAGAGTCGGTAACGAGAAACGTAAAATCCGAAACTAAGGCAGCACAGCAACATCAGGATAGGAAAGCTTTGGAGGGGGAAGATACTATTACGAATCGCATGCTGCATTGGAAGTATTCAAAAGAGCAGGTTGCTGAAATTAAGCGAGCGGTAGCCATTAAGATGCCAACGGAAGATATATTGGAGTTCTTTTATCCAGAAGCTAGTACGCAGCAGATGAGAGAGATTGTTGATACGTTTCATGTATTAAAACAAGTCTATAACAACAGCTAAGTATTGGTAGAATAATTTGAGCAGATTTGTTATAATAATTGCATTAATAAATTTGAAGTTGTGAGGGCATTGAAAATGAAACAATATGAAGATATTCTCGTGGATTTACTTTATATGAGCGAAAAGGTATTCCCAGAACAAAAAAATCATATAGAAGAAAAAACCAAAACACTTTTTGATGAATATAGCATACTAGAAGAAGGAAAGGCGAAGGAGATTACAATGCATACAGTGAAAAAAATATTTCCCTGTATTGCATTTTATAATGCTGTAATTGAGTGTACAAATCAGCAGGAACAAGCATATTCCATTATTGATAAGTATTTTACGAGGGAATGTGAAATTACAGCTAAAAAATTGCAGAAACTATGTCATATCCCTTTTGCTTATAAACTTGTTCCGCGTATTATGGCAGGCGTAATACATAGAAGCTTTGGTGTGAAGTCTGGTTTTGAAATGACAGATCACAATGTTAACGGGAAAATATGTCATATTGATATGATTAAATGTCCATATTTTTCAATTTGTTCAATGTATGGCTGTCCTGAATTGACCACAGTCTTTTGCAATGCAGATGATGTAACGTATGGAAATATGCATCCAAAGCTTTTTTGGGAACGAAAGAAAACACTTGGAAGAGGCGATGATTGCTGCGATTTTATTTTAAAAATCAAAAAATAATATAGTTTGTCTGGATACTTATTATTGCGCAAACTTCCAATTTGCTGTGGAACTCTAAAATTTGTATAAGAAATAAAATAACAATATAGTAAGACGTAGCCGAGGGAAATCCCCGGCTATTTTTGTACCCAATTTTAGGGAGGTGATTACCGCAGAAACATATCGAGGAAAGCTCGATTCAATTTAGTCCCAGGAGCAATCCTGTTTTTATAGAAACTGATAACCATAGAGGATAAAGAGTAGCCAGATGGAATGAAATTGACTCATTTCTATCTGGCTTATTTTGTCTCTACCTACATTTTTTAAGGAGAAAGAAATTATGAGTAAGAAAGAGATTATTAAATCAAATAAGGAAACACAAAGAGTAGGTTTTTTTGTAGGAATGAAGAAGAAAGTAATTCCTGCATTTTCAGGAGCCATTATGGCTTGCAGTTTATTTTCCACACAAGTAATGGCAGCTACGGATACAAGTTCAGTAACTCAGCCACTTGATAACTTGAAGACCTTGGTTATCGCAATTATCGGTGCAGTTGGTGTCATTATTCTTGCAAAGAATGTTATGGAATTTGCACAAGCGTATCAACAGCAGGATTCTTCTACCATGAACTCAGCACTTAAGGGTATTGTGGCAGGTGTTATGATGGCGGGTATTTCATCCGTATTAACTATCTTAGGATTCTAGAAACAACAATGGGTTAGATTCCCAAATCAACAGAAAGAGGTGAGACACAAGTATGGATATTTTCAATCTTGGAGAACAGATCCTTGACCTTCTGGAGATGGTATTTGGTTTTTGGAACAATCAGATAGCACTTGTATTTTCATTGCTCGGTCAGTCGCCCGTGGATTTTAAGGGCGGCGGTCCATGGGCGGTCATTGAAGGAATAGAACCTATCTTCGTTGGAGTAGGTTCATCTCTAGTAGTACTGTTTTTTGTCATTGGATTTTGTTCGGAAAGCGTAGACATACGGGAAGAAATGAGATTTGAAGTCATATTAAAAATGATGATTCGAGTTGGAATTTCTGAATGGCTGGTAGTAAATAACGTAACGATTATGAAGGCATTTTTTACATCGATAGGCAATTTGGTTGGATTAATGACGCAAGGAAATATTCCGACACTTTCTATTGATAATGCACAGGCAGATGTGATATCAAATCTCGGCTTTGGAGCCAGTTTGATTATGCTGATACTAGCGGCACTGTTATCCATAATCATTATTATCTGTGGGTTTTTCCTGATATACACTGTTTACTTTAGATTCTTGAAGATATTAGTAATCGTGCCTTTAGGAGCTATCGCATTTTCAACAGTAGGTGGAAACAGAAATATCAATCATACTGCCGTAACGTATGCAAAGTACTTTTTGTCGGTGGTATTGGAAGCAGTAACAATGGCATTGTCAATTCTTATTTGTAATGCATTCATTAGTGCAGGACTACCTACATTTACAGAAAATTATGCAGATTGGGCACAGACACTTATTTATTTATGTGAGATGACATTTACAATTGCAATGACAGTCGGAAGTGTGAAGGGTGCACAGAACTTAACCAGTAGGGCATTAGGATTATAGAAAGGAGCAATTATGGAGACGTTGGAATTAAAGACACAATGGGGAAGTACGGAACAGGTACAACTTGAAATTAACAATTATCTGGATAATAACGGTTTGTATATAGGGATTATGACTAGTTCGGATTATCCAGAACCATATGGAGATATGACAGTCAATCTAGATAGCAAAGCACCAGATTATTGCGGCTATATTGACACCAATAATATGCCAGAGTTAGCGAAGTTCATAGAGGACAATGATATTGGGGAGTTTACAGGGCTTACGAAACGTAGTGGCTTTTGTGAATATCCCCTTTATTTATTTAATCCAGAGAAACTTCGTGAGTTATGTCCAGATGGGATGGAAGCTTATGAACGAAGTATTGGAGCTACGAAAGTACCAGAAATGAAAGAAAAGGCAAGATAAACGGAGGTGAGGTTATGGTAATTGAAGTCAACAAGGATGTTGATAGATATCAGGAGTCAGTGGCACTTGGATTATCAGCAAAACAGCTTATATTTTCAGCAGCAAGTTTGATTAGTGGATCAGGGATTGTCTTATTACTGTATCCCTATATCGGAATTACAGGAAGTGCGTATGTGGCAATACCAGTGGTAGCGCCAATTGCACTTGGAGGATTTTATTCCTATAACGGAATGAGCTTTTACAATGTGATGCAAAGAAAGCTGCATATGATGTTTGGAAACAAAGCATTGGTCTACGTATCCACTGAGAGCGAAGCAACAATTAAAGCTTATCAGCTAGTAGAGGTAGGAAAAGGCAAGAAATCAGTAAGGCAAGTAGAGTGGAATCAAAATAAAAAACAGGAGGAATTTGAAGCTATGAAGAAGGAAATGAAGAGCATAATGATTGGCTGTATTGCAGCAGTTGGGCTTGCAGTAGCAGGAACACTAGCATATAAAATTTTTCATTAGTAACACTTAAATATTGTTATACCTCTATCAAGAGGTCGGACAATCCAGGCATTAGCCGGGAAGTTCCGGCTAGTGCATTTTAATGCAAAATGCATAGAAAGAGAGGCAAACAGATGAGTTTATTTTCAGACGGATTTAAGGAGCTTAAGAAAGCAAGCGAACCGCTTTACAAAACGCCAAAGTCCATTCAGGAAACCATTGAAATTATGGCGGTGGCGGAAAATGGAATCTTTGAGGTGGCAAAGAACCGTTATTCAAAGAGTTACCGCTTTCAGGATATTAATTATACCACCACAAAGGAGGAAGAGCAGATAGATGTATTTGAAAGATACTGTAAATTCCTCAATTCTCTTGATTGCAATTTTAAGATTACAATCAACAACAAGAATAAGAACATGGTAGATTTAAGAAAACTTGTGCTTCTACAGTATAAGAAAGATGGATTTGATCATTTCCGTAAAACCTACAATGACATTATTGAAGACAAAATCAGAGAGGGGAGACAGGGAATAGAGCAGGAGAGATATTTAACGCTTACAATTGAACGTAAGAATTTTGAAGAAGCAAAAGCGCAGTTTGCAACTTTGGAAGCAACAGTCCATAAGGCGTTTATTGAACTTGGAGCCGATATCGTTCCCCTTACAGGGAATGAAAGATTAAAGGTACTCTACGATTATTATCACTTAGGGATTGAAGAACAGTTTGAATTTGATCTGAAAGATTCAAAGATAGTGGGAACTGATTTTACAAATGACCTTTGCAATGGAATGGTGAAATATTTTCCGGAGCACTTTGAGGATGAGAGAAAATTTTGTAAGGCACTATTTATAAAGAAATATCCAAGCAGTTTATCGGATCGCTTTTTAAATGAAATCACGAGTCTTCCAGTACATTCTATTACTAGTATTGATGTAGTGCCAATACCAAAGGATTTGACAACAAAGACTTTGCAGAAGAAATATCTTGGAATAGAAAGTGATATTATTAAGCAGCAAAGGGTACGAAATAAGAATAATGATTTTGCAACAGAAATCTCTTATGCAAAGAGAACTGAGAAGAAGGAAATTGAAGAAATCATGGATGATGTTAGAGAAAATGACCAGTGCCTGTTTTACGTAGCGGTTACGATTGTTCTTATGGCAGATTCTAAGAAGGAACTTGATAGTATCTGCGAAACGGTACAAACAATTGGAAAGCGTAATTCATGTACGATAGATGTACATTATTTAAAACAGAGAGAGGCATTAAATACTGCATTACCAATTGGAGTAAGACAAGTGGAAACGATGAGAACCATGCTTACCCAGAGCCTTGCGGTTTTAATGCCTTTTAATGTTCAGGAACTGAATGATGTCGGCGGTAATTACTATGGAATCAATCAGGTATCTAAGAATATTAATGTTGGTAATCGTAAGAAATTAATTAATGGTAATGGGTTTATATTCGGAGTACCTGGTTCGGGTAAGTCCTTCTTTGCAAAGCAGGAGATGGGAAATGTATTACTCAATACAGATGATGATATTATTATCGTGGATCCTATGAATGAGTATTTTGATATTGCTCATACATTCAAAGGAGTTGTAGTTAATATGTCAACTTACACGGATAACTACGTAAATCCACTTGATATGGATGTATGGAATTTAGATTTGAATGATACGAAAGGTTGGATTCGAGATAAAGGTGAATTTATGCTGGGGCTTTGTGAACAGTGTATGGGAGATACTTTAAATTCCAGACAGAAATCAATTATTGATCGATGTGTAAGAAAACTATATATCGATATTGCCAAAGCTAAAGAAAAGTATATTCCTATTATGTCTGATTTCTATCAGGTGTTGCTTGAACAGCCAGAGGATGAAGCAAAGGATATTGCATTATCTCTTGAATTATTTGTAAATGGTTCCTTGAATATCTTTAATCACCAGACCAATGTAGATATTGAAAATCGTTTTATTGTATATGGTATTCGTGATTTGGGAGCAGAACTTTCTCCGATTACCATGTTGGTTATGATGGAAAATATTCAGAATCGTATTATTGAAAATGCAAAGAATGGGAAAGCGACCTGGTTGTATCTGGATGAATTTCATGTTTTATTAAATCGTGAATATTCTGCTAAATATCTTCAAGGGTTGTGGAAGAAGGTAAGAAAACAGGGCGGATTATGTACTGGAATTACCCAGAACGTAGTGGATTTGTTACAGAATTATGTGGCAACTACAATGCTTGCTAACTCAGAATTTGTTGCATTGCTGAAACAGGCTAATACAGATAGCTCTAAGTTAGCAGAAGTGATTGGAATCTCAGAAGCACAGCTTCGTTTTGTAACAAATACTTCAGCAGGTATGGGACTGATTAAGTGTGGAAGTGTGGTTATTCCATTTGACAACACAATAAGTAAGGATACAGAACTTTATAAGCTTTACAATACTAATATTCACGAGAAGATTGCTGAGGAGAAAGCGAAGAAGATGATGGTAGAATAGAATTGTTTACTAGTGCTTGTTATGGTAAAATTGGTTTAGATATCAAATTGTAGAAAAGAAATTAACTATAATATGCCCAAATTGGGGTATATTATAGTTAAAGCTTAAATTAAAGGAGGATTAATCTATGAACAAGTTTATTTTCAATGATTATTTTCATGAGCCACAGGGAAAAATCGCAAAGCGTATGCTTTTCAAAAGCGATAATGTAATTGCCTTCATTCTAAACATTGCAAAAGGGGAAATACTACCGGGACATACACATCTAGAATCAACCCTTTTTCTGCAAGTCATGGAGGGTAATGCTAAGGTTGTCACTGATGGCAATGAAACTTCGTTACAGGTGGGCGAGTTAATGCAGGTTGATGGACAGGAAAGCTTGCAGGTTATAAACACCGGTGAAGATGTCTTACGACTTTACGTCACAATTTCACCAATGGGTTCGGATGCTTTTGCAACAGATGCAAATGTTTAATGACTTATCTTTATGCTTGCCATATAAAAAACTGTGATTTTGAACAGATGTAACGCAAACTAAATAGTAATTAAAATGCCATTATGGAGTTATTAACTCTATAGTGGCATTTTTTTATGAAAGAAGGTGAAAAATTTGAAGATTAAGAAAGTTGATGATAAACCAATGATCATCCATACCAAGGAAAAGACCAAAATTCATATGCATGAAAATCAAGATGCAAAGATTAAAGGTCATAACGTATATACGGTGGATCATTCGCCAATGAGTAAGGGCAGCACAACAAAGCAGACCGAGTCAGTGAATCAAGGTAAGGAGTCATATCGCAAGAGTACCATTCAACAAAATAGATTACGTAACCTAAATCCAATTTCTCAATACCGACAGAAGCGGAAAGATTCTAATCGTTCTGTAAAAATTAAGAATTCTACGATTAAGAATGCAGGATTAATTAGTGCTAGTACAACGGTGAATCAGCTAGAAGGTGGAGAAGAAATACGAAATAGTGCAATGATTGCTTCCACTATAGCAAGACCAGTAACTGGTTCGGCTTCAAAAGGAGCAGCACTTTTTCGCAAGAAGGTTTTAGAAGAGCGCAAAGCTAAGATTAAGAAGGTGGAAGCTGGAAAGAAACTTGGTAGGAAGAAGATTCGAGATACAGCTGCTGGTTCAGCACGAAAGTTTGCTAAGGATTATGCAAAGAAGGCATCCAAAGATTCTGCTAAATTTGCGGCTAAAGAATCCGCTAAAGTTGGAGCAAAGGTAGCTGGAGCGGCAGCAGGGACTGCGACAACAGGTCCGGCAGGACCATTAATTGGATTGGCAGTAGGCGAAGCTGTTGGATTTAAGCTAGACAGAAATGATGTGAAACGAACAAATCGCAATAGAAAGTTAAAATTCTTTTTCGATAAGATGAAATCGGAGGACAATCAGACAGATAGTTTTGCGAAACTTGTAAAAGATTTGATTTTTAAACAAGCATCTGTAGCAATTAAATACATTATCAAATATGTTGGAATTGCCTTGCTTATATTGTTTCTGCTAATTGCAGTAGCTGTGCTTCCCGTAATTCTAATAATTGCAATTATCTATAATTCACCCCTTGCTATATTTTTCCCACCACTGGAAAGCGGAGACACGGTTATGTCTGTTACAAGCCAGTATGAAGCAGAATTCAATCGTGACGTAAATACGTTAGCAAGTAATCATACTGGATACGATGATGGAATTGTCGTATATGTGGATTATGAAGGTATGTCGGCAAGCCCATCAAACTATTATGACATTATGGCGGTATACATGGTGAAATATGGGGTGGGTGATACTGCAACAATTATGAATGATACATCGAAAGCAAAGCTTAAATCAGTTTTTGATGATATGTGCAGTTATACTACAACATCTGAAACGGAAACAGTAGAAAATGAGGATGGAACGACAAGTTCAACAACGGTATTGCATGTCAATGTAACCTTGAAATCCTATAGAGATATGATTTCTATTTATAACTTTAATTCGGATGAAGTTGAGTTACTTGAAATCACAATGGATCCGGAAAATCTTGCGTTGATTGGATATACAGGTGGTACTGGTGGTGGAAGTGGAGGTGGCAATGCTGTTTCAGAACTTTCACAGGCGGAGATTACTGCAATAGTCAGTGGAATTACAGATGAAAAAGCAAAGCAGACATGTACTTATGCACTAAATAAGGTGGGATATCCGTATAGTCAGGATTATCGTGACAGTGGAAACTATTATGATTGTTCTTCGCTGGCATATTATTCATGGAAGGCAGCAGGTATAGATATTAGCTATGGTGGAGCAACAACAGCAGCTGCGGAAGGTCAAGGGCTGGATGAGGATGGAAAGACAGTTAGTTATGAAGAGATTCAGCCAGGCGATTTGATATTTTACAGTTATTGCAGTAATGGGCGGTATAAGAATATCAGTCATGTAGCTATTTATGTAGGAAATGGTAAAGCAGTAGAAGCATTAAATGAAACTGTAGGCGTAATTTACCGTGATGTTAGCACAGGTAGTATTGTCATGATTGGAAGACCATAGTGACATAACCAGATTACAAATGTGCAAGTAAATAAAATATGTATGAATAACAGGGCAGAGCCAAAAGGTTTTGCCCTCTATTAGATTGGAGGCTATATATGGAACTAAATAATATGATATTAGTTACAGAGAACTGGAAGGGAAGCGAAACTAATTTTCTTCTAACAATTGAGGATTACAAAGAATCCGTATTGTCAACGTTATATGCTTCACCATCAGAGACAGTGGATGCAATGATAGATTTATGTGAAAGTTGGAAAGATGCCGAGCACTGGGCAGAATTATATTTCACTTCAAATAAATCAATATCTGCTCGCTACTGTAATGGAGAAGAACAACTTCGAAAATTTCTATATGGATACTTTAATGATCCCGACAATAATTGGGAATTTGATGATAAAAGATGCAGTGCATCTAGTCTAGAGATTCTAAAAGGGATAGGAATAACAACGGATGGAAAAGGTTCAGGAATTCAATACACCTATGAAGCGGTAATAAAAACCTTTGAACAGGGCGAAATTCTTCATAATTTTAATGGTTCAGATTATAGAGTGCTTGAGAAACTGTCTGCAAGAAATTTAATGTTGATGAATGAGCGTAAGGGCGAGTTTATGGTTGCAATAGGGGTGAATTTTTATGTTCGACATCCTAAAGGCGATATGCCAACTACCAATAACATGGTGTATGGAATTGAATGGAATCATGGCATTTATTATAGTCAAACACCATCAACAATAGATTTTAGAGAGATTAGAGATAAGTACGGAGAAGTAAAAGAAGTGATTTCTTTGCAGGATTTTAGAAATGAACTGCAAGATAAATTTCACTTTTATCGAAAGATCATAGATAGTCCTTTGCTTGAAACAGCTGTAAAGGAAACAGCGCAAAACAGTATTTATGAAGTGTTTCAAACTGGTCGGGAGGAAGTCTTTCAGAAAAATCTGAATGCTGGCATGTATGACCGTAATTTCCTTGGAATACCAGAAACCAGTAGGGACATGGCACGATAGACAAACTAACAATAAAAAAATGGAGGATTTTAATATGAGTAAATTAGCAGGTAATGATTTAATGAAGGATATGGAATTTTTAATAAATGAACTTCACAAGGAATGGGATAGAAGTGGAGCAACAAAGGCTACTGTAATTATTGGAATTGAAGAAGCAACAGAAGTTAATCAGACTTTAGCAGCCAAGATTATGGAAAAGCAGGAACTGCTTGAAAAAGATGAGATATCTTTTAAGCAAAGCATTGGTCTTTCTAGAGAAAATTATGTATTGCTAAGATTGGTTAAGAAGATTAAAGCAAAGGAAGATAAGACAAATGAAAAAGGTCTTGATATGGAGTTTTCTGTACCTCTTAATAAGGAAGAATATAAACTTTTTAAGAGTATGTTTAGTCCAAAACTTGTGTAGTGACTGTAAAAACAATTAGGAAAGGAGCAGTTTATGAGAGTAGATAATCAAGTGCAACAGCTTTATGATGTGATGATAAAAGATGTCACTACGAATGAAGCAAAATGGCAAGATGTATGTCATATGATTGGGCAGTTATATCGTTATGAGTTTGATAATATTCTTATGTTGTATGCACAACGTCCCAAAGCAACCTTAGTGGCTGATTTTGATACTTGGAAAAAGGTTGACCGTTTCGTAAAACAAGGAAGTAAGGGAATAGCAATATTTCCATCAAGAGCCTTGAAACCATATATGAGACATGTCTTTGATATATCGGATACGGGTGGAAGGAATAGGCAATTAACATGGAAATTGGATGAAAATAATTTGTTAGATTACATGAATTATCTGGCATCAGAAGGACGCATCACTCAGATTGAAGGCACAGAACAGGAATATTTGAAAGAACAGCTAAAACTCTTTACACAAACTGACGTTCGAGGTATAATAAAAGAGGAATTCGATGAACGAATGACAGAAATTAGGCAACTAACAGGTAGTGTGATTAAGGATTTTAATGTAGAAACGCAAGAGCTTACTGTAGAACAGATGGTGTATAAAAGCATCATGTATGCAGTAGGTACAAGATGTGGGTTTGACTTATCCAGCGAAGAACAGGATTTTAGTCAGATTGTAAACTTTTCGGATGAAGAAGTGGTTTACCGCCTTGGTTCTCTTGTATGCGATGTCTCCTGTAGTGTTCTTAGAGAGTTTAGCAAAAATCTAAAGACAATTGAACGGCAGAAGGATATTTCTGCGGAAAGGAGAATAGCATATGGCAGAAGTGACATTAACGTACACGGAAGTGGACGGACTATTGTACCCGAATCTAGTATTACCACAGGAGGAAGAGAAAAATCTTCTGAATCTAGGCAAATACGGAATGATGGCACTGAATTATCTGAAGGAGAACGAGGTAAGCAGATACAAGACACTGTACCGCTTCGGGAAACTAGCACAGAAGATGCACGAAGTGGACGAGGAAGCGAATCAGTTGTTAGATACACTGATGGAGAGTTACCTAAAGAAGAACAAACCAGTGGATCCCAATTCAACCATGGAGATGTGGAAGATAAGGGAACAGGCGAAGATGCAGGCAGAGGAAATCGTTCTGAATCAGATAGTAATGCGTTTTCATTAGAAAATGCATCTGAAGTTCCACTAGAAGAAGCACAAGATAATGAACTGAATAAAGAATTAGATGAAATAAATTCATTAGGACAATCAAGGGAAGCCGAGTATCATCAGGCTTCCCTTTTCGACGTTTCAACGGAAAAAACATCAGCTTCTAAGTTCACATATATGCAGCCAAAGAAAGAACTTGTAGTACCACATGAATATATTGTTGATGTTATAAAACGTGGCACTGGTTTTGAAGGTGGCAAGAAACGTGTTTGTGATATTTATCAGAATGTGATGGAATCATCGGAACGAACCAAACTAATAAAGAAGGAATATGGTCTTGGCGGTGCCGGATAGCCAATTGAGGGTTATGGTCTTCATGGTTATGATTCTTTCAAAGCCAATGGACTTCGCTTTCAATGGAAAGATACGGAAGGTGAGAAAGAAGGCTATGTTAGTTGGTCGTCAATAGAGAGTGAAATTGGTGTATTAATTCTAACTGGAGAGTATATACAAACACGAACAAGTATTGATGAAATATCGATGGATGGAGATAGAGAAGATCTCAACATTAATGAGGATGCCATTGAAATGTCAGATGCGGAACCAGAGCTTGATGATTTTTCAATACCAGATGAGATTGATGAAATGCAAGGAATGTCTGATGAAGAACTTGCAGAGGAAGATCGGTTAGTTACAGAGGCTGAATATAGAGCGGAAATAGAAGCAGAAAATGCCACGTATGATGATTTACTGCATGGAGAAGTGATAGATGTAGATGGAAGTGTTATTAATTCTAAATCTGAATTTCCGGAGTCATTAAGACAAGTAGAATTAATGGATGGAGAACTTCGACAAGCTATTGAGATTTATGTTACGGAATGTTCTTCTATAAAACCATATCAGCCTTTTCTTAAAGTAATATATGAAAGTAACTTGTTGCCACCTGACAAGATTAGTTTTGTTAACAGAACAATTAACCATACTGGAAAAGAATATTCCCAAGCATATTCTAATAATGCGTACGGATTGATTGAATACAATCAGAGCCAGATGGGTGTTATGGTTAATTATAAGGGAAGTGATGGAGAACGACATAAATCAGATGTGACTTTTGAACAGATTTATGAGGTTTGCGCATATCTAATTAAAGCTGGTAGTTTTGTGGGGAAAGAACAGGATGATAGATTCAATCAGTTATGGAGTGAGACACCCTATGATAAGAAAAATCCTATATATCAGGATTTTGAACGCAGATCAGCTTCGTTTAATACACCAAAGCCACAGAAACATAATTTCCATTTTAATTTATGGGAAGTTGAAACTGGTGGGGCAAAGACTAGATACAAATGGAATATTGATGCAATTCATGCGTTACGTGTAGTTGAGGAGGAAGGAAGACTTGCAACACCAAAAGAACAACAGGTAATGGCTAAGTTTGTTGGGTGGGGCGGTTTGGCTCAGGTATTTAACAAAGAAGATAGTGCGTGGAGTCATGAATTTATAGAACTTAGGAACCTGCTTTCAGAAGATGAATATATAGCTGCTAGAGCGACGGTTAATAATGCTTTTTACACAACACCTGCGATTGCAAGCTTTATGAATCAAGCTTTAATTAATTTCGGATTCCGAAATGGAAATGTTTTAGAACCCTCTATGGGAATCGGCAATTTCTTTGGAAGTCTACCCACACCATTGCAGGGATGTAATTTATATGGAGTCGAGGTAGATAGTATTTCAGGTAGAATTGCAAAGCAGTTATATCAAAAAGCTAATATTAGCATTAACGGCTTTGAAAAGACTACCTATCCTGACAACTTCTTTGATGTGGCAATTGGTAATGTACCTTTTGGTGACTATAAACTATATGATCCAAAGTATAATAAGCATAATTTTCGTATTCATGATTATTTTCTCTCAAAAGCAATCGATCAGGTAAGACCCGGCGGTATTGTTGCATTCATTACGACGAAAGGAACACTTGATAAAAGTAATCCTACTGTTAGAAAATATCTTGCAGAAAGAGCGGAACTCATCGGTGCTATTCGACTTCCTAATACAGCATTTCATGATAATGCAGGTACTGATGTTACAGCAGATATTCTTTTCCTTCAAAAGAGAGAAAGAACAATGTCTGTAGAACCGGATTGGGTGCATTTAGGTTATACGGAGAATGGGATTGCAATAAATTCTTATTTCGTAGAGCATCCCGATATGATGCTTGGAGCAATGGAATACGATAACCGCATGTTTGGCGAGGGAAGTAAGTATACAGCCTGTGTTAACCATGACGATAACTTTAATCTATATGAGGCGTTACAGCGTGCTGTGAAAAAACTTACTGCCACGATTCCAGAGTTAGAACTATTAGAAAATATGGATAATCAACAGAAAGATATTATTCCGGCAAATCCGGAAGTTAGAAATTTCACTTATACCTTTATGGATGGGAAACTTTATTTCAGAGAAAATTCCCAGATGTACCGTAAGGAGGTGAGTGCAAACATGGAAGAACGTATTAAGGCTATGGATAATATTCGAGCAGTAACCAGAGAACTAATAGAGATACAGACGCAGGGGTGCAGTGAGGAGGAATTAGCTGGAAAGCAAAAGAGCTTGAATGAAAGGTATGATACATTTGTTAAGAAATACGGTTATATTACGGAAAGAGAAAATAGTAGAGCTTTTCGTAATGATTCGGATTATCCGCTGCTTTGTTCCTTGGAGGTAGTTGATGAAGACGGAATTGTAAAGAAAGCAGATATGTTTTACAAACAGACAATTAAGCCGAAGGTGCAGATTGAAAGAGTAGAGACTGCGGTGGAAGCATTAAATGTTTCCATGAATGAATATGGAAGTGTAAATATTCCTTTTATGCTTAGTATCTATCATCCAGATGATTCAAAAGCGATGGTTGAACTTCCAGAAGGAAGCAGCTTATCAGAGCACGCAAGAGCAGAGCTTGAACGAGGCATTATGATTGAAGAATTAAAAGGCATTATCTATCTAAATCCTATGGCTTACAATGAGAATAACTTGAATGTAGGGTGGGAGAGTGCTGATGAATATTTATCAGGTAATGTAAGGGATAAATTTCGAATAGCAAAAGCATTTGCAGAAAATGATCCGGAATTATTTGGAGTAAATGCAAAAGCATTAGAGCAGGTACAACCAATTAATTTGGATGCTTCTGAGATTGATGTAAGAATAGGAAGTACCTGGATTGAATCAGAGGATTACGAACAATTTATTTATGAACTGCTAAACACTCCAAGGAGAGCGAGGGCGGTCAGAAGCCAGTATTATAATTCTGGAATTCAGCTTCATTTGAACAAATATACAATGGAATGGTTTGTTGAGAATAAATCAATGGATAAGCATTCTGTGGCAGCTACTAAGACATATGGTACTGGCCGCATGGATGCTTATTCTATTTTTGAACAGACCTTGAATCTTAAGACGGTAACAGTTAAGGATCGTGTAGAGGATGGAGATGGAAAATATCATTATGTTGTGAATAAGAATGAGACAATGCTTGCAAGGGAGAAACAGAATCAGATCAAAGAAGTATTTAAGGATTGGATTTTTAAGGATCCTGAGCGCCGAGCGAAGTATGTGGAATATTATAATGAAACCTTTAATAACAGCAGACTTCGTGAATATGATGGCTCTCATTTGCAGTTTCCAGGTATGAATCCAGAGATTGTATTAAAACCACATCAAAGAAATGCAGTAGCAAGAATTTTAATGGGTGGAAATACCTTACTGGCTCATTGTGTTGGTGCTGGAAAGTCATTTGAAATGATGGCAGCATGTATGGAACAAAAACGACTTGGACTTGCCAATAAGACAGTGATGGTGGTTCCAAAATCTCTAATAGGACAAACTGCTGGAGAGTTTTTAAGACTTTATCCGTCTGCTAATATTTTGGTAGCAACAGAAAGAGACTTTGAGAAGAGTAAGAGAAAGCAGTTTATCTCAAGAATAGCAACGGGAGATTATGATTGTATTATTATGTCTCATTCTCAGTTTGAGAAGGTGCCAATTTCAGCGGAACGGAAAGAGCGTATGATTAATGAGCAGATAGAAGAGATGTCATATGCAATTGAAGATGCAAAGCGAGCAAATAGTGAGCGATGGACTGTGAAACAGATGGAATCCATGAAGAAGAAATTAGAAGAACAGCTACGAACTCTTACTGATGAAAGCAGAAAAGATGACCTGATTACCTTTGAAGAATTAGGAATTGATTCCATCATGGTGGATGAAGCACATGGTTATAAGAACCTTGCTATCTTTTCTAAGATGAACAATGTATCAGGTATTTCAAGTTCTGGGGCTAAGAAATCTACGGATATGCAGCTCAAATGTCAGTATATTAGTGAAATCAGTGATGGTCGGGGCGTCGTGTTTGCAACAGGAACTCCAATTAGTAATACAATGTGCGAAATGTATGTTATGCAATCATATTTGCAAAAGAATGCTTTAGAGAGAATGGGTATTTATCATTTTGATTCCTGGGCATCTAACTTTGGTGAAGTAACAACTGCGTTAGAGCTTACTGTTGAAGGAAGCGGATTCCGGTTTAAGAGCCGATTTAATAAGTTCACGAATTTACCAGAACTTATGAATATTTTCAGAGAAGTAGCGGATGTGCAGACAGCAGATATGCTTGATTTAGAGGTACCTAAACTTAGAGATGAAAAGTATACCATTGTGGAGAGTGAACCTGACTGGTACGTAAAGCAGGTGATGGAAAATTTCGTGGTAAGAGCAGAGCGTATCCGTAATGGTGGAGTGGATCCAAGTGAAGATAATTTTTTGAAGATTACACATGAAGCTAGACTGTTAGGAACCGATGCAAGATTATTAGATTCAGATGCACCAAATAATCCGAATGGCAAGCTTAATAAGGTAGTTGATAATATTGCTTTTGAGTATAGGAAGGCTATCATAGAAGACAAAATAGGATGTCAGTTGGTATTTTCCGATATTGGAACACCCAAATCTTCTTGGTCACCAGAGGAACAGCTAGAAGAATTTGATATTTACAACTATGTAAAGTCAGAATTGGTCAGGAGAGGTATTCCAGCGAATGAAATAGCATTTATTCATGATGCGAAAAGCGATCCACAAAGAGATGCACTATTTAAGGATATGAGAACAGGAAAGAAGAAAATATTGATTGGTTCTACGGATAAGTGTGGGACGGGAGTCAATGTCCAGACTCATTTAGTAGCTATGCATCATATTGATTGTCCTTGGAAACCTTCTAGTATTGAACAAAGAGAAGGCAGGGGGATTAGACAGGGGAATGAGAATTCTGAAATAGCAGTGTATAGATATGTTACGAAGGGAACCTTTGATGCATATTCTTGGTCATTAGTGGAAAATAAGCAGCGATTTATTAGTCAGGTAATGACAAGTAAATCGGTATCTAGAACCTGTGAGGATATTGATGAAGCCACACTTTCCTATGCGGAGATTAAAGCTGTTGCGACAGGCAATCCACTTATCCGTGAGAAGATGGAGTTAGATAATGATGTGCAACGTTTAAAACTCTTAAAAGCATCCTATGACAGTCAGCGATATAGTTTGCAGGATAATTTCATGCTACGTTTTCCGAAGCTTATTAAGGCAGCAGAAGAGAAACTTGCCTGTGTCCGTGAGGATATTATGACTAGAGACAAACAGTTAATTGCAAGTCCAGAGTTTAGTATAACCATTGGTAAATCACAATTTACGGAACGAGTGGATGGAGGAACGGTTATGCTGGAAGCTATCAGTAAATGCAAAACAGGTGATATTTATCCAATTGGCAGATTCAAAGGGTTTGATTTGCTTGTAGAGAAAAATTATATGGGAGTAAATTATATGGTCCTGCGAGGCAAGACTGAGTACAAAACAGAACTTAGTACGAGCCCTGTTGGTAATATGGTCAAGCTTGAAAACACATTTCATGGGTTATCTGAAAATGAAGAATTTCTGATTAAGAAGATAGAACAGTACCAATGGGACATGGAACAATCAAAGCAGGAGTATGAAAAGCCATTTTCGTACGAAGCAGAGTTTAAAGAGAAACTGGCAAGACAGTGTGCATTAAATGCAGAGCTGGATCTTGAAAACAGCAAGGTGGAAGATGTTGATTTGAATGGCGTAGAAGTTAAGGATAATGATGTTCCAGACAGTAATGTGGCAGAGCGAGGAAATGACTACTTAACTGGACAGGATAATATGAGGAGGTAGTCATGTTCTATCACGTTTTATTCATTAGATTAGGCAATTAAAAATTATAGCAGGAATATCTATTGTATTTGGGATTGTCATTGTGGCAGTCCCTTTTTAATGAAAATATATTTTTACGTATGCTAGAAGCATACAGAAAGAGAGGATTTTATGAAGTATTCAATTAGAGCAAATGAGATTAAGGGTAATGAAAGGCAACAAGGAGAGAATGCATCTCACCTAAGAGGTTTTGCAACATTAATCATTGGGGATCACTTTAAAATTTCCAATATTGCAATTTTGGAAAGTAATGAGGGGAAACTTTTTGTGTCAATGCCACGCTACAAATCCAGTGATAAAGATGAAAAGGGTGCGAATGTATATAAGGATGTATGTAATCCTATTACAAAAGAATTTCGTGAAGAACTTTATGACAATATCTTAGAGGCTTTTGAGAAGGAAAAGTGTGCAGATAAAGCTGAAGAGGTGAAGAGTCAGGAGGGAACAGAGATGCCAAGTTTTTCAGTTTCAGTAACTCCATTTGAAAGAGAAGGAAGTAATGTCCGAGGATTAGCACGCGTTTATTTTGAGGATTGCTTTATTGTAAATAATGTGTCCATTCTTCAAGGCAAAGAAGATAGCTTATTTGTTGCAATGCCATCGTATCGTACAAAACAGGTGGATGAGAATCAAAAGTCAGTTTATCAGGATGTTTGTTATCCGGTAACAAAGGAATTTCGTGAGAAATTGTATGGGGAATTAATATCGTCATATCAGGAAGCAAAGGATAAGGTGGCAACTGTGACACAGGTGCAGGCACAAGACAAGGTAGCAGTTAATGTCGCACAACCGGAGAGAGAGACACCATTTCGCTAATTTAGAAATAACTATAATCTTTGGGCTGAGTTTCAGCCCCATATTTTAAGGAGGATATGTATATGGAAAATATAATAAAACCAATGACACAGGATGAGATAGTAATTGAGTTGATAAACCTGCTTAAGCAGAATCAGATGACAGATAAGGCAAATGACTTATTTGAGACAGCAGGTTATATTGACAGCTTACAGGGAAAACTAGATCAGGTAATGGAAGAACTTGTGACAGTTAAGAAACAGTTGTCTGAGATACAGGAAAATAAAGAGAATCGAGAACTTCATAATGTGTTGAAAAGTATGTCTAATAGAATGGCAATTCATTGTTATCATTTGACAAATCAACTATTCGGGGTAAAGTCAGATATTGTAGTTAAAGCTCACAAGTTAATTGAAGGGGTTAAGCTTCAAGGAATGAATGCACTTAATAATTTCAATGAGTTTATAGGAATTAAAAAAAGGTTGGAAAATATTCGACTGAGGGTACATGGATGTGTGGAAGATTCAGATAGAATGATTGCAAAACTTGATTCTTTGGGTGCTGGATTTAGAGATGCAGCGCATGATTTAGCTAATTCACTTCGTACTTTTGCAGATAAGGAAGTAGTTGATTATTCTGAGACGGAGAAGAAAATTTCCAAAACAGAACTGTTGAAGAAGCCATGGGTCACGAAGAAGGCTTTATTTGAAAGTATGGCGATTCGACTAGATGCAGTAATTGATAAGGTGGATAATCTGGCAAGAGATGTGGAATTGAACAGAGAAGAGGAAATGAGAAGAGATAGATTGGGAACACTGCAAAATAGAGACTCAGTGCCTAGTGTTGAAGAAGAAAGTAAATATCAGTATGGGAGTGAGGCGTTTGAAGAGTGTTATAGAAGAGATGAGAGAATGGATAAAGCAATGATTGAAGAAAGATATGACAAGAGTATGAAGAAATAGTTTAATGGTGCTATATAGGAACTGTTTCAATCGGTTTCTATATAGCAAAATCCCAAAGATTAATATAACAACAAAAATGGGATAGATGATTGACATTGTATTTGTTATGTATTATTATAGTAATATCCCAAAGACGAGAAAGAAGAGGATTATGAGAAAATGCAAACTTATGAATATATACCTAAACTGATTAGAGCAGCGATAAACAATGATAGAAAGGGTATTGAGTCCATTTCATTATTAATTGGAAAAAAATTAAAAAAAGAAAGTCCAGATGTTTCAACGGAAATAATGAAAATATTATCATGTACAAATGCTGGGATAGATATTATGCGAAGCATAGATGTATCTCCTCTGCCAGTTGATATGGAAACGAGATCCCAGTTAGTGAAAATAGCTGAACCGATAATAATTGAACCACCAATTTTGTGCGATAGTGTTATGGGACAATTGCAAGACTTTTTGAAAGAAAGAGATATGATTGAGAAATTTCTGGAAGAAGATATAGTTCCGCCTAACAGTATCCTGCTGAGTGGTAAGCCTGGAGTTGGAAAAACATATATTGCTAAATGGATTTCATATAAATTAAATATGCCTCTTATTACTTTGGATTTGGCAAATTCCATATCAAGTTATCTGGGTCGGAGTGGTCAAAATATTAAGAATATATTCCAGTACACAAAGGAACAAAATGTAATATTATTTTTGGACGAAATGGATGCTATTGCTAAAAGGCGTGATGATACAGGGGATTTGGGAGAACTTAAACGATTAGTAAATGTATTGCTTACAGAACTAGAAGATTGCCCTGTTACTTGCGTAATAATAGGGGCAACTAATCATCCGGAATTGCTTGATAAGGCAATTTGGAGACGTTTTGATAGGAATATTGAGGTGTTAATGCCAGAGCGAAAGCAGAGAAGAGATTTAATAGTTAGAAGTTTATCAAATAAAGCGGCGGATATTAGTGATAACACAATAGATATTATGACGAATGGCACTGAACAGCTGTCAGCGGCTGATATTTGCAAGATGTGTGAGCATATTAAACGTAGAATGTTAATGAATAAGGAAGATTCAGCAGACGTAAATGCGTTAAGAGAATATTGTGAGATAATTAACATTTCGAGTAAAGAAAGCAAAATAATGATTTGTAAGCAACTTAAAAACAGTGGAAAAGAAATGACAATTAAGAAAATATCAAGCATAACAGGAATTCCTACTTCCACAGTAGATAGATATGTAAAGGAGTGAGTATATGCAGAACAGTAATGGTAAACATCCTATATTGGCAAATGGAGAATATTATATAGAGGCATTGAATAAGAAAAATTTCTCAGGACCAAGAGATTACCCATATGAATATGATGAGGCAAAGACAAGATTGGCAGGAAATATTGAAAGGATACAAAATACAATTTCGAAGAATAGAGAAGAGATTTTCATAAAAGAAAAAGTGCTTTGTATACGATTAGAGCCTAAATTTGAAGCAAAATCATATGAACCTTCTGCACTGTTAGCAGGTTCTAAAATGAAAATGATTGGTGGAAGAAAATATAAACCTAATGAAGAAACGGAAGAGAAAGCAAAATTATATTTTGTTAAGACTACGGATGAAGAATTAGAAGATTTGAAAAATAAACTAGTTCTAGGGAATAAGGATAATGTAAAAACGTGGAGAAACCAGATTTGTACAATAAGAAGTATAGATCTCTTAGAAGATGAAGAAAAAGTAATGGGATTTGAAGAAACATGGAATCAAGGGACTGTAGAAATTGTTCTACATCCGTTAGGAGATGACACAAAAGAAATGATTTCCAAATTTTTTGAAATATCTGGTTTGGGAAAAGAAGAAGCAGCTGTACGTGTTTATGATGACGGATTGACATTTGTTTGTACAAAAATGAATAAGCAAACAATAGACAAAGTTAAAAAATATAATCCATTAAGAAGTATAAAACCTATGCAGGATGAGTGGGATGAACCCTTTCGCATGGGTGCAATGACTGGTGATGCACCTCAATTACCGGATAAAATTTTAAAATCACAAATTAAAGTTGGAGTTTTTGATGGCGGTGTAAAAGAAAACATACCTTTGCTGGAAAACTATGTTAATAATTATGATCTAGTTTCTACGTCGCCAACCAAAGGTTCTCAGGAGCATGGATCAGGTGTATGTGGAGCGGTTTTATATGGAGAATTGTCAGGAATGTCTTCAAAAGATATAGTAAATAATCCAACTGTAAATGTAGAATCATTTAGAGTATTACCTGCTGTAAAATCAGGAGATGTATTAAATGATTTCGAAATGTATAGCACAATTGATATTATTGAAGAAATTGTAACTATTCGCAGGGACATAAAAATTTTTAATTTATCTTTTGGACCGCGAGGTGCCATTATTGATGACGATTTGAATAGGTTTACATATGCTTTAGATAAATTGACATATGATGTTCCGGAAGGTGAGATGAATCCACTGTTTTGCTTAGCAGTAGGAAATGATGGAAAAATGACATCTCCGGCAGATAGAATTCAGTCTCCTTCGGATATGGTTAATGGACTTGCAGTGGGAGCATATACAATAAATGCCTATGATGAAAAAATAAGGGCTGAATATAGTTGCGTCGGGCCTGGTAGAGAAGGGGCAAAGGTTAAACCGGATGTCTTGGAATATGGTGGAAGTCCAAGTAGACCGTTTGTAATTGTGTTGCCAGATGAAAATCAATTGGGTGTTGGAGCAGGGACGAGCCTTGCATCACCCGTAGTCGCAGGGAAAATCGGAAGATTAATGGCAAATTCTAATAATATTGTTCCTCATCTGGGAAGAACTTTATTGATTCATTTCGCAGAGTCTGATGGCTTGGCAGGAGATATTGAATATGGGTTTGGTTGTGTGCCAAAAGACGTGACGGATGTATTAAATTGTGAAGATAATAGAGTGACAATATTATACTCTGGTGAGATTATGTCATCAACAAGTGTAAAACTACCAATATTTTTACCGGAAATTAATAAAATGAATGGAAATGCTAGAATACAATGGACAATTAGCACTGTTGTTAATCCTAATGTTAATGATCCAGATGCATATACAAATAACTGCATTGAAGATACATTTTATCCAAATGATTTTGTTTATAATTTTAGAAAAGGTTCAAAATCAAAAAAATTGAATTTGTTAATCCCTGAGCAATTACAGATGGCAGAGGAATTGGCTAATCAAGGATATATTAAGTCGGAATTGCCTGTTTCAGGATCAGCTCAAAAGAGCCATAGAGAAGCTGAACTGCGAAACTCAGATTTCAAGTGGGATACGGTGATACGAAAACAAAAGTCCATGCGGGTAACTTCATTAATGAATCCGTTTCTTTCATTGCATGCAATAGGAAGAGATGAGTATGTACACGAGAAGATATGCTATAATGTTGTTATTACAATTGAAGTTCCAAAATATCAGGGTAGTTTATACGACAACATTCTTCAGAGATATAATAATTTAATGCCTATAAAGATTCAGAATGTTAATAGGGTAATGACTCCGGTTGAAAAGCACTAATTTATATTAGGAGGTAGGAGGAATGGATGTATTTGCAGTAAAAAAAGGACAAGCAAAGAAACTTACAATAGACTATTTTGAAAATATGACGAAAAAAGAATATCCATTTTATCGAGTAAATGATAAAGACAAGTTACTACTCTATGCGGTTTGCCCCGAATGTGGGAATCCTATACAAATCATAAATTTGTATGGTGCGGAAATGATGCAAAAGAAAACAAGAGTAGTAAAAACTCATGCAAAGCACGCAGGTAGCAGAATGAATGGGTTTGCTTTTTGGTGCGAAGAAGACAAAGATAATTGTCCATTGTATAAACCATCACCACTTGGAAATGAAGAGGTTAGAAAAAACGATAGCTATTCAGAAGAACTGAAAAACTTGATTGAATTGAAAAGACGAGCTATATACAAGGATATAAGAAAAATTGTTTGTATGAACCTATCGATTAGAATTCTTGATAGAATCTATGATGTTTTTATGGGGTCTGGGGCATATGGTTATAAGGCTGTTAATAAGTATAATATTCCTTATGCAATGCTACGTTACCAGCAATCTATTTCTTTATATGGGCAATATATTGAAAAATCTAAACTTGGAGAGTTAATTACTGAAGCATTTAATAATAGGAGCAGATATTTTGAGGTTACAACAAGCGGAGAAATTAAAAGAAAAGTCTCAGATTATAGAACTGTTAATATGATTTTTACAAAATATAGAAAAGAGGGAAATGATCAATTTCTTCAATTGGAAATATATGAAACTTTGGATGATGAACACCGTTTTACCATTTTTAAAATTGATTTAGAAATTGAAGCGTTTATATATGACTAAAGCGAGGCGGTAGTACATATGAGTAGTACATATTATGAAAAATTGATAAGAACATTAATTCATAATTCAGAAGAAGATACATGGAAAGAAGCGGTTGAAGAATGGAAGATACTTGATTGTGAGGAGGATCAAACGGCAAGTGCGTCTTGCATTTGTGGAAAAGAAAATATTCGATATCTATACACTATTAAGAATGTTGTTAATGGAAACTTGCTTTATCCGATTGGAAGCTCATGTATTACTAAATTTGAGAGAGCTGATTTGAAGGAAGAAATTTCTGTTAGAGAAGGAATGTTTAAGTTGTTTCATGCGATACAAGCAAATAATTATATTTCTTTGACTGCTGATTTGTTTTCAAGAAAATTGTTAAAGCACTTATTTGATGAAGGTGCCTTTCACTCGAATCAATATAATGCTTATTCTGGGGAAAATGACTATCAATTCTTAGTTAAAATGTTTAATAAGAGAGATAAATCTTCAATATCAGATGCACAAAAGAAGAAAATTAGAGCAATTATTGTAAGCTCGATTAAACCATATTTAGTAGAGTTACTTGGAAAGAAAATCAGATAATAAGTTAATTGAAGCGTTGTTTAGTAAATATAACATTGAACAATAAGCAACTAAAAGTAGCCAAATGTTCTTTCTAGTTGATGGTCTGGTGACATTAGAACATATAAAATAGGATTATCAAATAGATCAACAGGAGGAAGCGATAATGAAGAAAATGAATTTTTCGAGAAACTTTTCAGCATTACGAAAAGCAAACGGGTTAACACAGGAAGGTATTGCAGAAAAATGTGGTGTATCTAGACAGGCGGTGACAAAATGGGAGACTGGTAGTAGTTTACCAGATTCCTATAAATTGTTAGATATATCAGAATTGTTTGGAATTACGGTAGATGAATTGTTGTGTGGAGAATTTGCTGATAAACAAGGTTCAAAGATAAGTGATGAACTGGCGGAAAGATTAGAAGATATTGTTTATAACGCTTTGAAAAAAGTACAAAATACTGAGAAGCCAATAGATGTATATGAAGAGTATACTAAATACTGTAGAAATGAGTTTGAAGATGACGTACCGAGTGATGCCTTTTACTTTGCAGGGGCTGAAGAAGCTGAAAAAGGAAATTTTACAGATGCAATTCCTTTATTTGAAGAGGCATTGGCAAGAGGTGATATAAGTGCAGCTGATGCCATAATAGCTACATATAAGGAGATTATAGATATTTATGCATATGAAGAAGATGATTCAAATTATTATAAGTACAGATTAATTCTCGCACAAAAAATGCAAGAGTATGGAAAGATAATTGAATTGGAGATAAAAAGAAAATTCTGATTGAAGGATAAAATGCAGCAGGGACGAAGAAGAAAATGGTCTTTGCTGTATTTTTTGTACCTAAAATAAGGCAAGTACGTTTTTTGGGACTTGATTTGTTGTATCATGATAGTACGTAGATATTTTGAATATCCAAGTAATGAAGAAAAAATGAACAATATTAATATAAAAGAGATAAAGGAGAGTAACAATGAATCAAATGAATTTATTTGATATAATGCCTGAAGATTCGTAAGCGCATAATTTCAGGGTGGATTCCATTTACTGCTATTTCTCTTTATAATCGTTAGTAGGAAATGCGAGCATTTTACTCCATTTTTTTGCGAGAATGCGAGTATTTCA
>JBQKKG010000015.1:0-67979 GCA_052116865.1 Lachnospiraceae bacterium LCP25S3_G4 | reverse complement strand
GACAGACGTGTAAACAACAGTAACTAATCAATCAGCTGAGCTCCGCTCAGTTTCAAGCGGAATAGCGCTCCGTTCCTTTGGAACGGATGCGCAGATTTCGCGGAATATGCAATTGTAGCTGAATTTGATAGAGAGCATGGAGATGAGCACCGTTTCTTTGGCTGTAAGTATTAATGATTTATATGGAAAGTTGTAAATGTGCCTCAATTATTCAACACGAGATGCCGATGATGGCAAAGATTATGAGATAGAGTAAAAAAGTGGGAACTTCTTAATATAGTAATGCTTAAGTAAAGTTCCCTCTGTTTTTAATTTGAAAAGGTAAGGTTGACACGAAAAGTTATAAAATATATAATTTACTCAATATTAATGAAAGGACGTTGCACATGGAAGAGATAAATGACAATCTATATCATAAGATTATTCAATTATATCAAGAAACTTCTTCTGTAAAAGAAACAGCAAAGAAGTTAGGCACATATCCTATCAAGGTACGTCGTGTCCTTATTACTGAAGGTTTATGGAACAGCAATACAAGTGTTCAGATAGGTTCTCTATATGCAAGGGGATTATCTGTTGCTGAGATTGCAAAACAGCTTTTTATATCTGAAAAGAATGTTCAATCGTATCTTCCATATAGCAGAGGACAATATGGCGGAGACAATCGAAGTGATGAAGCTGTGCGAAGTGAAGTGTATCGTGAACGAATGCATGTAGCTGAAAGTTCACAAATAAAGAAGCTTAATCAAAATACTAATCAACATATGAATCCAGATAAAGAAATGGAGAATAATCGAATGGATAAATTAGATATATTAAAGGAACGTACCAGACAGTTGGCAGAAGATCGTCCTATCCCTTATGCCATAAGACTTCATTTAGAATTGGACATGGAAGACAAGGCATTGGGAACAAATGAATTAGGCATACTTGTACAATATGGAAAAATGACGAACAATATATCAAGAGATATCATTGTTCCGGGAGATATTACTCTACATGCACTTCATTATGCAATAAACAGAGCTTTCGGATGGCAGAATAGTCATTTGCACAGTTTTCATCCATATGAAGATGATTATAATATGATGATTAAATCAGGGAAACTTACAGATTGGGCTAAACTTGCAGGCATGTATTTCCGTTTTCCATGTGAAGATTATGAAGATATTTATTGGGATGATGATTATAAAGCTGGGATTAGTGTGAAAAACTGGATGAGGAAAAAATATACCGGACCATATTATTATGGAGGAACTAGAGAATATTTCTATAGGTGTCAGAAGGATGTAAAAGAGTTATATGAGTGGCAGCCTACCTTAGAAATAAGAAAATCATTCGGAGAATGGATGGATGAATGCAGAGAGCTTACTGAAAAAACAGGAGATAAGGACGCAAAAGCAAATATGATAAAACGCATTGCGCCAATTACAGAGGTGACAATTACAGAGCTTGCAGACAGCATTACTTTTGAAGGTGGCTTTGATGAACTAATAGAAAGACTTCCAATCTATGACATTTTACTTATGCCAGGAATGATACAAAACTTTGATTCTTGGGATTTTTCTAATAGACTAATACTGAAAAATTCAGAAAAGGAAGAGATATGTCTTGCTCCAGTCACATCACCTATTCTAAATGCAATCCGTTACTGGTACGATTATGGTGACGATTGGAATGTAAAAATAACTGCGACGGCATGTTATGAGACAAAGGAGAAGTATAAAGCATCTGGAAACCCAATAGAACCAATGGAAGAACACCGACCAGTATGCGTGGATGCAGATGCACTGCCAGTATGCGATGATATTGGTGGAATTTATGGATATTGTAATATGCTTGAAGTTCTTCACGGAGAAGATTTAGAAGAAAAAGAATCTATGAAAGAATGGGCTAGAGGTATGGGTTGGACTGGAAGAAAGACAAATCCTCCAAATATTTTATAGAAGAAAAACAGCCATGAAATCTGCAACTCATAGAGTTTATAAGACAGAGCTGACCAGAGAATATGATTCGTCTGGTCAAGCTTTCGTCATTCTTATAAATGCATTAGCAATCATGGGAATTATTACCCCCATAAGCTCCTAGATCCTCTTTTAAAAAATGAGACTTGGCTATTTGCAAATCATTAATACGGTAACCCTTTGTTTTTAGGATTGCAAATTTGAAATCAAGTAGAGCAGCAGGGACATTTAAAATGCTTGCTGTTTCAAAAAAGGTATATTCATTTAATGTTTCTAGAACGTTTTTGTCTTCGAGTAGAAGCTCAGCTGCAAATAGATTTGCTTCGTATTCCATAGGCTTATCAGCTCTTTTTTCCAATACTTCCAATTCCTGAAAGCCGGACATCATGGCAATCTCTTTGTGAAGCATACCGTGTCCTAGCTCGTGGGCAATCAGTATGGGACGAAATAGTTCCATGATATTCTCATCAATTACGATATTATTAATGCGTGATTGATAGAAGTAGTAGGCTTTCAGTCTCTGATGTAAATCTATATAGTGCAATTTATAGTCCAGGACTTCACAGATAACAAAGGGATCTCGGCTACCTGCTTTCTTGACCAGAGCATCTACCACATTAACAATGTAATCAATTGTCATTTGGTATCACTTCCTTCAAAAATATTTTGGCATTTTGCTATTATAACAGTAGCAAAAATACTGTCCTATTAAACGGACTCGTCAATTGGCGGCTTCGTTTTTTTCTTTCTGGAGAATTTTTCAGATGCTTCTTTCTTTGATGAAATATACACCTGCATTAATGATTGCATGAATATCTCTTTGGCATCATCATCAAGATCGCCACCAGCGAAAAGCTCTCCAGCACGGTCTAATACATCTTTTGCCTCTTTTGCACCCTTATAACCGAATTTGTCTTTGACAGTATCGAGAAAGTCTTCATTCTCAATATTTTTCTGCTTATCAGCTTCTTCATCATCTACCAGATAAGATACAGATACACTTAGCGCATCTGCCAGTTTCCTGATATTACTTTTTCTTGGGAGTGTATTTAGTTGTTCATAGGTATAGAGTGAACGCTCTGAAATACCTGTTATTGCCGCAAGCTCGGTCTGGGATAGATTTTTTAATAATCGAGCCTCTTTTACTTTTTCACCAAAAGTCATGTTACTACCTTCTTTCCAGGAAGAAAAATTTTATTTTTGTAACTTCCGATTAACTATTGACAAACTTCTTTTTGATGATATAATCATGTTTGTTAAGTAACTTCTGGTTAATCATATATCAGAACTTCCGAATTGTCAATAAAAAGTTCTGATTATATAATTGGTAACTTCTGAAAAGAAACGAGGTGATGAGAGATGGGTAAACGAGTCATATTGCATTCAGATATTAACGCATGTTATGCGGCAATAGAACATTTGCATCGTCCTGAGCTGAATGGAAAACCTTTGGCTGTAGGCGGAGACCCCGAAGCAAGACATGGAATAGTCTTAACCGCAGATTATATAGCTAAAAAATACGGTGTGAAAACAGGTATGGCACTTTGGCAGGCGAAGCAGGTTTGCCCAGAACTCAACATTGTTTCACCAAGAATGGATTTGTATTTGCGATTTTCCAGAATGGCTCATGAGATATATGGGGAATACACGGATCTACAAGAACCGTATGGAGTGGATGAATCATGGTTGGATGTGACCGCCAGTGGTTCATTAAAAGGTGATGGATACAAGATAGCAAAAGAAATTAGCAATCGTATGAAATCAGAATTAGGCATAACCGTTAGTATTGGAGTATCCTTTAATAAAATTTTTGCTAAACTTGGTTCTGATTATAAGAAACCAGATGCCATTACAACTATGTACGAAGATGAATTCAAAAGCAAAGCATGGGCACTTCCAGTATCTGATCTTTTATATGTAGGACGGAGTACCAATCAGAAGTTAGCACGATTTGGAATCAAGACTATTGGAGACTTAGCACAAACAGACGAACATTTATTAATGTCACATCTTGGCAAGATGGGTGGTATTCTCTGGGGATTTGCGAATGGCTATGATGACTCACCTGTAAAAATGGAACATACACATGCACCAATTAAATCTATTGGAAATAGCACTACTACTCAAAGAGATTTAGAGAATGATGAGGATGTAAAAATTATTCTTTACATTCTTGCAGAGAGTGTTGCAGCAAGACTTCGAGATAATGGATTTAAGTGCAGGGTGGTGGAAATCAGTGTCAGGGATAATGAACTTTATTCATTTACCAGACAGCATAAGATTGATCATGCCACGAATATTACTGGGGAGATTGCAACCGAAGCGTATCGAATATTCAAGGAAAATTACAACTGGCGAAAGCCAATCAGAAGCGTAGGAGTTCGAGGGGCAGATCTTGTCAACGACAATTACTGGGAACAGATGGATTTGTTTTCTAGTGTAGAGCAAAGAGAAAAACAGATGAAATTGGATGATGCAGTAGATACCATAAGACGACGATTTGGATTTTATAGTGTTCAAAGAGGACTTATGTATCGTGATAAGATTCTCTCTTCTGTGAATGCAAAAGAGGATCATACGACTCATCCAATCGGATATTTTGGCTAAAAGGAGGTATTTAAGTATGGCTATATGAGATACGATTTAAACGATAAACAGAATAAAATCTATGATTTTTTATGTGATTTCCTAAAGGCACATGGTTTTCCGCCAACTGTAAGAGAAATTGCAGAAATGGCGGGACTTGCTTCAGCATCTAGTGCACATCATTATTTGAAGCAATTAGAAGAAAAGGGATATATCCGCCGAGTAGAAGGAAGTCCAAGAGCAATTGAAATAATGTGAGGAGGTGGTTGTAGCATGGAGAGTGTAAAGGTATATGTAGATGTTACTGCTGAGTTTTCCAAAGAAGGTGTTTTAACACCGAAAAGTTTTATTTGGAAAGATGGCAAAGTATATGAGATTCAGCGTGTAAAAGATATGCGTCGAGCTGCCAGTATGAAGGCGGGTGGTGTAGGAATGAGATATACATGTGTTGTTGATGGAAGAGAAAGTTATCTTTTTTATGAGGATAACAATCTCTGGTTTGTAGAAGGGAAAACCGGAGCCTGATTATGTGTGGTGACATGTAATCAGTTGGCTTCGAAGATCAGCATATGGTTGGGGTATATTAGACAGGTATGCAACGGAACTCCCACCAAATAAGCTTGCAAAGGTGATTCCCTTTTCCTTTCAAGTACAAAATGTTACTGATGATTTTGTATTGTAAAGGAGCAGACTGAACGATGAGAGAATTAAAACAAATTGAATTTTATTGTAAGAAATGTAGAAAAAGTATGAAAATGGCATATTTACTTACGGGTAATGATGATGCACCTGTTTTACCAGGCATGATTATCAGATGCCATACAAATAGATGTACCAGAGTAATGGTTCTGAAAAAGTACACAGAGGGAATGTTGATTGCCCGAGCAGATAATGAGGGGAAAATATATATCTAAAAGAGTCAGAGCACTGTTAACATCAGATATAGCAATTGCTATATGACAAAGACAATTTAATGAAGGCCTCATGATATGGGAGACGTACTGAATTACGGCAAGGCTGATGCTTGTTAAGACGGACTCACCGTGGACGCATGGGAAAGAAACCAGTTTAAGGACTGGACTTTCTCATGCGTCCTTTTTTATTGCAAAAAATTATATATCTGTAGGAGTAATTTTCCATCCTTAAACGTTTATCGAGCCAGACAAACGAAAGGATGGATTTTTAATATGAAATATGAAGAGATTAGAGAATTTGATAAAAATGTGCAGTGTGAGATTGGACAACGCATTCAGGAAGCAAGACTTGCAAAAGGAATAGCAGGAGTGGAAGTCGCTGCCTATTTAGGAATAGGCAAAAATCAAATGTCTCGTATTGAAACTGGAAGAGCGAACTGTACCATTCCGCAATTATATGTTTTGGCGCAGTTATTGGATTGTTCTGTGGAATACATTTTGTTTGGAAAGCAGCAGTCATCACATTATTCTAATGAGCAAGAGGAGTGTATCAAAGCATTAATTAGAAGCTTCTCAAAACGATAGACATATATGGGTAGATAAGGGATTTATTGGGTAAGGCTAGAAACTAAAGAATGTGTAGCTTAGATTGGCATGGAAAAGATGGTTTGGCGGACAGTGAAAAGATCTTTACAGACATTATCTGAGGTTACAAATAATTACAAAAGTCTGTATTATACTACTGTACTTATACTAAAAAATGTGGAAAATAATGATAATTTGTTGCTAATTGAGCTATTTTGAGATACAATATTTGTTGTTGATTAAAGTTGGAAGGGAACCCGTTTTTTGGAAAACCAATATTGAAATATTTTAAATAGTCAGAATCAGAAGAAACATTAGTGTATCTCATAGCTATCTTACTAATTAACCTGTATGTGGATTGTTGGTTTTGATATATTTAATCTGCTCCAGAAGTTCCACAAGTACAGGTCAGTTGATGAAATGGAAGTTAGTTAATTGTTTTATTGTAGAAATCTTGTGAAATATGATTGCAGAATCAATAAAAATCATTATCATAAACTTGTAGGTATGTGCTTTACTAAAGACGTTTTCATGAGACAGAAATCATACTGGCGGATGGAGGATTTCTATTGCTTCACCAATGGGTAAAGCTATGATAATACAAGAGGGTACTGAATAGAACGATCTGACGTAGAATGCATCAGAATACTCTATCCAGTACCTTCTTTTAATTTGCTTTTAAACGGGAAAACTGGGAGATGTGTAAAACGCAGAATAACACTAGTGGAATGAAAGAAAAACGTATCAATACGTTATATCTTGAAGAAAAAAATAGAGGTTGCGGTGAAATTCGGAACCTAATGGTCGATTCCGGAAAGTACAGAGAAACCGAAAGACGAAAGAATAAAGAGTGGGAAGTATATAAAGGAAAAAGATTAGGTTGACAATGGATGTCATCGCTTTTTGATAGACTTTATATATCCCTTAACGGGAGGCGTATGAAAAAAGATAATTCTTTTTTTGAATCTACAAATATGTTAAATAAAAGGTTAGATAACATAGAAAGTCTCTTAAAACTTTTATTGGTTAATAACTTAGTAGATGATTTGAAAAATGAGTGCGTACAAGTTAGTAATCTTAGTAATGAATCGAAAAAACTTATAACAGAATACGGATTTGAAGTAGAAAATCAACAAGAAATAAATGGAACTATTTTTACATACATTACTGTTCCTGTTAATAAGAAATTTTCTACTAAAGATATTTTGAAAATTGATTCGGAAGTAAAGTTATACGAGATCAAACCAATTTACTTGTTTGAGAATTTAAATGGCATGCAGAGAAAAAAATTAATTCAGGAAGATATTTCTTTCTGTATTATTGGCAGAGAAACTCATATTTGTGAAAGAAGTTGAATTTGAAAAAGCTAGAGAAATGAGGTAAAAGAATGAAGGGCATAGGTCTGGTATTTGCTGGTGGAGGAGGTAAAGGCTCCTATGAAATAGGTGTGTGGAAATATTTACATGAGATGGGGTTAGAGGCGTATGTAAGTGCTGTATCAGGGACTTCTGTTGGAGCGCTAAATGCTGCTTTGTTTACTGGAAGTAGCTATGAGTTGGCTGAAGATTTATGGCTAAATATTGAACCAGATAAGATACTAACACCGAAGAAAGTATCGCCAGAAGATATTATTAAGTGGTTAGCTATAAATGGACTTATTATGAGTAATCCTTTGCTGAAAGGGTTAGGGAAAGCATCTTCGATTGTGGCATCGAAAACCATAACTGGGGTGGAAACAATCGCGCAAATGATGTTGACTCGAATTCGTGCTGATTATTTATTTTCTAGAGATGGACTGGCTTCCATGATTTCGGATGGCCTAAATTTTCAGCTTTTGCGTGAAAGTGGATTGCCTTGCTTTATTACATGTCTGAAATGTCCTAATATGGAAGTAAGACGATTTAAGCTGAATGAGTATTGTAATGAAGATATAACTCGGCTGTTATTGGCATCATCAGCAATACCTATTATTTTCCCAAATGAAGAGTTCGAAGGCGAGAAGTATTGTGACGGTGGTGTTCCTATCGTTGGTGATAACATACCTATTCAGCCAGTTTATGAAACTGGAGTTGAAAATATTATCATCATTCACTTGAGTCAAGATGCTGTGATTGATAAAAACCAGTTTCCTAAATCTAATATTATTGAGATAGTTCCCAGTACAGATTTGGGCAATGCACTTACTGGAACATTGGATTTTACAGCGGATGGTTCTTCAAAAAGAATTGATACTGGTTATAAAGATGCAAAAAGAATAATGCAACCATTACTTGATATGCTTGTTTTGAAGGCGGAGAATCAAAAAATGCTAAAGGTTGCTCAACAAAAAAATATGGAGTTTGAGAGAAAGCGAGTTCAACTTATAGAGAAGGAACAGTTAATTAAACAAAGTATGTTTACGGATGATTTTGATAATCTTTATGTTGAACTGATGAAGGAGAAATAAAATGAAGGACGAACTGAGAATTATTTCTGCTGGTTTATTGACAGAAGTAAGTGAAAAAGAAGTGAATGCTTTGGTTAATCAGATGGTAGAAAAATCAAGGGAAAATATGGATGAAATTTGTGAACTTACCCTAGAGTGTACTGCACTATTATCTTCAGCTGAGAGTAGATCATCAGCTCTTAGTAACCAAGGGGTTTTTAAAAGACTTGTAGGGAATGTCACAGGAAAAAATCAGAGATTACAAAATGCAATTTTAAAGGATAATACAAATGCTTTGTATGCTGCACAAGGTGTGATTAATCGAGTAATGCTTGAATGTACTAATAATAGAAAACTAATGTTGGCTATTAATGACAGAATAAGCGATGTATATGTTGAACTTAAAGAGAATCAAAATGATATTGCAGCTGGAGTGCTAATGGTTAGACAAGCCATTGTTGCTTTTTATAAGCAATATAAGGAAGAATTGTCGGTTCAAAATACAAGGATATCTAAGATGGAGGAGTATGCTAAAGTTAGATGTCCAGAATGCCAAAAGGAGATTTTGACTTGGCAGCGAGTGTGTCCTTCATGTGGATACATTCATCCTTTAAAGAGAGATACATCTAGCGAAAGTACTATAGAAGCGATAAAAAAGATTTCTGAAATAGTAAAGGATGATACATTATCTGAAGATATTATTTGGAGTATTACTGCGCAAAAAACAGATAGAGTGTTAAAAAAAGTTAAGTTACTAGCTGAATTGGGGCATTTGCCAGGATATACAGAAGAAATATCAGGGGATATTGAAAAACTTATCCTTAAGTGTAAAAATGCAGAGTTTCAAATTGCAATTGTGGGTGTAATGAAGGCAGGAAAATCTTACCTCATGAATGCATTGATGGGTGCTGAAATTGCCTCTGTAGAGGTTAATCCAGAAACTGCCACATTAACAAAATTCAGATCTACAGATGGGTTCTACATAAATATCAAGTTTCATGATAAAAAACAATGGATGAAGCTAAAAGATAGTGCTCGAATTAGTAAACAAGTCGGAAAGTCAAGCTTAAGAGCAAAACTTGAAGACCCATCTGTTATTAAGATGGAAAACGAATGGGTTGGACATGAGGATTTGTTTATTAAATGTAAGAATCTTTTAGATTTGAAGAAAATTGTAAAGAAATATACATCTTCACAAACAGATGAACACCTTTTTGTATCAGAAGTTGAGGTGGGAATAGACAGACATATATTTAATATGCCAGCTGAGGTTGTTTTTGTAGATACTCCTGGATTAAAAGATCCTGTTAAATATCGTTCCGATATAACTCGTGATTATATTAAAAAAGCAGATGCTGTGCTTATTGCTGTTCCAACAGCTGCACTTACGGATGAAGGAAATGAAATAATAACAACTGTATTAGATTGCACTGACGCAAAGAAAGCATATATTGTTGCAACTCAAAAAGACTTGAAAGATAAAGATGAGGATTGTGAGAAAATAGTTTCCTTATGGGTGAAGCAATTAATTGAAGCCAAGCGATATACGAATGAGAGAACTGTTCGAAATAGAATTATTTTGACATCTGCAAAGATGGATATACTGATGAGAAGATGGCTTAGTTTATCAGATGAAGAAAGAGAAAATCCGCAAATGTTTTCAGATAATGAGTATTCAGCCTTGGAAAGCTATGTCAAGAGAGTGGTAGACAGTCGCAGATATGATATTAACAGATTATCTTATGATAAAGAAAGTCGTGCACTTCTTGAGATAAATGCAGGAATCAATGCATTAAGGGGGAAGCTTGAAAACAATTTGATTGAAAAGTATCGTGAGCTAAAAATTGCTGATATACAGGGACTTTATATTAGATGTAAAAAACAAATGATGAACATTTGCAAGAAGGATCTTACGGAGCAGGAAAAGCAAATTGATTTGGCCGTACAAGGAGCGGAAGCTTTGCGTAAACAAATTATAAATATGTCCATTGAAAAAAAATCTTTACAAGATGAAAGTGATGAGATTAAGCGAGAAGCTGATAAGTTAAAAAATGAAATATTTCGTGCAATAGAGTCTCTAGAAAGAAAGGGGGCTAAATAATGGGCTTTTTCAGAAGTGCATGGGATTGGGTATGCGATAAAGTGGAAAAGGTAAAGGATTTTTTTGGACTTGGACAAAAGGAGTATTCACGTAGTATAGAGGATCAGATTGATGTTGATAAAGTATTGGCTGATTTTAGGGATTCTATACAGCCAGATGTTAATAAAACAGAAAAGAAGTGTATGATGGATATTTCGACTATATTTGATGGGTTAAAGACCAAGACCAAAACTAGATTTCCAGATTTGATTGAAATTATTGAGGAAGAACAAAATAAAGCAAAAAGAGATCTTGAAGGAACAGTTATGAAATATGTAAAGGAGCATCTTTCGAAGAATGATTCCGAGTTTCTTAAAGTGCTTGAAATGCAACCAGGAAAAGCAAAAACAGATGCTTTAGGAATGAAGGCAGAAAGTATAATAGAGAGAGCAGAGGTTGAGTTTAATAAAAAACTCAAAAAATATGCCGAGCATATAATGAGTGAGTTTACATCTAGATTGGATACAAGAATAACCAATCAAGAAAAAGAAATGAAGAGCAGTATAGAAAAAATGGAGAAACTTGAAGAAGAAGCAAATGAAGGAATGATTGATATAGATGCATTAAGAGATAAATGTGCCCCTATAATGGAATCAGCAGAATGTATACTTAATGTGTTAGAAATGGAGACGTGAGTTGAATGAGTTTGTGGTCAAAACTTGGATTGATTAGTAAAAAAGATTTTCTATCACTTCAGACAGAGTTACTAGAGTTAAGAAATGAAAACAAAATAATAGCTGAGCAGAATAAAAAATATTTGGAAGAGGTCATTTCTTTACATTCATCTGAGATAAGTAATCGTTTTTGCTCTGAGATTGAAGTTATAAAAGTTAATATAGCTGCTATGAGTGCGAAGGTTATTGAAGTGAATGAGGCAATTAGGGGATTAAATACATATCTTCATAGTGCAGTTGAAGAAAATAAATGTTTAATGATTGATGAAGGAGCAAAAAACAGAGCGGGTATAAACGAAGCATTTAAAGTTGTAAATGAAGAATTATGTAAAGTAAATGCCAATGGAAAAGAAAGTCTTACAGATATTAAAAATGTCCTAGAGAGACTTGCAGTGCTGATAGAAATGTTAAATACAGTATCTGAGAAAAACGAAATAATGGATCAAGTAAGCGCGGATACAAAACTATTGAGCGAGTCATTAAGTAATTTGTGGACAATAATGAAAGCAATATGGGTAGACTCGGTGCTTACAGATATTAATGAGGTTACTGACAATAGTTGGTAAGTGCTTCTTGTCGAAAGTACGGATGTAAGTTTGAAATCATAGAATAGACCAGGAGTTGCATTTAATATGACAATGATGCCTATGTGGAAGACTTGTCCAAAATATCATAAGAGATATTCGTGGAATCCTGATCTGGGCCAAATGCGATGTCCTAAATATTTGGGGCTTGGAAAAACGGGGAAGAGTTTCTTTGATAAAATCTATGGCAAGAAAAATAATGCAGATTCTATTCCAGATGAGATATCGGTGACATCGGAGAATACTATTTTGAATAAGGATGCCACTCTAAAGACTATTAATATTAAGATTGATAAATAATGAAAAGACTCAAAAGAGCTTTCTGATGCAGAAAATCAGAGGGTTTTCTAATACGAGAATGTGTATAAGGAGGGGTATACTCTCTTTTATATAACGTCTATTTGAGTATTCGGTCTTGCCAATTAGGTAAGACCTTTTTTTGTTGCCACGACAGAATAAATTTTTTATTTTATTTGTTATAGCGACGAGGAGAATGCATTCAGTTTACTGAAATGGATTTTGGTAAAAAACACTAATATTGCATAAATAAAAATTGATATCGTTCCGCAAAGGGATTATAATTATAAAAGAGACGTACTGGAACTGAAACGTGACAACCAGTTATATTGTATGGATGGATCACACCATTGAGTTTAAGGAGCTCAATGGCTTTTTTCATTTAAGAGGAACAACACATGGAAAATTATATTACATTAGTACAAGCTACAGAATTATGGGGTATTTCAACTAGACGCATCAGAACTCTTTGTGAGACTGGACGAATTGAAGGGGTAACTAAGTTTGGTAAGTCATGGGCTATTCCAGCAAACGCAAAAAAGCCGGCTGATGGCAGAATAAGAAGTGGGAAATATATTAAATCTCAAATAAAGGAGGTTTTAGATAATGGCATTATCTAAATCTAATCTATTGATTAGAGACTATGAGAATATACGGCCAGTATTAAGAGATATATATATTTTTGGATGCTTTTCAAGAGATGATTTTATTCGAAAAGGAATGAGCGGAAGAAAGTATGATAACGAACAAAGGAGAATTAGCTCATATTTACCTGATAAGTTTGTAAGAAAGAGAAGGGTAGATAAGAAGGTTATTTTATACTGCTCTTATGATATGGGTGAAAGTGCGCAAAATTATTTGGCTGAAACATATAGAAATAAATCTTTCACAGCTCTTGACATTATGTCATTTTTTTTCGTTCAGCAATTACTGAATGAAACAGAAGAAATGACGGCAGTTGAGTTGCTGGATAAATTACCTGTTTTGAACCATTCTGTAATTTTTACAAAGGACAACTTACGAGTAAAATTAGATGAGTTAGTTGAAAAAGGTTATATCACCAGCAGAAAAGATGGTCGTAATGTGAACTATGGTTTGGCAAGTGATATATGGTCTGATTTTACAAATGAAGAATTAGCGGATATTTGTATTTTTTTGGAATTTTTGAAAAATGTATCACCGTTAGAAATGCCATATTATTTTTTGGAACAAAAGCTCCATCTCTACCTCGAATGCGAACGCGGAATTCATATTAGACCGAAAAGTACATTTGCATTTAAACATAGTCACTTATTTAATTGTCTTGATAATGACATTTTGCTTGGGATTCTTAAAGGGTGTGAAAAGAAAACAAGGATGCAAATTAAACTGACAACCCAAAAGTCTACCATTATTCTTCCAATCTATATAATTCATGATAGTACATATGGAAGACAATACTTGTATTGCTATGATTATCTATTTGAAAAGCAAAGGCTAATTCGGATTGATAAAATAGAGTCTACCGAGATGATAGAACAGACAGAACCAGAAGATTCTTTGTTATGTGATGATTGTTTTCTTGAGGAATGTTGGTGTACATCTGGTGTTGATGAAAACTTAAAAGAAGTAGTGATTGCGTTCTTTTTTGATGAAGAGCGTGAAGATTATATTTTACGAAGAATACAAAGAGAAGGACATAGTGGAACAATAGAAAAAATCAAAGATGGAGTATATGAATACAGAATAAAGCTACGAGATCCAAACGAAATGATTCCTTGGATAAGAAGTTTTGGTGAGAGAGCAAAAGTTTTATCAAGTGAAGAATGCAACCTTGATGAAATAATAGCCGAGGACTGGAAGAAGGCGGTTGAAAAATATGAAACTATTCGATGAAACTGAAAATAAATATTATGAGTTTGTGGCGCGACTACTTCAAAATGGGAAATCATTTAACAAGAAAGAACTTTATAGACTTATAGAAAACAGACTATCTGGTGAACCGGATTTTGATGTAATAGATACTATTTTTGCAGATAAAGAGGGGGAGGAAATTCTTTTCAGCTATTCGGACGATGAGTACACACCCATTATTCCAATTGATTTTCCAATTAGAAATGGAGTGGTTGAACAGCATGCAGCAAAATCTTTATTAGAGGATGAGTATATTGCACATTTTTTAGCTGAGGAAACTATAAGTAAGCTAGAAAAGGCAACGTATCATGTCAATAGGGAGTGGACAGTCAAAGATATAAATAGAAAAAATATTTTTTCTTTTGGAGCAAAAGAATCAAAAAAACAATATGAATATGCAATATCTATTATAGCAAGAGCTATACGAGAAAGTAAGGCAATTCAGTACGATAATATTAGACCAAATGTTTTCGAATATAGAGGTGAGTCTGTTTTTCCTGTAAAGATAGAGTTTTCTATTGTAAACGATCAGTTTCGGGTGTGCGCTTATGATAAAAAGCAAGATCGATTTATAAAAATGAATATGGAAACACTAGAAAATATTACTTTGTTAGATGATGTGACAAATGAGAACTTATCAGTAGAATATGAGGAATACTTAAAAAACAACACCAAAACACTGGTGCTTGATGTTGAACCTGTGAGTCACGTAATCGAAAGGTGTTTTAGAATCTTTTCTTACTTTGACAGAAATGCAAGATACGACAGAGAAGAAAATAAATATAGATTGGAAATATCATATCTAAATGCGGATGAGGGAGAGATAGTAAAAGATGTTTTATCATTGGGAGGATATGTAACCGTAATTGAACCCAAGCAACTCCAAAAAAAAGTATATAAGAGGATAGTTGCTGCACGCGATAGGTATGCGTAAGAAAAGGTGGTACTTATTGAATGCAAAGCGCTACTTACGAGTATGATTTTGGACTGCATTCAATTTTGGGATTTCGAACATATGCTAAATTCTTAATTCGCATAGTTTTTTTATCGTGGATTGAGGTGCAAGTTGATAGTATAAGATTGTCAAAGGAGATAAAAAAATGGGTTTAAAGGATGTTGTAATAAAAGAAGCAAGAGCACTTCCAGTTCTTCTGTTAGTTGATAATAGTGGAAGTATGGCAAACGAAAAAATTAATACGGTAAATTTGGCATTAAAGGAAATGATTGCTGAGTTTTCAGCAATAAAAAATGCAAAAGGTAAAATTAGTATAGGTATTATTACATTTGGAAATACCGTAGAAGTAATTCAGCCAATAGATAAGATTGAGAACATTGTTGTACCAGAGTTTAAAGCAGCTGGTAAAACATGGATGGGGCAGGCGATTGATGAAGCGATAAATATGTTAGAAGACCGCAATCAAGTGCTAGAGAGAGCATATACGCCGACCATAATTCTTTTGAGTGATGGACTTCCATCTGACTGCCCAGGAAAAATGAATCCACAGGCATTTGATTTTAATGAATGGGATCCATTAAAAAGATTACATGAAAGCGAGCGCCTTAAAAAATGTCCTAAACTTGCCTTAGGAATTGGAGAAGGAACAAATTATAAGATGCTTAATGCATTTATTAATAATCCAGATGTTCCAGTTATAAAGGCAAATGATTTAGCAACGATTACAAAGTTCTTCCAATGGGTGACATATTCAATTAGTAAGCGATCTGTGAGTAGTAATCCTAATGAGCCTATTATCGAAGACCCGAGACAGAAATTTACCGAGGATGAAGTAGCCTATTTAATGAGTCTTACACAGTAAATATATATGGAGAAATAATAGTGAAGAGTGATAAGAAAGAATTAGTATTTAATCAAAAGAAGTTGTGTGTTGGAGGTCTGTCGGATAAAGGCGTTGATAAGGATATTAACCAGGATGCGTATAGAATTGGGATAAGTAAGGACAAGGAACTCGCCTATGTCATTGTTGCAGATGGGTTGGGATCTTGTAAATATTCTGATCAAGGTGCAAAAAAGATTACTGAGATTATTGAACAATGGGTTTTGACTAAATTGCCACAGTACTCGTTCTTGTCCGATAATGTAGCAAATATTATGACAAAAAGAATAGTTGAGGAATGGAATTGCTCATATGATATGCAAGAGATTAACCAATATGATACAACGGTTCACATTGCAATATATTACAAAGGGAGTGTGCTAATTGGAGGTATTGGTGACGGGATGGCTCTTTTAGGATGTAATCGAATTATTTGCAAGGATTGTATTGATAAAAAGGATTTATTTAGCAATGTAACAAATTCAATGTGCTCAATTAATGTAAATGAACTTATGTCGTTTCAAATAGTTCAAACAGTAAATTTAGAAGATGATGTCATAATGATTGTATCAACAGATGGGATTGCAGATGATTTGATTCCAGAGAAAAAGCTGACATTGCCAGATTACTTTCTTGATGTGATTAGGGAGGGCAGTTCAGATGCACTTCAAGAGGAGCTAGAAGAATGGATATCAGATTGGGAAACAGAAAATCATAGTGACGATAAAACAATCTGCTATTTAGCAGTAACTGAAGAGGTATAACATGAATAATGAAACGGATTTAATTGGAAAGATAATAAAAGATGTTGATGGTAGAGAATATCATATTACATCTGTTTTGAATAAAGGTGGTCAAGGAATTGTATATCGAACTGTAGAAGACTATTTGATAAAGATTAATACTTCACAGGACCGTGATAAGTATTTGGAAAGATATAGGTGGTTACAAAAAAGAGGAGCGCAATTACCAAAAGAGACAAGGATAGCATTCCCACTAGCTGTACTTGACGAGCCATACATAGGATATGTTATGAAAGAGGCTAAAGGTCATGTGTCATTAAATGATTATGTTGAAAAGCCAGAAGAGATAGAGGATCTATGGGATTGGTTTTTCAATGCAACCGGAGGGATTACAAAAAGGCTACAGATAGGATACCTTTTGGCAAAGAGTCTGAGATATCTGCATATCAATGGATATGCTTATGTGGATATTTCACCAAGTAATATTTTTGTTTCAAGAGACAAGAATAGTCTAGCAATAATTGATTCGGATAATATCACTTCTGGTGCTTATAAGCCATTAGTAGATGGAACAAATTATTATATGGCCCCGGAAATAGGAAATCATACTGCTATTACAAATACAGTGACAGATACATATTCATATGCTGTTCTTCTTTTTAAAATGATAACGACTTGTCATCCGTTTATTGGGGATGATGCAGAAGATGCAAATCCTGAGTGGGTTCAGGAAGCAGTTGATACAGGGAAGTTGGCGTATATTGGAGATCCGAATTCTAGTGAAAATAAAAATAGTAACTTTGAGAATACACAAATTTTTCTTACAGAGGAATTAAAAGAACTGTTTAAAAGGACTTTCGTTGAAGGGAAAATAGAAAGTTGTAGAAGGCCTACATTGATGGAATTTATGAAGGCATGTGCTCATGCAAGAAACATTACAGTTCAATGTGATCATCCGGGGTGTGATGCTGAGTATTATTATACAGATGCATCTTGCAAGTGCCCGATGTGTGATAAAAAGGCTAGCAGTATCTACCTGTTGACGAGCAGAAATATGGTTAGAACCAAAGGGAAAATACTAATCCCACTAGATGGAGGGAATGATTTGAAACCATTGGATGTATATTCTGATATTGCTGGATTTATGGCTGTTACTAAAGAAATGAAGTATATAAATCGAAGCTTTTTTGATGAGAATATTCCAATTGATTCAGATGGTTCGCTTGCGGCAGTTGCAAGAACAAAAGATGGGAAGCTTGCTGTTATAAATCTTGTAAATAATAAAATTACATTGAGTGATTCTAAGTTTACATCACCTAGATCAGTTGCTCCCTATAAAAAAGGAGTTACAGGATCAGTTATCATTGATGAGGAACCGGGCGATTATTTTCTTTTTTTGGAAAAGAATATTGATGTTACTACCGAGAGTGAATTCATAGATACAAAAATGATAGAAAAATTTTACGGAACTACTGAGATCAGTAAGTTTGTTTTAATAAAGCGGGAGGGAAGTAAATGAATAGTAAGCGAATAAAATTCTCCAAGGAATATTGTTTTACTGTAATATTAGAGGATGCTGAGATTCATGTAAAAAATGGCCTTGTAGATTATCAATTACTACAAGATGAACTATTCATTATATCTGAGAAAGGCGTGTTTTTACGTGTAGAAATAGCAGCAGAAGAATCCGACGTAAAGGCAGAAGTAAGTAGCTCATATGGAAGAGCTCTTTTAAGAGTAGATAAGATAGAAGAGAACTATATTTCATTGACATTATTAGAGTTCTCGGAGTCTGTTGAATATGACGACGATAATCCATTGCGTATTATTATCGACCAGTCTATAACGGCGGAGTTAAGAGCAAATGACATTGAGCTTGATAGAGCAGTGGAAGAGATTCAGAGTCAAATTATTGTTAATGAAAATGGTAGCTATGCATTTGCGTATTCAACAAGAAATAATGGTGAATCACTTGAAATAGTGGGAGATAAGTATTCTTTTACAATTACACAGACACCACAAAAATATTTACATATTACACAAATTAGAAAAAGAACCAATAGAGCTAGAATTGACTTCCCAATAGCATTGTTGTCAGGTTCAATCGAAATTGTTAACGAACTTACAGATAGAGCTATATTGACGGCAAGAGCCAATGAACAGTATGCAAAGTTAATTCATTCAGATGCTGAGTTTATTGATCTTTGGAACATATACAATGAATTAGAGTATGAAAGTATAAAATTGCAAGCAGAAGAGATGGGTGTGATTAAATATAAGAATTTTCGTTATTTGAATGGCATGATTATATTTTCAATTGATGGAGGCTATACAAGAAGAGAGTTTTGTGTAGACAACATGTATTATGCTGTATTGGCAAATATTAATCTGGAGCATCCAATGGATTACAATCCACGATCTGCGACTATTGTTGGAACTGAAATAGACTTTTCATGTGTAAACACACCGGAATTTATTATTAAAGAGGATATGGATACTTCAAGAGCAGTACCTGTGAAAGGGTATTTGGTTCCGAGTATATCTGGTTCTGCGATTCAAAAGAAAAGACGAGAACAAGCTGAAAAAAACATTTTAGCAAATAAGTGTAAGATGCCAGGTTTAAAGAATATAATCCAGGGTGGTGCCCAAGTAGGAGTAGTCGGAAGAAAGTATCAACCGGTATCTGTAAGCCTTGAAAAAGAAATCTTTGAAGGAAAGGATTTGCATTTTACAGAAAAGCAAAAGCAGGCTATCGATACGGCAATTAATACTCCAGATATCGCCATTATTCAAGGACCACCTGGTACAGGGAAGACAACAGTTATTCGCGCTATAGTTAGAAGAATTGCCGAACTATGGGATAGCAAGGCTAAAATACTTATTACTTCAACACAGCATGACGCTGTTGATAATGCTGTTGAATCTATTGATTATGGGGGTATTCCTGTTAATCGAGTGTCGGCGAGAAAAGGGAAAGAAGATGAAAGTATGATTATCTATGATTGGATTGATTCCATGATTCTTTCCTGTGAAAGTTGGCTTGAAAAAAAGGATGGAAATTCAAGAAGTGTAGTTCGAGAAATTTTTGAGAAGCTTGTAAGGATAGAAGAAAGCTCAGAGCTTTCAGAAAAACACGAGTTGCTTATAGAATGCTATAAGCAGGTACAATTGTTGGATTTGAGTGCAGATTTAGTAAACAAATATACAAAGGTGTTAGCTGAGATAGAATCAAAGAATAAAAGTAGTGGAGATGGATCTGCAATTGGGTGTTTGATACATGGACAAAGGTTAACTAAAGAGGCATTTTTGGATGATGGAGTTAGCCAATTAAAGCAATTGGAGCAATACTTAAAATATGATTGTGATATCGACGTGGAAATACCAGAGTATTGGAGAAAATTAAAGAGAATAACAGATGATTGTAATGAACTCGATAAGTATCTGATTATGTTGCGGGATGATTGTGATCGTATAGAAGCAATTTTCCCTGAGTTAGCAGTTATTAATGATGAGTTTATTGATAGGGATATAAATGACGTAATCAAAGCAATTAGGCTTGAGATAGTAGCAAGTGGTGATAAAGAGACGTCCGCGATTGAGAATTTGATTTGGGAATTTAAGCAAGAACTAACAAACAGCCTAAATGTCGATCAGTTAATACGCTCTTATTCAAAAATAAATGCAGCTACTTGTCAGCAGGCAGCCAATCCATTTTTAAGTGCTTCGATGGCTGGTTTTGCTGAAGAATATGACTATGTTATTGTCGACGAAGCAGCACGATCGAATCCACTAGATTTGTTGATTCCAATGTCAATGGGAAAGAAAATCATTTTAGTGGGAGATCATAAACAGTTGCCGCATATGGTTGAGAAGGATGTCGTTCAGGCTGTAATGAAGAAGAGTGTAAAATACGATGTAGAAAAAGTATTGGAAGAATCATTATTTATGAGACTGAATGATGGAGTATCCAAGGAAGATAAAAAGCTTGGAATTACTAGAACCGCTATGTTGAGTGAACAATATAGAATGCATCCGGACATATGTGATTTAGTAAATGTTTTCTATGATGGAAAACTAGAGACATTATGTAAATCGGAGGATAAAGAACATGGCTTAAATTTGTATGATAACAGAGCGATTGCATGGATTGATTTACCGCGAAGTGATGAGTATCCAGCAGAGTATAAACGTCAAAGTGTAACTAGAAAGTGCGAAGTAGACCGACTAGAAAAAGAGCTGTCGCTTATATTAGCAAGAAATTCAGAATATAAGGTTGGTATTATAACTTTTTATAGTGCGCAGGCTAAGTTGCTAAATGATATGGTACATGCAAAATTTCCAAGTGATATTTACCGTATTTGTGTAGGAACAGTTGATGCATTTCAGGGAAAGGAATTTGATATTGTACTCTTATCTGTTGTTCGTTCAAATGAAGAAACTGAAATGAAAAAAAGAGTAGGATTCCTAAATAATGATAATCGATTGTGTGTTGCATTTAGTAGAGCAAAAAGATTATTAGTTGCAGTGGGAGATTCTAAGACGGTTGCATTTGACGGAGAAAAAGAGTATATCAAAGCACTTCATGAAATGTATAAGAAGTGTCAGTAAACATAGGAGAGTGGTGTATTATGATCAGAATGTATGATTTCGGATCCAATACGAGAAATGTCAGTGTAAATGAAAGAAAAGCATTTGCATGGCCTGTAGCTGTATGGACTTGCTATATTCCAGAGAGTGAAATTCAGCAATTAAATATTTTAGAGCATTTAATTCTGGAATTGGTTAATAAAGGATATGCAGATATAACAAAAGTGCTGTGTAATGATGTGGGATTTAGTAAAGAACTAGTAGAGGCGGCAATTGCTAAGTGTACAAATTTAGAGTATTTTGATCAAAGATACAAGACACTGACCTTATCGAAGGAAGGGAAAAAATTACTGAATAAGTTTTCTAATCCTTATAGATCTGATTTAGAAGTATCAAAGAAAAATAAAAAAATATATATGATTCAAGACATGGTTACAAAAAGTATTGTTCCAGTTTTTGATATAACAAAACTTCCGGATTTTTATGTCGAAGATGAAAATGTTTTGAAAATCAAATTGGAAGATTACTCGAACAAAAAACCAAGAAGTGCAGCAATAAAGACAGCAATAAGATATTGGGGGAGATTATGCATTAATAGACGCAAGGGATTCATTTCTAATAACAATACTATTGATATGACAGAGCAACAATTGGAAAAAGCGCCTCTTGATGATTTTATTCCATTTGAAGATGAGGTGGAATGGGAATCGATTTATGATGATGGTTCCTATAATGAGGATATTGCAGTTCAGACTCTGGCAGATAAAGAGCAGGAAGAACAGAAAGAAATAAAGCAGAAAGAAGTAGAAAAAATTACTATTCTAGATGATACACCTGAAAAGTATTTTGCCAGGGGCTACATTGCGATAAATAGAAATTCTCCGGATGAGATAATTGTAATCTCGCCGTTTGGAGATAGAATGGATGACTGGTTCAGAACTGTAATCAATCGTATGAGAACATGCAATAGTGATTTCGAAGATGAAATACAGCTGTTCTTGATGCTGAAGAAAGAGGAACTAAAGGAGGATGTCGCCTTTGGAAATGATTTGAATATTGACTTATTTAATGAATTTCCATTTATTTGTAATGATCAAGAGTTTAAAGCCGTAAAGAAAACTATAAGCAGACTCACTGTATGCAAAAACCGATTTGAGAATGGGGAAGATGAATCGATAAATTTTGCTCAATCTTTGAGAACGGCATACGAAGCAGGTCTTCGATTGATGGTGAAAAAGAATGATTATTTGTTTAAGTGCAAAGAGCTAGAATATGATCAGTACAAAGAAAATCTGCGCATGCTTGTCAAGTCATATCCCTTTTTAGAAGATAATGTATATAGCGAGTACTCAAGCTTCAACATGTATAAAAACATGATAAGTACCAGTAGTGAAGATGGATATGCAACTGCTTTCTTTGCATTAATTCTGATGGATGCGTGGAACGATAAATCAGGAAAATCTATGGATTTGCTGCGCAATATTCCAAGACTTCCGATTAGACTAAAGGAATTAACCTCAAATCTAAAAAAGAAAAAGGGAGATGGAACAGCGGCATCTCATGGTGGTGATGCGATAGCAGACATTAAATTTACAGAAAAAATAGTAATCCAGCAATACGAAGAGTTTGAAAATGTACTTCGTGCTATCTATAACAGATTTATGGAGGAGAAATAATGGGGAAACCAAAGAAACCGCTGATGCCATCTGGAAATGGGAAAGCAGATATGGTTGAAAAACTCAAGCAACAGCAACAAGATAAGATAGAAGCTGCTTTGATTACAGACGAGCGAGTTGCAGCAAAAGTAAAAGAATTAGAAGAGCAAATTGAATATAATAAGACTGAATTAGAAATTCTAAAAGCAGATCTCGAGAAAGATTACAACGTAAAAAAGGATAACCTGGATGTTAGACAAGTTGAGCTAGAGCTGAAGGAAGAAGAGTTAAAGGAAGAAAAAGAATCACAGGAAAAGCGTCAGAAAGAACTGGTTGACGCAGAGGCAGAAGTTAAAAAACGATGTGAAACAGCTGTTGCCGAAGAAATAAAGAGAATTAAAGATGATGAGGTTTCTATCCGTGAAAAGGAAAAAGATGCAATATATGCAGAGTGGGAAGATGATAAGGAAAAGCAGAAAAAAGAATTAGAGAAATATATAAAAGTTCAGCGAAAGAAGATAGATGATGAACTTGAAAAGGCTCATCTTGAAAGAGTTGATGCTGAAGAAAAGAAACTTACTAAAATACATGAGGCTGATGCTGCAATAGAAAAGAAAAGAGCTGAATTAACTCATGAATATGAGGAGAAAGCAAAAGCGTATTCAAAGAAAAAACTTGAGTACGAAAAGAAACTTCAGGAATTACAGGAACAACAAGCTGATTTGGAGGCAGACTCAGAATATGTACAGGAACTGAAGGAGAGATACAATAAGTATTCTGAAAAGGAAGTTCTGAAGCTTCAACAGCGGATTGCTCATTATGAAGATCAAATTGAAGTTTTTACAGAGCGTATAAAAGAGTTATCAAGTAAAACTGCTCATATGGAGAGTTTACTCTTAGATGATGAAGGCCAATCGCTTGTAGCTAAAATTGAAGAATTAGAAAATCAATTAGAAGAAGCAACTAAACGAAATGATGAACTGGCTAATTTGCCATCAGAAGAAGAAGTTGAACGCTTAAGAGCTAGTACAAAAGAACTAGGGAATGTTAGGATGGCTTTAGATAATGAAAAACAAAAAAGATCTGAGGCAGAAGCTAAAATAAGTGCATATGCAATGAGTGCACGCGAACTGGAAAATGCAAGAGTTGCATCAGCTGCATTAGAGTCTTTGAATAATCAGTTGCAAATGAAGTTAAAGTACATAAGTGAGCAATACAAATCAACACAAGAAAGTAAATTCAAGGTTCTTGTTGATATAGATAAAGATATTGCTGCGCAGGGAATGTATAATCCAAAAGGCTTTAATCGTAGTTTGAAAGAATTGTGTGATTATGTTAGAGCGTTTGGATCATTTCATAAGAGACTTTATTATTCGATTGATACGATTAGAGTATTCTTTGCTTCGCTTGCAGCTTCAGAAAAGGCATCAAGATTACTTATTTTACAGGGGCTAAGCGGAACTGGTAAATCAAGTTTGCCTAGACTTGTTGCAGAGGCTTTAGATGTAGAATGTAAGGTGGTTCCTGTTCAGCCTTCGTGGAGAGATAATAGAGAGTTACTTGGCTATGATAACGACTTTACAAATAGATACAAGGAAACAGATTTTACAAAGTTTTTGTATGAAGTGTCTGCTTTACCAAATAGAAAGAAAGGGTACTTTATTGTATTAGATGAGATGAATCTTGCAAGAATAGAGTATTATTTTGCTGATTTTCTCTCAGTCCTTGAAAAGCCGAATCAGGCTGAGTGGATAATACCACTTGTTTCTGGGTATTCAGAGTTAGATGAAGAACAAAAGCCAAAATATCTTGATTACTCTAATGAGGCAGCCAATATATGTGTTACAAATAATGTGTGGTTCATTGGTACAGCCAATAATGATGATTCTACATCGTTAATTACCGATAAGGTTTATGATAGGGCTCAAGTTTTAGATATGGACGATAGAGCCGAAGAGTTTACAGAGGAAAATGTAGCTAAAATATCCATGGATGTGGAAGAATTGTTATCATTATTCGAGAGGGCAAAGACAACTGAGAATAAATTAACAAAGAATGACAAGAAAAACATATCTTTAGTTGATGAATATCTTAAGGAGATGAATATTACATTTGGTAATCGTATTATGGGCCAGATGGATGAGTTTGTTCCTGTATATATTGCCTGTGGAGGAACTAAAGAAGAAGCTATTGATTATTTGTTGACGCATAAGATATTGAGAAAGTTGGATGAGAGATATGAGCCATATCTTATCACAAAGTTAGATGACTTAGAAATGGGACTTAATGAAATATATGGTGAGGGTAAATTTATTCAGAGTATAAAGAAAATCAACAAATTACGAGAAAAGATTGTTGGGTGATAATCATGCAGATTTATGTTAAAAATGCCGCTGGTAATACATTGCTATCAGCTGAAAGTGGAAAACATACTGTATCATTTTATGATAATATCCTTAGTATTCATTTAAATGAAAATGAGGAAGTTAAGGTTGAGTGTAATGGAATAGAAGAAGAATTTACTGAAAAGGGAGAGCATATCTTTCCAATTTTTTGGGATAGGACTAATTCGTGTTCAATTATTGTAAGAGGTGAAAATATATTTTCTAAGTATGTTTTTTCGTTAGATAATACAAAACTTCCAGATGAAGTTGATGTCATCAATCTTTATAAATTTATGGGACAGATTGAAGATACATTTCGTGTTGATGAGGAGTATTCGATATTAAAACTATTTGAAGCAATTCAAAAGGACGAGGTTTCACTGATTATTGAAAAGAAACCTTTTGCTGGATATGATGATCAAACTTTACTAAGAAAAATATCGGAAACTGTTCCAATGGTAATGGATATTTGCTCTCATCCTAAGCAAAGCTTAAGAACGGATGAAGCTATTCTTGATGTTAATTTGGTAAAAAGAATTAATTCGAGAACGATGGATCATTTGGCATCTCATTCGGAACATTGGAAAGCCCGTACTTTAAACGGCTTAATTCCAAATAGACTCCGTGCGGATATTTTCGAGGATGAGATTAACATATATGAAAATATTTTCTTTAAAATGGCTGTTGGTGATGTTCTGAAATACGTGCATAGGCAAGCAAAAAGTATTGAGAAAACCATTCAACAAAATATCAGTGCTATTGATTGGGATGCGTATGGTGAGTCATTGTCGGACTACAAGAGATTGAGAGTATTTAAACAACTTCTGCCAGATTATGATGTCGGAGAAAGGCAAAATGAAAATGATTCTCTAAAAAAACTGTTTGATAGCTGGTGCAAGATAGAGAAAAACTTCTCGACAGTAGAAGCATCTCAATTCTATCGAAGTATCGATAAAAAGAAACATATCAGCAGAAACATTCAACCAACAAATATTTTGAAAAAAGATTCAAGGTATAATGCATTGTATCGTTTGTGGTGCGAAATACATAGACAGGTAGTACAAGATCAACAAGAATCCTTGGGCGTGATAGATTCTGTAGATGTAAGTATTTCAGAATGCTACACCATGTATGTAATTATATTGCTTTTGTATGTCTTTAAGTTGTTAGAGTGTAAGCCGACTAACCAATCTGTCTTTAAGGTTCAGTTAGATGGGTCAATGTATGTTAATGCCAGATTTGATGCTGATGCGATGATTTATCTAGTAAGCACGGAAAAGAATAGATTTGGTGCGACTGATATTAGGTTAACATTTGTGGAGAAACAATCATATAAGTATGCTATTCCAGAAAAGGGATTAAGATATATTGAAGACATTGGAAAACTAATCCCGGTAGGAGTCGAAATCGATCATGATGGAAAGGTTATTGTATTTCATGAGAAGCCGTCTTTAGAGGAACAGAAGAGGTTGAAAAATGCTTTTCATATAAATCAGGCTGCCCAAAAAGGAATGAGCAATGAGGAGAAAGAAAGCAAAAAACAGATTGATAAGGTTTGGCGTTCTGAACTAGAGTCATTATTTGCTTCAAATGCAATTAAAGAGTTGAGATCAGAGCATCTTTATATTCGACCTCAATATGTATTTATGGAAGATTCGGAAGTAGCTGTTGATAAGTGCACGAAGGTGATGCTTGATTCTTCGGACGATCAATCGGTATATATTGTACCGATTGATATATCAGATTATAAGAAAAATATAAAATCAAGTAAGTTAATTAGTCGCTTGCTTAGTTATGGAGAAAAATATGAAGATGAGGATGCTGATAAGTGGGGGGATTATAAATCGGCAATTTTACCTTCATCGCAAGGCGATATTAATTCGGCTCAAAGATTGATGAAATTGGTATCAGTCCATACAGCAAGATTGCTAATCAGATGGAATAAGGAAAAGAAGTATTGTCCAATTTGTGGTGGAACAGATTGTAATGAAGAAAGCAGAAATAGCTGGAGATGTAAAAATCCAGAGTGTGGCGTAATTTTTGGTATAACTAAACATGCTAATGGATGTGGTTGCGAATATGAATGGACAAGACCGTTTGTTGAAATCAAGAAACAAGACATTTCAAATGTAGATGCAATTGGTATGGTACTTAAGAAAGAAGTCATATTTGATAGACTTACAATTACTGATTTTGAATTTGAAGAACAAGAAGATGGTCGAATTAAATACATTCCTATATGCCCTAAATGTGGGAAACGCTAGTTAGTTAATAAGTGTGTGATTTGTAAAAAACAGTGCGAAGTAGATTTGAAGCTTCGCACTGTTTTTTTAATTATTTATTGGAGACTGTGTCGTAAGATTAGTGTATACCATTAAGATAGCGGGGGGGGTAAAAATGCAAGAAAATAAAAATATCGAAAATATAATACAGCAAAGACAGATAACGAGATTATGTCATATGACGCAGATAAATAAAGTTATAGCAATCTTATGTTCCGTTAAAGGAATTCTTGCAACAGATCTAATTAGCAAAAAGTTATTATTTACGAACGATAAAGATCGATTAGATGGAAGAAAGGATTATATTTCTTCATCAGTGCAGTATCCCAATGTTTGGTATTACAGAAATAAGAAAGAAAAAATTCCGAGTGTAAGAGATTGGGCGATATTTATTGTAGATCCTTTAGTGTGCTCAAAAGAAGACACCTTGTTCTGTCCTATAAATGCAGCAACGAGCCATGGGGCATATATAAAATCGGGAGAGAAAGCATTTAGTTCATTGTTTGCAGAAAGCGTTGGAATAAGAAATAGGAGTACGCGAATGCTTGCCTGTTGCCCTACAAATGATCAAGCAGAGGTATTGGTGCACAACAGCATTCCACATGAAATGATTAAAGGAATTGTTTTCGAAGATGAGATAGTATTACAAAAAGTTTTAAGGATTTTGAATGAGTATGACATTCCATATCCTGATTTATATGTCTCAAGTGAACTTTTTAGTACAACTTGTAGTAACTTGATTAGACAAGGGATAAAGCCGGATGAAAGATTGGTAGTGAAAGGAGATAAAAAATGGCAAAAAGACCTGTGTTTATAGCAAAAAAGGAATATCCATATTTCGAGATGGTTGAAATAGAGTTTGAGTATTTTAATGGCTTTGCTGTTACTCAAAAACAGAAGTCAATACGAGCACTTCATAAGGAATTTGCAGAGATGTTTCCAAATAAGAAAGTGCTTGAGGTTTCAACAAAGAGCGTAAGTGAACTTGGGATTTCATTAAGTGCATTTAATTTAAAAATGTCAGTGAATGGTAAAGTGGTGAGCGTAGAATGTGTATTTCAGGGAAGTAAAAAATTTGAGAAAGGTGGTCCCTATACAGATATTTTGGAGTTGATGCCATGGGAAGCAAAAAAGGATAAGCGTCTAAAGGAGAGTGGCGAGTTGAAAGAATTCATACTTAATGGGAAGAGCTTCAGCAATGAACCCAAAGATCTTTTTTATAACAGGATATATATTAAGGCATTGAGTGAACAACCAGAGAGCATAAAAAAACTTATAACATATGATGCCTTTACGGATATAGAGTTTAATCCTAAAAAATCTTTGAATTGTCAGGCAAAGGCTTTAGCAATAGCTACAGGATTGATACAAGCTGGCCTTTGGGATTTGTGTTTAGTAGATAGAGATCAATTTTTGAGTACAGTATACCGGCAGGAGACGCCTGAGAAATACGAGCAAATGAGTTTGTTTTCAAGTGTAATGTAGGCTTGTTTAGGGAGGAACGAAATGAATGTAGAGAATCAAAATCAAAGGTTATTTAATATCAACGTAGGAGAAGTGAAACTGATAGCTTATTCGGTTGTGTCATTTGGATTAATTATTCTTTGCCATGATGTGATGTGTCATGGCTATTCGCTTTCGCTTGAGAGAGCGGGAAGTAAGTTTGAGATAGCTCCTGCTCGTTAGAGGGATGTTTAACGGACAGCTTATTTGGTATCGTAGAATAAAATGGAAAAAGTAAATATTAACAGATAATACCAGGAGGAAATAATTATGAGCGAAGTGAAAATTGTAAAGAGAATTGTAGTAGATGAGCCCCAGAATGTTGAGATTGCAATTTCTAATATGACAGGTAAAAGAGTTGATTTTGAACTGATTAGAAAATTCATTATAAATGAGAAAAATACAATGTTTTATCTTGATCGAAAATTGAATAGCTCTACAGAGCCTGGTTATTATACTGATTATTTGTGGCTAGATACTGGATTTAGAGATGACTACAATAATTCGATTATGATATGTCTACATAATGGCTATGACGGTTATGTTGGGCATTATACTGGTTCAATCAAACAACTTGCAGATCGTGTTAAATCATCCAACAAGAAAAATCAAAGAGACATTGACAAGAATCTCTCAAGATTCATTGCAAAATATAAGAGCCGTGTCGAAGAAAGAGACATACCGTTTATTGATGTTCCAAGAGAATATGCGGTGGTAACTGTTAATAAGGATACCGTTGAAAGACGAGAAACAGCATTGTCCAAGGCGATTAAGAATGCAGGGATTGAAATTGAAGAGGTTGTAGAGGAGCCCGAAGTAGAAGTGGCAACAGAGAAGATAGTAGAGGAATTTACAGAGTTCCAGAATGAGATTACGATAGGTATTCTCCTTGATCAGATGGAGAGCATGCAAGGATATATAGATGAGCTGTTAGCTCATGTTGAGAATAATGAAAAAACTTCACAGGAAGAAATAGGGGCTCTTAAAGCTCAAAATCAAGAATATAAAAGGGCTCTCGTTAATATTAGATTGTTTAACGCTGAGAATGAAAAGGATGAAAACTTATCTGAAGAGGAACAGTTAATGGGACATAATTTTTTGGGGAAGAATGAAAAAATACTTGTCCTGGGAAATACAGATATCAGAGTGGCTGAAATGAGAGCAATAGCGCGAGATTACTATGGATTTGAAAAAACAGACTTCGAATTCATAACGGATTACGACAAGATAAAGACTGCTGGAAGTAGAATTCATGGAAGTAATAGATATGTTGCTATCATTTTTGGTAATTGTCCTCACAAGGTGGAAGGCATTGGAAATTACAAAAGTATTATTGATGAATATAAGCAAAGAGAAGATTGTCCAATTTCAATTGATGCAAGAACTGAGGCAGGAGGATTAAAGATTACAAAACAATCGTTTAGATCAGCACTGACAAGGGTATATATGGAGTTAAAAGCATCAAAAGCTGCATAAGAGGATTGTTGATATGCAAATAGATATAGAGTATTTGCAATTTAGAGTATTAGTTAATTTCAAGGAGGTTATTGAAAGTGCAGCCGCCGGCAGTAAAAATAGAAAATGTTATGCATAAATATTGCTTGCACTTTTGCTTGAGAAAAAGAATATGTTATTAGGTTAAAGGAAGGAGCATGCGAATGGCAAAGACAGGAAGACCAATATGTGGCGATCCAAGTTTGCATAAGGTTATGGTACGACTTACAGATAAGGAATACCAAAGGCTCAGGCTGTTTTCCACAAAACAAAAGACCGTAAAACGTTGAATTTATCTGCATTTACAGGCATTTATTCATGAATATGAAGGTATCAGTAACAGGTGTCTTTCAGTTCTAACATGATGTCCAAGTGAGCTTTCTGTTGCTCGACCGAAAGCCCTTCAAATAGCCATTCAACCCCGCGGAACGAAATGTCTTTTACCTCTTCTTCGGTCTTTGGCCATTGAAATTTCATCCCATCCAGAAGTTTTCTTTCCAGGTTAATAGTACTCCAGAAGATAAAACTGGAGCCTTCTCTGTCTGCCGGATTTCAGCAAAAGCTGCTATAGGCAAGTCAGAATGCTCATCCTTTTGTGTACGGATGATTTTTCTCCAGTAATAGTATGCATGCGGCGAGAATTGATTCTTCTCACACCATTCCGGTATTGTTAAGCCGCTGATCGTTTGTTCACAATTCGTTGCTTCCATAGGTCATAACTTTCTCGATTAAACATGATAAACCTCCTGTGTTTGTTTTCGGGTAGTTTATCACAATCAGCTTAATTATTCACGACGCCATGTTTTGAATCACTTACTTAATAACTAAGACGTTTATGATACACTTTATGAAAATAGATATCAGGAAATTCAAAATCATCCGATTATATGTAAGACGAACTGCATTACTTTGTAATGGTGCTTGCAAAGAGCAAATTAAACATGGACGCATAGGAAAGATAACCAGTTTCAAACTGGCCTTTCTCATGCGTCTATTTTTGTACAAAAATTCATTGATTTGAGTAGGAGCTATTATCTGTACATAGATGTTTATTAAGCCAAATGAAAAAGTAGATTTAATAATAAAAATAGAAATTCTTTCTAATAAGTAGTCTTTAAAAGATGACAGAGCTAAAAAGATAGTCCTAAGAGGTGGAACATGAAAAGAAGATTCAAGTTATCATTTATATATGCTTTAAAAAGCACAAACACACGAGAGTATAGCGCGCAAAGCTCTCCTAAACAAGAATAGGAGAACAAAAACATGAAGAACAAATTATTTAATCAGAACACGAATCAGAATTTTAGCCAGAAAATTAAACAACAGGCATTACATGAGCCAACAGGAAAAGGTGTTATATTCATCAAAACCCGCAAGTCGGATGACAAGATTCACAATATGGTTTTCAACATACGCGCACATGCAGAAGAAAGAGATGTTGATATTGTAGACATCATTGTGGATGAGTCCAGTGGACTTGATGTTGATCGTAGTGAAGTGGATAGACTTTGGGACTGGATCGAGAATAGTCCTGTTGGAATCGTATATTTGAAATCAATTTTTGATATCACAAGTGATGAAGATGATTTGGAAAAATTCTTCGCAAGGGCAGAGTACTATGGAATGATTTTAGTAGATATGGAAGCGCATGTGGCATTTGTCCCAGACACGGTTGAGGAGAATGCAGAGTGAGTGGAAAGGTAGTGAACTGCTGGGGGTATCCCCTGGCAGTAAACAGATGTCAATTTATTAACGTGGAATATGGAACCATTGTTTATGACCAGTTTGGTCATTTCCTTGGAAAGTATGAAACGGAATCAGCAGCAGTAGAAGAAATTCGTGCGTTAGAAAAAGAACGCGCGAGGAACGGAGGTCTGATTAAAGATGAAATATGATGGATATACAGTTGGACCGAATCTTCGCCAGCTGAGAAAAGATAAGAAATTGTCACTGTACCAGGTAAGCGAAAAAACAGGATTAAGTCAATCAAGTATTACACAAGTAGAACAAGGCGGTAGAAATTTAAGTATGAAAAGCCTGTATTTACTCATGGATGTTTATGGGTGTGATGCTAATACGATATTGAGTATTAGTCTGGATTCAGATTTAGATTCAAAGAAGGATTCGATTGACTCTCGTCTAAAAGAGCTTCCAGAGGAACAGCAGAAATATTTGAAACAGATATTTATATATATGTTAGATCAGGCAGCGATGCTTGCATCGTAGGAGGTAAAATTATGGGCATAAGAAATCCGAGAAAAAGGAAAAGGGAGTTTATAGCTCTTCTGTCTACAACGGGTTCTTTAATAGAAACAGAGAAAAGAGAAGAAAAACAAGAACATTACATTAGAAATTTTGTGAAAAACCAAGACATAGAAATTGTTGGAGTTGTTCGAAGGAATGGATTAGGTCAGGCAGATTTGAATCGCCAGTTTGAAAAGATAACACAAATGATCCGTCAAAAAAGAGCAGAAGGAGTCATTGTAGTAAATATGATGGCAATTTCAACAGACATTCCAGATGCATATTACAAAGTAGGAAAAATTATTAATGCAGGTGGCATTATTATGACTGTTGATGAAGGAAATCTTGGTATGGGAGTTAAAACATTAAGGAGGTTGAAGAAGGATGAGCAAAAATTACAAAAAGAAATACAAACCATATAGAAGAGGACAGGTAGTTTATGTAGATTTTGGTTGGAAACCAGAAGGAGTGCAGTGCTTTATACGTCCGGCAGTAATTGTATCATCCAACCAGAGTAATCACAATAATGCTCCACAGATAACCGTGTGCCCATTGAGTTCAAAATTAAAGGATATTGATGTGCATGTGCAAATTCATCCTTTAGATGTAGGGGGATTACATCTGCAGAAGATATCAGACTTTATTCCGGAGGATATTCAAACTGTTCCAAAGTCATTTGTGAGAGGTAGCATAGGAAATATTACGGTAGCATCAGGAGTAATGCATAAAATTGATCGAGCTTTAATTAAGCAGCTTGGGTTAACAGATATCGTACAGAGAATGATAAGGGAGGCTTTGGAACATGCAAAAAAAGATGAAAGATAAAAGATTTGTTAGATATGCAGACGGCGCAGAAATGTATTCGATGAGTTTGTCTAAATTTCAGCAATTGGCAAAGGATGCACAGGCTTGCTATAAAGTGAATCAACTGGTGCTTGTAAATTTAGATATTATAGATGAATACTTAGAGACGTTTCATATAGTAGATGTTGATTTCTATAAATAGGAAGAAACAGGTATCGGACCAGATTATGCAGAAGGAGGGCATTAATCTGGTCCATTTAATAAGGATATAAAATAATAGGAAAGAGTTTGCAATATAGTGGTTGACTTTTGGTAAGACCAATATTATAATCAAGGTAGGTTGTGAAGGAGGTAGAAAATGTCAAGAACTGGTAGACCGAAAGTAGATAAGCCGATAAATCGGAGTGTCACAGTAAAGTTTAAAGAAGAAGAATATCAGCTAATGCTTGAATATACCCAAAGTCACAACATATCCATATCGCAATTAATACGAATGGGTGTTGAAATGCAGATTATCAAGTCAACCCCGAAGTAGTGCAGGCTCTTTTCTCCAGAAAGGAGAAAGAATGGCTTGTAGAAAAGACGGAAAAGGAAGAGTTTTAAGAAAAGGAGAGCATTACCGAAAGACAGATGGTAGATACTCGTACATTTATACAGATCCACTAGGAAAGCAACACACGATATATGCAAAATCATTGGTAACTCTTCGACAAAAAGAGGAGTCACTAATCAAAGACCAGATGGATGGGTTAAATGTATATGTAGCAGGTAACGCTGACGTGAACTTCCTGTTTGACAGATATATATCAACAAAGTCAGAATTAAGAAGTTCAACTTATTCAAATTATTTGTATACTTGGAATCATTTTATCCGTGATACCTTTGGGAAAAAGAAAGTCAAAGATGTAAAGTATTCAGATGTATTGTTTTTTTACAGTGACTTGATTAATAAACAGGGATTACAGATAAACACATTGGAAAATATCAATACAGTATTACGACCCTCATTTCAATTGGCAGTAAGAGATGACATTATTAGAAAGAATCCGATCGATGGAGCTTACGCAGAGGTTAAGAAAAGAAATGGAGGTTCAAGGAAGAGAAAAAGAGCATTAACGGTACAGCAGCAGAGAGCATTTATAAATTATGTTGCAGAGAATCCATTCTTTTATAAGTGGTATCCGTTTTTTACTTTCTTGCTTGGTACTGGGTGTCGAATTGGAGAAGCGATTGGAATTCGCTGGGATGATGTTGATTTAGAAAAGCGCTTGATTGATATCAATCATAGCCTGACTTATTATCAGAGAGCAGATGATTCTTTTAAATGTGAGTTTCGTGTTTCTCAGCCAAAGACAGAAGCAGGTATAAGGACTATTCCAATGATGAAACAAGTATATGATGTGCTCAAAGATGAATACGAACGTCAGGAAGTGGAAGGCTTTTGTGTGGCAAATGTTGATGGTATGACAAATTTTATATTTTCGAATAGATTTGAAACACCACACAATCCAGCAGCTGTTAATCGTGCAATTAAAAGAATTGTAGATGCTCATAATGCAGAGGAAGAAGTAAAGGCAAAGAAGGAAAAAAGAGAGCCGGTTATGATACCAAGATTTTCTTGTCATATATTCCGCCATACATTTGCTTCAAGATTTTGCGAGAATGAAACTAATGTAAAAGTTATACAGGAAGTTATGGGGCATGCTGATGTGTCAACTACAATGAATATTTACGCAGAAGTAAATCAGGATGTTACAAGAGCTTCGTTAGAAAAGTTATCAAAGAACATGGATGTATTTTAGAAAAGAGTCCTCTATTAGAGAATTCTAAATAATTCTTTGACCAAAAAAATATCAAAAGACCAATACTTGACCAAAAAGCATCACAATTTGACCTGTTTATTAACACGTATCTACAGAGCTTTTGGGAAGAGTTTAAAGGAATATAAATGAATTTATATGGCTTACAGTTGGGAACAAAAAAATTCCCGACAATGAAGTCCTTGGGTGGTTCTGATGCATCTGCAAAGGCAAATAAAGTGGAAGAAAAAGTAGTCGAAAAGATTGATTTTTCAAAGGTGACAATTGAACCATTATTTGAAGAAATGATAGATTTTGAGACTTTCCAGAAGTCTGATTACAGAGCCGTAAAGGTAAAAGCCTGTGAAGCAGTACCTAAGAGTAAGAAACTTTTAAAATTTGTTTTGGACGATGGAACAGGCGTTGATAGGGTGATTTTAAGTGGTATTCATGAGTATTACGAACCAGAAGAACTGGTTGGAAAAACTTGTATTGCAATTACGAACCTACCGCCAAGACCGATGATGGGAATTGATTCTTGTGGAATGTTAATCTCAGCAGTTCATGAAGAAGATGGAAAAGAAGGACTTAATCTTCTGATGGTGGATGACAGAATTCCAGCGGGTGCGAAGTTGTATTAGAGGTAGAAATTTACGCCTATTTACGCCCAAATAATTGTGAATGACAGAAAGCTGACTTGTAATGAGGTAGAACAGCGTATGTAATGTAAACATAAACATTGCTACGCTGTTTTATATTATAGATTAACAGAAAGAAAACAGTTATAAAAATATAGATAAAAAAGGGTATTAGGTACAATCACGTTGTGCTATAATATGATAACAGATATATTACTAAAATGATTTACATCATTGTTAGGAATAAGTTAGAGAATTTACAAAGCACAGCAGGGAGGAAACTTTATGGATAGATACGATTATGCAAAAGCTATAGTGGAGTACCTGCGAGGTAGAACAGGAATGAATTTTCAAAAGCTTGTTCGGGATGTACTTAAGGAATATAATAATTATTTGGGAAATACTTACGAGATGCCTGATGCATACGGTGGAGATAAGAAAAATGATGGTTGGGTTGTAGAAACTAGTCTGTTTTATCAAATCTATGCTCCTGCGAGAAACAATACTTCTTTAAAGAAAAATATGCAAAAGAAGTTTACGGAAGATCTTACGGGATTGTTAGAAAATGTATGTAGAAATGGTTTATGGAACGGAGAAATTAAGGAGTTTATTTATCTGGTGAATACCTTTGATAATGATTTACCAGAGGATAGTGAAAGATATTATGAACATGAGGCTCTCCGATTACAAAAAGAGTATAGCCTAAATTTTAAATATAAAGTAGTTAATCTATCATACGTTTATGATGTATTATGCCAAATAAACGATTTAAATGTATTGGAAAAAATATCAGCACTTATAAATGTAAAGGGAATGATAGATTATAATGCTGTGTCAGAAGAAGCAATTTTTAATCTTATTATGAAGATATCTATGAATATAAGCTTAAAATATATTAATACATTGAGAACACAGAATGATATTGACAAATATGATAGAATTTCAACAGTAAAAAAAATTACTGTTAATAGTTTAGATGAAAAGCAAGAAGATATTGAAATGATAATCAGTAATTTAGATGTCGTTGAGAGGGCCGTTACAAATATCAACCAAGATATCATGTTTGAGAATCGTTTTGAAAGAGTGAAAGAATTAGTTATTGATAAATATGATGATTTAGCGAAGAAGTTTCAAGGTGTTATATTATATCAGAAATTGATTGAAGAAATTGTTTCGTATGTTGGTATGGAAGTGATGGATGAAACTAGTGTGGAGTTTCTAGTAGTTTATATTTTTGATAAGTGTGATATATTTGAAAAGGAGTAGGTGATTGTTATGGTGTTACCAGATAAATATGTCAGTTTAGCGGAAAGCTATATCGGAGTAAGTGCACTTTTGTTGGACATTTTAGGTGACAAGAAAATAACAGTGGATAAGTTATGGGATAAGTTTGTAAAAAAGTATGTCAAAACAAATGAAATCAAGTCTATTCCTACATATCAGAAGTATATCTATGTTTTAGAATTTATGTATATGGCAAAAATGATAAACTACAACGAGAAAGGGGAAATGTATAATGAAAATCTTAAATCTTAAAATTTTAAATCCTCTTGACGAAACTATCAGAAATATTTCATTCAATGAAAAAGGAATATCTTTTATTTATGGCGATATTCAAGAACCCAAGAATAAAAAAGCGACCATAAATAGTTTGGGAAAAACATTACTGTTAAAGTTCGTAGATTATATATTAGGTGCAAATGAAGATACTAAGGCAGTTAGCGACAAATTAGTAGACTTCAAATTAAAAGCAGAAGTTTTATTTAAGCAGAAAAAATACATTGTGACTAGGACTATTGGAGATAGCCAAAATATACAAATAGGGAATAAACAATATACATTAACAGAGTATAAATCTTTTTTTGAAATAAAGCGTTCACTGTATAGCAAACAGATAATTTTGACAAAAAAAAATACAGAAATTAGTTTGAGAAGTCAACCTGATAAAACAGATGTTGTAAGCTGTTTGCAATTGTTAGGAATTTTGGATATTTTAAAAGATGTTGAGGGTATATATACATCTCAAGACCGAATTTCAGATTTGAAAAAGCAAAAGAAAGAGATTATATCTTTTTACGGCGGATGGAATATTGAGCAAATTGATGAAGAAATATATTATGTTGATAAAGAAGTCGAAAGATTGCATGATGAGTTGAATCGAGTTTCAAAAAAGATAAAAGATATAGAAGTGTCGAAGATTCAACAGAATGTAATAGAAGAGTATTCCGAGAAGAGTAAAGAATTAAAAAAATTAAAAGGTGCTTATGAGAATAAGCGACTTGAGTGTGAAAGGCTTTCAGATTTTATTGAAAGTTCCAAAAAAAATGAAGTGACGAGTGAGCATATACTTCTTATTTTTGAAAAAGTGAATCAGGAAATTCCTGAAATGGTTAAAAGGAATTTAGCAGAGGTTGAAGAATTTCATAATAAAGTATATGAAGAAAGAAAAGCTTTTCTTGGAAATAAGAAACAAAATTTAGAAAATCAAATGAAGAAAATCGAAGAAAACTTATGTGTACTTTCAAATAGAGTTGACTCGCTTGGCAAGGTTATTGCTACAAATGAAGTATATCAGGAATCAATAGAACTTTATGGAAAGTATAATTCTGACTTGCAAGAATTAATGTACAAACAAGGAAAATTGTCACAAGTAAAGGACGTAGATACTAATATTGAAAAAGAGACAGATAATTTAACAGATAAATTTAGCAATGCAATACAAGTAAGAAAATCATATGATGAGTTAGTGACCAAATATAGGGACTTTATTTATTTACTGATTCAATCAATTTATGATGAAGAAGTAAGTTCATATTTTGATATAAAAATTCGTAAAAAACATTTGTCCGCTAGACCAGTAAGTTTTGAGTTTAGTTTAAAAGGAGATACAGGAGAAGGGGTCACTGAAGTAAAAAAGAATTTAATGGACTATCTCTTATGTCGTTATAATTTGGAAGTCGAAATAATGCTTCAAGATTCAGCTTGCTATAATGGTATTGATCCAAGGCAAGTAGCAGGTATGCTCAAGGCTATCGGGGAAATTGCTAGAGAAACAAACAAACAGGTATTTATCGCAATCAATAAATATCAAATTATGGGGTATGACGAGTGTATAGAATATATTGAAGAAAATACTCCTATTACGTTATCAGAGAAAGATAAGTTATTAAAATTTGATTTTTAAAAGATGGAAACAGTGTACGAACTAGTGTAAAACATTAGTGCTACACTGTTTTTTGGATTTTATTTTGGTTGCTCTTCTTTTTCACGCTTATAATCTGTCGTGGCAGTATAAATTACCTCTGTCAGTTTTCCAGAATACCGATGGCTTTTTTTAATACTTCAAGTGCATCCCTTGTATCCCGCAATTCTCTTTGAAGTCTTACGATTTCTTTTGCTTCATCACTTGAATAATTGCCAGAATCTCTGGTTTCTACAACTCCCCCGGATTCCTTTGCAACCCTTATCCAAGACTTCAGTGCAGAATCACTAACTCCAAGATTTGTCGCAGCCTGTTTTAATGACAACTCTGAATGATTTTTTCGATACCTAACAGCATCTTCTTTGCATTGTTGTGAATATCTACTTCCTTGTGACATGACTATTCCTCCTGCATTTCTCCTATGATTTTAATAATACCTGTTTTATAGGAATTAGTCACGTTTACTTTGTACTATTTACATTCTAACATCAGGACGAAAAAGCTATGGAGATCACCATAAAAATAAACGGACAAGCTGTATCCGTAGAAGTTAGTTATAAAGTTTATGAGTACCTCGAAGAAAGCAATCGCAAGGCAGAAAACTTATTCCACCAAAAGCGGCGGCATTGGGATATGCCCTATATACAGGCATTGGAAAAAACACCCTGCGGTCACTGATTAAAAACAATAAACTACCTGCATTGCTTATCGGCAGAAAAAATGTCATTCGCATTGCTGTGTTAGAGGAGTTTTTAGCACTCAATTAAGGAGTCAACCTGCTTGACTTTGAAAAGGTAAAGGTACTTTAAAAATTAACATGATAAAGTGGAAATTTGCTTGATGGGTATGGTACAATATTTTTATTACTTCAAGCAGTTCCACTTTGCCACGTTGAAAGGAGTTTGATCATGGCAAAAGGGTCTGTGAGAAAAAGGGAAAGAAAATGCCAGTGAGGGAAAAACCAAGGGAAATAAGGGCAAATAGATAGCAAAATCCCTTGAAAATCCAGTGTTTTCAAGGTGTATAAGATAGAATGTAAGATTATTTATATAATCTTTGTCAAAAGGTAATTGTAAAACCTATATAACAGTAATGTTAACTTTAAGCGACAACCTTCAAGTGCTAATTGGTAGTAGCACGAAGAGCATAAGAGGTATAATATACGTGAGGTGAGAAAATGAGTTTTGGAGAAAATCTATTAGAATTACGAAAAGCAAAAAATATATCTCAGGAGGAACTTGGTGGACAGCTTAATGTTTCAAGACAAACTATTTCAAAGTGGGAACTTAATGAAACTACTCCAGAAATGGAAAAACTAATATTGCTATCTGAATATTTTAATGTATCAATGGATGATCTTATAAAAGGGGAAAATTCTCAACCTGAAACTGACAATGATACAAGTGAAATAAATTACGAAAAAACCAATAAAACCACAAAAGAGCAAATTTTTTTTGCTTTGAAAATAATAGGTATTGTAATAGGTACAATTATGCTTGTTGATATCGTCGTAATGATAATATATTTTTTACAAAATGGTTTTCCGCCATTATAATAATGAGGAGAACATAAAATGAAAAAAATACTTAAAATGATTAGCCCATTTAATGCGCAAGAGGATATACCCATTGCTTTCTTTATTTTAAAGAAATTGTTAGCGTTTGTACTTATCTTTTTTGCTTCAATCTTTTTGGCAGAAGGTTTAATGATTATTGCTCACTATTTAATGGGTTATAATGTCTTGCAAGGCGATATGCTTTCTACACAAGCAATGACGTTGATGAAGTATTATGGTTATGCGGTATTTATGCTTATATCGATACTTTATTGTAAATTCATAGAAAAGCGTTCGATAAAATCAATGGGGTTCAACAGCAAGTTTTTTGGGTACTTAAAAGGTATATTGATAGGAATTGGTTTATTAGTGGTATCAATTGGAATTATAGTATTGACAGGGAATATTTCTTATAATGGCTTTTTAGAAAATATCAATTATCCAATCATTCTTGCGTTTTTAGGCGCATTTATAATACAAGGTGCAATGGAAGAAACGCTTTGTAGGGGATTTTTAATGACTTCTCTTTCAAAAAAAGTATCAATACCTCTTGCAATTCTTATTAGCTCTTTAGCATTTACAGCTCCACATTTTTCATCGCTTTTTGTAGGTGATTTTGTTTTTAGCATTGTGGGAATTATTAATTTATTATTAGTTTCAACGATATTTGCCTTACTTATTATCAATGATAAGAATATATGGATTGCTTGCGGTATGCATAGCTTTTGGAATTTTTGTCTTTTTAATGTTTTGGGACTAAATTTAAGCGGTTCAGAGAAAAAGCCAACAGCAATTTTTGATTTTAGCACAAATGATGACAATCTTATTAACGGTGGAGTTTATGGGATTGAAGCAAGCATTATAACGTTCGCAGTTCTAGCTATATGTGTGGTAATACTTGTATTAAAATATAGAAAAAATAAAACTATACCAATTCAATTTTAATATTTAAACAAAATGAGCAATATATTGTGAGTAGTAGAAATAGTAATGTAATATATTATATGAAAATTAGTTAGAAATATGGTGTGGAAGAGCAGGCGCTTTTCCACACCATTGTTGGTTTAACAACCAATAAAACCACATGCAATGCAGGTGTGCTCCCACATAGCTTTAGCTTCAATCAATAAAAAACCTCCGTGATATAAAAAATGCAGGTTCGCCAACCGCATAAAAACACCAAGGAGGTGCCCAAGATGGACAAAAATAGTTTAGCACATACAAGATGGGAATGTAAGTACCACATAGTGTTTGCACCAAAGTTTAGAAGAAAAGTTATTTATCAAAAGATAAAAGTGGATATAGCTTACATTTTAAGTAAACTGTGTAGGAGGAAAGACATTGAGATAATAGTAGCAGAAGCTTGCCCAGATCATATCCATATGTTTGTAAGGATACCACCAAAGTTTAGTGTGGCAGAAATAATGGGCTATCTAAAAGGATAAAGTTCGCTAAGGATATTTGATAGATATGCAGATTTAACATATAAGTATGGAAATCGGCATTTCTGGTTTAGAGGATATTAGTAGATACTGTAGGAAAAAATGCAAAGAAAATAGAAGAGAATATACGACCTCAACTACAAGAGGATTTAGAATATGATCAAATGTCATTAAAAGAGTACATTGACCCGTTTACGGGTGAGCCAGTAAAGAAAGGCAAATAAAAGCCCTTTAAGGGGTGGACAGTAGCCGCAGTGCGGAAGTCGAAATTTTCAAAGCCTCTTTAGAGGCAAGTAGGGAACAGCGGTTTATAGCCGCAGAGCAAACCACCAGCTAAGCTGGTGGTAATGATTTTATTACCTAAACTCTACGGAGCGCTTACTTTTTGTCTTTGTAAAGTGCTATATTAAAATCCCCAAATCTACTTCACCATTTTTTTGATCTTGTGTCATAACCCCATTTTCATTAAAGTAGTACCAAACTCTGAATATTTCATGCCTGTGGTGCCATCGATATGCATTTGAAATCCACCAATACAGTTAATAGATCCAATTACATTTAGTTACACAATGAATTTCCATTTTGTAAAATTGCACTATAAGGTTTAACTTTAAATTTTACAGAAGGGAGGCAGAGCTATGGTTAATAAAATCAACGTGAAGCCCATATTAAAACTTCGTAAGGCAAATCTATTTAGAAACTTGATAGATGTTATCCATTTCTCGGAAAAACTTGGCATCACCTACGATGATGTCGCTAACTTTGAAAAAGTACAAAGCCTACTGCATGTTGTCCATAATAAACTTGCCATAGAAATAATGTATCAGGAACTAAAAAGATTGGGTTAACTCTTAAGTTACTCTGGCAAGAGTATTAGGATAAATGCTCTGTTGTTGGGACCATTCCTTACTATGATGGTAGAGGTCTAAGAAATCTTTGACAAATTGTTTAGTTGTCAGTATATTGAATCTGATTACTATTTATCATAGTTTTTTAGAGCCTGTTCAATTGCATTAGCGCGCAGCTGTGGGTTCATGCTGTAAATATATAGAAAATGACTTATGGAGTGATTAGATTAAAATACTATGTGCTAAAATTGAGTTAACATAATAGAGAGATTATTTGAAGTTTATATAAATAATATTAAGAAAAGAAGTTGAATAATTTGTAAATTTATTGAAAATATTCGTGTATAAGAATATACTTGAAGGGTTATGTTGTAGCTTTGATGGATGAAAAGACGATTTCCATATTGCTTCTGATATGCAAAACATATTTATCAACTAGTCGTCTATTCATTATATAAAGCTTAAGTATTAATTTGATAAGATTTTTAAATATATTCTCACAGAAATTAGAAATGAATGGAGCCAAGATTCTTTTGAACAATAATATGTCAGGGGACAAAGTTGTAATAACTACGGATGAAAATTTGATCCATGTTCACTCGGAAGAACTCCAAATATGTCAGCGGAACCATTTCATAAACTAATTCCAAGATGCGAAAATTCTGGTGGATTTAGAAAAAAATTACGTGAGGATGGGTCGGGGAAATATGCATATGTTGTTCTATATACTTCGATGGAAGAATTAGAATGGCCTGATTTTCTTTAAGAAGAAACAGGTATATTTCGCTACTATAGAGATAATCGTAAATCAGGAAGAGAACTGACTGATACAAAGAAAAAAGGTAATAAAATCCTTGAAATGGTTTTTGAACTTCTGAATGAAGATGTAAACTTAAAAGATATACCACCATTCTTTGTATTTAAAAAGACTGGAAATGGAAGGGACATTCAGTTTTTGGGATTGGCAGCACCAGGAAATCCTAAAATATCACCGGATAAAGATTTGATAGCATTTTGGAGAACAGTAAAAGATAAACGTTTTCAAAATTATGAAGCATATTTTACAATTTTGAATACAGGTGAAAAGGCTATACCAAAGCAATGGATCAATGCATTAATATATGACCATAAAAATAGTTTGAAATATGCTCCGGGAGTATGGAAGAAGTTCATTAAAGAAGGAAGAAATGGTATTGATGCATTAAAAGCTCCAAGAATATTTAAGATACCATCTCGATATGATCAACTGCAAAGTGATGGAGAAGGAAATAAAATGCTATCTTTTATCCGAGGTTACTATAAAGATTTTCCTCAGGCATTCGAAAATTGCGCAACTGATATTGTGGCTAAAATGGATACGAACTTTGTTCATTTTTCAATTACTCGACCATGGAGAGATGGTGGACGTGATGCAGTTGGACATTACATAATTAGTACGGGAGGAAAAGCAAATTATCCACTGAAAATAGATTGTGCACTGGAGGCAAAATGTTATAATGAAAATCATGCAGTAGGTGTTAGAGAAATGTCCAGGTTGATTTCTCGTATCAGATATCGTCAGTTTGGGATTTTGATTACGACAAGTTGTGTGGACAATCAAGCTTATAATGAAGTAGTCGAGGATGGACATCCAATATTAATAGTTACAGCATCTGATATTGCGGAATATTAAGAAAAAATTCTGTAAATACATCAAATATGGATCAGTGGTTAGACTCATTGGAAGGATCCAAAAACAGATTGAAGGAATATTATGAGAAATTGAATAATAATGTGTTAGACCATTCTAAAATTTAGAAGGAAGATGGTAGTTTGAAAACTAAAGAAAGAATTTTTAAAGATGTAACTGAACAACGAAAAAAGACAATGAGTCATATCCGTGGAAAAGACACATCGATAGAAATTGTTTTGAGAAAAGCTTTATGGGCAAAAGGATATAGATATCGGAAAAATTACAAGGCATTACCAGGTTCTCCGGATATTTGCATTACTAAATACAAAATTGCAATTTTTTGTGATAGTGAGTTCTTTCATGGAAAGGATTGGGACATATTAAGACAGAAAATTGAAAAAGGAAATAATGGAGAATATTGGACTAAAAAGATACAGGAGAATATCGATAGAGATATTGAAAAGGACAAAAAATTAGTAACCTTAGGATGGACGGTAATTCATTTTTGGGGGAAAGATATTTTGAAAAAGACGGATGAATGTATTAGGGTAATAGAGGAAACGATTTTTGATTTTGAGATGGGAGATAGGAATTATGATTAATTATAGCGAAGAATATGACGTAACAGATCCGATTTCAATTGAAAGCTATGCTCAAAAGTTGATTGGTAAATCTTTTCAAGAAATAATTGAGGAAGATGAACGCAAACAATCACTTATGTTTCCTGGAGATAAAAATATATATAGAACGGCTAGAGACAGTGAAAATAAAAAGAATAAAGGAAATTTGGGTCAGATAGTTGAAAAAAGGTTCTTTCACTATGCATGTAATAGTGATTCAAGACCTGATTTTGTTGAAGCTGGAGTAGAGCTAAAAGTTACGCCATATAAAAAGAATACTAAGGGAAGAATGGTGGCAAAAGAACGTCTGATACTTACCATGATTGATTATTTTGCTGTAGTCAATGAAGAGTTTGAAACAAGTCATTTATGGAACAAGTCAAAATTGATTCTTTTGATATATTACTTATATTTACAAGAAGCGGAGTTCAATGTTGATTATAAGATTAATTATGTAAAGTTATTTTCGCCACCAGAGCAGGATGTCAAAATTATAAAGCATGATTTTGATTTGATAGTCGGAAAAATAAAAGCTGGGAAAGCACATGAATTATCTGAAGGAGATACGATGTATCTTGGGGCAGCAACAAAAGCAGCAACATCTGCTGACAGACGAACACAACCGTTTAGTTCAGAACTGGCAAAACCTAGAGCGTTTTCTTTTAAAAATTCATATATGACATATATCCTGGATAATTATATCGTTCCAGGGAAAAATACATATGAACCAATTATTAAGGATGTGATTCCAGATTCGTTTGAAGATTATGTAGTAAGTATGATTAATGAACATCAAGGTGCGAGCATCGATGAGTTGTGTAGTACATTTGAGATATCTTGTGAAAAAAAGCCTAAAAATTTAGAAGCAATGATTGCATATCGAATTCTTGGAATAAATGGAAATCATGCAGAAGAATTTGAAAAGGCAAATATAGTAGTAAAGACTATTCGTATTGAAGAAAATAATAAAATTAAAGAAAGTATGTCATTTCCGACATTTAAATTTAAAGAATTGGTAGAAGAGGAATGGGAAACATCGACTTTTGGAACATATTTGGAACAAACTAGATTTCTTTTTATTGTATTTAAATATAATTCTAACAATGAATTGATTTTAGAAGGTTGTCAATTTTGGAACATTCCATATGAGGACTTGCGAAAAGATGTGTTTAGTGTATGGAGCCGTACCCAAAAAGTTTTAAAAGAAGGATTACAAATTACAGTTAAAAATGGTAAAAAATACAACAATTTTCCAGGTTCATCTGATAATCATGTCTGTCATGTACGACCACATGCTCGAAATGCTAATGATACATATGAATTGCCAGATGGTAGACAATATCCTAAACAATGTTTTTGGTTGAATAACAAATATATTCTTTCTCAATTAGAAACAAAATTTTTCGAAAAATAACTATAAAGATCTTTACAAAATGATAAAAATATTATATGATTATAATAGAACGATCGTTCGAATGAATGTTCGTTATTATTTTGTGATATAAGGATGAGACGAATGAATAGAACAGTATGCGAATTATTTGCCGGCGTAGGTGGATTTAGATGCGGACTCAATAATATTGAGTCTTTAGAAGATATAAAAAAAGAAGAAAAATGGGATACAGTCTGGTTCAGCCAGTGGGAACCATCGGAGAAGAATACACAATATGCACATGACTGTTATGTGTATAATTTTGGTACATGTTTTGATAAAAGTGGAAATGATACGACTAATGTGAATATTGAAGAGGTAGATAAATCTACACTACCTGATTTCAATTTACTTGTTGGAGGATTTCCATGTCAGGATTATTCAGTTGCTTCATCGTTGGCAACATCAAAAGGATTAGAAGGAAAGAAAGGTGTTCTTTGGTGGTCAATCAGAGAAATTCTTGAAGAAAAAAGACCACCTTTTGTATTGTTAGAAAATGTAGATCGTTTGATTAAGTCACCTGCAAGTCAAAGAGGCAGGGATTTTGGTATAATACTTGCATGTTTCAGAGATGAAGGATATACAGTGGAGTGGCGTATAATAAATGCTGCGGAATATGGTTATCAGCAAAGACGTCGTAGGATTTTTATATTTGCGTATAAAAACGATACACAATATGCCAAGACTATTAGTAATGATATTAAGTATGAAGAGAAATCAGAAATTGAAGTGAACAGAATCAGTATGGAACAATTAATTATGACAAAGGGCTTTTTTGCAAAAACATTTCCTATAAATATAATAGATTTAAAAAAAATCAAAATAGAAGAATTGCCAAATGGATTGGGTGACTTGTCTGAGCATTTTAAATTCGGATTTGAAAATACAGGTATAATGAAAGATGGCGTGATTTATACAATCAAAACCGTGCCAAAATATGACGGAAAGCAGCTTACACTTGGAGATGTTATGGAAGATGAAAATACAATTGTAGATGAAAAGTATTTTATTCCAAAAGAACGGTTGTATTATACAACTCCAGATATCAAACATACTGATGAATCAAGAGAAAGATTACCTAAGGAACTAAGACAGACTTGGCAGTATTTAAAAGGGGCAAAGAAATTACCTCGTAAAACATCAACAGGTCATGAGTATGTTTTTTCAGAAGGGGCAATATCAATGATTGATGAGTATGATAAGCCAGCAAGGACCATGCTTACATCAGAAGGAAGTTTTAGTAGAACGACCCATATAGTTAAAGATAAGAAAACTGGAAGAATCAGATTACTTACACCAGAAGAAGCTGAACGTATTCAGGGGTTTCCAACAGGGTATACAAAGAATTGCCTTGTAAATGGAGATGTAGTTGAAATGCCTGTAAGTAAACGTAGATTTATGATGGGAAACGCGTTGGTTGTTAATCTTATCAAAGATATGGAAAAAACATTAGATATAATTATGGAATTTGAAAAATAAGATAGAAAAGCTTAGAAAACCAATACTAAGCTTTTGGGTTTACAAGGAGATAATATGAAGTATAAAGAATATTCACATAGGTATGCAGAGGCAATTATAGCAACTGATAAAGAATTAAATATACGATATAGAGAATTTACAAGTGTTTTACATAATATTTCAGATGAAGACATAATAGAAAAATTTGAAATTAAACATAGTGATCATGTTAAAAAAGGTACAAGCTATAAATCAGTCACACCGAGTATAAATAGTCTAATTAAAGAAAGGATGGCATTGATACCTGGGTGGGATGCGGAAGTTGATATTTTTAATGATACAAAAGGCGAAATAGGTAATACAGAATGGAGACTTGATTTTGCGTGTGAAAATGGATTGGCAATAGAGGTTGCATTTAATCATGGAGAAGCAATTGCGTGGAATTTAATAAAGCCATGTTTGGCAAGTGAACTTAATCATGTTCAAAAAGCATACCAAACACGATTAGGGATATATGTTTGCGCTACAGATGCATTGAAAAAAATGGAAATATTGATAGTGCAAGTGGTTCATACGAAAAAGTTATTCGATACTTAAAGCCGATGATGAATCAGTTGACAACACCAATGATGATTATCGGTCTAGAGCCATTTGACTCATTTGAAATAAATAAAAAAACAAGATTGATTGAATATAGGGATAATTTAAAGAATTAATTATAAATGTAAAAATAAATGGGATATAACTTAAAACTTGAAGTATCAAAAAAGAAACTGTTATTAGAAAACATGTTGTTGCTTGAAATAAAAATAATTGTAGATGCCGTAGTTAATTATGCACTTATAAAGGATCGAGATCCATGTCAAAGATTCCAGAAGAGGTAACAAAAGGAAGGTGATTAATGGAGATGAATACAAAGGAACGAATCTTACAGGAGGCGTTAAAGCTTTTTGCAAAGAATGGTTACATGGCTCCGTCTATGAGTGATATTGCTACAACTCTTGGTATCACTAAACCGGCATTATATAAGCATTACACAAGTAAGCAAGAGATATTTGACAATATTCTAGAAAGAATGAATCAGATGGAAGAGGAACGTGCGAAAGAATATGAAATGCCGGAAGGTACTATAAAAGAGATGGCTGAAAAATATATACATGCATCCATAGAAAAGATTAAAATTTATAGTGAAGCACAATTTGTACATTGGACAGAAGAAGAGTTTTCCTTTGCATTTCGTAGAATGCTTACCCTAGAACAATATCGAAGTGAAAAAATGGCACAGTTGTATCAACAATACCTTTGCGGTGGTCCTGCTGGCTACATGGCAGATTTATTTGGTTCAATGAAAGGGGATAAGGAAAGTGCAATGCAACTGGCACTAGAATTTAATTCACCAATCTTTCTATTATATAGTCTGTATGATGCAGCAGATACTTCGGAAAAGAAAATGAATATCAGAAATATGGTAAAAGAGCATATTAAACATTTTACGGAGAATGAAAGGTTCAAAAAGTCTTTTCATGCTAAGTCCTGAAAGAAGGTGCAATCATGGAGCAGAATCATTCTATGAATACGAGTCCTTTTTTATGTCCTTTGTGTAGAAGCAAGACTCGTTTGAAACTTAGGGCAGATACAGAATTGAAGAATTTTTTATTGTTCTGTCCTAAATGTAAAAAAGAAACATTGGTAGATGTTAAAAGCCTTACCACAGAAATAATAAGCACAAGAAGTTTAATATGAAGACAACAGCGAGACGCTAAGACGCAGTACTGAATGAATAATTCATTGCTGCGTCTTTTTCATGGCTTGAAACGCAGCCCCAAGTGGTTGCTGCAGATATTGATATATTACAGGGGACTCTTATGATGGATACACCATGTATAGAAAAAAGAAAAATTTAAGAGAATAGCAAACATAAACAAATCAAGGAGATAGGTAAAATGAGTAATAAAGAATATAGTATCAGATTAGAAACGAAAAAGGATTATAGAGAAGTTGAAAATTTAACAAGAGAATCATTTTGGAACGTATATCGCCCTGGATGTATGGAGCATTATGTTTTACACTGTTACAGAAACCGTAAGGAATTTATTCCAGAATTATATTTTGTAATGGAAAAAGATGGAAAAATAATAGGGCATGTTATGTATTCAGAGGCAACCATTCAGGTAGATGACGGAAGAGTCATTCCCATTATGACGTTTGGTCCAATTAGTATTGCACCAGAATATAAAAGAAAGGGATATGGAAAGAAACTCTTGGAATATTCTATGGAGAAGGCGAAGGAGATGGGTGCAGGAATGCTTTGCATAGAAGGAAATATTGATTTCTACGGAAAGTCTGGTTTTATTGTTGCAAGTACAAAAGGAATTCACTATCATGCAGAACCAAGAGAGAATGTAGTTCCATATTTTCTTTTGAAAGAATTGAAAGAAGGATTTTTAGATGGAATTACAGGAGTATATCATACGCCAGAGGGTTATTTCGTTGATGAAAAGAAAGTAGAAGAATTTGATAGGGAATTTCCTGTAAAAGAAAAGTTAAAACTTCCTGGACAGTTGGTTTAGGTTCCTATCTAATAAGTAAATATAAGGAATTATTTTGTCACAAATATCAGTGTTACTGCTAAAGTTTACAAAAGAGGACAAAGAAAGCGAGGAATATCAGTATTGATTCAGATATGATAGTTACCAGGAGGTAAAAAGAATGGAAGTCACTCTAAAATCTGGATTACGGTAAAAAAGGAGAATTGATTTATGGATTATCAAATTAAAATCACAGATATTGAGCCTATTCGTGTAGCTTATATGAAGTACAGAGGGATTGCAACCGAGGCAAATAAGGTTTTTCCTAATGTTTTCAAGTCAATCATGGGTAAGACAAATGGTGCGCCCTTTTTCAGTTATCTATCTATGAACCAGGAAACAAAAATAGGTGAAATGGAATTATGTGTACCAACGGAGGAAATACCCACTGGAAATGGTGTTGAGGTAAAGAAAATACCTCGAACGAAGGCGGTGTGCGTGACTCATACCGGCTCTTATGCGACACTGTTCCATGCGTATGCGGCAATTGATGAATACGCAAAGCAGAATAAACTGATATTAGTACCACCGTTTCGTGAAGTCTTTTTAAAAGGGCCCGGAATGCTTTTAAAAGGAAATCCCGACAAATACATTACGGAAATACAGTTTCCAATTATGGAGGAAGAACCATTGTTGTAAGCAATTCACAGGCGGAACAAAAAAACAAAAGTATAGTGCAGGAAAAATCTATTCGTCAATATAATAATAGCTGTCCTTGACAAAACGACAACACTGTCTCACAATGTGAAGATACAATGTTGTCGTTTTTGATTGGAGGTACTACTATGACAGATAAAGGGAATAAAACTAAGGGGCAAATATTACAGGCAGCAAAAAATCTATTTATCGAAAAAGGATATACTGCGGTTAGTATGAGTGATTTATGCACTGCAACAGGTTTGAGTCGGGGTGGTCTTTATCGTCACTTTTCTTCTACTGACGAAGTGTTTTCTGCGTTGCTAATGATTGATAAAGAAAATTGGGAAGAAGAAATGGAGAAAGCATTTGAGGATAAAATTTCTGCTATACACATGCTTACCTTCTTTTTTGAACAATTTAAACAAGACATATCAGAAGATGCCGGGAGGTTTTCTCTTGCAATCTATGAATTTGAAAGGAGCGGGCAGGAGAAGCATGACTTTCTCATCAAGCGATATGAAAGTGCCATTGACATGATGGAACAGCTACTACGCTATGGTCAGGAGCGAGGAGAGCTTTGTGTAGTCCAGCCCCGTTTGGAGGCTGAACACCTCACAATCTATCTTGAAGGATTAAAAATAGCAAGTGCAGCAATTCCTTTTTCGGCAGAAATGCTAGCAGGGCAATTGGATTTTCAGTTAAAGAAAATGATAAAGACTGGCGGTGACCTACAATAAAAATTGAACCCAAATTTCATACAATTGAAATAAGTACTTGGCTGATAGCACAAGCACTTTACTAGGGAAGCGTTTAAGATAGCACAAAATATCATGGGAACCTCTTTTTAATTTGGTACTATAGACTCAATCTATTATTAGAAAAGAGGTAAAATACAATAAAAAAAGTTATGATGAATCTCTATGAGCGCACAGGGAGTAGTTATGTCAAGTTATGGCATGGAGCTTACAGAGGTGGTTGGGATAGAGGTTAGCTCCGATGATAAGTTGCCCCATGATTTGATCGCGAAAACAATTCCAGCAAGTAAATATGCGGTGTTTACACACAAAGGTGCAATCAGTGATATTCTAAAAACATATTAATATATTTGGGGAACCTGGGCTTTGTTGACGACAGAGATCATTGATAATCGGGATGATTTTGAGCTTTATGATGAGCGATTTACAGGACGTGAAGATGAAGACTTAGAGATTGATATTTACATTCCGATTGTGTAATTTGAAAAGTACAGAGAGTTGCGCGGAGCTGCGGGAAAAGCGGGCCTGAAAATTTAATAAAGATTATTTTGAAAAGGGTGTTGCAAAGCATTTTTAATGGATATATTATAAATTTTAAGGATATCCTTTAAAAAATTAGAGGAGCAAAGCGTTATATGAATCAGAAAAAAATTGAAGAACTCGAAGAAATTATAAGCCATAAGTACAGTAATATTGCTGGCATGGTCGTATTAAAGGACGGCCAAATACAATATGAAAACTATTTTAATGGATATGCCGCGGCTCATACCTTTCATGTTTTTTCCGTAACAAAAAGTATTGTTTCGATCTTAGTCGGCATTGCGATTGACAAAGGGTACATAAAGAGTGTTGATCAGAAAGTATTAGATTTTTTTCCGGATTATAGTGTGAAGCGTGGAGAAAAAACCATTCAGACTATTACAGTTAAAAATCTCTTGACGATGACAGCCCCATACAAGTTTAAGTCAGCCCCATACACGAAAGTATATACAAATACAAATTGGGTAAAAGCCTCTCTTGATTTATTAGGAGGGAAAAAGCCCGTTGGCGAATTTAGATATATGGAAATGATAGGACCAGACATTTTGACTGGTATTCTTGTAAACGCGACTGGACGTTCTGTGCTTGATTTTGCACAAGAATTTTTATTCGATCCGCTTGGAATTACAGTAAAAAACAATATCATTTTATACACTCCGGAGTTACATGTTGCATTTATGAGAACGAATAACGCCAGTGGCTGGGTCGCAGATGAAAATGGAACAAACACAGGAGGTTGGGGGCTTACTATGACTGCGATGGATATGGCAAAAATCGGACAATTGTATCTAAATGGTGGACAGTGGGAGGGCAAGGAAATTGTCTCAAACAAGTGGATTACTGAAAGCACAATGGAACACAGCCGATGGCAGGAAGAGGATTTGCCATATGGATATTTATGGTGGACCGGCATCGGAAATGGTTATGCGGCGATGGGGAATAGCGGAAATGTGATTTATGTGAATCCTACAGAAAATATAGTATTTTCTATTGCGGCACTGTTTAAGCCCACTGCAAAGGATATTATAGAACTTATAAAAGAATATCTGGAGCCCATATTTGAGGGATAAGTAGTTTAGATATGATATAGATGATTATTATGTGTATCATTTATATTTGATTGTGAGCATTATCCAACCGTTTGTGTAGGGTGCACCGCAATTAAGGGAGAAGTTTTTTGGCTGGAATATACTGGTGAAAGTATTTGCAAGAGTTATGATTTCATAAAGTGGAGAATAAAAATTTGGATTGAGCAAGCGACTTTGTGTCGGTTGCTCATTTTGCGCACGATAAATCCGATAAGAAATTACTGTCTATTCTCCACCTTTGTCTACCAATAATCTCTTAGTTCATCAGTGCTTGAAGTACCATGATATGATACTCCTCATCTTTAATAATTCTTGCCAAGACGGCATTAACATAAGTATCATTTATCATATTTATATGCATTTTATATTGACTTATCGCTGCTTTTTCTGCTTCAATATCAGCCACGATCATTTTCCCCAAATTTTCTTGTAGGTTCAAATACTCAGGCGTCCACATTCTTTGCCTTCCATCTCGTTGTCGTGCTGTAAAAGTAACATTTCCGCCTAACAACAGAATTAGTTCTCCCAATTTTTGCAGATGTATCATTTCCGCCATTGCAATTCCTAGAATTGTTTTTGCTATAGGGCATTTTTCATGAGATAAACGTGCTTCGTTATTGATGTATTGGGTAATTGCGCACATCTCAGAAACAGCGCCACAATAATCTATACCAAGTAAATTGGCATAACCCAGATTTTTTTCTCTTACCTGAATTGGAGGATAGGGTAATTCCATCATAATGGGTCTTACAGTTTCAAAATTACATGTATTGACTAAGGAGCCTTTTTTTTCTTCCATTTGTATCATCTCCACTTGCTTCTTTATATAACAATATATTAGCTTTTTATAACAATGTGCATTTTATCATGGCTTTTACTAATAAGTAGTTGTTCTATCACCAATAGTAGTAGCCCTTATTACAATAAATTTTTAACTAATATATGTTTGTCTGTTATAATAGAAGAGAAAATGATTTAGAAAGGAAAAGATATGGAACGAATTTTATTAGTTGAAGATGATTTGAGTTTGATAAATGGGTTGTCCTTTGCAATAGAAAAGCAAGGGTATGAATTAAATATAGCACGTACACAGTGTGAGGCTGATTCCTTTTGGTCTCATGATAGATATGATTTAGTAATTTTAGATGTATCACTTCCGGATGGGTCAGGGTTTGACGTTTGCAAGAAGATACGAGAGACATCACAGGTACCTATTATGTTTCTTACTGCAGCGGATGAAGAGACCGATGTTATTATGGGACTTGACATAGGCGGAGATGACTATATTACGAAGCCTTTTAAGTTGGCTATATTTATGTCCAGAATCAATGCTTTGCTTCGCAGAAGTCATAAATTTAATCAAGTTGACACAGAATTAATTTCAAATAATATTAAGGTGGATCTATTAAAAGGAGAAGTATACAAAAAAGGAGAACAAGTCGAATTAACAGCAGGTGAATATAAATTATTGCGCCTATTCATGGAACATGGTGATATTGTGCTTTCGGCAGAACAAATATTAAGTAAATTATGGGATTGCGATGAGCATTATGTTGATAGTAATACACTTACTGTATACATCCGTAGATTGCGTATGAAAATGGAAGAAGATCCAAATCATCCCAAAAGAATAGTAACGGTTCGAGGTATGGGGTATAAATGGAATTCTACAGATTGAGGTGTATCATGAACATATTAGAAGATGATAAGATTAAATTGCTATTTCGAAAAATCATAATTAGTATTTTGGTGTTTCTCATAATTTCGGCTGTAATTATGAGTGTACCTTTGAAATATTCGGCACTTGTTATATGTTTGTGTGCGTTATGCATGGTGCTGGTAATTCTCTTTTTTTTATATAGATATCTGGATGAACAAAATAGAATTATGCAAAAGGCAACAGTGCAGATTACAGAGTATATCTCGGGGAATCAAGATGCTCGTATTGAGTGCAATGAAGAGGGCGAGTTATATAAAATGTTTCATAAAGTGAATTCACTGGCAGCCATTTTAAATGCTCATGCAGAAAATGAATGGAAGGCCAAAGAATCTTTGAAACATACCATTTCAGATATTTCTCATCAGCTGAAAACTCCCTTGGCTGCACTTAATATATATAATGGTATTATGCAGGAAGGGATGGATGACTTTGCCATCATAGAAAAGTTTATAAAATTATCGGAGCAAGAACTTCATAGAATCGAGACGCTAGTACAAAATTTATTAAAGATGGCAAAGTTAGATGCGGGTACAATAATCCTAGATAAAAAAATGGAAGACTTATCAAATGTTATGAATGCTGTGGAAAAACATTTTTTATATCGTGCAGAGCAGGAAGGGAAGGAAATGTGTTTGAAAGGTAATCCGGATATCATGTTATTCTGTGATCCTCATTGGTTGGTGGAAGCCATTGATAATATCGTTAAAAATGCTATGGATCATACCATGCAAGGAGAGCGAATTATGATTGAATGGAAGCAGTTCGCATCGGTCATTCAGATTATGATCAAGGACAATGGGAAGGGGATTCATCCTGAGGATTTGCCGTTTATTTTTAAAAGGTTCTACCGTAGTCGTTATTCGAAGGATACTCAAGGGATTGGACTAGGCCTTTCACTAGCAAAATCTATTATCGAATCGCATAATGGCAGTATTGAAGTGGATAGTAAATTGGGACTTGAAACAACATTTATCATAAGTTTTTTGATTCCTACAAAATTGTAGGTGAATAGTCATCTCACTGTAGGCTAGGTAAGGTATTCTATTACTACAGTTAAATTTAAGAAAGAGGTGGATACATTGAACTTATTAGAAGTAAAATCAATATGTAAGATTTATGGAAGTGGGGAGACGGCAGTACAGGCGTTAAAAAATGTGAGTTTTACTGTTCCAAAAGGTGAATTTGTTGCAGTAGTTGGAGAGTCGGGATCGGGTAAAAGCACATTGCTTAATATGTTAGGAGCACTGGATACTCCTAGTTCTGGGAAGGTTTTTATAGATGGAAATGATACGTTTACGATGAAAGAAAGGAAACTCACAATCTTTCGCCGTAGAAATATTGGGTTTATATTTCAGGCATTTAATTTAATTCCAGAACTGACTGTAGAACAAAATATGATGTTTCCTGTGTTGCTTGATTATCAAAAACCGGATAAAAAATACTTAGAAGAGTTATTAACGGTGCTTAATTTGAAAGAACGCCGACATCATCTACCTAGTCAATTGTCGGGTGGACAACAGCAAAGGGTTGCAATTGGACGTGCGTTAATTACTCGACCATCCCTAATTCTAGCAGATGAGCCTACAGGCAATCTTGACTCACAAAATAGTAGAGAAGTGATAGCCTTGTTAAAAGAGACCTCAAGGAAGTATGAACAAACAATTATTATGATTACTCATAATCGTGGAATTGCACAGATTGCAGATCGAGTGATGCAAGTAACAGATGGTGTCGTGACTGATTTGGGGAGGTGCAGGGAATGAAAAGTTATCTAAGTCTCATTCCGATTTCTTCTAAAGTTCATAAACGACAAAATCGTATGACGCTTGTCTGCATTATTATCGCGGTATTTCTAGTTACGACTGTTTTCAGTTTGGCTGACATGAGTGTGAGAATGGAAAAAATAAGGCAGATTAATAAACAGGGAAATTGGCATATTAAAATAGAACATTTATTAGAAAGCTCCGCAAAACAAATAAAATTACAGTCTGATGTTGCAAATATATCATGGCATGCTGTTCTAAATGAAGACACGGAAGAACCGTATTATATTAATGATAAAAAAGCGGTTCTGAGTGGGACAGACAACATATTTATGACAGAAATCATGAATGGATTAAAAGAAGGAACCTATCCCGTTCATGATAAGGAAATTATGCTTAGTTCCAATGCAAAAAGTGTATGGGGGATTAAAATTGGCGATTCTGTCACCGTTAATACACCGGCGGGAAGTATGGATTTTAATGTGTCTGGATTTGGAGAGATCGATACAATATATGCAAATCAGAATTATGTAATTAGTGCCTTTGTTAATCCACAGGCATTTATAAAGATATGTAAGTTAGACAGCAGCAAGAAAATTACGCAGGCATATTATGTTCAATTTAAGAATCATACCAATATAAGCAAGGCGATTCAAAATATAAAAGAGCAATATGACCTAACAGATCAAAATATTATTGAGAATACAGGTCTATTAAGCACGATGGGATTCAGCCAAAATACCACAATGAAAAACTTTTATTCCATTGCAATACTGCTGTTCTTTCTAATATTAATTGCTGGAGTGCTCATGATCTCAAGTAGCATAAATAGCAATGTAGCGCAGCGAACAAAGTTTTTTGGAATGATGCGTTGTATAGGCGCGAGTAAGCAACAAATTATAAAATTTGTAAGGCTTGAAGCACTGAACTGGTGTAAGACCGCGATTCCAATAGGTATTGTTCTGGGAACATTGGTTACTTGGGGGCTATGTGCGTTTATGCATTTTGGCATAGGTGGTGAATTTGCAGATATTCCACTATGGGGCATTAGTATGATTGGAATGATCAGTGGAGCCATTGTTGGGATTGTGACGGTGTTGTTAGCTGCACAAGCTCCTGCGAAACACGCAGCGAAGCTCTCGCCAGTTGCAGCAATCTCAGGGAATACACAACATAAGAAAATAGCAAATCATAAAGTAAATGCACAACTTGCAAAAATTGAAACAGTACTTGGTATTCAGCATGCAGTATCTGCAAAGAGAAATCTGGTTCTTATGACAGGCTCATTTGCACTTAGTATTATTTTAATATTATGTTTTTCTACGGGACTTGATCTGGTGAAATCCATCTTACCATCTATAAGGCCTTGGCAGCCAGATATTTCTATTAATGGGTACAGTAATGCCTGTTCGATAGACAAAGAATTAGTAGATGAGATGGGAAAATTATCAAGTGTACAACAAACTTTTGGCAATATGTATGCTGGTTCGGTCCCTGTGTCTAGTAACAAAGGAGTTACTAGTGTTGATATAGTTTCTTACGATGAGTATATGTTAAGTTGTGCTAAAAAGAGTGTCGTAGATGGAAATGTTTCAAGGGTGAGTCAGGATGGAGCGTATGTACTCACGATTAATAATAAGGATAACCCATTAAAAGTCAACGATAAAATAAATGTGAATGGTACAGAATTGACCGTTGCAGGAACACTATCAGACGGAGTGTTTTCGGAAGGGATCACTATCATTTGCTCGGAAAAGGTTTTTACCCAATTAACTGGGGAGCATCGCTATGCATTCGTCGGTGTGAAACTGAAAAGGAATCCAGTAGATGGGGATATAACTACAATCAAAGCATTAGCTGGTCATGATAATATATTTTCAGATCTTCGGGAAAGCAATAGAGCGTCTAATGCAACGTATTGGTCATTTAGATTAATTGTATATAGTTTCTTGATGATTATTGCCATGATTACGGTACTCAATATTATGAATAGCACTTCCATGAGTGTCTCTGCAAGAATGAAGCAATATGGAGCCATGCGTGCAGTAGGTATGGATGTGCGACAACTTACAAAGATGGTAGCAACGGAAGTGTTTACCTACGTTTTATCGGGCTGTGTCATTGGATTTTCAGTAGGGCTTCTATTAAATTATTTCTTATTTACAAAGTTTATTACAACGCATTTCGGTTCGGTGTGGAGTGCACCTATTATAGAGGTCCTTATCATTATTATACTAGTCCTTGCATCAGCAGCACTTGCCGTATATTATCCATCCAAAAGGATTAAAAAAATGGCAGTAACTGATACAATAAATGATTTATGATGATTACAACAAAAAACGACTTTGGCAATCGGGGTAAGTAAATATCTCGGTTGCTTTTTTTATGTGTGACACAGTTAAAATCGTTAGAATAAAAAATATTAAAACCTTATAAAATCCTTAGAATTGTATCGTAGAGTGTTCTTATCAACGAAAAAGGAGTTCAGAACATATGGAAGAATTGATAGTAAGGACAAAAGGATTAACCAAGGAATTTAAGGGGGTTAACATAGTGAATCAGGTGGATTTGAAGGTTAGAAAAAATACAGTCTATGGATTATTAGGGCCAAATGGGGCAGGTAAATCTTCTATTTTAAAGATGCTCACTGGTATCTGGAGACCCACAAGTGGTATGGTATTTTATTGCGGTCGGGCATGGAACAGAAAAGATCTGACGTCTATCTCAGCACTCATTGAAAATCCCCCGTTGTATGAGAACTTAACTGCTAGAGAAAACTTACGGGTAAAAACGACGTTGCTAGGGATTTCGGAGGAGCGTATTGAGGAAGTGTTGCATAAGGTAGATTTAATAGGTACGGGAAAGAAAAAAGCGAAAGAATTTTCACTAGGAATGAAACAACGACTTGGAATAGCGCTTGCACTTGTAAATGATCCTCAATTACTCATCTTAGATGAACCAACAAATGGATTAGATCCCATTGGAATCCAAGAGCTTCGCGCACTGATTCGTTCTTTTGCAGAGAGTGGAATTACTGTAATATTATCTAGTCATATTTTATCAGAAGTTCAACAGGTTGCAGATGATATTGGAATTATTACAGGTGGTATCTTGGAATATCAAGATCGGATCGACACAAAAGAGGATTTGGAAGAACTTTTTATGGAGATCGTAGCAAAAAGCCATAAGGAGGTGTACTAAATGCTTACAATACTAAAAGGAGAAAATCTAAAATACAAGCATACATTAACAAAAAAAATAATCTGGATATGCCCATTAAGCATGTTGTTGATTGCTTTTGTAATAAATGCGATGTACTTTTACGGGTGTGCGGTGAATTGGTGGTATGGATTTTTTTTCCCAATACAGGTTGCATTGATGGGCTCTCTATTTCATCAAAAAGAGGCGAAGAAGCTAAATTATATGTCTGTTTATATAATGCCCATAGACTTTGGAAGAACTTGGTGGGGGAAATGCCTGCTGGCAGCATTGTATCTGTTGGTTTCTGCAGTTGCATTAGGAATAGGAGTGAGCCTTGTATCACTAGGATGGAAGGGAACTGTAGAGAATGGAGTGGGAGGAACGCTGTTGGCGGTAGTTGTAGTGGGAATCTTACACCTTTGGCAATTTCCACTTTATTTTTGGATCGCAAAAAAGACAAATTTTTATGTGCCTTTCATGGTCAGTATTGTAGGAATTGTTCTTTCTTTTTGCTTTGCAACACGCTCCTCCTGGTGGTTGGTTCCATTTGCCTGGACCAATCGTCTGATGTGTTATGTAATTGGGTACATGCCAAATGGGCTTCCAGTTACCAAAGAGTATGAGTGGCTGTTACTATCACCAACAGTAGTGGCAATCACCATTGCATTAGCTAGCCTATTATTTGTGCTTACCACATGTTTGACAGCTATACTTTTTAAGCGGGAGGTGAAATAGTATGGAGATACTGCGTGCCGTGCGCTCTGAGGTTATCAAAATGAAACATCAGTTTTTTTATTTGTTTCATGTACTGCTACCAGTAATTGGAGTCGTAGTTTTTTTAACCTATTATCGCATTTCTATCTGGGATATAGTTTCAAAAGTATCCAGTTACTATTTTGCAATAGCAGCTGCATTTCCAGTTGGCATTGCAGTAATGATTGGGAAAAGTGTAGAAGTGGAACAAGAAAATCAATTTCAGAGATTTTTGATGTATCCCAATAGATGGGGGATTTTTTTTGCAAAATTTTTATTAAACTATTTTATGGGGAGTTTGACAGCAGTGATTGCCGTAATGCTATTTCAAAAATGTTTGTTCGGTACTTGTGAATTTTTATTTAGTGTAAATATAATACTTACATTGTGGGTTACCAATCTTATAATTTATGAAATTCATTTATTTTTAACGCTTTATTTTGGAAAGGTAATATCGATATTAACTGCAGTTTGTGGTAGTATTATAGGTATCGTGATGATTACTGGACTAGGAGAATATGTTTGGAAGTGGGTGCCATATTGTATGGCTGGGCGAATCATGGGATATCTTGCCTTGCTGGAATACGGGAAGAATACAAACACGGAGGCAATGTTCTATAGGAAACAAATTATAAGTGCTTTTCCAGAGGTATTAGGTTGGATAGTAATTCTTACCATAGGAATTAGCATCTGGGTGTATCGTTGGGAAGGAAGGAGTGCACAGGAATAAGAAGCGTGGAAAGAAAGTAGGGGAGTTCATATATGTCAAAAATTTTAGCAGTGGATGATGAAAAGGAAATTCTAAATCTAATTAGAAATACACTCCGTAAAGATGGGCATGATGTGACTTGTGTACAATCAATGGAAGAGCTAAAAGAAAACCAAATATCCAAATATGATTTAATTCTTTTGGATGTTATGATGCAAGATATAGACGGATATACTATTTGCAAAAAAATAAGAGGAAATGTAGATTGTCCCATTGTGTTTTTGACGGCAAAATCATTGGATGAGGATGTTGATTTTGGATTTTCAGTTGGTGCAGACGATTATATTAAAAAGCCGTTTTCTATTGTGGAATTGCGTGCACGAGTAAATGCTCATATCAGACGTGAACAACGGGAAAAACATCAATGTATGTTGGCATCAGGGGTTCGATTTTTTTTGAAAGAAAAGGAAGTGCAAATAGATGAAACGCGGATTTATTTTACCAAGAGCGAATATGAAATTTGTGAATTATTAGCAAGGAGTCCTGGTCAGGTGTATTCCAAAGAACAGATTTATGTGCATGTATTTGGATATGAGGGAGAAAGTGATGTATCAGCGATTACTGAGCATATAAAGAATATCCGTAAGAAATTTTTAGAGGTAGGAGCAGAGTCACAGATGATAGAGACTGTTTGGGGGATTGGATATCGATGGCGATAAAAAGAAAAAGCCTGAAAGGATTCTTTTGGCAATTTTTAGTTGTTACTGCGGGCTCATTAGTTTTTACATTTCTCTTATGGATATCGTTACTGAGTCTTTTGACTATGAGTGGTGGCATCAAGCCTGCGAATGAGGATGAGATTCAAGTGGAACAATGGGTAAAACAGATAGAAAAAAGTGGACAGATAGAGATTACAAAGATACCAAGCAATGTTACGTATGCTCTTTTTTCTACGGATGGAACCCTTCTAGAGAGTACGATGTCAACGGAGCAATTGAAACATGCAGAGCAACTGCTAAATGGACAGGATGTAAAGGCAAGTTCCTCTTCAGGAAGAAATCAATATAAAAAGATAGAAACACATACGGAAAATTGTATTATACATTATGAAATTAAAGCCAGATTTGCGTCAAGCTTATTGCAAAAAATATTTCCAAATGTTGAGATGATAATTCTAATCACGTTCATTCTTATTTTGGTATTAGATGTATGTTTGGTAATTGGGCATTATGCAAAAAAACTCGGAAGTCGCGTTGCAGTGATGCAGCAAGTAGCAGAACAAATCAAAGAAAAAAATCTGGACTTTACAGTTCCCCAAACTGGTGTCAATGAATTTGATGAGGTTTTAGATTCTTTGCGAGAGTTAAAGGAACATTTAGCGATATCATTAACAGAACAATGGAAGTTACAATTGCAGAAGAAAGAGCAGATGTCTGCACTGGCACATGATATCAAAACCCCACTTACTATTATCAATGGCAATGCGCAACTGTTACAAGAAAGCAGCTTGGATATGGAGCAACAGGACTACACATCGGCCATCTTAAATAGTACTATGCAGGTGCAAAACTATGTAACACAGATTATAGAAATTACAAAAGACCAAAAGAGTGTACAAGAAAAAAAGAAGGTTGCAACGGATGAATTTATTTTTCGAATACAGCAAAATGTAGAAGCCCTTTGTAAGGATAAGCATATTTCTCTTGTAGTGGAAAAAACCGAACTCCCAGATGACATTATAATAGAAGCAGAAACTCTTATGCGGGCGATTATGAATCTATTTGATAATGCGGTACAGTTTTCTCCAAAAGGAGGAACAATAGTTTGGAATATTATAGTGGAAAAAAAGGAAGGGGAGCAAGGGCAGTATCTCCTCTTTCAAATCAGTGATGAAGGAAACGGATTTTCAGTAGAAGCACTAACACATGCAACAGAAGAATTTTATCAGGCGGACATGAGTAGAGGTAGCCATTTACATTATGGAATGGGGCTCTATATTGTAAATAAAATCGCACATTCTTGTAGTGGAACTTTAGAGTTGAAGAATCAAAAGAATAAAGGTGCTGTGGTAAGTCTTCGAGTTCCAATTTAGCGGATGATCTAATCACAATAAAAAAGCGAATTTGTTGTTTTTAAAAATCTAAAAATCCACTGTCTGTATCATACAAAAGGCTTGACTTCATACGTTGTTATGTGGTACACTACTTAAGCGTATTGGAAGTTAGGTCTTTTTTTTATGCCTAAAATTAGGTAGTCTCGCAAGCTACCAGCGTAACACGTTAATTAGAAATAAAATGAAGCGAGGTGGAAGTTGTGCGCACAAGAATCACATTGGAATGTACAGAATGTAAACAACGTAATTACAACATGACTAAGGATAAGAAAACTCATCCAGACCGCATGGAAACAAAGAAATACTGTAAGTTCTGTAAATCACACACATTGCACAAAGAAACGAAGTAGTCGTTGAAAGGAAGTGAATGTTATGGGCGAAGCTACAGCAACAAAAGCTCCAAAGAAAAGCTGGTTCAAAGGTTTGAAATCGGAGTTTAAAAAAGTTATTTGGCCAGACAAAGAAACACTTGCAAAACAAACAGCGGCAGTCGTTGCGATTTCTATATTATTAGGAGCATTAATTTCTGTAATTGATGTAATTATTAAATATGGAATTGATTTATTAGTGAAATAGTAACTGATAGTCAGAATCTGTTAGCAATAATGAAAGGTGATTTTATGTCAGAGGCAAAATGGTATGTAGTTCATACTTATTCCGGGTATGAGAACAAAGTAAAAGCCAACATTGATAAGACAATTGAGAACAGACACTTAGAAGATCAAATCTTGGAAGTAAGAGTTCCTATGCAGGATGTTGTGGAATTAAAAAACGGCGTTCAGAAGGCAGCACAAAAGAAATTATTCCCTGGTTATGTAATGATTCATATGATTATGAATGATGATACATGGTATGTTGTTAGAAACACAAGAGGAGTAACAGGATTTGTTGGCCCTGGATCAAAACCGGTTCCGCTTACTGAAGAAGAGATGATGCCGCTAGGTATTCAAAAAGCAGATGTTGTTATTGACTTTAAAGAAGGCGATACCATTACTGTTATTGCCGGTGCTTGGGAAGGTACGGTTGGAGCAATTCAGGCTATTAACCCAGCAAAACAAAGTTTAACAATCAATGTTGAGCTATTTGGTCGTGAAACACCAGTAGAATTAAGTTTCACTGAAATTAAAAAAATGTAACAAATAAAAGTGGGAGGGAAATCCCCGCGAATACCACAAGGAGGTACACAAAATGGCTAAAAAAGTACAAGGTTATATTAAATTACAAATTCCTGCTGGAAAGGCAACACCAGCACCACCGGTTGGACCAGCTCTTGGACAACACGGCGTTAATATCGTTGAATTTACAAAACAATTCAATGCGAAAACTGCAGATCAAGGAGACTTAATTATCCCTGTAGTTATTACAGTTTATAATGATAGAAGTTTCAGCTTTGTGACAAAGACACCACCAGCAGCAGTGCTTATTAAAAAAGCATGTAACATCAAATCTGGTTCTGGTGTTCCACAAAAGAATAAAGTGGCTAAAATTACAAAGGCTCAATTACAAGAAATTGCTGAGCTTAAAATGCCAGATTTAAATGCTGCAACTGTAGAAGCAGCTATGAGCATGATCGCTGGTACTTGCCGTTCAATGGGAGTAACTGTTGAAGAATAGGCAAAAGTAATTTTGCAAGTGCTTAGGAAGATACTTTAATTAAACTGTATAAAATGTGGGAGGGTTTACTCCCGATATTACCACTAGGAGGTTATTGAATATGAAACGAGGAAAGAAATACGTAGAAGCTGCCAAATTAATCGAAAAGGGAAATCTTTACGAAAGAGATGAAGCAGTTGCGTTAGTAAAAAAATCAGCAGTAGCAAAGTTCGATGAAACTATCGAAGCTCATATCAGAACTGGTTGCGATGGACGTCATGCAGATCAACAAATTCGTGGAGCAGTTGTGTTACCACACGGAACAGGTAAAAAAGTTCGTATCTTAGTGTTTGCTAAAAATGCAAAGGCTGAAGAAGCAAAAGCAGCAGGTGCTGATTATGTTGGAGCGGAAGACTTGATTCCAAGAATTCAAAATGAAGGATGGTTTGAATTTGATGTTGTAGTTGCTACTCCAGACATGATGGGTGTTGTTGGACGTTTGGGTCGTGTACTTGGACCAAAAGGTTTGATGCCAAATCCAAAAGCTGGAACAGTAACAATGGACGTAACGAAAGCAATCGCTGATATTAAAGCTGGTAAGATCGAATATAGATTAGACAAAACAAACATTATCCATGTGCCAGTAGGTAAAGCCTCATTTACCGAAGAACAATTAGCGGACAACTTCCAAACGCTTATTGATGCAATCAACAAAGCAAAACCAGCAGCTGTGAAAGGACAATACTTGAAGAGTGTTACCCTTACATCTACCATGGGACCTGGTGTAAAAATCAACCCAGCTAAAATGTAGGCAAAAGCAGAGTTTTTTTGTTGATATGTCAGTGTTGAAAAATAGATTGACATGTAATATATATAATGCTATAATAGCAAAGCAATTAACTGCCGAAGACAGTAGGTGCCGCAAGGCATAAGGTATCAACGCCTACCGAGGAGATTGAATTCTTTAATTTGAATTACAAGACCTCTATGTCTATGACAAAGAGGTCTTATTTTTAGAATAATTATCGGCGGTACACCAACCACTTATTGTGGAATCTATAAGGAGGTACACATTTTCATGGCAAAAGTTGAATTAAAACAACCAATCGTACAAGCAATTTCTGAAGACATCAAAGATGCTCAGTCACTTGTGTTAGTTGATTACCGTGGTTTGACTGTAGAACAAGATACAGCATTACGTAAACAATTAAGAGAAGCAGGCGTTGTGTATAAAGTTTGTAAAAACACAATGATGAGAAGAGCATTTGAGGGAACAGCATTTGAAGGATTAGATTCTTACTTAGAAGGACCTAGTGCTCTTGCAATCTCTAATGATGACGCTACAGCTCCTGCAAGAATTATCTGTAAATTTGCAAAAGATGCAAAGGCATTAGAAGTAAAAGCAGGTGTAGTAGAAGGAAATGTTTACGATGCAGACGGAGTGAAAGCATTATCAGCAATTCCATCAAGAGAAGAATTACTTTCCAAATTCCTTGGAAGTATTCAGTCACCAATTACGAACTTTGCTCGTGTTCTTAACCAAATCGCAGAAAAAGGCGATGCTGGTGAAGAGGTAACAGAAGCAGCTCCAGAAGTTGCAGTTGAAGCAACAGAGGCATAGTTTCGGACTTACATGAGGACAACCCTCATACAAGAATAATCAAAATTATAAAACCAATATGGAGGTAAATAAAATGGCAAAATTAACAACAGCTGAAATGATCGAAGCAATCAAAGAATTATCAGTATTAGAATTAAATGAATTAGTAAAAGCATGTGAAGAAGAATTTGGTGTATCAGCAGCAGCAGGAGTAGTAGTTGCAGCAGCAGGTGCAGGAGAAGCAGTAGCAGAAGAAAAAGACGAATTTGACGTTGAATTAGTATCTGCAGGTTCTTCTAAAGTTAAAGTAATCAAAGTAGTTCGTGAAATTACTGGATTAGGATTAAAAGAAGCTAAAGAAGTAGTAGACGGAGCTCCTAAGGTAGTAAAAGAAGGCGCAAGCAAAGCAGAAGCTGAAGAAATCAAAGCTAAATTAGAAGCAGAAGGCGCAGAAGTAACATTAAAATAGTCGCGATAAGCAGATTGTGATAAATAAGCAAGAGGAGACCCCTATTCATAGGATGTTCTCCTCTTGTTTATTTATCTAAAAGAGCAACGCGCATGAGTGACGAAGTCACGAGTGTAAGCGGAGCGCCAATCTGCGTGAAGGAAAGAGCAACGCGCATGAGTGACGAAGTCACGAGTGTAAGCGGGGCGC
>JBQKKG010000014.1:0-77748 GCA_052116865.1 Lachnospiraceae bacterium LCP25S3_G4 | reverse complement strand
CCGTTTTACTGTTAAAATAGGTTGACATCTTTCGATGTCCGTTCTGAAATCTCTCTTTTAGAAATTTTCAGGGTTGTTTGTCTATTGTTTAATTATCAATGTTCTGTTTGTGTGCTTGGCTTAATTAGGCCAGCCAAAATATAATATCATGAATAGCCATTATTTGTCAACCTTTTTTTGAAATTATTTTATTTACTATTAATTTCTTATATTTTAAGGTTTTTACTGTTCTATTTATATTAAAGAACAATTGACATTTAGAAAAATAAGACGGAGAAAGAGGGATTTGAACCCTCGCGCCGGTCACCCGACCTACACCCTTAGCAGGGGCGCCTCTTCAGCCTCTTGAGTATTTCTCCTGAATTCTTAATTCCTTATGCTATTAACTAGCACCGTAGTGCAAAAGTTATTATACTAAATGGTCTTGTCCTTGTCAAGCACTTCTTGAATAAGATTTTTAATATTTTCAGCAATATCTGTTGTTTTCATATCTTTATAATCTTCATATAGTAATGGTTTCAAAAAATGTACCTTTACAATTACTTTATTTACAGTATTTGTATCAAATGGTTTATACGCATCATACAGTGCAACTGGAACGATAGGACACCTTGCTTTTGTAGCAGCTTTAAAACTACCACCCTTAAATTCCCCTACCTGATTCCCCTTTTTTGATCGGGTTCCCTCTGCAAATATTAAATAATTTCTGCCTGCTTGTACTTCTTTGGAAACATTAAGGATAACTTGCATGGATTGTCTAACATCATCACGATCTATCATATATGCTTTCATACAAGCAAATACTTGCTTTAAAAATTGAATGTGCTCTACTTCTTTTTTTGCTACGACAGAAAATGGGCGTGGACACGCCTCTACAATTGCCAATACATCGTATAGACCTTGATGGTTTGGAAAAAACATAAACCCATTATTTTTCGGAATATTATCTATACCATGTACTTCTATAGTAACATTTCCACCTCTATTTGCATGTAATACAATATTTGTCAACATTTGATATCTTTCTTCTTCTGTATACTTTTCCACATGCTTTGCATAATAGCATAATCTAAACCACAAATATGGTACGACAAATATATTTCTCATGACCATCATTAGAATACGTTTCATGACTCACACCTTACCTTTATTCTTTGTAATCATTTATTGCTGTTTCATATAAATTATTTCCATTACTATCTATAACAACAATAACTGGGAAATCTTTTACTTGAAGTTTTCTAATTGCTTCTGTTCCTAACTCTTCATAAGCTACTATTTCTGATTTAATTATACATTTCGAAAGTAATGCTCCTGCACCACCAACTGCAGCAAAATATACAGCTTTATTTCTAATAATAGCTTCTTTCACTTCTTTACTTCTTTTTCCTTTTCCAATCATACCCCGAAGCCCTAAGTCCAATAATTGTGGTGCATATTTATCCATTCGACTAGCTGTTGTTGGTCCTGCTGATCCGATAACTCTGCCATCTCTTGCAGGTGATGGACCCATATAATAAATCAATTCACTTTTTATATTTATTGATAAAGGTTGATGTTCTAATAATGTTTCATACATTCTTTTATGAGCTGCATCCCTCGCTGTATATATTGTACCTGTAATATACACATAATCCCCTGCATGTAAAGACTCTGAAATATCTTTTGTAATTGGTGTATTTATATATTTTTCCATATGAATCCCTCCTATACTATGCGAACTATATGTCTATTAACATGACAACAAATATTAATTGCTACTGGTAGCCCCGCGATATGTGTTGGGTATGTGTTTATATTAATTGCTAAGGCTGTTGTTCTACCACCTAGCCCACCTGGTCCAATACCAAGCCCATTTATTTTTGTTAAAAGCTCTTGTTCCAGATCTTTAATATAAGATATCTCGGAATGAACTCCAACTTCTCTTGTTAATGCTTCTTTTGCCATCAATGCACATTTTTCAAAAGTTCCCCCAATTCCAACTCCAATAACCATTGGTGGACATGCATTAGGACCTGCATCTTTCACTGCTGTTAAAACAGACTCTTTCACTCCATCCATACCATCTGCTGGCTTTAACATAAAGACTCGACTCATATTTTCACTTCCAAAGCCTTTTGGTGCTACTTTAATTTTCACTTTTGTTCCTTCTACAATACGATAATGAATAACTGCTGGAGTATTGTCCTTGGTATTTTCACGTATAATTGGATCTCCTACAACAGATTTCCTTAAATATCCCTCCATATACCCTTGTCTTACTCCTCCGTTAATCGCATCCTCAAGATTTCCGCCTTCAAAATGTACTTCTTGTCCAATATCCATAAAAATAACTGCCATACCTGTATCCTGACAAATTGGAATCATATCTTCACGGGCAATTGCTAAATTTTCTTGTAATTGTCCTAGAATCTGTTTTCCTAAAGGTGATTCTTCAGAAGAAATGGCATTTTTCATAGCAATATCCATATCTACTGATAGTACATGATTTGCTTCTATACACATTTCTTTAATATTTTTTGTAATTTCTTCAATTTTAATATTTCTCATAGTACCTCCTTTTATTAAAAATACATCCATTAGGGACACGGCAATTGTTACTTGGGGACGGGGGCAATGTGCATTGCCCCCGTCCCCAAGTATAACATACAACATTGTTTCCGTCTCTAATTTATGATAAACTAGACTAAGATAAATTGAATGGAGGCTATATTATGGTTAAGGATGTAGATATGGAACTTTTACAAAAGGATGCTATAGACATATTTAATCAGGGATTTGCTTGCTCTGAGTCTGTAATTTATGCTATTCGCAAACATTTTAATATTGAACTGTCTGACGATGCTATTGCGATGAGTTCTGGATTTCCCTGGGGCCTTGGTGGTGGTGGTTGTATTTGTGGTGCTCTAGCAGGAGGAACAATGTGTCTAGGATACTTTTTTGGCAGACGTGAACCAGGAGATCCAAAAATAAAGCAATGTTTTACACTAACCAATGAATTACATGATTATTTTCGAACTACTTGCGGTGGGACATGTTGTAGGATTTTAACCAAAGGAAAAGAAAAGAATTCTGCAGAACGTAAATCACAGTGTACACAATTTGTTGCCCATACGGTTAAAAAAGTTGCTGAAATTATTATTCGTGAATATCAAGATTAATATAAAAGAGAGCACAACTGATTCGTGTCATATCATCACTCATTCGTTGTACTCTCTTATATATTAGACTTTAATGCACAATTGCTTCAACAAAATAGCCATTTACGACAATATACCTATCTAAATTACTACTAACTATTTCTAAAGATATATTCCATACTTTATGTTCATTCAGTATCCATTGCACTTCTAATATTTTAACGCTTTTACCATCTATTCTACTTAGTGACATTCCAGCTTTAACATCACTGGCTTTTTTTATTCCATCAACAGTACAAATTCTCTGTTCGGGAGTGCATAAGAATAAATGTTCTGCTTCTGTAGTTAATTGTAAAATAACTCGATGATTTATCTCATATTCTATATTTTTGACACTAACGATATTTTTACCACAAGTTAGTATTTTATCCCCTATTTGAATTTGCGACATTGATTTAATGACACCATTATCCATCATTACTCTCATATTCCATGCCATCATAGAATTCACTTCCTCTCATAATCCGCATTAAACTTCTGCCGTACTCACATCTTTATAAGCGTGTTTGCAATGACATCTTGTTATCACGGAAAAAGGCACTACTATATAAAAATAGTAGTGCCCGAAGATGAGAGTATGAATTTAGCTAGTTAACATCATTCAGGCCCTATAATTTTGTAACACAATCTCTCTATTGTGTTGCTCTTAACTCATATTATCATTATTATGTCAACTAGTCAATCCTCATCTATTGTATATCATCATTTAATTCTTCTAATATATTTCCTTCATCAGATTCTACTTCCCCTACTTCATCAATTACTACTTCACTTTCTGTTTCTTCTAGTTCTGATGATGTTTCTCTTACCTTTGCAATACTTGCAACGGTATCATTTTCATTTAAATTAATTACTTTAACTCCCGATGTTACTCTGCCCAATACAGATATTCCAGAACAATCCATACGAATGATAATGCCATCTGTATTAATAATCATAATCTCATTATCTTCATCTACTGCCTTGACTCCAATAACATTGCCTGTTTTTTCTGTTATTTTATAGCATTTTACACCTTTACCTCCACGATTTTGACTTGTAAATTCACTCATAGAAGTACGTTTGCCCATACCTTTTTCAGATACAATAAGTAAATAATCCCCTTGCGTGTTCATCTGCATTCCTACTACTTCATCTCTATCGCCCAGATTCATTCCTCTTACACCCATAGATGTCCGTCCTGTAGATCGTACATCTTGCTCATGAAAACGGATACATTGACCATATTTTGTTACTAAAATTATATCTTTTTCATTATCCGTAGCTTTAACTTCAATCAATTCATCTTCTTCACGCAATGTAATTGCTGCAAGACCTGTTTTTCTTACATTTGCATAATCCCTAATTGGTGTTTTCTTTACAAGTCCTTTTTTCGTAGCCATAAATAAATATTTGCCTTCTTCATAATCCTGAATTGGTATAATTGCAGTAATTTTTTCATCTGGCAATAACTGAATAATATTAATAATTGCAGTACCGCGAGCAGTTCTACTTGCCTCAGGTATCTCGTAAGCCTTTATACGATATACTCGTCCTGTATTCGTAAAGAACATAACATAATGATGTGTTGATGTCATAAATAATTCTTCAATATAATCTTCATCAATAGTCTGCATTCCTTTTATACCTTTGCCTCCACGATGTTGGCTCTTAAAAGTATCAGTAGTCATTCGTTTGATATATCCTAATTTTGTCATTGTAATAACTACATTTTCTCTTGGAATTAAATCTTCCATTGAAATATCATATTCATCAAATCCTATAGCTGTTCTTCTTTCATCACCATATTTTTCAGAGATAATTAAAATTTCTTCTCGAATTACCCCTAATAATAATTTACGATTACCTAAGATAGATTTTAATTCATCAATACGCTGCCCAAGTTCTTTGAACTCATTTTCTAACTTTTCTCTTTCTAATCCCGTCAATGCACGAAGCCTCATATCTACAATTGCTTGTGCTTGTACGTCTGTTAATTGAAAAGCTTCTATTAAGTTCAATTTGGCTTCTGACGAATTTGCAGATGCACGAATGATTCTAATAACTTCATCTATGTGATCAAGAGCAATTAATAATCCCTGTAAAATATGTGCCCTCTCTTCTGCTTTATTTAATTCATATTTTGTTCTTCTTGTAACAACTTCTTCTTGATGTTTTAAGTAGTAGTTTAGCATATCTAGAATATTCATAACTTTTGGTTCGTTATTCACTAGTGCTAACATAATAACACCAAATGTATCTTGCATTTGCGTATGTTTATACAATTGGTTTAATATAACATTTGCATTTACATCCCTTCGTAACTCAATACAAATTCTCATACCTTCACGACTCGATTGGTCACTTAAATCTGTAATTCCATCTATTTTTTTATCTCGGACTAACTCCGCAATCTTTTCAATTAGTCTTGCCTTATTTACCATATATGGCAATTCTGTAACAACAATACGGCTTTTTCCATTTTGCATAGGTTCGATATCTGTTACCGCACGTACTCTGATTTTACCACGTCCTGTACGATAAGCTTCTTCAATACCACGAGTACCTAAAATTGTTGCTCCTGTAGGAAAATCAGGTCCTTTCACAAGCTCTAATATTTCTTCAATTGCAGTTTCTTCTTTGTCATATATTTGATTATCAATAATACGAACAACTGCTCCTATTACCTCTTTTAGATTGTGTGGTGGTATATTTGTAGCCATACCAACTGCAATTCCAGATGTACCATTTATTAAAAGATTTGGAAATCTTGATGGTAATACTAAAGGTTCCCTTTCAGTTTCATCAAAGTTTGGTGCAAAGTCAACAGTATTTTTATTAATGTCAGCTGTTAATTCCATAGAGATCTTACTCATACGTGCTTCTGTATAACGCATCGCAGCAGCTCCGTCTCCATCTACAGAACCAAAATTACCATGACCATCAACCAAAGGATATCTTGTAGACCATTCTTGCGCCATATTAACTAATGCACCATAAATAGAACTATCACCATGTGGGTGATATTTACCCATTGTATCACCTACAATACGCGCACATTTACGATGTGGCTTATCAGGTCCATTATTTAATTCTATCATGGAATATAAAATTCTTCTTTGTACCGGTTTTAAACCATCTCTTACATCAGGTAAAGCACGAGCAGCAATAACGCTCATGGCATACTCAATGTAAGATTTTTCCATCGTTTTTTGCAAATCAACGTCATGAACTTTATCGAATATGTTATCTTGCATAATTATTTCCTTTCTTTAGGGACACCCCTATATTAGAAAAGGGACACCCTCATTGTTGCTTAGGGACGGAGGTAATGTGCAACGCCCCCGTCCCCATTAAACGTCTAAGTTTTGCACATACTTTGCATTTTCTTCTATAAATTCTCTTCTTGGTTCCACTTTATCTCCCATTAAGGTTGTAAATGTAAGATCTAATTCTGAAGATGTTTCTTCATCCATAGTAACTCTTAATAATATACGCCTTTCCGGATCCATTGTGGTCTCCCATAATTGTTCCGCATCCATTTCTCCAAGACCTTTATAACGTTGAATTTTATTATTTCCATCTCTTCCAATATCACTAAGAATTTTATCTAATTCTTCATCACTATATGCGTACCACTCTTTTTTACTTTTCTCTACTTTATAAAGTGGTGGTTGTGCTAAATATACATATCCTTGTTTGATTAATTCAGGCATAAATCTATAAAGGAATGTTAATAATAATGTACTAATATGAGCACCATCTACATCGGCATCTGTCATGATAATAATTTTATGGTATCTTAATTTTTTTATGTCAAAGTCTTCATGTATGCCTGTACCAAAGGCTGTAATCATTGCTTTTATTTCTGCATTTGCATAGATTTTATCTAACCTTGCCTTTTCTACATTAAGAATTTTTCCACGAAGTGGTAATATAGCTTGTGTTGCACGACTTCTTGCAGTTTTTGCCGAACCACCAGCGGAATCCCCTTCTACAATATAAATTTCACAATTGATAGGATCTTTATCTGAACAATCAGCTAATTTTCCAGGCAGAGACATTCCTTCTAAAGCCGATTTTCTTCTTGTCAAATCTCTTGCTTTTCTTGCGGCTTCTCTTGCACGTTGTGCCATTACGGATTTTTCAACTGTCATTTTAGCTACACTTGGATTTTGTTCTAAAAAAATCTGTAATTGTGTACTAACTATATTGTCAACTGCACCACGTGCTTCACTATTACCTAATTTTTGTTTTGTCTGTCCTTCAAATTGAGGATCTTCAATTTTTACACTTATAATTGCTGTTAATCCTTCACGAATATCTTCCCCTGAAAGATTTGGTTCATTGTCTTTTAGTAATTTATTTTTTCGTGCATAATCATTAAATGTTTTTGTTAATGCATTACGGAACCCTACAATATGTGTTCCACCTTCTGGCGTAGTAATGTTATTTACAAAACCATAAGTATTGTCACTATAAGAATCATTGTGTTGCATCGCAACTTCTACATATACATTATCTTTCGTACCTTCACAATAAATTATATGTTCATAAACAGGTGTTTTACTTTTATTTAGATAAGACACAAATTCTTTAATTCCACCCTCATAATGAAAATCTCTTTCTATAATTTCATCTTCACGTAAGTCTCGAATTACAATTCTTAAATTCTTAGTTAAAAATGCCATCTCTCTAAATCGTTGTTTCAATATGTCATAATCAAATACCGTTTCTTCAAAAATATCTTTATCTGGCAGAAAATCAACTTTTGTACCTGTTTTTTCTATAGGACATTCGCCAACTACTTTTAATTTATAAGCAACATGTCCCTTCTCATAACGTTGTCTATAAATTTTACCTTCACTATATATTTCAACCTCTAACCATTCAGATAGGGCATTTACAACTGAGGCACCAACACCATGAAGACCACCAGATACTTTGTAACCTCCTCCACCAAATTTCCCACCAGCATGTAATACTGTAAATACTACTTCAACTGCGGGTAATCCTGCTTTATGATTAATCCCAACTGGAATTCCACGCCCATTATCAATAACAGTAATAGAATTGTCTTTATTGATATCAATTTTTATTATATTACAAAATCCTGCTAATGCTTCATCAACTGAGTTGTCTACGATTTCGTATACCAAGTGATGAAGTCCTCTTGCAGATGTGCTACCAATATACATTCCTGGTCTCTTTCTTACTGCCTCTAATCCTTCTAGTATCTGGATTTGATCTGCACCATATTCTGCACTCATATAAATCCTCCTAATTTTCTTTTGCTACTTGTCCATTTTGAACATGAAATAATTTATTTATAGAAAAACGATTGCTGACAAACTCATCTACTCCGGTACAAGTAATAAGTGTCTGGATATCGTGTATACTATCTAATAAATAGTTTTGCCTATGTTTGTCTAATTCAGACAATACATCATCTAATAATAAAATTGGTGTGTCTTTTATTATTAATTTTACTAATTCTATTTCTGATAATTTTAAAGATAAAGCAGCCGTTCTTTGCTGCCCTTGAGAACCAAACTTACGAATATCTAAATCTCCAACCATGAAACAGATATCGTCTCTATGCGGACCAACAGATGTGCTTTTCATTTTCATATCTCGATCTCTATTTTTTTTCAAAACTTGTTTGAAGGTTCCTTGCGAAATATTTGGATCGTAATTAATAATTAATTGCTCTTTATCACCAGTAAGTTTCCTATGCTTTTGTATAATAATTTCATTTATTTGCTGAATAAAAATTCTTCTACTATCCATTACTTTATTTCCATAATGAATTAGTTGCATATCCCATATATCTAATGTTTCAATAAGGTTATCTCTATTTTGAAAAGATAATTCCTTTAATAACTTATTTCTCTGATTAACAATTCTATTATAATTTGATAAATTACTAAGATATAATTTATCAAGCTGTGCTAATTCTAAATCTATAAAACGACGACGTTCTGAAGGACCATTTTTTATAATGTTTAAATCTTCTGGAGAAAAGAACACAAGATGAATAATCCCAAATAATTCACTTGCCCTTCTAATTGGGATTTTGTTAATTGCTATTCCTTTTGGACTATTTTTCTTTAAATGCATATCTATTTGAAAAGGTGTTCCATTTTTTTCAACTATAGTTTCAATATGGGCCTCTTCACATCCAAACTTTATCATATCGCGATCTTTTGTTCCACGATGTGATTTCGTAGTTCCTGTTAAATAAATGGATTCTAATATATTTGTCTTACCTTGCGCATTATCTCCATAAAAAATATTTGTAGCCTCATTAAAATTGAGGCTTAACAGGTCATAGTTTCTAAAATTCTTTAATTTTAAAGACTTAATCTTCAATTTTTATTTCTTCCCCATCATAACAAACAATATCACCATTGTGTAATTTTTTGCCTCTCTGTGTTTCTATCATTCCATTCACTTTAACTAGACCATCTTGAATGACAAGTTTCGCTGTTACGCCAGAATCCACTAAACCAGCCGCCTTTAAAGCTTGACCCAATTTAATATATTCATCTCTTAGTTTAATTGTTTCCATATTTGCTCCTTACACTTTTAAACAGTTGCATTAAAATTAACAGGCAATATCAAATAAATATAACTTTCTTTATCATCTTTAATATAACATGGTGCTTTTGCATTCATCAAATAAATTGTTACTTCCTCATCATCTATAACGCGCAATGCATCTATTAAAAATTTCGGATTAAAACCAATCAATAAGTCTTTTCCTTCTTTTGTAATTATAATTTCTTCATTCATAGATCCTATCTGAGATTGAATCTTTAATTCCATACTTTCATCAGATATTTGAATAATAATTGGCTTTTTGTCACCTTCCTTTACAAGAAGTGTAGCTCTATCTATACAATTTAAAAATTCTTTTTTATTAATCAATACCTTTGTTTCATAGTCACTTGATAGCATTTGATCTATTTTAAAATATTCACCCTCAATCAATCTAGATACTACTACTGTTCTTGCAAATTCAAATACAATATGATTATTTGTAAAATATATACTTACTTCACTTGTTGCTTCCCCTGATAGAATTTTACTCACTTCTATTAATGTTTTCCCAGGAACTACAATTTTTTTATTATCGTAAATTTGTTTTAGTTCAATCCGTCTAAGAGAAATACGATGTCCATCAAGTGTAACAACTCTTAAGATATTTTCATTAATTTCGAATAATACACCAGACATTAACTTATTCCCATCATTTTCAGCAATTGAAAAGATGGTTTGTCTAATCACATCTTTCAACGTTAATTCAGAAATTGTAAGGTGATCCTGTTTTTCGATATATGGTAAGTAAGAAAAATCTTGACCTGATTTACCTGCAATATTAAATTTTGCTTTCTCACATGTAATAAGTGCCTGATCTTTATCATCTGTTTCTATTACAACTTCATTGTCTGGTAGTTTACGTACAATTTCTGAAAATAGCTTGGCATCAATTGCAATAATTCCTTTTTGAACAATATCACCTTCTATTGTTGTTTCTATCCCCAATTCCATATCATTAGCTGTTAACTTAATAATATCAGTAGATGCATCTATTAAGATACATTCTAGGATAGGCATGGTTGTTTTAGAAGGAACTGCTTTTGAAACAATACTAACTCCTTTTACTAGGTTCGATTTTGTGCATATTATTTTCATGTGTGTAAAACTCCTTTCGATGGTTCTTAATAGATAAATATATAAAATAAATCCGTCTTCTTCTTAATAGGGGCTGTGGATATGTGTATAACTACTTCAAACCCTTGTGGTAGAGCCGTTTGTTAAAAGGATAACTAGGCGGAAATGAATGGGATTTTAAGGGTATGAATTTGGGATAACTCGGATGTAATTTTTTGTCAAAATTTGTATCCACATTAATTTAACGTCCCTTCCACAGCTTATCCACAATGAGTTGTGGATATTTATATTTAAACTGGGTTTATCTTCTTTTTAATAATATCTATTGTATTATATAATGCTTCATTATCTTTCATATCAGATGTTATTTTATCTACTCCATGGCTTACAGTTGAATGATCTCTACCACCAAGTGTAATACCAATTGATTTCAAAGGTGTATCTGTCATAGTTCGACAAAGGTACATCGCAATTTGTCGAGCTGTGGCAATTTCTGAATTACGCTTACTACTACATAAGTCAGATACCGGGACATTAAAATGTTCTGATACTACATCTATAATAATATCAGGGGTCACTTTTCTATTAGAATCAGGAGAAATAATATCTTTTAGTGCTTCAGCAGCTAATTGAATATTAATTTCTTCATTTTTCAATTTGTATAACGCTATTAATTTATTTAATGATCCTTCTAACTCACGAATATTAGATTTTACATTTGTAGCAATATATTGCATAACTTCATCTGGAATATTATATCTTTTCAATCCGTCTAATTCTTCTTTTTTACGTAGAATTGCCATTCTAGTTTCGTAATCTGGAGACGAAATATCAGCAATTAATCCCCACTCAAAACGTGTACGCAAACGTGCTTCTAATGTTTCAATATCCTTTGGAGGTTTATCACTAGAAATAATAATTTGTTTTCCAGAGACATGTAAATGATTAAAAGTATGAAAGAATTCCTCTTGTGTACTTTCTTTTCCAATAATAAATTGAACATCATCGATTAATAAGACGTCATTTGTTCTATATTTTTCGCGAAAACCGGTCATTGCAGACTCATTGCCTGTCCGACCACTTTTAATAGCTTCAATCAATTCATTTGTAAAAGCTTCACTGGTAACATATAGTACTTTCTTATCAGGATCATTTTCTATAATATAATGTGCAATTGAGTGCATTAAATGTGTTTTACCAAGTCCAACACCACCATACAAAAATAAAGGATTATAAATCTGACCAGGTGATTCTGAGACTGCCAATGATGCTGCATGAGCAAAGTTATTATTTCCACCCACTACAAAGGTATCAAATGTATATTTTGGATTTAAATTTGCCCTTTCAATAATACTATTAATTCGTTTCTTTTTTGTTCGTTCTTCGTTATATTCTTCCATTGCAGTATCGTTCCGTGCAATGAAATTTACTTCATATTCTTTTCCGGTTACTTCAGCAATAGATACTTTAAATGGAAGTAAATATTTATTTTTTATAATTTCAAGACTACCTCTTAACTCTACTAATATGAATACAGTATCCTCTGTAACATCATATACTTTTAAAGGAAGAATCCATGTTTTAAAAGAAACATCGGATAGGCCGTAGTCTTCTTTTAATTTAAGTATAATTTCATTCCATTTTAATGTAACAATATCCATTGTATAAACTCCGTTTCATTTTCTTAATTTTGCAATTCTAAACAGAATAACTCTACTATATTTTACAACATAACTTAAATATAAGCAATGGCAAATAAATGTTGATAACTATATAAAGGAAAAAATGCCCATTTAAAAAAGTTTTTTTATATCAGAAACGGAATAATTAACAGGTTATCCACAGGTTATTGATGGGTTATCCACAAAGTGTTGATAAGTAAGGAATAAAAAAATTCAAAAAATGTTGCTAAATAGCAGTTTTATCTTGACGAGTTGTCCATTTATGATTATAATAAAAAGCGATGTCTTTAGAATAAAAAGTACTATATGAATTTAGATATATAGGGTTTAATAATTAAGGAGGTGGATATCAATGAAAATGACATTCCAACCAAAAAAAAGATCTAGAGCAAAGGTTCATGGATTTAGAACAAGAATGAGTACAGCTGGTGGAAGAAAAGTATTACAAGCTAGAAGACTTAAAGGTAGAAAGAAATTATCAGCGTAGGCCGCAGTTTTGTGGCCTTTCTTTCTCTAAAAATTAGGAGAATGAGAAGATGAAATTTTCCGAATCATTGAAGAAAAATAAAGAGTTTAAAACCGTATATAATAAGGGAAAGTCCTATGCAAATAAGTATTTAGTTATGTATGTTATGGAAAATAAATCGGAAATGAATCGCATAGGAATATCGGTAAGTAAAAAAGTAGGAAATAGTATAGTAAGACATAGATTAACAAGATTAATTAGGGAAAGCTATAGACTACAAGAAGATAACTTTCTACAAGGATTGGATATTGTGATTATAGCAAGAGTTAGCGCGAAAGGTAAGACATATAAAGACATAGAAAGCGCATTGATCCATGTAGGAAGACTTCATCATATTATAAATTAAAGTAGCAAAAGCATAAGGATGCGAGTAGAATGAAGAAGATATTTATTGCTCTAATCAAGTTCTATAGAAAATATTTATCTGGATTAAAGACAACCACAAGATGCATATATACGCCGACATGTTCTCAATATGGGTTAGAAGCTATTGAGAAGTACGGTGCATTGAAGGGTGGTCTTTTAACTATATGGAGAATTCTGCGATGTAATCCATTTGCTAAGGGAGGATATGACCCTGTCCCGTAGAACAAAAGGAAAACTTTCACTGCAATAATAAAATTGTGGTAATTAGGAGGAGAATATGTCAGGTATTATATTAACACAGTCGACTACCCCAATTATTGGACAAATTGCTTGGGTGCTTGGGAGACTAATGAACTTTATATTTGAATTTTTAGATAGTACGTTTGGAATTCAAAATATAGGTCTTTGTATTATTATATTTACAATTATAATTTATACATTAATGCTTCCATTAACTATTAAACAACAGAAATTTTCAAAATTATCTGCTGTTATGAATCCAGAATTACAAAAGATTCAAAAGAAGTATAAGAATAAAAAAGATCAAGCTTCTATGATGAAACAGCAAGAAGAAATGCAGTTAGTATATGAAAAGTATGGTACTTCTCCTACTGGAGGTTGTGCGCAAATGCTGGTGCAAATGCCTTTGCTTTTCGGGTTATATGCAGTAATTAGAAATATGCCTGCATATGTAGATAGTATTAGAGATACTTATATGCCATTAGTGAATCAGATTATGGCAACAGATGGATTTCAAAAAGTCATGGAAAAAATAGGAGAAGCGAAACCAATCCTATTAAGTGCAAGTAAGTATGATTATAAAGAAGCAAATACATTAATTGACGTATTATATAAATTTCAAACCACAACTTGGGACACATTAGCAGATAAATTTCCAGATTTACAAGGTGCTATTGATACTACAGTTTCAGGGATTGGTCATTTAAATAACTTTTTAGGGATTAACATTGCAAATGCTCCAATGACTATATTCACAGATGCAATAAAAGTTGGTGCGATTGGATTAGCAATTGGCGCCGTAATGATTCCTATTTTATCAGGTATTACACAATATTTAAGTATTAAGCTAATGCCTATGCAAAGTAATTCTGATGATAATCCAATGGCAAATCAAATGAAAACAATGAATATGATGATGCCGATCTTTTCAGTATTCATGTGCTTTACATTGCCTGCAGGATTGGGAATTTATTGGATAGCAAGTGCTGTTGTTCGTACAGTACAACAGTTAGTAATTAATAAACATCTAAATAAAATGTCCATGGATGATATGATTAAGAAGAATCTTGAAAAGGCTGCTAAAAAAAGAGAAAAAAAAGGTACTTCTGCAAGAAGTTTAAATGAAATGGCTCAAAAGAATGTAAGAAATATTCAAGAACCTACTAAATCTAAAATATCTTCTATTGAAAGAGAAGAAAAGATTCAACAGGCAAAAGAAGTAAATAAAAGTGCAAAACAAGGTAGTTTAGCTTCTAAGGCAAATATGGTTAAGAAATTTAATGAGAATGATTAATTAAGCAAATAGGAGGGTTCATCATGAATGAAATTACAGTCACAGCTAAAACTCTAGATGACGCTATTACAGAGGCATCCATTCAGTTAGGTATCATAAGTAATGAATTGGAATATGATATCATAGAAAAAGGAAGTTCTGGTTTCTTAGGAATAGGAAGTAAAAAGGCTATAATAAAGGCGCGACATAAAAGAGAAACAGCTGTTGAAGATGTTAAGGTAGAAGCTCCAATTAAAGAAGTGATTAAAAACGAAGTTAAAAAGGATATAAAAAAAGAAACAAAAAAAGAGATAAAAAATGATATAAAAAAAGAAATAAAAAATGATATTAACCAAACAACAGTATCACATCCTAAAAAAGAAGAAACTATTTTAGTTGAAGTGACACCAGAGGCTATTAAAGAAACAGAAGAATTTCTTGTAAATGTAATGAAGACTATGGGAATGGATGTAAATGTAACTTCTACTGTAGATAAAGATGGTGCTTTATCTATTGATTTAGAAGGTGATAATATGGGTATTCTTATAGGAAAAAGAGGACAAACATTAGATTCATTACAATATTTAGCTAATAGAGTTGCAAATAAAGTACAAGATGGATATGTCAGAGTTAAATTAGATACAGAAAATTATCGTGCACGTAGAAAAGCAACTTTAGAAAACCTTGCAAAAAATATTGCTTATAAGGTAAAAAGAACAAAGAAACCTGTTTCACTTGAGCCGATGAATCCATATGAAAGAAGAATTATTCACTCAGTTCTTCAATCTGATACTTATGTGTCAACACATAGTGAAGGTGAAGAACCTTATAGACGCGTTGTTGTAACGTTATCAAAAAGAAACTAGAAAAAACCGGGGATGATTAAGCCCCGGTTTTTAAAAATTATAAGGAGGTATTATGGAGTTAAATGCAACAAATCAAACAATTGCTGCTATAGCAACAGCTATGACAAATTCTGGTATAGGTATTGTAAGAATTAGTGGCGAAATGGCGATTGATATTATTGATAAAATTTATAACAATAGAAAAGATTTAAGTGGAAATAAAAAATTATCTAAAGAGAAAAGTCATACGATTCACCATGGATATATTGTTGATAACAATGAAATTATAGATGAAGTTCTTATTATGCTAATGCATGCCCCACATACTTTTACAGGAGAAAATACCGTTGAAATTAATTGTCATGGTGGAGTTTTTGTAGTAAAAAAAGTATTAGAGACAGTTATAAAGTATGGTGCGCGTCCCGCAGAACCGGGAGAATTTACTAAGAGTGCTTTTCTAAATGGAAAAATTGATTTGTCACAGGCAGAGGCGGTTATAGATGTAATTAATGCCAAAAGTAATTATGCTCTTCAAAGTTCTATAAGTCAGTTAAAGGGTTCTGTACATGAAAAAATAAAAGAAATTAGAAGTGAAATCATATATCATACTGCATTTATAGAAACAGCGTTAGATGATCCTGAACACATTAGTGTAGACGGATATGGAAAAACACTAGAAGTCACTGTGCATAATTTAATAAATAAAATTCATCAGTTGTTAGCTACATCAGATGATGGTAGAATAATCAAAGAAGGCATTCAAACAGTTATTATTGGAAAACCGAATGCGGGTAAATCTTCACTTTTAAATGTTTTATCAGGCAGAGAACGTGCAATCGTTACTAATATTGCAGGGACTACAAGGGATGTATTAGAAGAAAGTATTAATTTAAGTGGTATTAGTTTAAATATTATTGATACTGCAGGTATTAGAGATACAGAAGATATAGTTGAAAAAATAGGTGTAGATCGAGCAAAAGAATATGCAGAAAAATCGGATTTAATTATCTATGTGGTAGATGCCTCTAGGTTCTTAGATAAAGATGATAGTGAAATAATAAAAATGATACAAGATAAAAAAGCTATTATTATATTAAATAAATCGGATTTAAATATGGTTGTTTCTAAGCAAGATTTAATAGAGTTAGACTGTAATAATATCATTATTGAAATATCAGCGAAAGAGAAAAAGGGGATAAAAGAATTAGAAAATATTATAAAAAATATGTTTTTTAAGGGAGAAGTTACATTTAATGATGAAGTATATATTACAAATATACGACATAAGCATGCACTGCAGGATGCAGTGTGTAGTTTAGAGAAAGTTATTGTAAGTATTGATCATAAGATGCCAGAAGATTTTTATTCTATAGATTTAATAGATGCATATGAAGCATTAGGAAGTATTATAGGTGAGACGATAGGAGAAGATTTAGCAAATGAAATATTCAGCAAATTCTGTATGGGAAAATAAGGATCATTATGATGTGGTAGTAGTTGGTGCAGGACATGCAGGCTGTGAGGCAGCGTTGGCTACTTCTAGACTAGGATTACGGACGATTTTGTTTACTGTGAGTGTTGATAGTATTGCTATGATGCCATGTAATCCTAATATTGGAGGAAGTTCTAAAGGGCATTTGGTGCGTGAAATTGATGCTTTGGGTGGAGAAATGGGAAAAGTTATAGATCAGACTTTTATTCAATCAAAGATGTTAAATAAATCAAAAGGTCCAGCTGTTCATTCTTTAAGAGCACAAGCAGATAAGGCAAATTATAGTAGAACTATGAGACAAGTTTTAGAAAGACAGGAACGCTTAGATATTAAGCAAGGTGAGGTAACTGATATTTTGGTAACTGATAATAAAGTTACTGGAATTCAAACATATTCAGGAGCTATATATTCTTGCGGTGCAGTTATTTTATGTACTGGAACATATTTAAAATCACGTTGTATATATGGAGAAATTAGTACCAGCACGGGTCCAAATGGACTACAATCTGCAACTTTTTTGACGGATTCTTTGAAAAATTTAGGAATAAAAATGTATCGTTTTAAAACTGGTACACCTGCTAGAGTTGATAAAAATTCTATAGATTTTAGCAAAATGGAAGAACAATTTGGAGATGAAAAAGTTGTTCCTTTTTCATTCACAACAGATATCAAAGATGTACAAATTGATCAAGCATCTTGTTGGTTAACTTATACAAATACAAAAACACATGAAATTATTAAAGCAAATTTAGATCGATCCCCATTATATTCTGGAATGATAGAAGGTACTGGGCCTAGATATTGTCCATCTATTGAAGATAAAGTTGTGAAATTTTCAGATAAGGATAGACACCAAGTTTTTCTTGAGCCAGAAGGAATAAACACAAATGAAATGTATGTTGGTGGTATGTCAAGTTCTTTACCAGAAGATGTACAATGCGAGATGTATAGAAGTGTGCCTGGGCTTGAGCAGGTTAAGATTGTTAGAAATGCATATGCAATTGAGTATGATTGTATAGATGCACGTCAATTATTTCCTACTTTAGAATTTAAAAATATTCAAGGATTATTTAGTGGGGGACAATTTAATGGTAGTTCTGGGTATGAAGAAGCAGCGGCTCAAGGTCTGGTTGCAGGTATTAATGCATCCTTAAAACTATTAGGTAAAGAACAGATAATTATCGATCGATCACAAGGTTATATAGGTGTTCTTATCGATGATCTGGTTACAAAAGAGAGTCGAGAACCATATCGAATGATGACTTCTCGTGCAGAGTATCGGTTGTTATTACGTCAAGATAATGCAGATCAAAGGCTAACTAAGTTAGGTTATCAAATTGGTTTAATTAGTGAAGAACGTTATCAACACTTATTAGAAAAAGAACAGATGATATCAACAGAAGTAAAAAGACTTGAACATACAAATGTGGGTGCTAATAAAGAAGTTCAGGAATTATTGCAATCCTACGGAAGTACAATATTAAATTCAGGAACAACACTAGCAGAATTAATTAGAAGGCCTGAGCTATCTTATGAAGCTTTGGAAAAAATTGATAGGCAGCGTCAACCTCTTCCAGTTGAAGTAATAGAACAGATTAATATTAATATTAAGTATGATGGATATATCAAAAGACAACTAAAACAAGTAGAACAGTTTAAAAAGTTAGAGTCAAAAAGGATACCTGATAATATTAATTATGATAGTATAAATAGTCTTAGAATTGAGGCAAAACAAAAACTTAACAAATATCATCCAGTTTCTATAGGACAGGCATCTAGAATATCAGGTGTATCTCCAGCAGATATTTCTGTTTTATTAGTTTATATGGAGCAATGGGGACGGGAACAAGGAAATAATATAAAAATGTAGAATACTTATTAGAGGTGAATATGAGTGAAAAATTAAAAAACAAATTGCTTGAATTAGATTTGTCTTTAACGGATAAACAAAGCGAACAATTTGATAATTATTATCATTTAATAAATGAATGGAATAAAGTAATGAATTTAACAAGTATTGTAGAGTACGATGAAGTTGTTGAAAAGCATTTTGTTGATAGTTTATCAATTGTTAAAGCTCTAAATATCAATGATTGTGGTTCTATTATAGATATTGGAACAGGGGCTGGATTTCCAGGTATTCCACTTAAAATTATTTTTCCACATTTAGATATAGTTTTGTTAGATTCATTGAATAAAAGAATAAAATTTTTAGATGCAGTAATTGAACAATTAGGTTTGACTGGAATCAAAACAATTCATGGGCGTGCAGAAGATTTTGCAAAACAACTGAGTTATAGAGAACAGTTTGATTTATGTGTATCACGAGCAGTTGCAAATCTTTCTACATTAGCTGAATATTGTTTACCGTATGTTAAAGTAGGTGGATATTTTATTCCATATAAATCTGGAGAAATTGATGAAGAATTAAATAAATCTAAAAGCGCTATTAATATATTAGGATCTGAATTAGAGGAAGTTATTAAATTTGAGTTACCAGGTACAGAAATTAGTAGATCATTTATAAAAATTAGAAAAGTAAAGAAAATAAATAGAAAGTATCCGCGTAAAGCAGGATTACCAAGCAAAGAACCACTGTGTTAACAGTGGTTCTTATAAATTAAGCTTCAAATAATAATTTGATTGTTTCTAAAAACAAACCTGGATTTTCTAAATGTGGTAATTGTTTTGTCTTTTCAATTGAAAATATTTCAATTGAAGGTAAGTAATTTTTATATTGTTCTGCAATAGTTCTATTATTTGGTGTACCTGATCCTTCTATAATAAATATACTATTATCTAACATTTTTAAACCTTGGATAATATTTACATTTGTATAACGTCCGCAGATACTTGCATATAAATGTTTAGCTGAAGCCCCATTTGTATGAGCACATTCATAATATGTTTTTATATCATTTTGTTCTATTTTTGAACAATCATAAAAATAATCTTCATAAAAACTTTTTTCAATATCAGCCCTAGTAGTTAATAAGTTGTATAAAAGTGTACCAATAATAGGAATATTGATAAGCATTTTTGAAATTTTTGATCTTTTAGTAGGATTCAGAGATAAATATCCAATATCCAAAGGATTGGTCATTATAATTCTATTTATAATAGTAGTATCATTATGTGCAGCCATTATTACAAAAGAACAAGATTCACCACTAGCAATTATATCTGTTTCAACTCCAATATTATATTTAATAAAATCTGTAAGCATTTGAACATATAAATAATTTGTATATGTTATATTTGGCTTATCAGATCTCCCACATCCCAATAAATCAATAACATAGACTGTATTTGTCTTAGCCAATTTACTAACAATATGTTTCCATTCAAAACCAGAACTTTGAGCTGTTAAATCATGAATCAAAATAATTGGATCACCAGAACCTTCTTTTGTGTAATAAATTTTCCCAAAACGCCAATCATAATAATTTCCATTAAAATCATTCAACAAATTATCCAAAGTGGAAATAAAGTAAATAAACTTATTTATAACAAAAGTGACAAATGTTGTTAATACTATTAAAATTGTACAAGTTGTTAATTTCTTTTTCCAGTTCATATTACACCTACCTTTTCTTTATATATTATTATACTACAATATAGTATATATAGAAAGAATAAAAATATTAAAAATAATATATTAATTTAAATCTTGTTTTTAATAATAAATGTTTCACGTGAAACATAAAAGATGAAAAAGAAAAATGTTTCACGTGAAACATTGTAATAAATAAAAAAAATAATAAAATTTAATGTTTCACGTGAAACATTAGGTGGATAAAAAAATGAATTAATGGTATAATAAGAACATTGCAAGAAAGGGGAAATCATATGAGTAGAATAATAGCCATAGCCAATCAAAAAGGTGGAGTTGGGAAAACAACAACGGCTATCAATTTATCAGCATGTTTAAGTTCGCTTGGAAAAAGAGTACTGGCAATTGATATGGATCCACAAGGAAATATGACAAGTGGTTTAGGAGTTGATAAAGATGAAGTTGAAAATACAGTATATGATTTGATATTAGGAGAATCTAATGTTGAAAATTGTATTTGTAAAGAGGTTCTGGAAAATCTTGATATATTACCAACAGATATAGATTTATCAGCAGCTGAAATCGAATTGATTGGAGTAGAAGATAAAGAGTATATAATTAAAAATGCTATAAAAGATATTAGAAATAATTATGATTTTGTTATTATAGATTGTCCACCTTCTTTAAGTATGTTAACTATAAATGCGATGACAACGGCAGATACTGTTTTAGTTCCTATTCAGTGTGAATATTATGCGCTTGAAGGATTAAGTCAATTAATACATACGATAGAATTGGTTAAAGATCGCCTTAATCCAAATTTGGTAATGGAGGGTGTTGTATTTACTATGTATGATGCAAGAACTAATTTATCTTTACAGGTAGTTGAAAATGTAAAGGATAATTTACAACAAACAATTTATAAAACGATTATTCCACGTAATATTAGACTTGCAGAAGCACCAAGTCATGGTTTGCCTATTAATTTATATGATCCTAAATCGGCAGGAGCTGAAAGCTATATGAGTTTAGCAACAGAAGTTATTAATAAAGGAGAAAAATAATGGCAGGAAAGCGAAGTGGATTAGGAAAAGGATTAGATAGTTTAATTCCAGATAATAAATCTAAAGTAATATATAAGGAAAGTATTGAACACAATAAAGAAAATAGTAATGTAGTTGAAGAAAGAAGTGGAGAACAACTAGTAAAAATTACAAAAGTTGAACCAAATAGAGAACAGCCAAGAAGAACATTTGAAGAGGATGCTTTATTAGAACTTGCTGATTCTATTAAACAATTTGGAATACTACAACCACTATTAGTACAAAAACGTAGTGATTATTATGAAATAATCGCAGGTGAAAGACGTTGGCGTGCGGCAAAGTTAGCAGGTCTTAAAGAAGTACCAGTTATTATTAAAGAGTATACAGATCAGGAAGTAGTGGAAATAGCGTTAATAGAAAATATACAAAGGGAAAACTTAAATCCTATAGAAGAAGCAATGGCTTATAAAAAATTATTAAATGAATTTTCTTTAAAGCAAGATGAAGTAGCAGAGCGTGTGTCAAAAAGTAGAACTGCTGTCACTAATTCTATGCGTTTATTAAAATTAAGTGATAGAGTACAACAAATGATTGTGGATGATATGATATCAACGGGACATGCTAGGGCATTATTAGCTATTGAAGATGAGGAACAGCAATATGCATTGGCTAATAAAATATTTGATGAAAAATTAAGTGTAAGAGATATCGAAAAATTAATAAAAGAAATTAAAAATCCTAAAAAAATTAAACCTAAAAAAGAAATTGAAAATTCTTTTATTTATGAAGATTTAGAGGATAAAATGAAAGGTATTATTGGTACAAAAGTAAGTGTTAACCAAAAATCAAAAGATAAAGGAAAAATTGAAATTGAATACTATTCCGAAGAAGAACTCGAACGTATATTCGATTTAATTATGACTATTCGAAGTAAATAAAAAGGAGTGATAGAAACATTATGGAAAAAAGTCTCTTATGGAAGATTGGATTTGATCCAGCATATTTAGTAATTATACTAATTATATTTGTAATAATATTACTTATATGGCTGATAAATATGAACATGAAATTGAATCGGTTAAAAAGTAGTTATTCGTCGTTTATGCGTGGAAAAGATGGAAAAACTTTAGAAACAAGTATACTTGATAAATTTGATGACATAGATTCAATAATTTCTGTTGTAAAACAAAACCGTCAAGATATTAAAGATATATATCGTAAGATGGAGTCTGATTACCAAAAGGTAGGAATTGTTAAATACGATGCATTTCATGAAATGGGTGGAAAGTTAAGCTTTGCATTGACTTTATTAGACGGTAATAATAGTGGTTGGATTATAAATGCAATGCATAGTCGAGAAGGCTGCTATACGTATATTAAAGAAGTAGTAAAGGGTGAAAGTTATATTGAATTAGCAGAGGAAGAAGCAGAAAGTCTAGAACGCGCTATTTACCAGGAAGCATATGGTTTAGATATAAAGGATTTAAAATAAAAATAAGAAATAAAATAAGTAAAAGAAATGAAAGAAAAGAAAGAGGTCAGAATAATGTTAGATATTAGATTTGTAAGAACAAACCCAGAAGTTGTAAAACAAAATATTAAAAATAAGTTTCAAGAAGATAAATTGCCTTTGGTAGATGAAGTATTAGAATTAGATAAACGTAATCGAGATATTAAGGGAGAGGTAGAAAATTTAAGATCTGAAAAGAATAAAATATCCAAGCAAATAGGGGCCCTTATGGCACAGGGCAAAAAAGAAGAAGCAGAAGAAATAAAGAAGCAAATTGCATCTGATGGTAAAAAAATTGATGAACTGTCATTAGAAGAAAAAGAAGTTGAGGAAAAAATTCTTAAAATCATGATGACAATTCCAAATATAATTGATCCATCAGTTCCAATAGGAAAAGATGATAGTGAAAATGTTGAAGTTGAAAAATATGGTGATCCTGTAGTACCTAATTTTGAGATTCCTTATCATACACAAATTATGGAAAGCTTTCATGGAATTGATATAGAAAGTGCAGGGAAGGTAGCAGGAAATGGTTTTTATTATTTAATGGGAGATATTGCAAGACTACACTCTGCAGTCATTTCTTATGCGAGAGATTTTATGATTGATAGAGGATTTACTTACTGTATTCCACCATTTATGATTAGAAGCAATGTTGTAACTGGTGTAATGAGTTTCGCTGAGATGGATGCAATGATGTATAAGATTGAAGGGGAAGATTTATATCTCATTGGTACAAGCGAACATTCTATGATTGGAAAATTTATAGATACTATTCTACAAGAAGAGCAATTACCACAGACTTTAACAAGCTACTCTCCGTGTTTCAGAAAAGAAAAAGGTGCTCATGGAATTGAAGAAAGAGGAGTTTATAGAATACATCAATTTGAAAAGCAAGAAATGATAGTTGTTTGTAAACCGGAAGAAAGTATGGAATGGTATGATAAGTTGTGGAAAAACACAGTTGATTTATTCCGTTCCTTAGATGTCCCTGTTCGTACTCTAGAGTGCTGTTCAGGAGATTTGGCAGATTTGAAAGTAAAATCTGTTGATGTAGAAGCTTGGTCTCCAAGACAACAAAAATATTTTGAGGTAGGAAGTTGTTCTAATTTAGGGGATGCTCAAGCACGTAGACTAAAAATACGTGTTAATGGTAAAGATGGAAAATACTTTGCACATACATTAAATAACACAGTTGTAGCACCACCTAGAATGTTGATTGCGTTCTTAGAAAATAATTTACAAGCAGATGGTACAGTTAAAATACCTATAGCATTACAGCCTTATATGGGTGGAAAAACTAAAATTGAATTACAGTAAAATGAAATAAAATAGTTTCTAGAATTAAAAATATTTCGTATAGATATAAAAACGTTTCAATATAAGTTATCCACAGTATAAAAAAATGCTGTGGAAACTGTTGAAACAGAAAAAATTTTATCAACATAGTATGTTGAAAAACTGTTGATAATGTGGAAAACAATAATTTTTATAGAAAAAGGATTAATAAATGGTATGCATCAATATATTAAATCTATAGGATTTCAAAATGTAAATACGAAAAGAAAAATAAAAGACATATTAGTAGATGTTGAAAATAATTTTACAGAGCATGAATTAGTTTCCTGTAACGAAGTAGAAGAGAGTTCTGATTATTGTGAATTTAGAAAAAGTTATGGTGCTGGGATAGGAATTTCTATCTTTGGTGAGATGAATATAGATGAAAAATTTGAAAAAGAATATTATTTTCCATATTTTAAAGGTACAGGAATTACATCTTATGCAGATATATTAGTGGAAAGACGTATAGAAAAAGAGGCATATGTAGGAATTTGCGAAGATGTAAAGGTTGGAGTAAGCCTTATTTTTCATTTGCAAAATTCTTTGGAATATATGAAGCAAAAACAATTAGGTAATATACCAAAAAGTGCAACATCTTTAACTCTTTCGGGATTAGCTTTAAGTGGTACTATATTATTTGAAATTAAGAAGAATGAACAGCAGGTAAAGACACATAAAGAAGAATCACGAAATAGAATGATGCTTCTTAGTGCGGCAAGAAATGGTGATGCAGCGGCAATTGAAAGTCTTACGCTAGATGACATCGATACATATTCCAAAGTTTCAAAACGTTTAATTAAAGAGGATATTTTTAGTATTGTTGATTCTTATTTTATGCCATATGGTGTAGAGTGTGATCAGTATTCTATTTTAGGTGATATTTTGGCTATGGAAAGTATACAAAATGAATATAGCAAGGAAGAATTATTGATCTTTACATTAGATGTTAACGAACTTATTTTTGATGTTTGTGTTCCAAAGAGTGGAATTATAGGAGAACCAGAAGTAGGAAGAAGATTAAAATCAAATATATGGTTGCAAGGTTACATCAACTTCTAGTATAATAGAAAAGTGCTCCAAAAGGAGCACTGTAATAAGCTCTCATAGTTAAATGGATATAACAGACCCCTCCTAAGGGTCAGTTGTAGGTTCGATTCCTACTGGGAGTGTTAAAAAAAAACTGTTTTACGTGATATTTTGATATAAATTTAAAAGTTAGAATAGATCTACCAAAAGGTAGGTCTATTTTTATAATAATTTGAAATTTTCAAACATTTTAATTAAAGGAAATCTATTGATAAACAAATGGGAAAGTGTTAGTATTTATCTATAGGTGTGTTTTATATACAAAAGAATAAGGAGAATTAGTATATGGTGGAGGAAATGGAAGAGAAAACACAAAACAGCAACGTTAGCGAGGCATCAAGTAGTAAAATTAGGATAGGAGTAAGAGGTAAATTTTTAGGGATTTTGCTACCGGTGGTGGTAGTAGCAATTGTTGGTATTTTACTGTTGGTATATTCTAAGACATCAAAAATTGTAATGCAAAAAAGTGAGAATTTGTTAACTACTCAAACAGAAAGTGTTGTCAATAGTGTAGAAACGTGGATGACAGAAGTAATGACTGCATTAAATGAGCAAAGAGATGTATTAGAATACAGTCCTTTTACAGATCAACAAGAGCTAGAGTACATTCGTCATACAGTAGACCGATACGAAGCTTTTCCAGCGGGAATATATATTGGAGAAGCAAATGGTGATTTGGTACATTCTTCCTTTGTACCAGGAGCTGATTTTGATACGCTTTCTAAGCCTTGGTACAAAGGCGGTGTTGTATCTGACGATATTTTCTGGGGATCTGTGTACTTTGATGAAGACAGCCAGTCAAATGTGGTTTGGGCAGCAGGAAAGCTAAAAGATCATAATGGTGGAGTCAGAGGTGTTGTCGCAGCAGATATCTACTTAAATGCAATTTCTGAAATTGTAAATAAAGTAACATTGCAAAAAACAGGTGGTATCTTTTTGGTAGACTCCGAATCAGGAATGATTATCGGACATAAGAACAAGGAATTACTAGGTACATATCTAAAAGATCAAAAAGAAGATATGTATTCTAAAGTTGGTAATTTAATTAGTAGTAAAAAAACAGGATTACAGACAATTAAAACAGGTGACGGTTCCATGAATTTGGAATTAGAAAACGTTCCAAATAGTAGTTGGGTAACCATATCCTATGTTCCACAATCTGAAGTTTTAAGTGATTTAAACGTGCTAAACAGAGTACTAATGATAATTGCGGTAATTGGTATTGTAGCATTATTTTTAGTTATTGTAATTTTAGTAAAATATATGATAGTAAAACCAGTAAAAGAAATTGATGGCGTAGCACTGAGAATAGCTGATGGGGAATTAAATGAAGAGATTACATATAGTTCCAATGATGAGTTTGGGGAATTGGCTTTAAACTTTAATCGGACGGTTACTCGCCTAAGAGATTATGTAGATTATATTGATGAAATATCAGATGTATTAAATCAAATAGCATTAGGAAAACTTAATTTTGAACTAAAATTGAAGTATGAAGGAAATTTTGCTAAAATCAAAGATTCATTGGAAAATATTTCAAATGAGTTTAATCACACAATTCGCCAGATTCAACAATCATCAGAGCAAGTGACGAGTGGATCTGAGCAAATAGCAATTGGCGCTCAATCACTTTCTGGTGGTTCTGTAGAACAGGCGGAATCCATTGAACGTTTATCAGGTGTTATTGAACATATTTCAAAGAAATTTGATGAAAACGCGCAAGATGCTTTGAAAGTAAAAGAACAATCTGTTTATACAGAACAAGAAATTTTTGAGTGTAATGACAAAATGGAACAGATGACCAAAGCAATTGCTCAGATTAGCGATAAGTCAGGCGAAATAGGTAAAATTATTAAAACCATTGAAGATATTGCTTTCCAAACTAATATCTTGGCGCTTAATGCGGCAGTAGAAGCAGCAAGAGCTGGTGAGGCAGGCAAAGGATTTGCAGTCGTAGCTGATGAAGTTCGTAATCTAGCAAGCAAATCGGCAGAGGCAGCAAAGAGTACAGCACAATTAATTGAAGATACCATTCAAGTAGTAGGAAATGGTACAGCAATTGTGGAAGATACTGCGGAATCAATGGTACATGTAGTGGAAAATTCTAAGAAGGTTACGGAAACTGTAGAACAAATTGCAAAAACGATTAACGAACAGGCAACTTCTATGGGACAGGTTACAGATAGCGTAGACAGTATTTCGAATGTAGTACAGACGAATTCAGCAACGGCAGAAGAAAGTGCAGCTGCTAGCGAAGAACTATCGGGTCAGGCACAAGAATTACTTTTAATGGTAAGTAAATTTGATTTAAAATAAGGTAAAAGTTAAATTGGGGGCGTAGCAAAATTCATTTTGCTACGCCCCCAATTTACAATTTACAATTTCTTTTTTAACATCTCTGGATTTGTAGCAAAGTTAATTGCAGTTTCTTCTGTAATCAAACCGTCTGTATATAACTGAAGCAAACTGGAATCCATAGATACCATATCTTTGCTAGAAGCGGAATATATAACCCCTTCTATTTGGTGTACTTTATTATCACGTATCATATTACGAATTGCAGGAGTCATAGTCATTATCTCAAAAGCAGGAATCATAGTTCCTTGAGTGGTTGGAACTAATTGCTGAGAGACCACGGCTTCTAAGCACATAGACAGCTGTACTGCAATCTGTCTTTGTTGATTAGATGGAAATACATCAATAATTCGGTCAATAGTATTTGCAGAACCAATGGTATGTAAAGTAGATATAATTAAATGCCCAGTTTCAGCGGCTGTCATTGCCACATTAATTGTTTCGTAATCTCGCATTTCTCCAAGTAAAATAACATCAGGACTTTGGCGAAGAGCTGCTCGTAATGCGGTAACGTAACTTTCGGTATCGACGTTAATTTCTCTTTGACTTACAATACTTTTGTTATGTCGATGTAGATATTCTAAAGGATCTTCCAAGGTAATGATGTGACGTTCAAAATTACGATTGATAGAATCGACTAAACAAGCAAGTGTAGTAGACTTTCCACTACCAGCTGGTCCAGTTACCAAAACAAGCCCTTTTGAAAGTTTCCCATAATCAATAATATTCTGAGGGATTCCAAGTTCTGTCGGATTGGGTAAACTAAAAGTAATCACACGAATAACAGCAGAGAGCGTTCCTCTTTGTTTGTATGCACTGACCCGAAAACGGGATATTCCTTTTATTGCAAAAGAAAAATCGTCATCTCCGTGAAGATGCAATTGTTCCATATCTCGATGATCTGCTAATTCATATATTTGATTGAGGAATTCATTAGTATCAGCAGGATATAAGCTTGTTTCCTGTTCACGCTCTATGATTCCATTCACACGACATGACACAGGAAGTCCTGCTACAATAAATATATCTGAAGCACCTCTATTAACTGCTTGTGTTAGTATTATATTTGCATCCATAATGGTATCTCCTTATTGTTTCAAATTGTTTTATTTCTATTTTGGTTATTCAAAAGAAATCAAATGTAATTTATTATCACCAGACCATTCTTTGGTAGACACTTCCTGCCATGTTTGTATATGATAATAAGCATCGTTGGATTGTTCAGGGTAAGAAAGTGCCAGAACAACGTATAAAGCCTTAGAATCGTCGATTTTAATAGAGTAAGATATAAGCGGAGTAGAAAGTGAGAAATCAAGATTCAAACCATCCATTTGCTCTAAGGCTTTTGAAGCACTGGTAAAATAAGTACCTCTTTCTTGTTCAAACGTGTTTGCCAGTATGGTGTTGATTTCACCTCTTATATCCATAGCTTTATTAGAGGCCTTGTAATATGCAGTAGTTCTAGTCGCAATTTTTTTACTAAAATTATAATCACTTTTTGCACTTGAAAGAGAAAGAGTTGCAAACGTGGTTAAGCAAAGAATAATAAAAATGACTAACATTGAGGTGGCACCAATATTAATGATAGGTGTATTTTTTTTATTCATAAAAGGAACCTCCTTTTATTGTTTTTACAGATAGTTGATAAATAGAAGAAGCATCTGATTGGTTAAATTTATAAAGAGAAATCTTCCATACATCAATTTCATTTTTCGTACTTTCTTGTAGTATATCCATAACATATGAGGCATCCATTTTGGAACATTCTGTCCAGGACTTATCATAATATACGGTTATCTGATTATCATCAGTAATAGCATGCGGGAATATTGTTGTTAGTGTAGAAATTGTATCGTCAGTGGAGGTAATGACTTCTGCTACGCTGGAGGCTTGATTAATTGCCTTATTTAAATCTTCAGTTTCCCTGCTAAGCAGATGCGATTTAACAAATAACTGTATACATATAGCGCTACAAACAGAAAACAAAAGAATTGATATAATTAATTCCATTAAAAATAAACTAGAATTTTTATGTTTTATATTTCTCATAGCAACCTCCTTTCAAATTATTCATTTGTAGTTTTGGGGTTCACAATAATAGAGGTTCTTGTTCCTTTATTATCGGTTGAAGTAAATCTTAATAAGTCATCACTTAATTGTTCCATTGTAAAAGAAGTAACATTCATAATTACTTTTCCATCGCTTTTTCTTGCTTCTATGTCATCCTTTACATATAATTCTTTTAATTGACCCTCATGTTCATAAATGTAGGTCGCGTAGGATTGATTGTCATATTCTTGATGGATTAAAAGGCAGTCCACACCTTCAATGGAACCCAATACCACGGCGCCTTTCGTATCATTTTGGCGTACTTTTTCAGAAATATAGGACAAAGAAGTACGTGCAGCATAATTCTTGGAAGAAGTATCAGTAGTAGAACGATAAATATTAGCGGCAAGAAGTACAACCGTAAGTGAAGACATAGTAAAGACAAAGAAAAGTGCAATTGGGAATAATAAATCAATGGCATGATTCTTACTGGATTGAAAACGCATACGTTAAGTACCTCCTTTACTTTTCAATAATTGTAATATCAGGCATAAGATTAGAGCCGGATATTTGATAGTCTACAAAATATTTGGAACTATCGTAAGTAACGCCATAGTGTTCTTTCAAATACGCTAAGCTTTCAGGATAAGAACCTTCTACCGCATAACAATGAACAATACTTCGTTGTAATGTTTGCTCTAAGTAAGCTCTTTGCTCATGGTCATTTTTTAACGATATAAAAGAAATACCACAATAAAAAATAAATATTAACAATAAAAAAATAATAATAGAAATTAAATTCTTTCTATCATGGGTATTTTCTTTTTCATATTGAAAACGGTTCATGTTCTACCTCCTTACGAAATATTTGACATGATACTCATTAAAGGAAGCATCACAGAAAGTAATATAATACCGACTATGATGGATAAAGAGATAACTAATGTAGGTTCTAATATAGATAATATATGACTAATTTTAGTATCAATATCTTCTTCATATCGAGCGGCTATTTTTTTCATGACTTCATCAAGGGAACCAGTCTTAGAACCAATTGAAGCCATACGGGCGTACACACCAGAAAATATAGTTGATTTTAAAAGTGCAACTTCGAAATTTTCACCATCTCTTATGAGTTGATCACATACTGCTATTTTCTTTTGGAATATATGATTTTCAATTAGTTTACTAACAAGTTCTATGCTTTGCTCAGGGTTTAATCCACTACTAAGTGTTAGCGCCATTCCACTTGCAAATCTGCAAGCTGCAATCTCATTATAAATAGTCTTTGAAAACGAACATTTATAGCCAATTGTCATAAGTGTTGCTTGTCCGTTTTTTGTTTTTGTAACGTAAAAAGTAAAACTAATAAAAAGAATTAATAGCACAGTAAAGAATATAGAGTAATGATTAATTGTTGTTCCAATATGTAAGATACCTTTTGATAAGCCTGTCATTTCCTGACCCAATTGTTGAAATACTTGATTAAAAATAGGCATTACTTTTACAATTAGTACTAAAATCACAAGAATCATCATACCAATCATAATTAGCGGATAAGTAACGGCATTTTTGATTGTCTTAGTAATTGTATCTTCTCGTTCATAATGTTCGCTTAAGGATATCATAACTTCATCCAATTTACCGGTCTCTTCACCAATGTTGACCATGTACAGCATATAGTTTGGAAATACACCGGATTCCTCTAAAGACTCATAAAAATTGCCAGTGGTTATCATTGTTTCATAAAGTTGCTTCAGTATAGATTCTTCAGAGGAATCTTTGGCATCACTTTGCATAATAGAGATTCCTTCAAGTGTGGAAATTCCAGCTTGTAGAATCATTGCCATTTGACTGCAAAAAGAAGAAATCTCAATATTTGATAATGGTTTATTTGGTCCGTGCTGTTCCATATAGTCCCCTTTCCTTTAATAGGTATATTTTATAACATAGGAGCTTCCATCTCCAATATATTTACCGACAGAAGCACTTGTGTTATTTGCTGCAAGTGTTGGATCCATTAGTTCCCATGAAGATCCATCAAATTCTATAATATTATCAATCCAACCGACATCTTTGATATATGTACTGATCCAGGAATGGTATGCTTCGCCCGCATAGCCTACCTCTAACTTTGTTGGGATGCCTTGTGAGCGAAGCATAGCAGTCATAAGTGAAGCATAATCAAAGCATATGCCTGTACCTGTTTTTAATGTCTGTTCATTGTTCGGTAGATAGCCTGCAGACACTTGTTGTGCTTTTTTTTCATCATAGGATATAGTTTTAATTATATAATGATAGATATTTGATACAACATCCAAATCAGAATAACAATTTTCCGATAATTTCTTGGCTTTTTGCACTGTATTGGAATCAGCTGTATAAGTAACATACTGGTTTGGATAAAGAAACGGCCTAAATTCATTTATAATAGTAGCGTCAAAAGACTGTGTAAATGCAATAGCATATGAGTCGGCAGAAACATTTTCTAATACGGAAAGTTGATATAGACCACTACCGCCGGAAAGTGGAAATGTTTCATAGGTGCCTTGTCCTATTAATAAATAAGTGTAAACCGTACCATCAGGGGATGTAAGTTGCAATTTTACTTTGGATACGGTTCCACTATATTTGACCATAATATATCCTTCTTCTGCATGAGAGTAATCCATAGATACAATATCAGAAGAGAGGACTAAGGTTCCAGAGGCTTCAGGGGTCAAAACTTTGGGTACATTATCACGCAATGGTACATCCTTACTTTTTGTAGAAGTAATAGTACTAGCTGGTTGGTGCTGCTGGTTGCATCCAGTTAATAATAGTCCACATAGAACAAAGAGTAGTATGAAGTTCCATGTAGTACGTTTATTCATAAAGAATAGACCTCCTTAGTAGTAGATTAGTTAATTAGGGGTAATGGTAACTTGTAATACATTCCCTTGTTTATCTGGAATTTCCATAATAATAGTTTCAGGTAAAGAATCTATTATTATGGTATTTGTTTTCATGTCATAGGAAATGGAATCGATCTTTGTATGGTTTAAAGTATAAGCCACTATTTGTTCAAAAGCAATTCCAGATTCAGCATCCGTTGCAACAATATATATTTTTGAATCTTTAAAATAATAAGTATTTAATACAGGGTCTGTAGAATCTCTGTCCGTTACAAGTATCTGCCGATTACAATACTGACCATTAGCTGTTGTAGCTGTTATGATTAGATTTCCATTCTCAGTCACAGAAGTTGTAAAGGAATTATTACCATTTGAAGTGATAGGTATCTTTACAGAATTCAAAGTAGCAGTAACTTCTGTCACTGGAATCATAGTATGAACAGTAAATGTATAGGAATCTTTAGTATCCGTTGATAAATGTTGAGAAGAGATATCAATGGTAGGTGATAAAAAACACAATGGCAATAATAATATTATTATAAAAAATACAATAGAAAGAATCTGTCCTATTTTAAAGCTGGTAGTTTTTGTTGAAGTAACTGGAGCCATGTGATCAATAGGGATAGTATTAGGTGTTTGTTCACATAGTAAAAACACATTATTTAGTAATTGATTGGCAGCTTCTGGATTTAATTCAGGTATAGAATTATTTTCTTTATGATTTAACACACGGATACCTCCTATCTTAAATATTTTTGTAGCTTTTCATGTCCGCTGGCTAAATAACGTTTAATCGTACTTTTACTACAATTCATGGCATCTGCGATTTCGCGGATTTTCATATTATTGTAATATCGCATCATAATTGCTTGGGCTTCATACATAGGCAAATCCATAATTCTAGAAATAATATACTCTTTTTCATCTTGTTGTGCAATCTGTTCTTCGGGGTTTGCAATGGCAGAAAGTGTACTGATATCTAAATCATCTGTATCTATATGCAGCTCTTGATTGTGTCTATTATGTTTTTGGGACATATCAAAACAAATGCGAAAAATAATTTGATTTAACCAAGAGATAAAGACCTTAGGGTCTTTTAGTGTAGAAATGTTCTTAAGCACTAAGATATATGCTTCTTGAATTGCATCTTGCGCTAAATACTCATCTTTCAAGTATTGATAGGCGAATCTATATTGTTTTTGATAGGTTGCAGCATATAATTCTGCAAATGCGTCACTATCTCCATGTTGTGTTTTTCTCACAAGGGACGCAATATATTGATAATCTAATTCTGCCATAATCATCACCTACTTCATAAAATTTAGGAGTTACTTTATGCGCTTATTTGCCAAAGCAATCAGTTCTGGGAGATGCTCTAAATGTTCTTCTTCATTAGAAGATATTCCAAATCTAAATTCAATTGGAAGTTTATCATCATTAGAATTGTGTTGTTTGACTTTACAATCTACTCGTTCTACAAAAAGATCAAGTTTTTTCTTACTTGATTCTTGAAAAATTGCCAAAAACTTATTACCCCCGTTATTCCCAACAAAGCAAAGCGATAAGGAAGCCGACATTAAAATGCAAGAAAATTCTTTAATTAATTCATTTCCTTTTTGATATCCGTATAGTTTATTAATCTCATATAAATTAGATAGTTCAATCATTATACAGGAAAGATTCTCAGGTAATATTTGATTTTCGTACTTAGCAATCAAAGTATCACAGCTATATCTATTAGGAATTCCAGACTCTGGATTAGAGTATGCCACTCTGTTTAATTTGTTGTAGTCAATTTTAAAATTTCTAAAGAATGTAAAATCAAATATAAGAAATAAAAAAGAGAATAGAAGAACAATCCAAAGTAATTCGCAAAGTAATAAAATATTTTTGTTCTTAAAAACAAAGTGATAAATATTTTTATCTGTATAGATGACAACAATGGAAATTATGCTGATAGCAATTAAGAAAATTAACTGAATAATTTTAATGATATTGAGTTTCTTCATATTAAAATAGTATCCTTTCTATTTTATTTCAGTTTGAACAGATAGTTCTATATATTATATCATATTTCAACTGTAAAACAATTGAGTTTCATTCCAAAATATGTAATTTCATACCAAAAGTAAAGAAATTATTGGTGTTTAAATAATTTGGAAAAATAATGTAAAAAATATGAGCCCTTTTTCCTTCTCCTAAAGTCTTAATATATGAGCAAATAATTTCGTTGTATGCTTACAGTTGAAGAATGCGATATGTTTTAACTGTGAGATTTACATAGAAATTCAGAAAGGAAGGAGAAGGATGTATGAAGAAGTTTAAGAGAACGCTGGCATTATTATTAGCATTTACCCTCTTAGCCTCAAATGTAGCATATGCACAAGATGGTACGGATGTGGGACAGAATCAAGATGTAGAAGATACGGCCACCACAGCGGAACCGGAAACTGATTCGAACGGGATAAAAGAACCGGATATCAAAACACAGACCACAGACGAATCAGTTCAATCCACTAAAGCAAGGTCTGCAATTGAAAATGAAGTGCAATATTTTGATGTGACTTTTAAGGTTAAGAATCCAATATCGGGAGAAGAAGTAAATATCGTAGATGTTCAAAGTATTGTTGCTGGCAATGCGGCAGTCATACCTACGGAAGTACCCCAATTCGAGGGATATAAATTCAAAGAATGGAGGACAGCTCCATCGTTAGATGAGGGAGAAAAGGTTGAGGAAGCTACCTTTGATGTAATCAATGAAGACATAACAGTCTATGCACTTTATGAAAGTATCGGGACATATAGTGTAAAAATTAATTATATGTATTCAGATGGTAGTATGGCAGCACAAGCATATGAAGCTGAAATGAAAAATGGAGAACAGTTTAAAGAAGAAATTGTCTCTCCGCAGATACAAGGTTTTACTCCAAGTCAAACATCTGTAACTGTTGATACGATAGAAAATTATGAAACAACAGTTACCTATTCGGGAGAAGCAAAGCAGTATACTGTAAAGCATATGATAGAATCATCCTCAGATGAAACTAAGTATACGGAAAAGGAATCTGAGACATTAAATGGTACGGTTGGATTAGAGACACAAGCAGCTGCAAAGTCATACACAGGCTTTACAGCAGGTAATGTATCAAATGTAACATTAGCAGCAGCTGGTACAACAGTGATTACCATTCAATATAGTAGAAACTCATATGAGATTACTTATGATTCACAAGGTGGTAGTTATGTAGCACCGGAAATATATAAATATGGAGCTACAATTACAAGACCAGAAACACCTACCAGACTTGGATATGAGTTTACAGGGTGGAATGACATTCCTACTACAATGCCAGCCAATGACATCAAGGCAACAGCAAGTTGGAGAGGAAATAAAACAGCAAATTATACAGTTGTATATTGGCAACAACGATTGGATGATCCAACAAAGTATGATTTTGTAGAATCCAAAGTAAAGAGTGGAACAGTTGGTAATGAAGCTGGTTATGAAAGTAAGTCTTATACTGGTTTTGAATTAAATGGTTCTAAGACAAACCAAAAGGTAACCATTACTGGAGACGGTAAGGCAGTTAAGAATGTATATTTTGATCGACAGATTTATCATGTGTATTTCTATTTATACGAAGATCACTTTTTTGGGGGTGAATGGGTAAAGCAAGACAATTTAACCATTACTGCAAAATATGGAGAAAATGTGCAATCTCAATGGACCGATGCAGCACATAGTAGATATATGTGGTATACGAATAAAGATTTGAGAACAAGTGTTGGCGCCATGAGTGATATGGAAGCGAGAGATATTAATCGTTATGGAGACACAACAAGAGTTAATACCATTTATTATATGACAAAAAATATTGATTCAAATAAGTATTCTCAATCTACAACTGGTGTATTACCAAGTGGATGGACAATTAATGAAGGTGATATTATCCAAATAGATGGGTTTTCATATGAGAAAATGGATACTAGAAATCGCACATTATACTACACCCGTAATAACTATAAGCTTTCTTTCGCAAATGCAACAGGTGTAAGCGGAGCAACCATTCCATTTGAAAAGTCATTATCTGGATATAAGCCAAGTGATTCCAAAGTGGGAAGACCTGCAGGAGTAGATTCTGATTATACTTTTGGTGGTTGGTATACCTCACCGGCATGTGAGGATGGAACAGAGGTTAATTGGTCTGATAAAATGCCATCTCACAACTTACAGATTTATGCAAAATGGGTAGCACCTCAATATCAAGTTTCATTTGATACGAATGGAGCAACAACAGGAACGCCAGAAGCCATTACCGTATATAAATACAATACCATTCAAGAGCATATGCCTAGTATGCCGGAAAAGACAGATTATGAATTTGCAGGATGGTATACAAATGAAGAATTGACAAGGCCATTTATTGAATCAAGACAAATCACAAGTGATATGATCTTGTTTGCAAAATGGGTAAAGGTAAATGGAAGTTATGATTATACCGTAGCATGTGTAGATAGCAATAACCATCCGATTGCAGAACTTGCATACGGAAAAGGTGAAGTGAACACCAATGTAAATATTGTAGCACCTACCATAAATGGGTATCTTCCAAGAGTAACAAGTAAGAACTTATATTTGGAAAGAGATAATCAGGAAGTAATATTCATTTATGACAAATTAAATACATGGCAATATAAAGTTCGCTATGTGGATGATAAGGGTAATTCCATTATTCCTACAGAATTTGAAACCGTAGAGACTTCTAAGAATATAGCAACGGTATCTTATAAACCAATTGCCGGATATAAATTAGTAAGTGAATATCAACAAACTGTGCTTAGAAGCACTGCTATAGGAGTAATTCCTGAGGTTGTATTTACGTATCAACCAATTGCGAAGGCAACCTATATCGTAAAGCATCTAACATCTAATCAGACAGGAACCAAGTATAAAGAAGTGGAAGATGATAGAGTTACTGTAACAGATGCAATTGTAGGCAGAACAGTGACTGCTTCTACAAAGACATATTCTGGATACAAATGTATTACATCAGGAAGAGCTTTACAAGGAGTTGTAAAGGCAGATGGAAGCCTTGTTATAGAAGTGAAATATAAGGTCATTCCATATCAGATTACGTATACACTTGACGATGGTATTGTAACAGGTAATCCAGATACTTACACCGTGTTAGATCATTTTACACTTAAGAATCCAACGAAAAAAGGATATACATTTGAAGGTTGGACTGGAACTGGTTTAACGGGAGCGCAAAAAACAGTGACGGTACCAGTTGGAGCTACTGGTGATAGAGCATATACAGCAGTATTTACAAAGAATCCAACTTATCGTGTATCATATTATGAAAGTAAAACACAATTATTTACTGGTGTAACAGATTCCAATGAATACGAAAATGGTCAAGAAGCAACCGTGTATGATGGAACTGGGTTGACACATGACGGAAGCGGAAAACACGTTCTTGTAGGATGGTCAACCGATCCTGATATCGTACCAAGTGGCCAAAATATAATCAATAGTATGGATGTATATAATGAAGTAATTAAGAATTCTGCATACAAGGCATTTAATGCTAAGATTACAATGCAAGATCAAGATGTGAAATTATATGCAGTATGGGCAAATGAAGCAATCTTTGATGTAACGTTATATTATAAAACATCCGATGACAAGATGGGCAAGGTTAGTCCAGTAAGTGAACCAGTTAATCCAAAAAAAGGTGTAGCACAAGGATCGAAAGCAATTGCAAATGATGGCTACAAATTCGTCAATTGGACTGATAAAGATAATAAAGTAGTATCTACATCAGACACTTGGGTTCCAACAAAGAAGGCAAATGAGGAATGGGCTGATGGAACCACATATACGGCAAACTTTACAAAGAGAACAGATTTGAGTTATACCGTAAAATATTATTATGATAATCAAGAACAACAAGATTTGAGAGAAGTAGTAAAGAACCAAACATTTGGTGCTAGTATTACAACTTATACAGATAAGAAACCAGAAGGCTACATGTTAGAAAAGAAAGATGGACTTCCATTAACAGTAGGAACTGGTATCAATGAAATTAAAATTTACTATGCAAAAGATGTGATAGGTACAGAGAATCCAGATCAACCAGACAATGTTCCAGATAGATATCAAGTGACATTTACTTATCAAGCGGGAGAGCATGGTAAGGTAGATGGAACATTAAAAGAAGTAATTACAAGGCTCGATGGAGAAGGGAATCCAAGTGAAACAGCAGTGGTTTCTCCAAAAGCAAATGTTACAGCAACACCAAATAATGGGTATCAGTTTGTAAACTTTACAAGCAAGGGAGAAAGTTTTAATTCTGTAAAAGATATAAAGGCAGCGAGCTTTAACGGAGACAGAACATTTACAGCAAATTTCTCTAAACGAACAGATTTAAGCTATACAGTAAAGTACTATTTTGATAACCAAGAACAAAAGGAATTAGAAGAGGTAGTAGAAAATCAAACCTTTGATACAGTAGTTTCGACCTATACAAATAAAAAACCAGCTGGTTATATGTTTGAAAAGGAAGAAGGTACCCCATTAACAGTTGGTACGGATGCAAAGAAAAATGTAATCAAAGTATTTTATGCAAAAGATGTTATAGGAACGGAAGATCCTGATCAGCCAGATGAAGTGCCAGATAGATATCAAGTAACCTTTACTTATAAGTCTGGCGATAACGGTAGTGTAGATGGAACATTAAAGGAAGTTGTTACAAAGGTGGACGGAGAAGGAAAGCCAAGTGAAACAGCAAAGGCTCATCCAACTGCAGCAGTTACAGCAACCCCAAATAATGGTTATAAGCTTCAAAATTTTACAAGTGGAACAGAGAGTTATCAGAATGTAAATGAGATTAGAGAAGCAGGTTTTGCAAAGGATACAGAATTTGTAGCGAATTTCTCCAAACGGACAGATTTAAGCTATACTGTAAAATATTATTTTGATAATCAAGAACAATTAGGTCTTGCATATACAACAGAGAATCAGACATATCAAGACAAGATTACAGCAGTTATGGTTCAAAATAAAAAGCCAGTAGGTTATATGTTAGAAAAGACAGAAAACCTTCCATTGACTATTGGAACAGATAGTGCACAAAATGTTGTAAAGGTATATTATGCAAAGGATATAATAGGAACAGAAGATCCAGATCAACCGGATCAAGTGCCAGATAGATTCCAAGTAACCTTTACCTATAAATCAAGTTCCAATGGTAGTGTCACAGGAACAAAAAAAGAAGTTGTTACAAAATTAGACGCATCAAATAATCCAAGCGAAACAGCAGTAGTGTATCCAAAGGCAGCTGTAAAGGCAGAACCAAATAGTGGATTTAAATTTGTAAACTGGACCAGTAATAGTGACAGTTACAATAGTGTAACAGAGATTCAACAAGCAGGCTTCACAACAAATAGAGAATTCACAGCTCATTTTACACAAAGAACGGATTTAAGTTATATTGTAAAATACTATTTTGATAATCAAGAGCAAGCAGGTTTAACATATGAGATTGAAAATCAAAAGTATGGAGATGTGATTGAAGCATACGATAATAAGAAGCCAGAAGGTTATATGCTTGAAAAAGAAGAAGGACTTCCATTAACAATAGGGGATGGAGAAAATGAGATTCGAGTATACTATGCAAAGGATGTTATAGGAACAGAGAATCCGGATGAACCAGATGGAGTGCCAGATAGGTATCAAGTGACATTTACTTATGTGGCAGGAGCAAATGGAAGCATCAGTGGTACGGGAAAAGAAGTAGTAACAAGATTTGATGCATCAGGAAAACCAAGTGAAACAGCAACTGTTCGTCCAAATGCTGCTGTAACGGTAGATGCAAGCAATGGGTATGACTTTGTAAACTTTACTAGTGGAACGAATCACTATGAAAGTGCAGACGTAATACGAAATACAGATTTTACAAAAGATACAGAATTTAAAGCAAATTTTGCAAAACAAACTAATTTGAGTTATGCAGTAAAATATTTCTTTGATAATCAAGAACAGCCAGGGTTGGTGGAACATGTAGAAAATCAGACATTTGAAGATGTGATTGAAACATATACAGATAAGAAACCAGTTGGTTATATGCTTGAAAAAGAAGAAGGGATTCCATTAACAATAGGAACTGGAGAAAATGAGATTCGAGTATACTATGCGAAGGATGTTATTGGAACAGAGAATCCGGATGAGCCAGATGAAGTGCCAGATAGATATCAAGTAACATTTTCTTATGTGGCAGGGCCAAATGGTAAAGTAAGTGGTGTTCAAAAAGAAGTAGTAACAAGATTTGATGCTGATGGTCAGCTAAGTGAAACAGCAGCAGTTCATCCAACAGCAAATGTAACATCTACAGCAAATAATGGATATCGATTTGGAAACTGGGTAGGTGGATCAGCAAGTTATGAGAATACAGAAGCAATTCGTACAGCAAGCTTTACTTCTGATCAAGAATTCACCGCTCAATTTGAAATTCGAACAGACTTAAGTTATCAGGTAAAATATTATTTTGATAATCAACTAGATTCAGATTTGACTGAGAATGTAGAGAACCAGACATTCGAGGATGTAATCCAGACATACACAGATAAGAGACCGGAAGGTTATATGCTTGAAAAGGAAGAAGGACTCCCATTAACAGTTGGAACTGGAGCCAATGAAATCAGAGTATATTATGCAAAAGATGTAATCGGAACAGAAGATCCAGATCAACCAGATGAGATACCTGATCGATATCAAGTAACATTTACGTATTTAGCAAGTGTGAATGGTAGTGTGGAAGGAACAGCAAAAGAAGTAGTAACCAGATATGATTCAGCAGGGAATCCTAGTGAAACAGCAGCAGTTTATCCAGTGGCAGCAGTAACAGCAAAGCCAGATAGTGGTTATCATTTTAATCAATGGTCAGATGGTAATCAAAGTTATGCTAGTGTGGATGAAATGAAAGCAGCTAGTTTTACAAAAGATACTTTATTTACAGCGGATTTCTTAATAAATAGCTATGAATTAACCATTAATTATTTAGACACGGCCAATAAAGAAATGGCCCAACAACACAAAGAAATGGTGGATTATACAGATTCTTATAATGTAGTATCACCAGTCATAAAGGGATATACTGCAGATCAAAAAGTAATATCTGGAACGATGCAGATTGATGGAGTAACTATCAATGTAATCTATACGAAGAATAAACACACAGTAAGTATTGATTATGTAACACCAGAAGGTGAAACAGAGGTAACGGATGTTAATGATGAATTAGAGTTCGGTGATAACTATGAATATAGTACACCAGAAATTCCTGGATATACTGCAAGTGAGGAGTCTGTTCAAGGAAAGTTAGAGGATGAAGATGTAAAAGTTATCATCACTTATGCACCAAAGGCTTATCCACTTGTAATTAATTATGTTGATAGAGATGGTAATTCCTTAGCAATACCGTATACAGCAACCATTAATTATAAGGATGCGTATAGTATTTCTTCACCAATAGTAACTGGGTATACAGCGGCACAAACATTCATAGCAGGGAATATGCCAATTGGCGGTAGAACGGTAACGGTGGTTTATACAGCAAATGTGACACCAGTAACACCAACACCGGTAGCACCAACACCAATAACACCAGCTACGCCAACACCAGTAGCACCAACGCCGGCAACTCCAGCTACAGTAACGCCAGTAACACCTGTTACAGCTACAATTGTTCAAGTACCTGATGAACAAGTGCCATTAGCAAATATAGACGTTGCAAAAGACGAGTTGAAGGAAGTACCTGATGAACAAGTACCATTAGCAAATATGGATTTAGATCAACACAAATGCTGTATTCTTCACTTCCTAATTATGTTGCTTGCACTCATTGTAGAGCTATTCTATACAAGAAGCATGAAGAAACGCCAAGCAAGAATTTTTGAATTAAGAGAACAAATTGAACTTGGCAAAGAACCAAATAGTAAAGCATAAAAAGAAGAGGAGGAATAAAAATGTTTGCACACACAAGTCTAGGGTTTTGCGCATGGGATATTCCAGCCCTTATCGTTTTAGTAGTTATGATAGTAATATTTATTGTTCATAGACATAACCAGAAAAAGCGTGAGGAAGAGTTCGAAGATCAACTAGCTGAACAATTAGCGAATGAAACAGTAGATGCTCAGACCATATAACAGAATTTAAAAAGCTCAGGTCATGATATGATTCCCCTTAAGTAGACACGGTAAATAACCAAAATCTACTTAAGGGGAATTTTTTATGTCCAGAAAACCTAAATATAGTCTTCGTAGTAAAACACAACTATCATATCATCAATTTTGGCCTGAGCTTTTTTAAAAATGAAGCAGGGATATTTTCAAAAGGGTCATAGCAAATCACGCTTTGCTACGTCCCCAATATGTGGTAATATATATATTAGCTTATAAAAGGTATTGACTTGGGTGAAAATAGTGAAGAAAAAAGTAATTATAATAGAAGATATAAAGAAGAATGAAGGTGTTTTAGAAGAATTTTTAAAAAATAATTATGAAGTGATTAAAATTGATAGCGTGAATGAAATGAAGACATCATTAGAGGAGTTGTATCATGAGGGTGTCTGCCCTATCATTTTGCATGATAGGAGTAAGCGTTTGGATGATTTAACGGGAATATATAACCGTGAAACATTTTATAAGAAAGTTCAGGAACAATTGAAAGAAAATCCAGAAGCTCTAGAGTATGATATTATCTGTTTGGATGTGGAGCGATTTAAGATGATTAATGATCTCTATGGGACAACTACGGGAGATGATTTACTAAAATTTATTGCTAATTATTTGATAGTATATTTTAAACATTCCAATGCGATATGGGGGCGTTTATACGGGGACGTTTTTGCTATTTATATGCCAAGGAAAGAAGAGCAACATTTTATCGAGGCATCCATAAATGATATGGTAACATACCCATTAAACATGAATCTTATTATTAATTATGGAATATATAACATACATAATTATGATACACCTGTTTCTGTAATGTGCGATAGAGCCAATATGGCAATTAAAACAATCAAAGGGAATTATGCAAGGCGCTATGCTATTTATGATTCCTATCTTAGGGAAGAAGTTCTTATAGAGCATAAAGTTATCAACGAAATGAGTGAAGCATTAGAGTATCAACAATTTATTCCATATTATCAATTAAAATTTAATATTGTAACCAATAAGGTTATTGGAGCAGAAGCGTTAATTAGATGGGTTCATCCGAAACACGGGGTCATTTCTCCAAGTGAATTCATTCCAGTATTTGAAAAGAATGGATTTATATCGTTGTTGGATAGGTACATGTGGGAAGCTGTGTGTAAAGATATTCGTTCTTGGATGGACGAGGGCAAACCGGTAATTCCAATTTCTGTAAATGTCTCACGTATGGAATTATATAATGAAAACTTAGCCGATTATTTATACAACTTGATAGCCCAATATAAGATACCAGTACATCTCTTACAGGTGGAAATTACAGAAACGGCATATATGGAAAATCCGCATCAATTAATTGAGTCTGTAAATCGTTTGAAAGAAAAAGGATTTATTATATTGATGGATGACTTTGGAAGTGGATATTCTTGTTTGAATACACTAAAAGATGTGGCAGTTGATGTGATCAAATTAGATGTAAAGTTTTCTACTGATATTAATCGTAATATGAAAGGTGATTGCATCTTAAAATCAATCATTCAGATGGGAAGGCGACTAGGACTATCTATGATTGCTGAAGGCGTTGAAACGCAACAGCAGGCAGATTTTCTAAAAAGTAATGGATGTCATAGAGCACAAGGCTACTTGTATGCAAAGCCATTACCGAAAAAAGAAGTAGAAGTACTAATGAGTCAAAATGTCATAGATGATACAGATGAAGATACTATAGAAGCTCTGGTTAATATAGAAGATATTATGTCTGGAGTATATAAGCCAGATGATATTGAGTGGTATAGAGCCGCTATCATGCAAATGGATGCATATATGATGGAGTATGATATGATTCATGATGTATTTACTTTGTTTGATCGGTTAAAAGAACCAGGAAGCCAAGAACTAATTAGATTAGAAATACCAAATTATCAAGGACTCATAAAAAGCGGTAAATTTATTTATTCAGAGGATATTCCGGTGATATTGCAGGCATATAAGAACAAATATGAAGGAAAATTGCAACTGCGAATTAGAGGAATTACCGATAACGAACGTTATCATTGGTATGAGGTATCTAGACACATGCTTTACGATGAACATAAAATTCCGATTAAAATGTTTGGAGTCATTAGAGAAATCACAAAAGAGAAGTTAAGTGAACAGTTAATGAGAATATTAATTGACTTTGAAAAGACAGATGATATTCCATCTACTGTAAATAAATTATTACCAGAAATAGGGGTCCAGTTCTGCTTTGATAGAATATGTATTGTCAATAATGAACACGCTAAATTATTTCAGAAAAAGATCTATAGCTGGCATAATAAAGATGTACAACCATCAGAAGAATACATCCCAAACCTATCTAAGGCGGATCAGGAAAAGCTTTTTAAACGTTATGATCAAAATGGGATATTAATATTACATACAGATGATATGCAGGAATTAAGTGAGGAAGGAAGAAATATCTTTTTAGAACATGATGTCAAAACGCTTGTAATAGTATCGATGTATTTTCGTGCTGAGTATGCAGGTGCAATGATATTTACAAATGTAAAAACAAGGTGTAGATGGAGCCAAGCGGAGCTATTAACGTTAGGTGAAATTGCAAAGTGTATTACTTCGAATATAGAAAAATACAGCTTAAAAAGAGAAAATGAAACATATAGAGTTTCCATAGATCGGCAGAGTATTCGGGGTTAAAAATAATATATAATAGGTGGTAGATTCATGAGGTTTAGAAGTAAATTGATAGCAGGAATACTAATTGGGACCATGGCATTATCGAGCATAGGACTAGATGTGTCAGCAACTGATGTAGCAACAACCGCACAGACGGAAGAGGAAGCGACGGCAGCTGCCTATGCTATGCCTATAGAGACCAACGGATTAGAAAACTGGCCACAAGGACCGGCTATTTATGGTGAAGGCGGTATTGTAATGGATATGAAATCTGGAGCAATTCTATATGGAAAGAATGTAGATTGTCATTTCTATCCGGCAAGTATTACAAAGGTACTAACAGCACTTATTGCATTGGAAAATGCAAAGTTGACGGATACAGTTACATTTTCACAGGAATCCATAGATTTCTTGGAATATGGAGATGCACATATTGGCATGATGCCCGGAGAGCAGATTTCTCTTGAAGATGCGTTATATGGAGTACTTTTAGCATCTGCAAATGAAGTATCTCATGCAGTTGCAGAAAGTACAGTAGAAGGTGGCTATGATGCTTTTATTGCAAAAATGAATGAACGTGCCAAAGAATTAGGGTGTAATAATTCAAATTTTGTTAATCCTCATGGGTTGCATGATGATAATCATTATACTTGTGCGAGAGACATGGCATTGATAGCTTCGGAGGTATTTAAACATGAGGAATTTAGAACGATTACGAATACCTTACAACATACCATTGCTCCGACTAATCTTTGCGGTGAGCCACGCATTTTCCAGCAAAATCATAAAATGCTTTATGAAGCAAATACTAATTATTATCCATACTGTGTAGGTGGAAAAACAGGATTCACAGATCAGGCGTTAACAACTTTGGTAACTTTTGCAGATGATGGAAACATGCAATTAGTTGCTGTAAATATGCGGACTCATGGGAAAAATGTATACCCAGATACAAGGAATATGATGGATTATGCATTTGGTAACTTTCATAAAGAATCAATTGTTGAGAGTGAAAAGAAAAAGGATATTGAGAAATTTGAAGATGAAGATGCATATGTTGTGATTCCAAATAATTTGAAATTTACAGATTTAAAATGTAATATAGAGTTGACTGGAAGTAAAAAGGATAGAGAGGGAATGGTTACCTATACCTATAAAGAGCAGCCATTAGGGAGTGCTAAAGTTGTTTTGAGTAAAGCGTATATAGAAAGTATGTATTCAACGAAAGATGTGAAAAAAGCAGAAAGTAAAACATCGGAGAAAGAGACAAAGAAAAAGAGCACTTTGCCATTAAAATTGATTATAGCTGCTATTGTGGTGGTATTTGCAGCAGGAGGATATATTTATTGGCAGATTCTTCTGGCTAAAAAACGAAAAAGAAGAAGGGAAAGGCAACGCAGGCACAGACAACAAAGGAATCGAAAAGAATATTAAGTTATGAATTAAGTGTAAACAAAGTTTAGAAACCCTTGACGAGTCAAGGGTTTCTTATTATAATGGACGAGTATTATGAAAATAAAAAGACAATGACGAAGACAGTAGGATATATAAGAAAGTAAAAGCGAGCCGGAGATGGTGGAAGACCGGTACTAGTATATTATATCTGAATATCACTTCTGAGTTTCAGTAGCTGAAAGAGAAGGCATGAACATAGACTTTGAGTTTCAACTAAGCACTGACGGATTTCCACCGTTAACGGAAATGCATATGACGGTATGTAGTAATAGGTGGTATACATGCGAGTTGATTATTGACTTTCATCCTTTTACGGGTGAAGGTTTTTTTGTTTTTTTATGAAAAAATAATAGGGACAGGGTAATTGCAGATTGGGGACACCGTTATTGTAAATTGGGGACGGGGGCAATGTGCATTGCCCCCGTCCCCAATTTACAAGGAGGAAGTTATTATGTATCAAAAAGTTTCGACAGATCTAAAATTTGTTGATCGTGAAAAGAAAACTGAAAAATTTTGGGAAGAAAATCATATTTTTGAAAAAAGTATGGAAAATCGTAAAGAGGGTGAGATCTACACGTTCTATGATGGGCCGCCCACTGCAAATGGGAAACCTCATATTGGCCATGTTTTGACCCGTGTTATTAAGGATATGATTCCTAGATATCGTACAATGAAGGGCTATATGGTACCGAGAAAGGCCGGATGGGATACGCATGGTCTTCCGGTAGAGTTGGAAGTGGAAAAGCTTTTAGGGCTTGATGGAAAGGAACAAATCGAGGAATATGGCTTGGAACCATTTATAAAGCATTGTAAAGATAGTGTGTGGAAGTACAAAGGAATGTGGGAAGATTTCTCTGCTACAGTTGGATTCTGGGCTGATATGGAAGATCCTTATGTAACATATCATGATAATTTTATTGAGTCTGAATGGTGGGCATTGAAGCAAATCTGGGAGAAAGATTTGTTATACAAAGGCTATAAGATTGTTCCATATTGTCCACGTTGTGGCACACCTCTTTCTAGTCACGAGGTAGCCCAAGGCTATAAAGATGTGAAGGAAAAATCGGCAATTGCTAGATTTAAAGTAAAGGGTGAAGATGCATATATTTTGGCATGGACAACGACGCCTTGGACGTTACCTTCCAATGTTGCACTTTGTGTAAACCCGAATGAAACCTATGTGAAAGTGAAAAATGATGGCTATATTTACTACATGGCTGAAGCGTTGATAGAGAGTGTATTAGAAGGGGATGTTGAAGTATTAGAGACATTTCAAGGAACAGAGTTAGAGTTTAAAGAGTATGAACCGCTGTTTGCATTTACCAAAGATGTAACGGGAGATAAGAAAGCACATTATGTAACATGCGATACTTACGTAACACTTACTGACGGTACCGGTGTGGTTCACATTGCACCAGCATTTGGCGAGGATGATGCTCAAGTTGGACGAAGATACGACTTGCCATTTGTACAGTTGGTAGATGAAAAAGGAGAAATGACTAGTGAAACACCTTGGGCAGGAACATTTTGCAAAAAGGCAGATCCATTAGTCTTGGCGGAATTAGAATCTAGAGACTTACTGTTTTCAGCTCCTAATTTCGAGCATAGCTATCCACATTGCTGGAGATGTGATACCCCACTTATCTATTATGCGCGTGAATCATGGTTTATTAAAATGACTGCGGTAAAAGAAGACTTGATTCGCAATAATAATACGATTAATTGGATTCCAGAGAGTATTGGAAAAGGCCGATTTGGAGATTGGCTTGAGAACGTTCAGGATTGGGGAATTAGTCGCAACCGTTATTGGGGAACGCCTCTAAATATATGGGAATGTGAGTGTGGTCATATGCATTCCATTGGAAGTAAAGAAGAGTTAAAATCAATGTCTTCTAATTGTCCAGAAGATGTGGAATTACACAGACCATTTATTGACGATGTTACTATCATATGTCCAGAATGTGGAAAAGAAATGCATCGTGTACCAGAGGTAATAGATTGTTGGTTTGATAGTGGTGCAATGCCATTTGCACAACACCATTATCCATTTGAGAATAGGGATTTATTTGAGCAACAATTCCCCGCTAACTTTATCTCGGAAGCAGTAGATCAAACACGTGGATGGTTTTATTCACTGCTGGCAATTTCTACACTTATTTTTAATGAAGCTCCTTATAAGAATGTAATTGTTCTTGGACATGTACAAGATGAGAATGGCCAAAAAATGAGTAAGTCTAAAGGAAATGCGGTGGATCCTTTTGATGCTCTAAATGAGTATGGAGCAGATGCCATTCGTTGGTACTTCTATGTTAATAGTGCACCATGGTTACCAAATCGTTTTCATGGTAAAGCAGTAGTAGAGGGACAACGTAAATTCATGGGTACCTTATGGAATACGTATGCATTCTTTGTGTTGTATGCAAATATTGATAAGTTTGATGCAACAAAATACGAATTGGAATATGATAAATTGCCAGTTATGGATAAATGGTTACTTTCTAAATTAAACACACTTATAAAGACCGTAGACAGTAATCTGGAGAACTATAAAATTCCAGAAAGTGCAAGAGCGCTACAAGAGTTTGTAGATGATATGAGTAATTGGTATGTTCGCCGAAGTCGTGAAAGATTTTGGGTAAAGGATATGCCGCAAGATAAAATCAATGCCTATATGACCCTTTATACTGCACTTGTAACAGTGGCAAAAGTAGCAGCACCGATGATTCCATTTATGACGGAAGACATTTATCAAAATCTGGTGAGAACCATTGATGAAACGGCACCTAAAAGTGTACACTTATGTGATTTCCCAGTGGCAAATAATGAGTTGATTGATTTAGACTTGGAACAAAATATGGATGAAGTACTGAAATTAGTTGTAATGGGACGTGCTTGTCGTAATGCTGCAAATATTAAGAACCGTCAGCCAATTGGCCAGATGTTTGTAAAATCAGATGTAGAATTGTCTGAGTTTTATAAAGAAATTGTAGCAGAAGAATTGAATGTAAAAGCTGTGAAATTTACAGAGGATGTTAGAGACTTTACCTCATATTCATTCAAACCTCAGATGAGAACAGTTGGACCTAAGTATGGAAAATTATTGGGAGCAATTAAAGAGGCGTTATCCAATCTTGATGGTAATATTGCTATGGATGAATTAAATGAGTCAGGGAAATTAATATTACAAATTAAGGAACAAGAAGTGGTATTATTTAAAGAAGATTTATTAATTGATACGGCACAAATGGAAGGGTATGTATCTGAGAACGACAATGGAATTACAGTTGTATTAGATACAAATCTTACACCGGAGTTGATTGAAGAAGGATTTGTAAGAGAAATTATTAGTAAAATTCAAACAATGAGAAAAGAAGCTGACTTTGAGGTTACTGATAAGATTCAGGTAACTTATGAGGGTAGTGAAAAAGTAGAAACTATTTTTGCAAATTCTAGAACGGAGATTGCTGGGGAAGTTTTGGCTAATAAAGTGGAAAAACAATTACCAACAGGTTATGTGAAGGAATGGAATATCAACGGTGAAAAAGTAACATTAGGTGTAGAACGATAATTATTGGGGACGGGGGCAGTGTACATTGCCCCCGTCCCCAATAGATAATTCTAGGAAGGAGGCAACTTATATGTATAATCCACGGTTTGAAAAAGAGATATTTAAAAAAGAAATTGAAACAAATGTAAAAACACTTTTTAGAAAGCAAATGGATGAGGCCACCCCCCAACAGATTTTCCAGGCAGTTTCTTATGCGACGAAAGAGGTTATAATTGATAATTGGATTGCAACTCAAGAGCAGTATAAGAAAAATGATCCGAAGACAGTATATTATTTGTCCATGGAGTTCCTAATGGGTAGGGCACTCGGGAATAATTTAATTAATCTTACAGCTTATAAGGAAGCAAAGGAAGCTTTGGAAGAGATGGGAATAGATCTCAATGCAATCGAAGATGAAGAGCCAGATGCCGCACTTGGTAATGGTGGACTAGGAAGGCTAGCAGCATGCTTTTTAGATTCTTTGGCAACGCTTGGATATGCAGCCTATGGCGCTGGCATACGATACAGATATGGTATGTTTAAACAAAAAATACAGGATGGTTATCAAGTAGAAACGCCTGATAATTGGTTAAAAGAAGGGAATCCATTTGAAGTTCTTAGGAGTGAGTATGCCAAAGAAGTACGTTTTGGTGGAACAATTAGAGTGGAACGAGATCAGGTGACAGGGAGAGATCGATATATACAAGAAAATTTTTCCTCAGTAAAGGCAATTCCGTATGATCTACCTATTGTAGGATATGGAAATAACATTGTAAATACATTGCGTATATGGGATGCAGAGGCAATTACAGATTTTCAATTAGATTCTTTTGATCGTGGGGATTATCATAAAGCTGTGGAACAGGAAAATCTGGCCAAAACAATTGTAGAAGTACTTTATCCGAATGATAACCATTATGCAGGAAAGGAATTACGTTTAAAACAACAGTACTTTTTTGTATCTGCTACCTTACAGGCGGTGATTGAAAAATACAAGAAAGATCACTCTGATATAAAAAAACTTTACGAAAAGGTTACCTTTCAATTAAATGATACACATCCAACTGTGGCAGTTGCAGAACTTATGCGTCTATTAATGGATGAAGAAGGATTAGAATGGGATGAGGCTTGGGATGTAACGACCAAAGTATGTGCATATACGAATCATACCATCATGGCAGAGGCACTGGAGAAGTGGCCAATTGATTTGTTTGCAAGATTATTACCAAGAGTATATCAAATTGTAGAGGAAATTAATCGTAGATTTGTCGCGGATATTAGAGTAAAATATCCAGGGAATGAGGATAAAGTAAAAAAAATGGCTATTTTATATGATGGTCAGGTTCGCATGGCTCATTTGGCAATCGTAGCAGGTTATTCAGTAAATGGTGTCGCTCAATTACATACGGAAATACTAAAAAAAGAAGAATTAAAGGATTTTTATGAGATGATGCCAACCAAATTTAATAATAAGACTAATGGAATTACACAACGTCGATTTTTATTACATGGGAACCCATTACTTGCAGATTGGGTAAGTGCTAAAATTGGAAGAGATTGGATTACAGATTTATCTAAAATGGAACAATTAAAACCATTTGCAGAAGATTGCCAGGCACGAGAAGAATTTATGGCAATTAAGCGAAAAAATAAAGTAAGATTGGCCGAATATATATTAAAACATAATAATATTGAGGTAAATCCGGATTCTATTTTTGATGTTCAGGTAAAACGTTTACACGAATATAAACGTCAATTATTAAATATATTGCACGTTATTTACCTATATAATCAAATGAAGGAGCATCCAGAGATAGCATATTATCCAAGAACATTTATCTTTGGAGCAAAAGCAGCAGCGGGGTATAGGCGCGCTAAGCAGACAATTAAATTAATTAATTCAGTAGCGGATGTCATTAATCACGATCGTAGTATACAGGAGAAGATTAAGGTAGTATTTATTGAGGATTATCGAGTCTCAAATGCAGAATTGATATTTGCGGCAGCAGATGTAAGCGAGCAAATATCGACTGCATCTAAGGAAGCATCTGGGACAGGGAATATGAAATTTATGCTAAATGGAGCATTGACTTTAGGTACAATGGATGGAGCAAATGTAGAGATTGTAGAAGAAGTAGGTATAGAAAATGCATTTATATTTGGTCTTAGTTCAGATGAAGTAATTCAATATGAAAACTGTGGTGGATATAATCCAATGGATATTTATAATCAGGATACTAAAATTAGGAAGGTACTGAATCAGCTTGTAGATGGAACATTTTCAAGTGGAGATACACAAATGTATCGAGACTTGTATAACTCATTACTCAATACGGAAAGTAGTGACAAAGCGGATGCATATTTTATACTAAAAGATTTTCCCGCTTATATAGAAGCACAAGAACAAGTGGAATCAGCATATAGAGATGTAGACAATTGGGCAAAAAAAGCACTTTTAAATACAGCATCCTGTGGAAAATTCTCCTCAGATAGAACAATTAAAGAATATGTAGAAGAAATTTGGAAACTATAAATGTTAAATAGGGACGGGGGCAATGCACATTGCCCCCGTCCCTATTTAACATTAGCCCTGTCCCTATAGTTATATTTATAAGTATGAATTAAAAGGATATGCCATACAATTTATAGGAGGTCCTTTTTATGAAATATAAAAGTAAAGAAATTATATCTATAATAATAATAATATTACTATTGCCATATGTTGTATCTGTATTTATAAATGGAAAAAATAAAGATAGTAATGTTAATTCTACAATGGAGACGTCGAAAAATATTGAAGAAAAAACAGTAAAGGTACTTGTTAAGAATAACGTAGTCGAAATTAGCTGGAATGATTATCTGTTAGGAATCTTAGCAAAAGAAATGCCTGCTGAATATGAGCAGGAAGCTTTAAAAGCGCAACTTATTTTGATTCGAACAAGACTTTACAAAGAAGTGGATGAATACCTGGAAAAGGGAGAAAATAAAAGTGATTATGTCTTTCAAGATGCATTTTGGAGCCACAGTGATATGAAAGAAAATTGGAAAAATGAAAGCTACCTTGCAAAAATAAAAAAAGTATTGCTTGAAACTGATAATATCGTAGTAAAATATGATGGAAAACTTGCAAACACTCCTTTTCATAAATGTAATAATGGAAGTACACGAATTGGAAGTGAAGTGCTTGGGACAGAAGAATATCCATATTTAAAAGCAAAAGAATGCCCCGATGATGTGAAGGCGGCAAATTATATGAAGAGTAAGACTTTGTCATATGAGGAGGTAGGTGCAGGTGTTACCTTTCAAGATTTGCAAATTGTGAATAAGGATACTGCTGGTTATGCTACAACAATAAAAGTGGGTGAAGTTACATATTCAGGAGAAGAATTTAGAACAGACTTTGAGCTACCGTCAAGCTGCATTGCTTTTCAAGATTACAAAGGAAAACTTCGAATAACAACGCAAGGGGTTGGACATGGTCTGGGTATGAGCCAATACACTGCCAATGTATTTGCAAAAAAAGGAAAAAGCATGGAAGAAATTATTAATTATTTTTTTGAAGGAACAACTTTAGAAGATGGTGGAGATATTTTTCAAAAACTAGAATAAGGGCGTCACTTTCTGGCAAAAATATAGCCAGAGGTGATAAATATGATGAAACAAGAAAGACCTTCTAATATGAATAAGAAGGGTGCAGTTGTAGGCTTGGTAATATGCTTTGTTGCAGCGATAACAATAGTAGGAACATATACTTTCAAACGCTATAATGACGGAATGAAAGAAGAACTCGCAAAAGCAGAAAGCCAGGAAAAAGATATACAAAAGAAAAATATGGATGAAGCTAGAACTACAAATACTGATAATATTGTGTTGCCAAGTACAACGACTAATACAGAAACACAAAAAGAGGACAATACATCAGGAACAAATACCAATAGTACAGAGACGAATCAAGCGGCACCTACAGCGGGGACAAGTGCACAAGTATCATTTGGTGAAAATGATATGCTTCAGTGGCCAATTAGCGGGAATGTAATTATGAATTATAGTATGGATAAGACAATTTATTTTGCAACGTTAGATCAATACAAATATAATCCGGCTATTATGATTGGAGGAGCAACAGATACCGCAGTAGTAGCAGGTGCTAGAGGAATTGTAAAATCCATTGAAGAGAAAGCACAAACAGGAAATACCATGACCATAGATATGGGAAATGGGTATGAAGCAGTATACGGACAGCTAAAAGACATTCCAGTTCTTGTAGGAAAGTTAGTAGAAGCAGGAGAAACGATTGGAACATTGAGTGAGCCAACAAAGTATTACAGTGTAGAAGGTTGTAACTTGTATTTTCAATTATTAAAAGATGGAGAACCAGTAAATCCTATGGAGTATTTGGATAACTAGTAAAATGGGGACGGGGGCAATGTACATTGCCCCCGTCCCTTTTAGCGTGTTATAATATTAAAAAAATATAATGTAAGGAAAAAAATATGAATTATACATATATAGTTAAATGTATAGATGGAAGTCTTTATACAGGATGGACTAATAATTTAGAAAAGAGAATAAATGATCATAATTGTAAAAAAGGGGCAAAGTATACAAAATCAAGAGGACCTGTAAAGCTTGTGTATTATGAGGAATTTCTGAAAAAAGAAGATGCAATGAAACGAGAATATGCAATTAAGAAGATGAAAAGAAGCGAGAAAATATTGCTGATTGGGGACGGAGGCAATGTGCAATGCCCCCGTCCCCAATCAGCAATCTAATGTAGTAAAAAGACGTACATAAGTATAAAATGGCATACGCTTCCACCCATTACAAATAGATGAAATATTTCATGGCTACCAAAGTTTTTATGGCGATTATTAAAGATAGGGAGCTTTAATGCATAAATTATTCCACCCACAGTATAGATAATACCTCCCGCAAGGAGCCAGCCAAAGGCTGCACTTGACATGTTATTGATAAGTTGCGTAAATGCTAATACGCAAGTCCACCCCATTGCAATATAAAGTACGGAGGAGACCCATTTTGGACAAAATACCCAGAATGCTTTTAATACAATTTCTAATATTGCGATACCCCATACAATCATAAGTAGAATATATCCAGTGCGACCACTTAAGACTAATAGACATATGGGTGTGTAACTTCCAGCGATTAGCACTGGAATCATCATATGGTCAAACTTTTTCAAGCGTTTATTTACTTTTTCCGAAATATCTAACGAATGATATATGGTGCTAGCTAAATATAGTAACACTAAACTAATTGCATAAATTGTTAAAGAAATCATATAGATAGGTGATGGTTCGCTAGCCGCTTTTAATAGTAATGGGATGGCTGCAAATATGGCCATCATCATTCCGATAAAATGTGTAATTGCACTTCCTGGATCTTTTAATTGTTTTATACTCATAATTTACTCCTCCTAGAGCCAATGTTTTCAAATGTAGTATTGATAACTACTTCTTATAATATGTATATTACACCTGAAAAATTTAAATTGCAAGTATTTTTTATAATCTGAACAATAAGTTAGAAAAGTTTATGTAATCAATGTTTGACAAATGGATATAATACTGATATACTTATTCAAGTATGCTTCGTGAATTACCCTTTGCTTGGTGAACAAGTGAAGGGATTTTTTGCGCGTAATAGTCTTTTTGTGGGGCGTAAAGGTCATGTAAAGCATAGGAAACAAGCGGGATATGTGCCTGTAATAGGCGCAACAGTCAGGAAGGAAATAAAAAATGTCAAATGTAAAGTTTGAAGAACTCGGCCTTAGTGCAGAGATTGAAAAAGCCGTAAGCTTTATGGGATTTGAGGAGGCTTCCCCAATTCAAGAAAAAGCAATTCCAATTATAATGTCTGGAAAAGATATTATTGGTCAGGCGCAAACAGGAACAGGAAAAACAGCAGCTTTTGGGATACCAATATTAGAGAAAATTGATCCTAAAGATAAAAATCTACAAGGAATTATTTTATGCCCAACAAGAGAATTGGCGATTCAAGTAGCAGAAGAAATTCGGAATCTTGCTAAATATAAACATGGAATAAAAGTATTACCTATATATGGCGGACAAGATATTGTAAAACAAATTCGTTCATTAAAAGCGGGAACACAATTAATTATAGGAACACCAGGTCGAGTGATGGATCACATGCGTAGAAAGACCATAAAAATGAATGAAGTTCACACCGTTATTCTTGATGAAGCGGATGAAATGCTCAATATGGGATTTAAAGAAGATATAGAAACTATATTAGAAGGTGTGCCGAAAGAGCGCCAAACAATATTATTTTCTGCAACTATGCCAAAGGCAATTATGGAAATCACAAAAGAATTTCAAAAAAATGCAGAAGTAGTAAAGGTGGTAAAAAAAGAGCTTACGGTACCAAATATAGAACAATTTTATTACGAAGTTCGTCCAAAGAATAAGGAAGAAGTATTAGCACGTTTACTAGATATTTATTCACCGAAATTATCTGTTATCTTTTGTAATACTAAGAAGCAAGTAGATTTACTTGTTACTTCTTTATTAGGAAGAGGATATTTTGCGGCAGGGCTTCATGGGGATATGAAACAGGTACAGCGTGATCGAGTGATGCAAGGATTTCGAAGTGGCAAAACTGATATACTAGTTGCTACGGATGTGGCAGCAAGAGGGATTGACGTTGATGAAGTAGAAGCAGTATTCAATTATGACTTGCCACAGGATGATGAATATTATGTACATCGTATAGGAAGAACAGGTCGTGCAGGTAGAGTAGGGCGTTCATTCTCTTTTGTTACCGGGAAGGAAGTCTATAAACTAAAGGAGATACAACGCTACTGTAAAACAAAAATATTTGCACAAAAGATACCTTCTTTGGATGATGTTGCAAATACCAAAATAGATAAAATCATGGAACAAGTGGATCAAATTATTTTAAATGATGATTTAACCACGATGATAAATGCAATTCAAAGTCAACTAAATGATTCTGATTACACAGCTATGGATTTAGCAGCAGCATTCTTAAAGCTTCATACTGGAATGGTAAATGAAGATAATGAGGATACACAAGAAGTAGACTTTGGAGATACTGGAGCAGAAGAACCAGGGATGGTACGGTTGTTTATCAATATAGGAAAGAAAAACAAAGCAAGACCTGGGGATATTTTGGGCGCACTTGCAGGGGAAAGCGGTATGCCCGGAAAATTAATTGGTACAATAGATATGTTTGATAAATATACCTTTGTTGAAGTACCAAGAGAATATGCCAAAGACGTACTAAATGCAATGAAAAATGCAAAGATTAAAGGAAAACAGGTAGCAATTGAACCTGCGAATCAGAAATAATAAAAAAGATGGGCACCTGAAAGGTGCCTGTTTTTTTATATAATCAAAACTGGACTGGTTAAAAATAAAATAACTGGATATGTTAAGATGACCACTACGATGTTAGTATAACAACAAGAAATGTCATGACGAAATAAAAATATTGTAGGAAGAGGGTAATAACATGGAAAATAAAAATCAAGCATTAAGTAAAATAGCACAGACAGGATTAGTAGCAGCCTTATGCTTTGTTGCCTTTACGTATCTGAAAATTCCAATTCCAATGCCGGGAGGAGGGGCTACTGCGCTTCATATAGGAAATGCAATTTGTGTTCTTGGGGCATTACTTTTAGGTGGAGTATATGGAGGACTTGCAGGCGCTATTGGTATGACTATCGCGGATTTAATGGATCCGATGTATATCACATATGCACCAAAGACTATGATTTTAAAATTTTGTATTGGACTAATTGTTGGTCTTATTGCACATAAGTATGCAAAGATTAATGAAAGTAACGATAAAAAATATATTTTTAAGTGGAGTGTGATTGCAAGTATTGGTGGATTAGCATTTAACGTTATCATGGATCCTGTGGTAGGATATTTTTATAAAAAAGTGCTATTGGGAGTACCGTCAGATGTTGCAGATATTATGGCGAAATGGAGTGCAGGGGCTACTTTTGTAAACGCAATAGTTTCAATTGTTTTAGTTGCTGTAGTATATAATGCAATTCGCCCGATTTTTATAAAAACAGGATTATTACATCTTGAACAGAAAGCGAAAGCAGCATCATGAAAGAAAATCAGGTAAAATCAATTGTATCAGTAGGTGTATTTACTGCAATCACTTTTTTAGGTATACAGATATTTCGAATACCACTTCCAGCCGTAATAGGAACGCCGTTTGTTCACTTCGGACATATCTTTGTTGTCATGGGCGTACTTCTTCAAGGTGGAAGAAGAGGGGCTATCTCAGGGACACTGGGGCTATTAATATTTGATTTGTTAAATGGATATATTCATGCCATGCCACAAGTTTTTATTGAGACAATTTTAAAATGTTTATTAATTGGTACATGTATGAATTTATTGATGAAGAGATCAAAAGGAGATAAAAAGAGAGAATATTATAATGCTGTAATATGTGCAAGTATTTATGCAATACTTAATATAGTTATAGAGTTTATCATGGGAATTGTTAATATGATCATATTGGGTAGTCACTTAAAAGCAGCCATATCAGGTTCAATACTATCTATTCCTGCAACTGTTATCAATGCAATATTTATGGTGGTGATTGTGGCTTTTATATATGTACCAATAAAAAAGATATATCAAAGAACTGTAAATTAAAATAATGGCATAGACAATCAATGTCTATGCCATTAAAGTTTCTAGTAATTTTCTGCTTTTCTTTCAAAATATGCTTTTGGGTGTGCACATGCTGGACATGAATCAGGAGCTTCATCACCTTGATAGATATAACCACAATTTGCACATTTCCATCCAAGAGGAGCTTCACCTTTGAATGTTGTTTCGTTTTTGTAATTTTCTAATAATTTTTTATAACGTTTCTCGTGTGCAGCTTCTACTTCTGCAACTCTCTCAAATTTAACTGCTAATTCTTCAAAACCTTCTTCACGTGCTTCTCTAGCCATGCGCGCATACATATCAGTCCATTCGTAATTTTCACCTTCAGCAGCATCAGCAAGATTCTCAGCCACATCACCAATTCCATGAAATTCTTTAAACCATAATTTTGCATGTTCCTTCTCTTGATCAGCTGTTTCTAAAAAGATATTAGACATTTGAACAAAACCAGCTTTTCTTGCTGCAGAAGCGTAATAAGTATATTTATTACGTGCTTGTGATTCACCTGCAAAAGCATCCATTAAGTTTTTCTCCGTTTTAGTACCTGCGTATTTAGACATATTCTTCCTCCTTTGTAATAAAGGACGGGGAATTGTTGACGCACAACAGATTCCTATCTGTTACAGTTAACAATGCCCCCGTCCCCAAGCATTGCTTGCGTATTAGTAACGTTTATTAAGTTGGCCAGTTATTCTTAGCCAAAGTATCTCTTTAATAATCCCTCAAATGCTTTTCCGTGGCGAGCTTCATCTCTAGCCATTTCATGCACAGTATCATGAATAGCATCTAAGTTTGCTGCTTTAGCACGCTTAGCAAGATCAAATTTACCAGCAGTTGCACCATTTTCAGCGTCTACACGCATTTCGAGGTTTTTCTTTGTGCTATCCGTTACACATTCTCCTAATAATTCAGCAAATTTTGCTGCATGTTCTGCCTCTTCGTAAGCAGCCTTTTCCCAGTAGATTCCGATTTCAGGATATCCTTCTCTATGAGCGACTCTTGACATTGCAAGGTACATACCTACTTCTGAACATTCACCTTCAAAGTTTGCTCTAAGGTCATTTATAATGTCTTCGCTAACACCCTTTGCAACTCCAACTACATGTTCCGCAGCCCATTCTCTTTCTCCTGTTTGTTCTTTAAACTTATCAGCTCCTACATGACATACTGGACATTCAGCTGGTGCAGAATCTCCTTCATGAACATAACCACATACTGTACATACAAATTTTTTCATAGTTAAAATCTCCTTTTCATATAAATAAATTTTTTAGTTTTTAATAATAGTAATTGTTACTGATATTAATTTATCATATAATTTTGTATTTGTCAATACAAGTTTTACTATTTTTATCAAATATATTTTTGCTTATGATTTTTGAATACAATCTCCACATTTCCCGTAGAAAAGAGTGGTATGGCTTTCAATATAGCCATCAAATTTTTGACCAGCAATATCATTAATATGATCAATATTATCCATTTCTAAATCAATGACTTTCCCACAAGAGTTACAAATAAAGTGATTATGTGGAAATGTTCTTCCATCAAAACGATCGCCACCATCTGGAGTTGCAATTTTAATTGCTTCGCCAATATCAGCTAGTAGGTTAAGGTTACGATATACTGTTCCCAAACTTATATTCGGATATTCTTCTTTGACATGTAAATACACTGTATCAGCAGTTGGATGTTCGCAAGTGCTCGCCAAATAGTTTTTAATGGATTCACGTTGCCTACTGAATTTTAATTTCGTCAATTGGCATCCTCCTTTCAAATAATATTAATAACAGTTACTGTAATTAAAATATCATATTAAACTAAAAAAGTCAAGTATAAAAAGAAATTAATAAAAAATTGAATTTCTACTATATAAATGGAAATACTTATAGTGTATTTATTACGAAATGTTACAATAATAAATAAAAACGTAACAAATATATGTGGAAAGAGCTGGAAAAACGTCGAATTATAAAACTTAAAAATTAATTAAGTGGCTTGACAAGGGCGTTTATTATTGGTATTATGTGCTCGTAACACTTGTAACAAATTTGTAACAATTAATAGCTAATACAAAAGAGGAGAATACATAAGGAGGTATTTATGAATTCTAAACTTATCAAACATGGATTAGCTATATCTGTAATTGCGGGAAGCTTATTTATTCCCAGTAATGGAATCACGGTACATGCGGCAGAGGGAGAAGTAGTATTGCCAAGTGCAGGTATCGAAGCGGTACTAAATGATTATTATTCATTGGGAGCGAACATTTCAATAGAGAAGTATTTAGTACCTATTAAGGGTGAGTATTCAGATATAGCATTTGCCACATCTGTGGAACCAACATTGATTCACAGTGATGCAAATGAGGAAAGTGACTGGGTGGGAAAAATCTACAAAGATCAATCCGCAACAGTTATAGGTAGTAATGGAGAATGGATTCAGGTACAGTCTGGGTCTGTCACAGGATATGTGCAGTCATCGGAATTGCTTCAAGGGGAAGAAGCAAAGGCAAAAGCAAAAGAAGTACAAAAGGAACATGCTACAGTGACTGCAGATGTTTTGAACGTCCGACAAGGAAAGGGAACAGACACCGCTGTGTTAGCACAAGTTCTACAAGGATCTGAACAGGTAGTGTTAGGCGAGGTAGAAGATGGATGGGTTCCGATTCAAGTAGGAGAAATAATGGGTTATGTATATTCAGATTATGTGGAATTATCAACAAGATTTGCATATGCAGAATCTAGAGAAGAAGAAACAGCAAGATTGGCTGCAGAAGCAGCAAAAGCAGCAGCGGCACAAGCTGAGCTTGAACGTCAGCAGGCGTTAGAAGCTATGGCTTCAACTGGTGGACAAGCAGTTGTTGATTACGCTTGTCAATTCATAGGAAATCCATATGTATGGGGTGGCACAGATTTGTATAATGGGGCAGATTGCTCAGGGTTTATTCAATCCGTATATCAAAATTTTGGTGTATCATTGCCACGAACCTCTGGAGAAATGAGAGGTGCAGGGATGGAAGTTGATTATGCATCTGCCAAGCCAGGAGACATCATTTGCTATGATGGACATGTAGGTATTTATGTAGGTAATGATAAGATTGTAAATGCAATCGATGAAGCACATGGTATTGATATATCATCCGCTACTTATACAAATATTATCACTGTTAGAAGATTGCTGTAGTATCATGAAACTGTTATTGAAAAAAAGGGCGAGTATACAAAATATACAAAATTGTAAAAAGGTGTAAAAAAATGTAAGATGATAGTTGTCAACTTATCCACACTCAAATCATTAAAAAACGTGGAAAAATCGAGTTTTACACAAAGTTATCCACATTATCCACAGTGAAACATGTGTTTTTGGGGGATTACTAATAGTAAAAAAAGAACGAATGTTTTGTAGACATGTAATAAAATTAGGTTATTGTCGAAATAAATCGAAATTCATATTGACAACTAAGTAGTCGAAATTCATCGAAAAATGTATAAACAATTTGTCGTATTTCAAATAATTTCTAAATACTTATCTTTTATTGATAATTTTGAGATTTGGTATTATAATAATACCACGTAAAGATAAAGGAGGAAACCAATATGGCAGTTACAAAGCAGACAACAATTGGGGAAGCACTTGCAGTAAATCCTGAAATTGCACCAATACTTATGGAAGTTGGAATGCATTGTCTTGGATGTCCATCAGCTCAAGGGGAGACCTTAGAAGAAGCAGCGATGGTTCACGGAATAGACGGAGACTTATTAATTGAAAAAATTAATGCTTTTCTAGCAAAATAGAGTAATAAAAAAAGTGTGGGAAACCACACTTTTTTTATTGTTAAATATCAACCATTAAATTTTAGCTAACTGTTGAACAGCATTTTTTGAAATTATTACATCACAATGTTCCGCAAGAAAAGCTAATGTTGCACCAGTGGCTTTTTCTAAAGTACCGTATTCCGATAGCATATTGCATATCTTATTAAAATCAATAGTCGAATGGTCTGACTGATTCATTGCTAATACAAATATATTATTTGCGGAATCTTTATATAATGTGTTGGAACCATAATACATATTATCAAGTAAACTAGCTGCCAAGATGACATCATCCATGGTAGCAAATGAAAATAAACGTATATTAAGTCTTTCAGCGGATGCCTCTTCATCTGAACTTAGTTTTTCAACAGATTCTTTTACCTTATTGAGTAAATCAAGAAATTCTTCAGCACCTTCTAATTTTTCTAAAGGTGTCCGTCCTTTTTCATCTACATCACCCAATGGAGCGAATTTTGAAAAACGTGTATCAAGTTCTTCAGGGTCTTCTACTTTCGTAATAATTAGTACAATGGAATCTGCAGCCGAAGGGATAGCCTCAATCATCAGAGGAATATCATCAGCTTCGAATCCAAATTCAAAGGACGCCTGTTTCATCATGTCTTGAAAAAGTGACTTCGCCTTTTCGGTTCCATATGCTAGCTCGCTAAGTTTTAATTGTCGATCAGCCAAATCGGCACGTGTTAATGTGCAGCGTATCTGATTGTCATTTAATTTCTCAATCTTCATATCATCACTTCCTATCGTAAATAAATATACTTACTTTTTATTAGTATAAACAAAAACCTAAAATATGTAAAGAAAATTAGAAAAAGTGCTTGCAAATATTATTTCCATTTATTATAATGACTCATACGAAGATAGTATTCCCCGATAATGAAAAAAAAGTACAAAGGAGGGAAGAAAAATTATCGTGGCGCACATCTAAGCTTTTCAATGCAAGGTCAATATAATATTTAGAAAAATCAAAATTCAATTTTATCATAAACGATGCCAAGGTGGCAATGTTTCATGCTGTAATCCAGCACAAATTTCAGTTTTAAAATTTCATGACTTTAACGTTAAACATAATAGTTTTCTACTATCTTCTTATACTAGTAGTATTCAAAGAAAATATATCACAAACCTTATGGAGAGAATAAGCTAGTCTACATTGCCGGGGAGAAAACGGAAATAGGAGACTTTAGATGGAAGACGATGCAAAATACAAAGACCTTTATTCAGAACTAGAAAAGTATGAGCGCGATGGTGTGTGTTTCGGAATCAATGGTGTACCAGCCAGTCCCATGCAAATTGTAGCTGAACATATGACATTGAGAGAAGATGTTACGTATATGAGAGACTATGTGATGAACAAAGATGGCAACATAAGAGAACTAAATTTTCAAATGATTAAAGAAGGAAAAGAGTTACAGTAAGAATACCCCTCTATGCTTTACTTTTAGTATCTTTTTTTTGATTTGAAAAACTCTGAAAAAAATGTCGAAATAGTTACTGACGGCAGAGAAAAATATGTTATAATAGGTTCCAGTAGGAGGTGCATAATGGGCGAAAGATACGAGACTGATATGAGAAATAGAGTGGGGAACGCTCATGTACGAAGACGGTCAAATGTAAATCAAGCAGGTATAGATGGAACCGGTGTAAATCGTACAAATAGAACCAGTACAAATAGAGCAAGTGCTAATAGAGGTAATGTAAACAGGACAAATGCATCCCGTAATAATGGGAATCGTTCCAGGATGAGTAGTAGACAAAGAAGAAGAAAGAAAAATATGTTTTTTAGATTTCTAATACTTATTATTATATTAGTAGCTCTAGCAGGAACTGCAATTTATTTAAAGAAATATGGACTATCAAAGGAAAAGGCGGATTTGAATGAATATTATGGAATAGGAAAAGAGAATCAGCTTGCAATTATCGTGGATAATGAAGTTATGAAAATACCTGGAATGATAGTAGATGGTGAACCATACATTGAGTATTCTGTTGTAAGAGATTACTTGAATAGCAGATTCTACTGGGATCCAAATGAAAACGTATTACTTTATACACTGCCAAATGATATTGTTTCCGTAGGAATAGGAAGTAAAGACTATAGTATTTCAAAGACAAAGAATAGCGAAGAGTATGTGATATTAAAAACAGAAGGTAGTACTGCTTATATAGCCGCGGATTTTATTCAAAAGTATACGAATCTAGAGTATAAAGTCTATCAAAATCCGAATCGTCTTATGGTGATCAGTGATTGGGGAGAAACCACAGTTGCCACAGTAAAAAGGGATACGCAAGTTAGATATCGTGGTGGTGTGAAAAGTCCAATATTAAAAGAATTAAATAAAAAAGATACAGTTACTGTCATTAAAGATGAAGACGGTTGGAAAAAGGTACGAACAGAAGATGGTTTTATTGGATATGTACAGACAAATAGTTTAAAGAATACAAAGAAAGAAACTCTTTCTAGAGAATTTTCAGAGGAACCTTTTACCAACATCGTAAAAGATTACAAGATCAATCTTGCTTGGCATCAAGTAACAAATGCAACTGCAAATACTGGAGTTCTAGAAACAATCGCCAATACAAAAGGTTTGACAACACTTGCCCCGACTTGGTTCAGCATTGCAGATACAGATGGAAATATTAATTCTTTAGCTAGTGCAGAGTATGTTAATTATGCGCATCAATCGAATATTGAAGTATGGGCAGTACTCAATGATTTTGACGGTGGAATTAATTCGTCAGATGAAACATACGCTGTGTTGAGCTATACATCCAAAAGAGACAATTTAATTAACCAAGTAATTGCCCAAGTATTGCAAAAAGGAATTGATGGTATCAATGTAGATATTGAAAAGGTATCAGAGGCTTGTGGCGAGCATTATATACAATTTATAAGGGAGTTATCAGTAAAATGCAGACAGAATGGAATTGTGTTATCTGTAGATAATTATGTTCCAAAAGCATATTCTGCCCATTATAATAGAAAGGAACAGGGAATTGTTGCTGACTATGTAGTGATTATGGGATATGATGAGCATAATGGAAGCTCCTTAGAGAGCGGTTCAGTTGCTTCTATCAATTTTGTAAAAGAAGGAATAGATGCCACTCTGAAAGAAGTTTCAGCCAACAAAGTTATCAATGCGGTTCCATTTTATTCAAGATTATGGTATGAAGTTCCAAAGACAGAGGCGGAACTAGCGGAACAAGAAGGTACCGAAGAAGCAAATTATCCAACAAATATCAGCAGTGAAGCATTGGGTATGGATGAGGCACAAGCTAGAGTATCAGATGCAGGAGTTTCTGCAATTTGGGATGAAGCAACTCAGCAAAACTATGCACAATGGGATGCGAATGGAGGAACCTATAAGATTTGGTTAGAAGATGAGAATTCATTAGAAGCGAAGCTAAAGCTTATGAAAGAATACCAATTGGCGGGTACTGCAGCTTGGAAATTGGGATATGAAAGGTCCTCTGTGTGGGATGTTATTTTACAATATATAAATTAGTATGATAAATGAATACCCCCATAACATATACTTAGATAAGTATGTGTTATGGGGGTATTTGAATGTACAAACAAATAAAACTACTGATGGCGGTTGTTGCTATTGTTATGGTACTTGTTCTAGGAAAGAGTCTTGCAAATCAAGTTTCTAATGTAGAAGTATCAAGTGATCAAGCAAAAAAGGAAGAAATACTGGTTATCATCGATCCGGGACATGGAGGAAAAGATCCAGGTAAAGTAGGTTGCAATCATGCACTTGAAAAGGACTTAAATCTTAAAATTGCAAAGAAATTAGAGAAAATTCTTGCTAAAAATCATATTTCTATGATTATGACAAGAGGGACAGATGAGGGACTTAATAAACCTACTTCTTCCAACAAAAAGATTGAGGATATGAAAAACCGGGTGGCACTTATTAATAAGACAAAGCCAAGGCTAGTAGTAAGTATTCATCAAAATAGTTATAGTGAAAGTAGTATACATGGCGCCCAAGTATTCTACTTTACACACTCAAAAGACGGAGAGGTGGCAGCCAATATTATGCAAGAAAAGCTACTTGCTATTGATCAAGGCAATACAAGAAAGGCAAAGGCAAACGATACATATTATCTTTTGAAAAAGACAGAAGTTCCAACAATTATTGTGGAAGCTGGATTTTTATCCAACCAAGATGAAGCTGAAAAATTAGTGACGGATGAGTATCAGAAACAGATTGCAGAAGCAATTTGTGAAGGGATTAAAGGGTATTTAAGCGAGTAAAAGCAATTTTAAATATTACAAATGTGTTAAAAACTAGCATAACTGATAAAGAAATGGTATAATGTTTTCCATGAAAACAATAATAAGTAAAATAGAAAATAATAATATTGACCCACAGATAATGAAAACTGCGGGCCGGATCATCAAGTCAGGCGGTTTGGTTGCATTTCCGACAGAGACAGTGTATGGTCTTGGAGCCAATGCTTTAAGTGAGGCAGGAGCAAGAAAAACATATCAGGCGAAAGGGAGACCGTCGGATAATCCCTTGATTGTACACATTGCAGATATCCAGTCTCTCGGTGAAATTGTTTCTGAGATACCCGAGAGTGCTATGGATATTGCGGAACATTTTTGGCCGGGTCCATTGACTATGATCTTTCATAAAAGTGAAAAGGTGCCTTACGGAACGACTGGTGGATTAGAGACAGTCGCTGTTCGTATGCCTGATAATTTAATTGCAAGGGAACTAATACTTGCAGGAGGAGGATATGTATCAGGACCAAGCGCGAATACATCAGGAAGGCCAAGTCCTACTACAGCACAACATGTCATTGATGATTTAAACGGAAAAATAGAGATGATCTTAGACGGGGGAAGTGTCAATATTGGGGTAGAATCTACTATTTTAGATATGACAGTTACTCCCCCTATGATATTACGTCCGGGAGCTATCACCCAAGAAATGTTGGAAGATGTTGTAGGAGAAATTACGATTGATAAAGCTATATTAACTGATCATAGTCAAGAACCACCAAAGGCACCGGGAATGAAATACAGACATTATGCTCCGAAGGCACAGATGGTAATTGTCGAAGGAGAAATTGAGGAAGCTGTAAAAGCGATTAGACAATTGGCCTATCAACAAGTAGCCCTAGGGGAAAAAGTGGGTATCATTGCAACGAATGAAACTGCTGAAAAATATACCAATGGTATTGTAAAGACTATTGGTTCTAGGGAGAATGAGAATACAATTGCAAAAAATCTATATAAAGTTTTGAGAGAATTTGATGAGGAAGAAGTAGACTATATATTAAGTGAATCCTTTGCTGAGGATGGGATAGGAAATGCAGTAATGAATCGGCTAGAAAAGGCAGCCGGGCACCATAAGATTGATGCAACATTAATAACGAAATCACAGGAATATAGGAAAATTCTCTTTGTGAGTAATAATGACACAAGTAGAGGACCCATGGCAGCAGTATTGTTGCAGCACTATAAATTACTGCAAGAATATGAAATAGACTCTAAGGGACTGATTGTGTTATTTCCAGAGCCAGCGAATCAGAAAGCAGAAGCAATTATGAAAAGTCAAAAGATGACTTTGGGTAACCATATGGCATCCTTATTTGAAGCAGAAGATTTAAAAGATGATACATTGGTATTAGCGATGGATGAAAATATCAAGTGGAAAATAGTTGCGGAATATGAGCAGATTAAACATGTGTACTCGTTAGGAGAATATGTGGATGATTTAACACAGATACCATCTGCATATGGACAACCATTAGTAGAATATGGAGAATCCTATGAGATTATGAAAGTGTTAATTGAAAAATTAGCCACTAGATTAAATCAAGAGGCAAAAGAAAATGATTGCAATTGGCTATGATGGAAAATCTATAGATTCTTCGGTTATTGCGAAAAAATTTGGGGATTCTATAGTAGATACATTTTAAGATATTATTTTCAGGAGATGAACGTCGTATTAGACGTATAACTCAAATAGAAAAATAAACACGCAAGGAGGAAGTTATGGGAAATGTACATGTAATGGACCATCCATTAATAACACACAAAATAAGTTTGATACGTAGAGAGGATTTGGGGTCGAAAGATTTTCGTGAGATGATTAGTGAAGTTGCAATGTTAATGTGCTATGAAGCAACAAGAGATTTAAAGCTACAGGAAGTTACAATTAAGACACCAATTTGTGAAACTGTTGCGTTCGAATTGGCTGGAAAAAAATTGGCTGTAGTACCAATTTTAAGAGCAGGTCTTGGAATGGTAGAGGGAATGCTTGCCATGATTCCAGCAGCAAAGGTTGGTCATATTGGATTATACCGAGATCCAGAAACATTAAAACCTGTAGAATATTACTGTAAATTACCAGTTGATAGTGAAGAAAGAGAAGTCTTTGTAGTCGATCCGATGTTAGCAACTGGAGGATCCATTATAGCAGCTATTGAGCTTTTAAAAGAAAAAGGTGTTAAAAACATTCGTGCTATGTGTATAATAGCGGCGCCAGAAGGTGTAGAAGAATTTAAGAAGGCGCATCCAGATGTTGATTTATATATTGGTGCTTTGGATGATCATTTAAACGATCATGGTTATATTGTTCCAGGATTGGGAGATGCAGGAGATCGTATTTTTGGTACAAAATAAAAAGTAGTTACACATACTTAGAGGAGTAAAGTATGACGATCAAAAGGAATGATTATATTACTTGGGATGAGTATTTTATGGGTGTGGCATTACTTTCTGGAATGCGCTCAAAGGACCCGAATACGCAAGTTGGATGTTGTATTGTTAGTCAAGATAATAAAATATTATCTATGGGATATAATGGATTTCCAAGAGGATGTTCAGATGATGAATTCCCATGGGATAGAGAAGGAGAAAATCCATTAGAAACAAAGTATGTATATTCTACGCATAGTGAATTGAATGCAATTTTAAATTATAGTGGGGGAAATCTCACAGGAGCTAAGTTATATGTATCATTATTTCCATGTAATGAATGTGCAAAAGCAATTATACAATGTGGTATAAAAGAGGTTATTTATGATTGTGACAAATACTCAGAGACCACGGCAGTAATTGCGTCAAAAAGAATGATGGATGCATCTGGGGTGCATTATAGACAATATAGAAGGACAAATCGAGAAGTCAAGATTTGTCTGTAGTGAAATGGGGACGGGGGCAATGTACATTGCCCCCGTCCCCATTTCATATTTGCCCTGTCCCTTTATAGCAATTTTGCCTGTCGAAGGAGAAAACGGTATTTCTTCCAAGCAGCATTGGCTTCAAAAATATAACAATCAATCAAGTCTGGATCTAGGGCATTTTGAAAATTGTTATAGGCGTGATCCATTTCATTTTTTGTTTGTTGTATTTCTCGATGAATGTCATAAGTATTTTCATAGAGAGTATATTGGTTCTTTGATTTCTTCATTGAATACCTCACTTTCTTTTTAATGATTCTAGCATATGTTTCCTTGGGAATATGATTATTCCAGAATAGGTCACCAAATACTTTGTACTACCTTTATTTTCTAGTATAAGCAAAAATTAGAATAAAATTCCTATTTTTAGGATATATATGAAGTAGGATAGTTGCCATGAAAAGAAAATTATAAATGTAAAGGAGCTCACTTATGTCTAATCGTCGTTCACGTCTAATTGTTAACTTTATTGTGCGGGCTATATTGGGGTTAAGTATTATTTTTTTTGTAAATCAATATCTAGCTTTTCGGGGTATTTCAGTATCTGTTGGAATTAATGGTGTTTCATTTTTGACATCTGGATTCCTTGGATTGCCTGGGGTTTGTTTGCTTTATGGAATACTTTGGTATCAAACTTTGTAAGTGTTGCACAAAGTTTAAAAATATTTATTAAAAGGGTGGACAAGTAGATGAACAAGCCCTATAATACACAATACAGCAACATAGTTCTTTATGTTGTTTCAGAAAATCATAGAAAAATCAAAATGAATTCTTAGGCTACAAGTTCAGTGGCAAATTTTCAAATGTAATTTAGTAATTTAAAAGTAAGGAGGGAATTAATTGAGTCACAGAAACTTTATTATCTGTGATAGTGAAATGGTATACGCGCGTAATTTGATGGAGAGAATTGCAGAAAAGGTGGAGTTGAATCTTCAGGTTAGAGTATTCTCAGATATAAATACTGTAAAAGAATTTTCAAAAAATCATGAGATAGAAATTCTTCTTATTGAAGATACATACCAAAAGAAAGATCAGACCATAATTAAAGCAAAATATAAATATTTAATTACTAAGCGCTGTAATGCAAAGAGTACAGAAGATCAGACATTTATCTATAAATATCAGTCTGTAAATAAAATTTTGGAACAAATTTTTGAGACATGTTTGGAACGAGAGGAACAAGACTTATTCATCTATTATAAGAATCAAGTCAAAATCATCGGTATATATTCACCTATACATCGCATTGGTAAAACAACGTTTGCCATTGCACTTGGCAAAGCATTTGGAAAGCAAAAACGAACATTATATCTAAATCTAGAAGATTATGCAGGTGAGGGTCACAAATTTGGAAATGCAAAAAATTCACTATCTGATTTAATTTATTTTATGAAACAAGAGCATAGAAACATAGGATTAAAAGTAAGTACGGTGGTTACGAACATGGATGAATTGGATTATATAGAGCCAATTCCCATTCACCAAGATTTGATTGCTGTCACAAAAGAAGAATGGATAAAATTATTACAAGAAATTAGTGCTCAAAGCATTTATGAAACCATAATTCTAGATATAGGGGATAGCATACAGGGAGTATTACACCTCTTAGAAATGTGCAACGATCTATATGTTCCTGTGATTGATGGAGTGGTGGAGCAAGCGAAAATTTCACAATTTAAATCTAATTTACAATTAATGAATAAAGAAGAAATTTTAAAAAAAATGAAAATTACTTTATTACCAGAAGAATATAAAATAGAGGAGTATGTGCTGAAACTTTTAGATAAGGAGGAACTATGACACCTATTGAAGAATTACAAGACTGCATAATAAAAAAGATTGATATGTCAAATGAAATAGAAGATGAAGAATTAGAAAATATCATTCAGGAAGTAATAGAAGAGAAAAGTCATACAGAATATTGGCCACTTCAGAAGAAAGCGATATTGGGGAAGGATCTATTTAATACTTTTCGTAGATTAGATATTCTTCAACAGCTGATAGAAGATGATATGATTTCGGAAATTATGATAAATGGAACGCAAAATATCTTCGTAGAACGAAAAGGGAAAATTTCACAATTGGACAAGCGATTTGTTACAAAGGCTAAATTGGAAGATGTAATACAACAAATTGTGGCGGAATCTAACCGCTTGGTTAATGAAGCATCGCCTATTGTGGATGCAAGGCTTCCCGATGGATCAAGAGTAAATGTAGTGTTGTATCCGATTGCATTAAATGGCCCAATTGTAACCATTCGTAAATTCCCCAAAGAGACTATTACAATGGAGCAATTGTTGGGGTGGGGATCAATAAATCAATCGGTTATAGAACAATTAAACAAATGGGTAAAAGCCAAATATAATATTTTTATCTCCGGATCCACTGGATCAGGAAAAACCACATTTCTAAATGCATTATCTAATTTTATTCCCAAAGATGAAAGAATTATTACGATAGAAGATAACGCGGAACTTCAGATAAAGGGTATCCCTAATTTGGTACGATTAGAATCTAGAAATGCTAATGTGGAAGGGATTGGGGAGTTAACGATTCGAGATTTAATCAAATCAGCTTTGCGAATGAGGCCAGATAGAATAATCGTAGGTGAAGTAAGAGGGGAAGAGAGCTTGGATTTATTGCAAGCGCTTAATACCGGTCATCTTGTTTTCCCTTCTTGACTACGCTATCTCCCTCAGAGAAATCACTGTTGTCGGCTGCTACTATTGTTATTACTTGTCCAGATTTTAGGAGCATATTTACATCTCCGTTAGCTGGAAGCTCAATTCTTTCGATATAGTTGAGTATTCTGTCTCTGTCTATCTCTGTAAAGTTACGAAGCTCTGCTATGGCTGATTTAATCTCAGCAATCTTATCAGAAACATAGGAAACACTTAACTTACTGGATTCTTTGTCCTTGATGACTTCTGTTAGATTGTCGATTTCTTCGGTTATTGTATTGATTTTGCTTTTAATGCGGTCTTTGGCTGCTTCTGTAAGTCCACCCTCAGAGAGAGCATCAATTAAGCTATCAATTTGGTTTTCCCTTGCTGATTTCTGCTGTTTAAGTTTTGAAAGCTCATTACCGTTATTCTGTGATGCTTCAACACATTCCGTGAGAACAGCTTCCAATGTCTTGCAGACTTCATTTTGTTGGTCAATGGTCTTTTTAAGAGCCTGTCTTGTGATTTCTTCAAGGTCAGTCTCAGATATCCTATTTACTGGGTTAGTACATTCTGAATGAGATTTAATCGCATAAATAGGTTTTGTCTTAGCTCTATCAGAATATCCAAAGTGGTATGGCTTGCCACAGTTAGGGCAAAAAATTTTGCCAGCGTATTTATGTGTACCTTGGAAACGAGCCTGAGTAGTCTTTTTATCAGGCTTTTCATAAACTGTTATCCTAGTTTGATGAATACGCTGTGCCATCTCGAATAGTTCTGTATCAACAATTTGTAAATCAGGTCTTTCAACCAATACCCATTGTTCTTTAGGTAATTGGATACGTTTGGTTTTGGTTTGTCCAGTTCCAAGCTTACTAGTACGCTTGTTAATATAGAATTTACCAATATAGCGTTCGTCTTGAATCATATTGCTGATGGTTCTGGATGATTTTCTGATACCTTCCATTTTCAATGCTTTCTGTATGGAAGCTGGAGTACCGTTACGATATACATATTCCTCAAATATTCTGCGAACGACTTCCGCTTCATCTTCATTAACAGTGATGGTTTTGGTATCACTATGCCAATCATATCCGTATGATTGACAGTCTTTAGCACTAAGTTCCTTGCGCTCACAACGCAGTTCCTGTGTCTTTTTACCGTTAATACTCTGTCTTTTTACATACTGTGCATCAATAGCAAAACTGATGCTGTGCAAAAGTTCAGAACCCATATCCTCAAAATCATGCACCTGATTATCTTCGAGAGTAAGAACAGTGGCATTCTGTTCCACCAACATACTTCTAAGCATAAGAGAATTTAACTGGTCACGATTAAGTCGGGATAAAGCCTTGGTGATAATTAAATCAGCTTTTCCTTCTGATATTAGCTGTAACATTGCATTGTATTGTGGTCTGGTAAAATCGTTCTTACCTGAAATACCGTCATCAACAAATGTTCCAACAAGTTGAATATTTGGATGGTTAGCAATATATTTTTCTGCCAGAGCTACCTGATTAGAACAAGAGTCTTTCTGACCATCATTGTCTGTAGATACTCTGGCATATATTACAGCGGAAATAGGCTCTGAATTATCATTATTAAGTTTTTGTTTTAGGTTTTCTGCATAACTCAAATACTTTTCCTCCTTCGTATTCTGTAATAATGGTGTTAGTAAGCGTATTCAGGATATCTAATCTGAATCGCTTGCCAAAAATATGGTGCATAACTACAGCAGAATAAATCTTCGACTGTATATTGTCTGCATTCGTCTAACTGTTCCTCGGTATCCTCATAATCGGATACGCTTGGAGTACCATTGCAATAAAGGTTAAAAGCCATTCTGACGACCTTTAAGCTACCACTGGTTTGCCAACCTTCATGGAGACACTCTGGTAATACGCACCCAGTTTTGAAATTATAGATGCTGTTTACATGATTTCTTGTATCGTTACTGATGCCAAGACAATAGCAAAGAGCCATATGGTAAACATCTTGATACCTGACCTCTTTTAATTTTTCGTAATAGAAATCCTTATGTGCTTCACTGGTAAAAATAATCTGATTTGTCACAATGCGTTCCTCCTTAGTTATATTTTAGAAACCCTTCCTGAAGGGAATATATGTCTAAATGAAGCTGTTCTCTGACTTTGCAAAAATTGGCTGTTCGCCAGTGAATATCATTTAGGTTATGGACAAGAATTAAGTCGTATTTATCCTTATTCTTTATAAGTTCCATAAGCTGAATCTGTTCACCGTCATTCTGATGCTCGCTTTCGTCAAAGTATTGGTCTATAACAGTCCATTTTGTTTTCTTATTTGCAAAAAGTTTTAGTATATCGTTTTGAACTGGGATAATTTGTTTTATTTCATTTGGTGTACCAAACCTACAACAATAGGTGGCTACTCGTAATGGTTTATCAAATGGTGCTTCCTCCCATGAGAAGTTACCGTTTTCAATAGAATGTATCTGAATCCCCTTATCTCGAAGCTCTTTCATCACACTCATACATTTCATTGTATTTTTAGAAATATGGTAGAAGTCCTTTGTTACCAGAACATCATATTTATCAATATCATATAAAAATCTGTCGAATTCTGGCTGTTCACATTTAAGAAGGCTTTTATCACAGTAAACTTCACCTACAGAAAAGCCCTGAGAGATAGTGAACTGTTCCAAGATATTCAGTTGTTTTTGGTTCACTATAGGTCTCTTTTCAGAGCCATCTGTAAAGTGATAAATTGCTGCTATATTTGACATTGCCTTCTTTTAAACTCCTTTATAATATCTTTGACTGCTTCATATGGTGTTGAGTCGTTTATCCCACACATATCTTTATGATTTAGCATTTCTTCTTTAATTTTGCGGTTTGCACGCTGTTTGTCTCGTTTCTTCATCTGATTTCCTTTCGGGGCATACTAAATAAATCATTTTGGATAACGGCGACATCCGATAAACGGGAAACGTCGGGTTCATAGAACCTCTAATTCATTTAGGCTGCTTGGTTTTCGATACGATTGATTTTTGCTACGGCTTTGTCATAAATCTCTTTGTCGATAACTTTAGTTCTGAGTAAATCGTTGAGAAGAAGTAATTCTAGTGAGATATTTGCTTTTTCCTTCATATGCTATGCTCTCCTTTCTTCTAAATAATTAATTAATTTGTCTTTGGTTATCCTTGTAAGTCTACCGACCTTTACAGATGGGATTACATTTGATTTAACAAGTCTTCTGACGGTTGCGGGTGTAACACCAAGTATTTCTGCTACGGTAGCGACATCAAGAACGGCTGGATATTTTTCTAAAAGTTCATTCATATCATTTTCCTTTCATTGTGCTTTGAAGTACATTTAAGTGCTTTAATTATATTATACACATTTTTATAGACTTTGCAAGCACAAAAATGTGCTTTTGTTAAATTTGATGCTTTTTAATTACTTATTTGTGCTTTTATATGTATATTTCTTTTGGATTTTGTGGTATGATAATCATGGCTTTATATGCAAATAGAATGAAATTTGAGGTGATGAATATGGCATTGATGATACACAATCCCTTTGGACAGGATGCAGCTGATTTTAATGAAGAAACTTCTGCTGACCGCATTGGGCGAAGAATCCGTGCGATAAGAACTGAAAAAGGAATGTCTCAGGCTGAATTAGGACAAGCTTTGGGATTAACAGCTGATAGAATACAAAAATATGAGAATGGTGCTAGGAAGCCCAAGTTTGAGATGTTAAAACAATTTGCTTATGTGCTTGGAGTTGAGACCATAGCCTTAATGGATCCAGTGGTATCCAATTACATTGGTGCTATGTTTGCGTTCTTTGAAATGGAAGAACTATATGAATTAGAGGTAAAGAAAGATGGTGCCAAGTATTCAATACAGTTTGGTGATGGTTTTACTGGTACTATGAATGATTACCTGAAAGAGTGGTATGACGAGCGTGAGACTATAAAAATACGTATAGAAATTGCTTCTGCCGAAGAAAAGGAAGCTATTTTAGCAGAATATCATAATTGGGAAAGAACATTTCCAAAAGCTCTTACAGATAGAACTTCAAAAATGTTTCAAAAGAAACGAATAGAGAATACGATTGCTGAATTACAAGAGAAGCTTGAAAAGCTTGATGATAATGGAACAACTGAATAGGAGAGTGATGTTATGCCAAATGCAGAATTTTTAACTCGGGCAAAAAAAGGAAAAAATGATGAGTTTTATACTCACTGAGATTCTACGTCAGTACTTTATAAACCACCCTCAAAGCATTGATAAATATACGTTCCTTCAAAATTCAGCTTTCACCCATTGGGTGAAAGAAAAATGCTCAAAAATG
>JBQKKG010000013.1:0-81036 GCA_052116865.1 Lachnospiraceae bacterium LCP25S3_G4 | reverse complement strand
TTCTTCGCCGTCGGTGATAAACGAACAGCATTGCTTTTCCATCCGGTCAAGGGGGGCGTAACAAATCAATACATTACGTGGTGGCAATCCCACGAAAAAAATGATTGACCCATAAAGTTACAAAGTGCATGAACAAATTCTTTTAATTCATCTTTTCTCAAATCCAGAATTTACTCATGCACAGGATATGTATTATGGTATTTAATATGACATTTATTAGTTTTTTACCAAAGTTCCAAACTATCCTCTGCATCCACCCACATCTGCATCTCTCCATCCAAAACCAACCTTGCATATTCCAACGGTTCATCAATTGCTAATGCATTTAAAGCACATTGGGAACCAGTCGTTGTCCTGATTCCCTCTTCTGCTTTATTGCAATCAATTCTAAGTAAAATATTATCAAATGTCGTTATATCTATACTGTTATAATTTGAATTATAACTTGCGTAAATGAATCTCATATCATCAATCCTTTCCATCAGCCTATAATTTAATCTTACTGGTGCATTGACCATTTCATGAACCAATAGACTGCTACCAAAACAATAATTGTAAATACCACTACAAATAGCACATGAAATAATTTTTTCATAAACTCGAAAAATTTTCTTTTTCTGTTATATGATCCCAACTTCGGCTTAGGTTTTAAATCATCCAAAATCTGCTTCCACAGAGGACGGTTTTTTAATCTAGCGACTTCGCCCTCTAGTTCTCGTATGCGTCTGTTCATCCAGTTTCCGTTCTTCTTCTCGCTTTCCAGCCTCTTTCTGACATACTCCAAGTCTTTCCTTGAGAGATATTCTTTCTCCATCAAAATTTTCTTTTCGTTCTCCAAATTCTGATTTAAAGTCTGTTGCTTCTCTAATTCTTCCTTGAATAATTTCCTGTCCTCTGCCTGAATCTTGAGCAAATCGTCCCTCTCCGCTGTCATTGTTTGAAGTGCCTGTAGCGCTTCCTGCAATAACTGCTTTAACTTCTCTATAGTATTCTTCAAATTCTGACTCTGCTGATCTGATTTCTTCGTCAAGCTGGAATTCTCCGCTATTTGCTCTTTTTCTTCTAGCAACACGTTCTCTGATTTCTGCCTGTCTTTCAAATTCATTCAATAATCCCTCCTTTGATACATCCATCTGAAATGTCTTGGAAATATTGGAATCACGCACTTTTTTTCCTTCTTCATTCTCAAACGTAATATTCTTTCTACTATCTGTCCAGGCGGTGCGCCAACCTCTTATTGCCATTCCTTTCACAAATTCTTCTTTGCTACAACTTTGTTCTCTCGTTTCCATAACTGCCAAGGCACATTCCGCAACATGACTTTTCTTTTGGTCATTTAGCAATAGATGATATTTATCCTTGCTCCAAGCTCTAACATGACCTTCTTCCAAATCATTTCCGTGAAAATCTTTTCCCTTCTGTGCTACTGTCAATCCATGTTCCACACACATTTCATTGGTCAGTTCTTTCATACGCTCCAAATCCTTTTTGGAATTATGAAGCTTATGACCGTCCTCATAGCTCACTGTATTTGTGACAAGATGTAGGTGCACATGATCCCGATCCTTGTGCACCCCAATCAATGTCTGAAATCCATCAAACCATTTCTCTACAAATTCTTTTCCAAATGCAAATGCCTGCTGTAACGTAAGATTTTCCTCTTTATGCCAAGAGATAATATTGTGGGCATACATTCTTCCAGAATCCTTTTCCCACAATTTCTTTTCTTCTAAAAAGGATTGATAGACTGAATCATAAGTAATTTCATCCGCTGAAAATGGTCCAGTTACATATACAAGTCCCCGATTTGTTTTATCTTCACGAAGCACATATTCGATACAATTTCTCATTGCCCCATGTGATTTTGTTGACTTATTAATCGTCTTATTGATTGCCACATTTCTTCACTCTCTTTCTTAAAATATTGAATTCGATCAGCAATATCTTCCAATTTGTTTATCGTTGCCAGAACTCCCGTTCCATTTGCAATATGTGCCATCTGATTTACATTCGTTGCCATCCCTCTAATCTGCCGAAGTAGATCATCAAAATTCTTGTTTATATTCTTAAGTACATCAATTTCTTCTCTAGGAGCAATCACTACTCCAGCAAGAGCATTGATGATAAATGACTGCTGTGTCTGTCCTGAAGCTGTCACTTTTTCCTGTAGCCGTTCGTACTCTTCTTGGTTCATTCGAAACTTGACTTGGTATTCTCTTTTTCGCACTTTGTATTACACTCCTTTCGTGGTTTTTGTCTTTTGGGGTGCAGGGGCAGGCTCATCAATTTTGTCTATAGTGATTAGCCTGCCCCTAGCAGATGGATGGAATGAGATGAAGAGACTTCCAGTGGAAGTCTCGGAATTTTACACCAGAACATCAGCGGCTCCAGTGTGCAGAGAGTGAAACTCTTTGCTGGGGTTCCAAGGGGCAACGCTCTCTGGCAAGTTTAGGAACAGCCCATCGGCTGCTTCCGGTGCGAATGTGGGTACCACATTTGCGAAACTTGCCTATCATCCGCCACATACTACACTGAGATTATGAAGATATGTGATAGCGCTAATGGAAAGTCTCCTGTGGAGAGTTTCTATTAGCAGCTGGCACGTTCGAAATAATCTTTCGTAACCTACATTGGATGATAGTGGTCTTGTGATTTTTTGTAGGGATTGGATGCAACAGGCAATGCAAGTTCTATTCATTGTCTCCATTGCTTCCAATCCTAGAGAAAAATCACTCGGCTACAACGTAGACGAAATGCCCTTTGCTCCCTCCGCTATAAAAGTGGCGTGTATTACATTTCTTATACTTGTCTGACCATATGCAACACATCTGATTTTCTTCTGTAGATGTGTCATGCAATATGTATGACAATAAATTCAAACTGTAACACTCACATTACTAACTTATAAATTCTGCAAATAAGAAAAGGCTTCTTCTGGCATAGTTTCATCTAACGTATCCTGCAAGATTATTTCTGCTCTTTTCCCCTGTACCTTCTCAAGGGAAGTGTTATTTTCTTCCCTATGCGGTTTCACAGAAGGTTGCCTTTCCATTCTTGCCAAGGTACTTGCCACCGATTCTACAATCATTGCTACCATTTTTTGATCATGGACTTCCAATGCCTTTAAAAATAACTCTCTCTGCTCATTTGCCTGCCTCTGTAAATACTCCTGCATCTCCTCTTTGAAATGCTCTTGCTGTTCCATTTGCATTTCATTGCCGTGATAACATTTCAATGCTGCTTTAATATAAGCGCCACTACTACCATATGAATCATTTGCGTTATCACGGGTATGTCCCATAATTGCTTCATACAGTTCTCTTTCATCCTCTTTCGATAGATTTAATCGAAAGGACAAAGATTTCTGTAACTCACTTTTTCCTGCCATCGCACCACCTCCCATTCTTAAAAAATACCATCTTTATGCTGTTCGCCTAGAATTTTCCTTTCTGCTTTGCCAAGAATTCATATCCTTTTGCATTTGCCCGAATATCTTCTAGGTAGTGAATATTTGCACTTTTCAAGGTTCCGTAATTCTTCATCAGCGTGGCACCGCCACCTGCATAAATGACTGTGAACATTTCAAGATCAAATCCCAGTTCCGCTAACTTTGCTTCCATCCCTTTTGCAAAATCTGCAAGCCCTTCTCTGATAATCACTTTACAATCTGTTGGGATATTTACGTCCTTTTCAAGAATCATCTGCTGAATCATATCTTCACTAAGCCTACGGTTACAATTTTGGTACACATTGCTTTTAATGCCTTCCATACATTGAATCAATGCCGCTGGAATCGAAGTACTTTCACTTTCTACTGGTACATAATTTCTTGTATGAATTACATCAATGGTTTTTGACCCAATATCCACAATCAGATTTTCTCTGCCATATTCTCTAAGCTTGTCTGCTATTGCTGCGTAACACTGTGGAAATACAAAAACATCTATAATCCGAATCTCATACTCTCTACCAGAATAACTAAATTGAATCTTCTCATTACGCAACAGATAACGATAAAAATCTTCTTTTTCCTTTCCAAATCTGCTAAACGGTAGCCCAACTGCTAAAATCACATCCGCACTCTGTTGCTGATAAATATCCAATTCCTTTGCAATTGCAGCTAGCGTTAATAAAAAATAATTCTCATTCTCTGTCTTTGTCTGCATAAGGGGGAGTCTTCCTTCTCCCACCTTATAATAATTTCCCTGATAAATTAATGTGTTGTTACTAAGGGTGGCTTCTCCACCCAATTTTTCAACACCATTTTCAAATGTTGCATGTGGAGTTTTCATCATGGAAAATCCATGATCAATGCCTACCACCAGTAAACTTCTATCACTAATAAACATAATTGCCTCTCTTTCTGTAGCTACTCATTGCTACCATACAAATGATCTAATAATTCCAATACTGTCCGTAGCGACTCCAAAATCTCAAAATCCAGTTCCTCGGACATACTAATGTTACATAAATGCTTGTCTATCAGTTCCATACGCTTTTTGATTGCGTCAAAGGTTTTAATATTTCCAGTCACATGAATCTCCTGCTCTAAACAACTATTGATAAAATATTCTGATCTCATAAGACCCGAAAGCGCTATACGCTCATCTATCAGCTGTTTTTCTTCTAGTGAAACTCTAAAATTCATTATGACATTACGTTTGCGGTTCTTATCCTTCTTAGTAGCATTTACACCAGTAAGAAGGGTGGTACGTCGATATATTTTACTCATAACATTCTCCAATCCGAGCAAGGAATTAAATCCTTGCTCTTACATATTCCAAATCCCCATAATAAGGAGTTCCAACCAGATACCACGCATTGCCATTTTCATTCCAAGCCATTTCAATTCTGGTAGAAATCCATTCATCTTCAACAAGAACTTCCATTCCTTCTCCACAATGAAATCCATCATTTTCCCACAAGTCCGATACCAAAAGTCCATATCGCTTATTGGAGCTGTTGTAGCCTAAGCGTCCTTCCATCATTCTTCTGATTCCTCACTTTCATCATCCTCGAAATCTGATTCGTCATGAAACATATCATTTAATTTATCAGCCATAGTGCGCTGAACCGATGGATACAAATGTGCATATCGCATGGTAATTGTGGCGCTCTCATGACCTAATCTTTCTGCAATCTGAACTGGTGAAAATCCAAGCTCAATAAGCGCTGCACATGCACTGTGTCTCAGGTCGTGAATACGAATTCTTTTTACACCAGCTGCTTTCGAACCTCGATCCATTTCATGATGCAGATAACTTTTTGTAATGTTAAACAATCTCGTATGTTCATCGATTTTGTATATCATTCCAAAATAATCCTCCAATTCATTGCAAAGAAATTCTGGTAGTTCAATCACACGATTTCCTTTGTCGGTCTTTGGTGTGGTGGTATATTCAATCCCATCAATTCTTTGTACCTGCTTATCAATTTTTAATGTTCGCTTTTCCAAATTGATATCTCCACGCTCTAGTGCAAGCATTTCGCTCATTCGTACTCCTGTCCAATATAGAATTTCAAAAGCATAATACGAGATAGGTTTATCTTTGATTGCATCTGCAAATTTGGTATATTCGTCTTTTGTCCAGAACAACATTTCCTTTGCTTTTGCTTTCCCCATCTTTTTCCCCTTACTACATGGATTCTTTGCTAAGTCATAGTAGCGGACTGCATGATTCAATATTGCTGTCAATTGATTTTGAAGGGTTCGCAGATACGTTTGGGCATAGCCTTTATCATTTTCATCTCGCTTACTTAACAGTTCGTTCTGCCACTGTAAAATATCCGTAGGCGAGATTTCTGATAAACTCTTTTCTTCAAAATACGGTCTAATATGGGTATTGATGATATGAACCTTTGTCCTGTAGGTGTTCAGCTTAATCTGCGGTTTGATATCAGAAAGATAAACATCAATAAAGACTCCAAATCCCATATTGATATCCTTACTTTTCTTTGCTAAAAAATCTCGTTCATAGGCTAATGCATCTTTTTTGGTCTCAAATCCTCGTTTATCATGTTGTTTCTTTTTGCCCTGCCAATCGGTATAGCGCAGAGATACTCTCCAACGCTTCCCATCATAGCCATTCCAATTATCTTTAAAAACTGACACTATTCATTCCCCCTTTCGTGCCAATGTGCCATATCATAATTCACATCACTCTTGATACTGGTTTCTAAATCGCTTTTTGCTGTGAGCAACATTCGGATCAAATAATTCTTCTTATTCACAATCCTTGTATCCTGAGAAACTTCATCAAATTTTTCAAGAACATATCGGATGGCTCCACTGTCGAGTCGATAAAATTGATTTCCCATTGACCTTGCATCGTAGGTTTCACCATTATTAAAAGTAATGGTTCTATCTGTGGCGATAATCTCACTCATATAGTCAAGCAAAGCATCTACCATTGCACCATCTCCATCAAAAACCAAAGTTTCGTAACTGATTAGATATTTCAGTTCATCTATGACACGTGCTTTGATTTCATATTGTGATAACTGGCACTCCCTACATTCTTGTAATAGATGGTGATAAGATAAGATTTGACACAGCTCACAATATTCAAACCTTTCTATCAGCTCTTGCATTGGAACCAGACTTTTTGATATCGTAGGTATTACTTCCATCTCTCCATCCTTCCTCTGAAAGATTGATTGATGATTATTTACTCTTTTGTTATTTACTTTGTTATTAATTACTTGTGTTGGATGTTCCGTATGCGGTATGCCCGTAATCGAAGGAACCGTTTTCGATTTCTCCGTGAACGGATTTACCGTAATCGGATTTTCCACTTGCGGTGGAACTGGTACCTGATGCACTTCAATCACATTTTTACCAAAGCGCCCTCTCCCAGTTCTCTCTTGTCCACCAGTCAGATATCCTCTTTTCATTAATTCATTCACACTAGAACGGATACAATCTACTCCGTCTGGTAGAATTTTTGAAAAGCCTTTCAAATTAAAATCCCAATTGTCTGATAGGGACAATATCGTTACCAGCATTCCTCGATCTCTCAAACTAAGCTTTTGATCAAGTAAAATATCTTTGCTTACATTCACATATAGTCCCTGGGTTTTATTCTTTAAAACTGCCAAAAAATCACTCCTTTCAATTGAAAAGGGGCGGCGACTATGCTAGAATACATTTATATGTAACGTACATGCATAGTCATGTGCCCAAGCTCCTGCGCCAACAGGAGCTTTTTCTTTTCTCTAAACTTCATCATCAGTTACCTCTTCATACATGCTTCTTCGTAGTAGATACGGTTGATTTTCCCACTCATTACAAGCAACTTCGGATTTTCTTTTTTCATTCGTTCCGATAATTCCTTAATAATGGCGTATCCTTTGCTTCGGCAAACTCCCCAATCAGCACATACCTCGTTTACATCTACATAAACTGGTTTTTCCATCACTTCCATACGTTTCTCTCCTCTCGTGTAATATTTGGAATAGAAATAAATTTATTACTATCTGGATTTTATTATACAGAAATATATTTATTTCTGTCAAGTACAAATTAGAAATATTTTTATTTCTGTTCTTTCTATTTTTTCTATTCTATGATAAAATGGGTTCATCATTAAGAAAATGAGGTGATTTTTGAGATGTCAGTTGGACACAAAATAAGAGCCATACGTGATCTAAGAGGTATGACTCAAAAAGAACTTGGTATCAAAGCTGGATTTTCAGCAGCTACTGCCGATGTTCGAATACGACAGTATGAAAGTCATAAAATGATTCCAAAAGAAGATAAGTTAAAAGAGATTGCAGCCGCTCTTGATGTAGATGTAAGTGCATTAAAAGATCATGATATCTATTCTGATCTAGATCTGATGCAGATCTTATTTGAATTAGAGGAAAATCACGGATTGGTAATAGAAAAAGAAGCTGGTCGGTATGTATTGTCATTTGACGAGTCACATCCATTGTTTCGATACACCAATTATAAGCTCGACAGCTGGTACCGAGCCAAATCACAACTTCTATCCAATTCAGAAGATTCGGGATATGATGATAAAGAATATTTACTTTGGAAATACAGATTCCCACTTGATACTATGGAAATAGAGAAAACGAATGCGGCTAAAGTACAGGAAAAATACAAGCCATTTGTGAATAACACCTATAGTATAAAAAAGGTTAATGAATTCATTCTTTTATTTGAGAGATTAATTAGAAGTGGATTTGATATACAGATTGCATCAGCTCCTGAAAGATCTGGTATCGGAACCTTTGTTTGCTGTGCTATATTTAAACATTCAGAATTATTAGAAGCTACTGGCGAAGCCGCCAATGCTTATGCAGAGTATCTTTCCATGATAAGCTACCTGGAGAAGTCAGGAATAGAGATTGAGAGAGAGACGAACTCTTTTGATGGTGAAACACTGTTAGGGGTTTACTATTATAGTTCTGTGTTGTCCACTGCGCTCAATCATACGGTACGGGAAATAATCAAGGCATACAAAGATGGTATGTTGGATGATAAGATAATGCAGATACAGTATGAAGATTCGCTAAAGACATTTAATGTGCCAATTGAAAATGCTAGATAATAATACTGAATTACATTAACTTCAAAAGCTAAGATGGTTAAAGCTATTCATATTAATCATAGAAACACCAAAAAATCTTGTAATTTTATTATTAGAGAACTTGGAAGTCTTCATAACTTCCAAGTTCTTCTACAATTTTAAATATGTAACAAAAAAGGTGATCTCTCATAAGATAAATCGCCTCTATGCCCTTAATCTAAAGATTAAGAGAATCAGTTGAGACCAATACGATATCCAAGATCAAACATATCGCTAATTACATCCACATCATTAATCCTATACGCATACTCGCTTCTATATACCGTGTTACGAGTCGCACGAATACAGCTTGGTTCTTCATTCAAATACAATCGTAATTCCAGTCCCCATTTGTTTGCATCCTCGTCCAGAACAATAATTCCGTCTGTAGAATTATTTATCGCTGGACTATACTTACCATTATACTCAGAATAAAAATTTCTAAGTCTTGACGGTTTTCCTTCTGCTTCAATAAACACATTGTCTCTTGATGCCTTAATAAATTTGTCTAAATCATTTGCAATACTCATGTTATCCCCCCTCTCTTTTAAATTATCATTTTCAAAACCTTATGCAACTCTGTCTCGCTTATTCTAGTATTCAATACTTGTTTACCAAGATAAATTGATTCTTTATCACAAGTCTCGAAACATGACTTAATCCAATTTGCATTTTTATTCAGTGGTATATAATAAAAAATATCTTTTGATGTATCATGACATAAAACAGCATAAGGAACTGAGTTCCCATCAAGATAATCAAAAAAATCTCTCTCCATTAAAAACTGATTTCCACGGTTGTTCATATAGAAGAGATGCATTTGGGAATTGACTTTAATTAGTTTATATCCTTTATCTTCATCAATTACTTTGTATGGAATCTTTTCTTGTATTAAAATTTTTTCTATCAATGTATCACCTCAAATTTTGGGAACTAGCGTTCCAAAATCAATCGAATTTTTTGAAACATTCCATTTCCCAACCTTCATTTTCTTTATTTTTTTCCCCGTTCCATAGTCCAATAAATCCTCTCGAACAAAGGAATTGAGTAACTTGTTTAAACTTCCCAGTCCCTCTGAAGACAGTAAAAATGCCTCTTCCGGATCAACCAACTTACAATATGCCCATAACTGTCCTAAATCTCTGAGCGTAAGCCTTGTTTTCTTTGCTTCAATAAAAAAGAGCTTTATGTCCTGATTTTTCTTCGCAATCCCTAATATATCTATCTGAATATCAACACCGTTAGCTGCTTCGCACACTATACTATATCTGGACAAAGCACGATCTAGTCTTTCCTGAGATGTATCAAGTGCAATTATATCATAGCCCTTATATTTGTCTTTCAAATATTGTTCAAGCCAGCTTCGCATTGGTTCATACAATTCATTTTCTAACATAATGAATCCTCACCATAACCCATATCTTCTGCGATAGCACTCCATGAATCGTAATGCTTACCTCGGATTTCTTTCGGTATGAATTCGTCATTCTCCCCTGGATGTGATGGCTTATTTCTATTTCTAGAAGTCAATTCCCAATAATACCTATGAGTAACATCCGATGTCTTTTTATTTCTTTGTACCTCTATATGTATTCTTTGCTCATTCGCAAAATAATCTAATGCCTCTTGTTTATGAAGTACCGCAAATCCAATTGATTGATATTCAACCGCCCAAACCTTAATCTGATGTTCTTTTTTCCAGAAATCAGGTTTCCCTTGGTTATACTTTGTCAAGTTACCGTCTCTCATATTAGGATGTGCCCAATCAATATTCTGCACTGGAACATCTATGCTTTTTAATAAATTTGAAAAATCTGCTACTAATTCCCAATTATGCGGTATCTCAAAATAAACTCGGTAGTTCGGCTCTGTGAAAGCATAATTACTTCTACGAATGTACCCTGCAACATCAGCAAACCCTTTTACAAACTGTTTTCTCTCATCTAATGTAAAGTCAAATACTTCTGGTGCAATTCTGATATTATTTGCAGATGAAGCATACCCTACATATCTCAACAGTTCTCTCATCAAATAATCTTCATTTGGCTTTGTAAACGAAAGAATCGAAATATTAGGATTTTGAATAAACTTCAAAGAAGTACCTAATAAGGGTTCCAAAATCTGTCTAATGTCAGTAATACTTGCTTTTACATAAATTCCTACATCTTTTTGAAATTCGGTTTCTAATTTTTTATGTGGAACATCAATAGATATTGTTGTTGTCGTTGCACCTCTTTGTATTTCTCCATTCCCAGTAATCATACCAAGAATATATGCCATTTCTGTATTCATTTTTGTTACTCCTTTTTTATCCAAAATAATCAGCTATCTGGTCAGCAATGGCTTTAGCCAAAAGTGGTGGAACAGCATTACCAATCTGCTTCCGAATATAAACTTTTGAGCCCATGAAAATAAACTCATCATCAAAAGACTGTATCCTTGCCGCTTCTCTAGGTGTTATAGCTCTATGCAAAAACGGATGGTTATTTGTGCCATTTGAAGAAGCGTCAAATCTTGTATCGATAGTAGGTGAAATTGTATCCCATTTAAGTCGACCCCACGTTGTCTTAAATTTTTGATTTCCATGTAATTCCTCAGGCAAGCACTCTTTCCCTTGTTCAGGTGGAATAAGTTTCAGTTTATCAATAGCTACTTGTTTATGATTTGAAGCCATGTGATTGTAAAGTTTTAGACTTTTACCTCTGATTTTTACTTGATAATCACTTTTTGGTTTTGTAATGTACTCTTGTTCAAAATCTCCATCACCTGATTCTAAATATGCCAAATCTTCTATAGCATCACGTACAGTGGTGTGCGTTGTCACAGTAGCGTTTGGTAATGAAATACTACCGTGTTTTGAACAAATAAAGATAGCTCGCTCTCTTGATTGTGGCACACCAAAATCTGCTGCATTAAGGATACCGAACTTAACTGCATAACCCAAATTCTCGATAGTATTTACAATCTCATCCTTGAACCATCCATTAGCTGATAGTAACAATCCTTTTACATTCTCAATTACAAACACATCCGGTTGTAGCCTTTCAACTAAATCTAGGTATTCTCTAAACAAAAAATTTCTTGAATCGTCTAAACCAAGTTTTTTCCCTTTCATAGAATATCCTTGACAAGGTGGTCCCCCCACTATCATATTTACGCTTGTTTTTTTTGCTAATGTAACGATTTTTTCCTTCACAGATGCATCTGTTATATCTCCAACCATAACTTCTGTATCGGGCATATTTTTTTTAAATGTGGTTGCAGCTTTCTCATCAAAGTCCAATGCTACCATTGTTTTGAAATAAGGATTTTTGTGCATTCCCCAGGAAAGTCCTCCTGCTCCACAAAACAAATCAAGAATACGAAATCCATTTAACTCTGATGTCATATATTTCTCCTTCTTATAAGTATTCTCTTAAATAATTCTTTTCCGTTTACTTTAGGTTTGAACAGGTCAAACTCATTATCCGATCCATGATTTGCTTCACCAACTATTTCAAACTGTGACTCATTATGATATTTTAAATATGTGATTGGCACACCCATAATTCCATCGTAGTCCATAGGAATCTCCGCAACCTTTCTTACATTGATTGCGTCATAATTATCGTATTTTGGATAATTATCTGGAACGTAGTGTTGAGTAAGCTGCAATTCCTGATGTCGCCTCTGTGTATCAAGGTTGGTAAGCCACATAGCATTTCCAAGACTTCTCCATTTCTGACCTGTGTCATCAATCCAAAATCTTGTTTTTCTAGGTTGCGTATCCGCTGGTACACGAAACGCCATATCACCAAATTTATAACCGACCCATGCTTTATTTTCTTTAATATATGGAAATATTTCCTTATATGTTATAGCATTCTGATTTCCTATGAGTAAATACTGTTTATCATATTTTACTAATAAAGAAAAAAGGCTAGAGAAAAGACTAAAAGGCGGATTCGTACAACATATATCACATTCTTTTATATATTCAATACATTCTTTTGTACGAAAGTCTCCAGATCCTACTAGCTTTTTAACAACATCTTTCTTTTTCAATACTCTTTTTATTACATCATCGTTTACTTCTTCATCAATTTTACCAGGCATTTTTGATATGGTAAATACATATCCTTGATTAAGAACTACTGGTTCTCCTGAATTATCAAATAGTTTTAAAGAGATTGGTACATTATTTTTTATTTTTTCAATCTTTGAACCAGAATAAGAAGTACATATCAATTTTTTCAATCTCAACTGATTAAAATGACGCAAAAAATAATAACAAAAATTTGACTCATACGGATCATCACAGTTGCATAATACAACTTTACCTCTAAACTGTTCTTGATAGTGAGATACTTCCTCTGCAATCGTCTCATACGTGGTATACCATTCATCTGTATTATCCGGTGAATACTTTGCATTGTTTAGTATTGAATTACCCTTTTTATGCAATTTATCCACTTCTTCTGCCTTTATCTCGTCTTTCATTTTAAATCCTCTTTCTAAAACAGTTCTGCTATTTCTTTTGACCTAAATCATTAAGTTTTCTTTGCTTTTCTCTATAATCGTAAAAATAAGAATCCAATGCTCTTTCCACAACAATAGTTTTGGTTTGACCCGCATCCTCACATATTTCATTCAACTGTTCATAAATTGAATTTTCTATACGAACATTTAAATAAGTGCCATTCTTTTTTGCTCTTGCCATACTTTATTACCCCGTATAAATCGATTTGATATTTACTTAAAACTAACGATAATCATACCACAATTAACTACTTAATTCAACTAATTGCCACTTATAAACAAACTAAAATATAATCCCCAATTCAACAATAATATCCTATCGTGATTCTAAATTCTGCTGACATTTTGCTGACGAAAAAGCCGCAAAGCCTTGATTTATAAGGCTTTGCGGCTTTTCTAGGTCACTCAAACTCTATAGTTCCTGGTGGCTTCCCAGTCAAATCATACAACACACGGTTCACATGACTAACCTCGTTTACAATCCTACTCGTCACCTTTCCAAGTACATCCCACGGAAGCTCTGCAGACTCCGCGGTCATAAAATCAATCGTCGTAACAGCTCGCAATGCGATAGCATAATCATAAGTTCTCTCATCGCCCATACATCCAACAGAACGCATGTTAGTCAACGCAGCAAAATACTGTCCAATCCCTTTAGATGCTCCTGCACGATCCAACTCCTCACGATAAATAGCATCTGCATCTTGAACAATCTTCACCTTTTCAGCTGTCACCTCTCCAATAATACGAACGCCTAAACCAGGACCAGGGAATGGTTGTCTAAAAACTAAATACTCTGGAATTCCCAGTTCCAAACCTGCCTTACGTACCTCATCCTTAAATAAATCTCGCAGAGGCTCAATAATTTCCTTAAAGTCTACAAAGTCAGGTAATCCACCAACATTATGGTGAGATTTAATAACTGCTGACTCCCCACCAAGACCACTTTCTACAATATCCGGATAAATAGTTCCTTGCACTAGAAAATCTACTATCCCAATCTTTTTCGCTTCCTCTTCGAATACACGAATAAATTCTTCTCCGATAATTTTACGTTTTCTCTCTGGTTCTTCTACACCAGCTAATTTTTTATAAAATCTTTCCTGTGCATTTACGCGAATAAAGTTTAAATCATAATTTCCCTCTGGGCCAAATACAGCTTCTACCTCATCTCCTTCGTTTTTACGAAGTAGGCCATGATCCACGAATACACAAGTTAATTGATCGCCCACAGCTTTTGACAACATAACTGCCGCTACAGAAGAATCTACTCCACCAGACAAAGCACAAAGAACTTTTCCATCCCCCACTTTAGCACGAATTGCCTGAATAGAATTTTCAACAAAAGAATCCATCTTCCAATCACCAGAACACCCACAGATATTATATACAAAGTTCGACAACATCTTAGTGCCCTCTTGTGTATGCAGTACTTCTGGGTGGAATTGTAACGCATACAACTTCTTCTCCTCATTTTCAACTGCTGCCACTGGACAATCCATGGTATGTGCTGTAATGTCAAATCCCGGTGCTGCTGTCTCGATATAGTCATTGTGACTCATCCAGCAGATCGTTTTTTCATTCACACCGTCAAATAATTTCTTTCTAGTATCCACTGTCACTTCGATTTTTCCATACTCACGTACTGGAGCCTCACAAACATGTCCCCCAAGCATATGCATCATAAGTTGTGATCCATAACAAATACCAAGTACCGGAATCCCAAGTTCAAATAGCGCTTGTGAGCAAGTTGGAGACTCTTCTTTATACGCACTGTTTGGGCCACCAGTAAGAATAATTCCCTTCGGATTTAATGCCTTTATTTCTTCCAAATCTTTCTTATAAGAATATATTTCACAATATACGTTACATTCACGTACACGTCTTGCAATCAATTGATTATATTGTCCACCAAAATCTAGTACAATTACGGTTTCTCTTTTCACAGATGTACCTCCTACTATCCTCTATTTTTAAAAAATATACATCTCATTATATGATATTACATGTAATTTTACAAGGGGATGTTACGACTGCTCTCAAATTTATTAGCGTTCTTCATAATTACGTTTTATCACACTTCTGACAGCATCTTCCATCTCTTCTGTGGTGATATGGCAATACCCACCCGGATGCTTGTCCAAATAATTTTGATGATACTCTTCTGCATCATAGAACCGTTCCAACGGTTTGACTTCTACATAAAAAGCCTTTGGTTTTTGCTTTTCTAGCTGCACCATCTCTGTCACTTGGTCCTTTGAGGCGTCATCAGTATAATAGATCCCCGTCTGATATTGAGAACCAACGTCCGGTCCCTGTTGATTTCGCACCGTAGTATCTATGACATAAAAAAATGCAGTAAGTATATCCTTCAATGGAACTTCCGTTTCCTTATATACAACCTTTACAGTTTCCCGATATCCCGTATCCCCCTCACAGACCCGTTCATACGTGGGGGTAATATCCTTCGCTCCATTTGCATAGCCATTCACAGCTTCCACCACACCAGGAATCGACTGCATCAGCTTCTCCAATCCCCAAAAACACCCGCCTGCAAGATAGATGACCTTCATATTTCACTCCTCCTTTTCCACTCTAATCTATTTAAAAATATTATAAAACAAAATCATACATTTCAAAAGGGGGCATAGCAAAATTCATTTTGCTACGTCCCCAAGATAGTTTTTTGTTTCCATTTCCCTTTCTTATACCGCACCGTGAAGCATGCTGCGCGGAAGCACCAATCGAGTACCATTGCGACCCAGATGCCAAAGACTCCCATTCCCATGTATGTTCCAAAGATATAGCTAAAGACGATTCTACATACCCACATGGAGATTATGGAGGTTATCATTGTGAATTTAACGTCTCCGGCCGCCCTTAAAGTGGCTGGCAAGATGAAGGCAATTGCCCAAATGGTCATAGATGCTATCGCATGGAAGATTAGTATCTTCTGGGTAATCTGTGCCGTCCTGGTCGATAGATGATATGCGTTTAATATATACGGCATCGCCACGATAATGATGGCATTGGATACCCCCATGCTTAGATATGCTATAACTTGTAATTTTTTTGTATAATATTGTACTTGTTCGTAATCCCCTGCACCTACACAACGGGCAATGACCGTTGTAGTGGCTAGTATGATTGCCATGCCAGGAAGTATTTGAAAGAGTGCAACGGCATTGGATACTGCATTTGCTGCGATAGCATAAGTCCCGAATGTGGATACTAAGCTTAAGACAATGATTTTTCCTAATTGAAACATACTATTTTCTAATCCATTGGGCACCCCAATATAAAGAATCTTTTTTATCATGCTCCAATCAAAATGATGCTTCCATGATTTTTCAATATGTAAGTCCTGCTTTTGGTCGCAAAGAAGTACTGTGATCAGAATTGCAGCCACAACCCTAGATACCAGTGTTGGTATGGCTACTCCTTCTGTTCCCCGATGCAATCCATAGATTAAGATTGCATTTCCCGAGACATTAATCACATTCATAACTAGTGATACCTGCATAGACACTTTGGAATTTCCCATGGCACGAAACACCGCTGCTCCACCATTATATAACGCCATAAATGGTATAGAGCCCGTCACAATCAGTAAATATGTATTTGCATGTTTCATAACTGCTGTATCAATCTGTCCAAATACTCCATGTAAAATGACATCTTTACAAACATATACAAAGACTGTAATTACAATAGAACAGATGGTAATGAACCACACCAATTGGTTGGCAGATTTACATGCCTTGTCTTTATTCTTTTGTCCCAAATATTGTCCTGCAACAACTGCCCCTCCGGTTGCTAATGCGGCAAAAATATTAAGTAACAGTACCATAATATTATCAACTAGCGATACACCTGATACTGCTGCCTCACCCACACTCGCAATCATAATGGAATCTGCCATCCCAACTAATACAGATAATAATTGCTCTATAATCAGTGGAATAATTAGTATGACCAATGCTTTATTATCAAATAAATAAGTGCTTCTATCCACGTTCTTTTTCATTTGTATTTTATCTCCTCATTACGTCCATTATACGGCGTTAAGAAATGAGTTACAAGTAACATTGTATTTACACTCTTATAACTGTTCAATGCGCTTGTTTTAAATATTTTTCCCTTGTTGCTAACCCCCCACGGATATGTCGCTCAGATTTGTTCATATCAAGCACTTTTCTGGCTTGCATTGCTAGCGCTGGATTAATTTGAAGCAAACGGTCTGTAACATCCTTATGTATTGTGGATTTGGATACCCCAAATTCCTTTGCTGTCTGGCGTACAGTTGCTTGGTGTTCGATAATATAATATGCGATTTCCACTGCTCTCTCTTCAATATAATCTTTCATATAAAGTCCCCTGCATTCACTGTTTTTACAATGTATGCAGGGGGTGTTTCTTTCTATGACTTATTCTTCACATAATACAATCAATTGTTCGTCCAATTCTATATAAATACATCTTTTGTCAGAAAAATGCATCTTAATAGTTTATGCAGTATATTTTTCTTTTAGACTATGGTATTATATTAACAATAACTGTTACTTTAGGAGGCCTTCTATGTTTCGCGAATATTCTTGTAAAAGATACACTCCTCTTAAACTATGCGCTATTTTATTGATTATCTTTTTGATTGCCTGTCTACTAATCCCTCTTATCATTCATGCTACGAACGTAGCAAGAGAAAAGGCCTGTTCACGCAATATGCATATGCTTGCCAACGACTATAGACTGAATTATAGCGCACTAGTATCACACACTCAATTCGTCCATAGGCAGGACTGTATCGAAATTATAAAAAATATATTATCCGCTGCAGGGGAAGATTCTAACTGCCCCTCTTCACACACCCAATATGAATATAAATTAAAAGACAACCTTGATCTCTCTATTTATTGTAAACTACATAAGAAGAGAGAGCTTGTTAAAAATTATCAATTGTCTACTTCCACACCTTCGGTAGCTTTGGATCAACTAGCCATTGCCTATCCAGAATTCGTCGCGCACTTGAATTGTATAGAAGATATGAGTATGAGCTACGATAAGGATCTATTCCTAACTGTGAAAAAAAACGGAACATCCATAAATGCCATTGATGCCTTACTTGAATACTTTGGATATATACATAGTCACCCACGCTACCAATATGATTCTGCATATATAACGGTAGCAGCAAATTCTACTCCTAATAAAATCATAATTGCTTCGATTGCCTATACTTCTGGCAATTGTGGATATATCCGCTATACCAATGGGCACAAATATGAGCTAGACAAATCTGTAGATTCCCAGTCACAAGAAAAGCAAAAACATATCTGGGAACAACTGGTGCACAATGAAGAGTATCTTCTAGCATTAATGAAAGAAAACTCCGTCCTAATTCGTAAAATTGACTAGTAAAAGGAGCGCTTCCAATTGGAGCACTCCTTTCTTTTCATTCTAAGAACCTTATTACCGTTCCTTCACCATAGCCTTACATCCTTGGTAAGTAGCTAACATATACCCTCCATATATGACCAGAATCCCCACCGCTGCAGCAAGAATACCAACACCTGCATTGGTGTATCCAAAGTTTGCAATGACTTTATTTGCAACATTCAGACCAACAATGGAATGTACAATTGCTAACGCTAACGGCACCAAGAAAGCAATTGCAACTTGCATAAAGATTGCTTTATGGATATCCTTTTCATCCGTTCCTATCTTCCGTAGCATATTATAGCGTTCCTGATTGTCTGAACTATCACTCAATTGCTGTAACGCAAGAATTGCAGAACATGTAATCAAAAATACAAAACCAATATAAACGGCTAAGTATGATAACATAACGGTCAATCCAGCATTTTGTTCATATGCAAATGCACGTGTCATGCATTGACTAAATACACCCGTCTCTTCTCCATATTTACTATATACCTTGTCTAACGCCTTTTGATTCTTTTCAGTATGACCCACTACATTAATATTCGTATACATACTGTTCAATTTGGCGCCACTTACTACAGTGTCTGGAACAATGAGGGTTCCTGTATTCATAGACATAGGTGCTGTATAATAAGAATCTCCTAATAATTTCCCATAATAGTGATATGTTTTTCCTTGGATACTAATGGTCTCATCCTGATCTCCCACTAATTTTTTGTATGCCTCTTGCAAATCATAATAATTAGCATTAAGTGCTACTTCATTATCTTTAAGTGCTATTGGTTCTTTCCCAGCCATTTCCATTGCTTGATTATATTCAGAAATTGTAATCATTGGAAGTGGAATTTTCTTGACACGCTCTAGAGTCTTCTCTGGTAACAATCCTTGCTTATTCGTGTGAATCATAATATGTTTAAATGTAACATCAGAAATTGTGTATACCGAGACTTCACTATATTCTTTTGTACGTTCTGCATCCCATACACCATCCGCCTGCATTTGCTTGGCCATGTCCCTTGGTGTAAGTTCGGCATCCATATCACCCTCTGGGTAAGCAGTAAGCGTCATATCATATGGTGTAGCAATTTTTAATTGTGTCCCAAGTGTATTTGCAAACCCTGCACCAGTAGAAAGGACGCCGATGGTGACCAAAAGCATCAAACAGATAAATGTCATAGAGATAAATGTTGTAGTAATTCTTGCATTTACCTGACGTAACACAAACATATTTAATCCTTTAAAATATACTTTTTTATTTGCTTTTATCACGCGAAGTAAAAATCCAGACAATGATAAAAAGAACAAAAAAGTACCAATAATTCCCAATACAATGGAAGCATAGAATCCCGGAGTAGGTGATGCCATTCCATTTTTAATAATGAGATAATATGCAACACCTAAACTAATAGCAGACAGAACAAAAAGTGTCACTGATACACGTAGACTTTTTACTTTTAATTGTTCGTTTTTCTTAGCTGCTGTTAACAAATCTATTAATTTAAACCTAGAAACTGCAACGGTATTAAAGAGGATAACTACAATATAGATAATCCCAAAATACAAGATAGTGCGAAGCATTGCCTTCCCAGAAAATACAAATACAAACTCTTTCATTTTCACTACAAAAAGCTTTGCACTTAAAAGTGCCATTCCCTGCGCTGCAAATACTCCAATTAATAAGCCTACGCCTAATGAAACGAGTCCAATTACCATCGTCTCCGATATCAGTATTCTAGAAATATGTCCCTTCTCCATCCCAAGTGTCATATAAATACCCAGTTCTTTTTTTCGTCTTTTTATTAAAAATTGATTGGCATAAATAATCAAAAATCCAAGTATAAAAGAGATAAAAATAGATAGTACTTCAATAACGCTGGATGTTAATTTTAGAATCTCCCGTTGATCCTCAGACAACGCCAATACAGCCTGTTGCCCTTCCATGGAATTAAATACATAGAATAAACAAACACCAAAAGTCAGCGTTAGAAAATAGATCAAATAATCCTTCATGCTTTTCTTTACATTTTGAACTGCTAAATTAAAGAACATTGTCGTTGTCACCTCCCAATAGAGTTACAACTTCAATAATTCTATTGAAGAATTCTTTTCTGGAATCTTCTCCTCTGATTAATTCATTGAATATCTTACCATCTTTAATAAATAGAATCCTTTGACAATAACTCGCAGTAAAAGCATCGTGTGTTACCATTAGAATGGTTGCTTCCATCTCCGTATTCAATGTTTGAAAACTCTCCAATAGCATCCTTGCCGACTTAGAGTCTAATGCACCAGTAGGCTCATCTGCCAATACCAAAGATGGATTTGTAATAATGGCCCTTGCAGATGCAACCCTTTGCTTTTCTCCACCGGACAGTTGATAAGGATATTTTTCCAGGCATTCTTGAATCATTAATTTTTTCGCAACCTTTTGAACCTTTTCATCAATCATTTTGGCTGGAATCTTGTTAATGGTAAGAGCCAACGCAATATTTTCATATCCTGTTAATGTATCTAATAAGTTAAAGTCTTGGAAAATAAATCCCAGTTCATGTCTGCGAAAAGACGCCAGTTGTTTGGGGCTTAATTTTGTAATGTCTTTCCCTTTGATATAGATATTTCCTGCACTAACAGAATCAATCGTAGAAATACAATTTAGAAGTGTTGTTTTCCCACTTCCGGATGCTCCCATAATTCCAATATATTCTCCCTTATCCACTGTAAAATCAATATGATCCACTGCTTTTACAACATTCCCTTTATTTCCATAGTATTTTTGAATGTGTTCTACTTTTAATATGTTTTCCACTGATATAATCTCCCTTCTGTTCTTTCCTTGTACATCATATCAGCATTCTTTTTGCTTAACCATAACTTTACCTTACGATAATCTTACATTCTTGTCACATTCGCGTGTGCACCCTTTGGAAATACAATCGTGACTTTCGTCCCAATACCTTCTTCCGACTCCAAAGTGATTGACATCCCCATTTTATTACATAGTTTTTTTGATAAATACAGACCTAACCCTGTGGCATTCGTGTATTTTCTCCCTATTCCACCAGTAAAACTCTTTTCAAACACCTTTATGACATCTTTTTTTGCGATACCAATCCCATTGTCTTCAATTACTAGATTTACCGCCTGTTCTCTTTCTACTGCGTAAAACTTAATCAAAGCATTTTTCTTCCGATATTTAATCGCATTATTCACTACTTGTCCAATGATATACTCCGTCCACTTTTCATCTGTTTGAACAACCACATCCAGATTCTGCATCTCATGTGCTATTTTTTGTTGTATAAACTCCTTCGCATTTTTACGCATCACTGAAAACACCATAGTTTTTAAAGAAATCCTCTTAATAATGTAATCTTTCTCTAAACTGTTACTTCTAGAATAAAAAAGGGCCTGCTCTAAAAATCGTTCAATACTATCCATCTCTTCTCCCAAACTTTTTGTGATAGCGGATGGATGATTTTCAATAATTAACTTAGATGAGGCTATTGGTGTTTTGACTTCATGAATCCATAATTCAATAAATTCTCGATATTCTTCTGCGGAGACTTGGTATTTGACCACTTCGTCATTCATGGATTTATCCGCTTCTTTGATACAATCATACAACACCTTCCCTTCACAGAAAGCAGGCTCCGTTATCACTGCAGGTAACAGATATTTTTTATCCAATCCCACCAGATTTTCTTTTACCTCCTTATAGAAACTATACCTTATAAGATAATCAATAACAGACATAGCCAAAAAAGCAAACATATATAATAATGTAACAAATAGGATTCCTTCATTTGGTACGCTCATAATCGCCAACTGTAACCATGCAAAAATCGCCACTCCAACAAATATCACAACCATAATGAGATGATCTTTTATATATCTTCTTATGCTCATAGATGATACCCCTGTCCACGTTTTGTTTTTATATATTCACTCGCCCCAATCTCTTCTAATTTTTTCCGTAACCGATTGATATTTACAGTCAATGTGTTGTCGTCCACAAATTCATCCGACTGCCACAGTGCCTCCATGATATCATCCCTTTTGGTAATAACGTCCTTATGACTCATCAATAAATATAGGATTTTTGACTCATTTTTACTTAGTTCCAATTCCTTTCCTTGATAAACCGCCATACTTTTAGACAATTCCAATCGAAGTCCTTTATATTCCATACTTTCTGATTGGATTTTCTGATAAGTCCGGTTCAATACAGACACAATATGTGCTAACAGAATTTGCGTATTGTATGGCTTTGTAATATAATCATCAGCTCCTAAGTTCATACTCATTAGTTCATCGATTTCACTATTTCGACTGGTCACCATGATAATAGGAATCGTGCTTTTGCTTCGCAACTCTTTACAAATATAATATCCGTCGTAGATGGGAAGATTCACATCAAGCAATACCAATTGCGCTTGCTGGTTTAACACTTCATCTATTGTGTTCTGAAAATCTGTCACGATATAAACTTCATAATTATATTTTTCCAAAAATTCTCTTAACTCTTCTCGAATTTTAATATTATCTTCTACAATTACAATTTTCACAATTTCACCTCTTTCTATTGTTTTATTATAATATAATTTGTTGTATAATCAAAGAAATAATACACACATATCAAAGGAGGTTCCATAATGTCAATTACAACAGGATTTTTAACATTGCAAGGAACTAAATTACAGGGGGAAAATCCCCTCCCTTTATTCCGGGATAGAAATAAGAACAAATCCCCCGGTAACGATGGAACACTTCAAACCGAAGACTTAGAGTATCTGGGTTATGAATCCGGCTTTCGTATACTTCCGTATACCATGCAGGACCGTTACACAAGACAAAAAGAAACGATCCAGCTAAAGTCTATTGTGTTAGAGAATGAGCATTTAAGAGCCGAATTTTTACCTGAATATGGCGGAAGACTATATTCCTTACGCGACCAAAAGACAAAACAAGAACTTTTATTTCGAAATGTAGTAATGCAACCAGCGAATCTTGCTATCCGCAATGCTTGGTTTTCGGGTGGAATTGAGTGGAATATTGCACAACTTGGTCACACATTTTCTACCAATGATGATGTTTTCTTTGCCCGCATTGAAGACGAAGATCATGATGAATTTTTAAGAATGTATGATTACGAACGTACACGGGGATTATTATGGCAAATCGATTTTCACTTGCCTAAAGCATCCAAACAGCTTTATGCCCATGTTACGATTATAAATGATCGGTCCGTATCCGTTCCTATGTATTGGTGGACAAATATTGCAGCAAAAGAAGAAACTGGCTGCCGTGTTTTTTCTGGAACCAAAGAGGTCCTATATATTGTTCCACAATCCATGATTGATGGTAGTGATCACGCTTTTGGACGAGCTACTTTGCCTAAATTACCCTCACTGCCAGACGTAGATGCCTCTTATCCCCTGAATTCCAACTATACCAACGAATATTTCTTTCAGAATCCAAAGACAGAAGCAGCTCCATGGGAAGCTATTACATACACTGATGGAAGTGGTTTTTTTGAACGTTCCACACAGCCACTGCGCATTCGTAAGATGTTTTGCTGGGGCAATCACTCCGGTGGGCGTCATTGGTTAGATTATTTATCCGTACCAGGGAAAGGAGATTATCTTGAGATTCAGGCAGGATTAGCTCCTACACAACTTCACGGTATGGATATGGCTCCTAATAGTACCATTTCCTTTACCCAGGCATTTGGTTCTCTTCATTTAGCACCCGGTGATGCCAACTATGAGTCCTATGATGTATCACATGCAATTGTGAGAACTGCTGTGAATCACGTGTTACCAGAATCAGATGTACTAGAAAAAGATGCTCGCTTTCACCAGTTAAGTATCCTACCTTGTACACAATTATTACATTTAGGTCATGGCTTTGGTACTCTTGAGAACATGCGTAGAAGCTACGAAGGATCTCAGCTGTTACCATGCCAGTGTTTTTTTCCATTAGAGACACTACGTGAAGAGCAATATGATTGGCTTGCATTATTACAGCACGAAGAATTGCCAGAACTAACAGCACTCACATTTCCTAGTTCTTGGATGACAGATCTAAACTTTGTGCCATATTTGATACAATACTTAGAGTTACATCCGACGCATCTCAAGACCTTACTGTTGCTTGGCGTTATTTACTATGAAAACGGTCATTACGATGTAGCAAAGGAATATTGGAAACAGGGGCTTGCTATTACTCCACTTCCTATCTTTTATCGCAACCTTGCATATGCAAGTAAGCAAGAAGATCATATACCAGAAGCAATTCGCTTGATGGAAGAAGCTGATTTATTCTCATACACTGGACTTGATCAGGCCTACTTTGAAGAATTTTTTGAACTCCTCTTAACCCAAAGCCAATGGAAACGTGTATACGATTATTTTTATCAATTACCTGAGCAGTTACAACACGCAGAACGCCTGATTATTCTAACCTGCGAGGCTGCCATAGAATTGGACCAATTTGAATTCTTAGAAGAAGCCTTCTTAAGAGAATATGCATTGATTCGGGAAGGTGAGACGAAATTGGCAGAAATTTGGTTCCAGTACGCAGACAAAAAAGGAATTGCAAAAACAGAACTTCCACCGCACTTAGATCTTCGTATGTTATAATTTCAGATAACAAAATAGTGGTACGGCAATGTATCTAGCATTGCCGTACCACTATTTCTGTCTATTATTCTGAATCACTGCTATCCTTTGTATCCTTTGTATCTTTTGTATCTTTTGTTTCCTTGGTTTTACTATCAGTAGTTGCCGCATCATCTTTTTTTGGTTCTACTTGTTTACAATTTTCAACCAAATATTTTTTCACACGATCTTGAAGTACCATCTTCTCAAGATCTTCCTCTTTTGCAGCCTCTTTCATTTTATCTACATCTGCAAAGCCATAATCTTCTGCCATTTGTTCATATGCTTTTTTCAACTCTTTTTCCGATGGAGTAAGCTTTTCTTTTTCTGCAATCAGATTTATGATTAATTGTTGTTTTACAGAAGATTCTGCTGCTGTTTTGGATTGCTCTGTAAAATCATCTTCCGTCATGCCCATGTAACTTTGTAGGAATTCTGTAAATTCCATCTGATAATATTTTGCCATTTCCTGATATTGCTCTTTTAATTGTTCTGTGACTTTTTTCACTTGATCTTCTGGCAATTTCTTTACTTCTGTATTCTCAATAACTGCTGCCCAAGCTTCTTCTTCTAATGTAGAATCTGCAGTCTCCTGATTCGTTTTCTTTAATTGTTCTTTTACTTCTTTTTTATATTCATCTACTGTCTTTGATTTTTTAGAAACTGATTTTACAAATTCATCATTTAATTCTGGAAGTGTCTCTACTGCTAGAGATTTTATCGTAATTGTAAATACCACATCAGCTCCTGCCAATTCCGCGTTTTGATACTCTGTTGGGAATTTCAGTGGTAAATCAATCACTTCGCCTGCTGTATGACCAACCAGACCAGTTTCAAATCCATCAATAAACTGTCCAGATCCTATCGTCAATGAGAAATCTGTTGCTGAACCTCCATCAAATTCTACGCCATCCTTTTTACCAACGTAATCCATGGTTACAACATCACCATCTTGAATTGCTCGATCTGTTACTTCTGTAGATATCTTATTTGCCTCTAATGTAGATTGAATCGAACTTTCTACTTCTTCGTCCGTTACCTTTGCAACTTCCACCTTATCCACTTCAACACCTTTATATTGTGAAATTTTGATATTATCATTGGAAATTTCTTTGCTTCCGCAACCAGCCAAAGCTAATACAGTACATGCACTAACCATTAGCGCAACAAACTTCTTTTTCATTTTTACACCTCTTATATTTTCTCTTTTTTAAGTAAACACTATTTCGTTATAACATAATTTTGTCTTAAAGAAAAGTCTTTTGCTAGATTTCACAATAATTTCACTCTTTCCTCCTATAATTTAAGAATATCTTCATAATTACAACAATGGAGAAAGCAATCTGGAAAATTGCTCTTTCATTCTGATAGAAAGACTTCGTTCATCGTATTTCTTTCTATTGACTAAGGTAGATTGCGTGATATCATTTTCAAATGCCCTTTCCAAGCGCCCTGCTGTACGCTCGCTGTAAATGGTAGCGTTCACTTCAAAATTCAGCTGAAAACTTCGGATATCCATATTTGCGGTTCCACAACATGCTACCATTCCATCCACAGTCAACACCTTGGAATGCAAGAACCCATTGTTATATACATAACACTTAGCTCCAGCTCCAATCATATCCCCAAGATAAGAATACGTTGCCCAATATACAAATGGATGGTCTGGTTTACAAGGTACCATAATTCTTACATCTATCCCTGATTTAGCTGCTATACGAAGTGCATCTAAAATATTTTCATCTGGGATAAAATATGGTGTCTGTAAATACACATGATCCCTCGCCTTATGAATCAACCTTAGATAATTATCGCGGATCTCTTGGCTATTAGAATCTGGTCCACTGGATATAATCTGTACTGGATCTCGTCCGTTTCTTAGGTAAATAGGAATTTCAAATAACCGATCTTCTAAGAATAAATTCTCTTTCGCCGCATAATTCCAATCTAGCACAAATCGAACAGCCAAAGAGGTCACCGCTGCTCCTTCAATACAAAGATGCGTGTCTCTCCAGTAACCAAACTTTTGATCAAACCCCAAATACTCACGCCCTATATTAAATCCGCCTACAAATCCCACCCGACCATCTATGACCACAATCTTCCGGTGATTACGGTAGTTTACTCGTAGCTGCAGATTTCCTAACAGGGCCGGGAAAAATTCCGCAACTTGAATCCCCTCTCTTTCCATATGTTCCCAATCACGATTCTTCATTCCCCTGCATCCCATACTATCAAATAAGATACGAATCTCTACCCCTTCTCTTACTTTACGCACAAGAACCTCTTCTATTTCTTTCCATAATTCATCATTTCGGATAATATAGTATTGTATATGAATATAGCGTGTAGCATTCTCCATCTCTGAGATCAATGCTTGAAACTTATCCTTTCCATCTGTATAAATACGCACATCATTATTATCCGTTAGGACAGCTTGCGATTCCTCTAAGTTATATAGGATTAGATTCTGAAATCGCTCCATCTCTGGATTCGCAAGTCTTAGCTTTTTACGATAAATCGACTCCTCCTGCCTTCGGATGGCATACTTCATCTCTCCTTCTATCTCTTTCATCTTAAACATATGCATCTTATGAAAATCTTGACCAATAATTAAGTATAAGAAAAATCCTAAGATTGGAATAAAATAAAGTACTAGAAGCCATGTCCATACTGTTTGTGGTCTTCTACGTTGAAAAAATATAATCAACAATGCTAAAATAACATTGATAATTACTAAGTTATCCATCACCCATTCTATTCCTGTTTGTATTCCTCCAAAAATAGTATCTATCATAACATACTCCTTATGTTTTCACTCATTTTCCGTAATTATATGACTCCTCTCTATTATACTCATTTCTGAAAGAAATGTAAGCCTAAAGTCTCAAATTACTTGCACTAACCCTAAAACAATGATACAATATGGTACGTGTGAAAAAGTATTCATAGAATAAACTATTTAGGAGGGTCATCGTGAGTTTAGCAGTTAAAATTTTACTTATTATATTAGTTGTTTTAATCGTCGTACTTATCGCCTTATACTTTTTAGGAAAAAGAGCGGAAAAGAAACAAGCAGAACAACAAAAGCAGTTAGATGCAGCCGCACAAAATGTAACCATGTTAATTATTGACAAAGGAAGAATGCGTTTACGTGACGCCGGTTTTCCTTCTGTGGTAGTTGATAACACACCAAAGTATTTACGTAGATCGAAAGTGCCTGTAGTAAAAGCAAAAGTTGGACCAAAGATTATGACTTTAATGTGTGATGAAAAAATCTTTGCTATGATTCCTATAAAGAAAGAAGTAAAAGCCGTGGTAAGCGGAATTTATATTACTGGAGTCAAAGGAATGCGTGGACCACTTGAGGTTCCTCAAAAGAAAAAAGGCTTTTTTGCTAGAATGAAAAAGGACAAGTAAATCAGATGATACTATAACAGCCCATGAGTTACATGGGCTGTTTTTTTAGCTTATAAAATATCAGGCAGAACCATACTGGAAGAATCGAACCTTTCAAAATACTTGAAATTGTAATACTCCACCAGATTCCATTTAATTCCAATACAGTAGCAGACAGTAACATGGCTAAAGGAATACGTATAGCTGTAAATATTACCCCCATAATAGACGGTTGCAATGTTCTTCCCAACCCTTGAAATGCCCCTGTAGTTGTAATCTCGACGCACATAAAGACTTGGGAAATTCCAAGAATTTGTAAATACGCCACCCCCATTGGTAAAATCTCTGTTTCTGTAATAAACACACGAAATATCCATTCTGGGAACACAATCAGCACTATACTCGTAAAGAGTCCCCAAAGAACCATAATTCCAATAGCTGTCGCATATCCCTTTTTAATGCGCTCCATATTCCTGGCACCATAATTTTGTGCAACAAATGAGTTCACAGCGGTTGCAAATCCATCTGCCGTCATCCAGGAAATCGATTCTATTTGACTCCCTACCTTTTGAACTGCTACAGCCGCATCGCCAAATCCAGCAATCAGCCTAGCAATCATCATCGATATTCCGGTAAAAAACATATTTTGTAAACCAATTGGCAATCCGATTTTAACGATGTCTCTATAATAAGTTATCTCCGTTCTTCGCTTCATTTGTATCTTAGAAAATATTCTAGGTTCGTTCCAAATAATTCTCAAAAAGGTAACACTTACAATTAGTTGAGCAAGCACAGTTGCTAATGCAGCTCCCTTGACTCCCAATCTTGGAAATGGTCCTACTCCAAAGATTAGTAAGGGATCTAGTATAATATTCACAACCAAACCGACGGAAGTAGCTCCAAATGTAACAATACTATTCCCCATGGCCGTCATAATACTGGTTAATATTTGATTCAAAAAAGAAAAGATTACTCCCCCACCAACAATGGCTAAATATATTCTTGCATCTCCAATAACTATCCTACTATTTAGGTGAAAGAATCCAATCAGACTGCGTTGTCCAATGATACAGAGCAAACCAAAGAATAGGCCCAACAGAATTCCAATCTGAAGAGCCCCTCTTGCATATTCAATTGCTTCTTTCTCCCTTTGCGCGCCTAATGACTGTGCCACCTTTACTTGACCGCCAGATCTTGGAATCATTACAACACCGTTGGATAGCCATAGATACATACTCGCTGCCCCCACTGCCGCCACTGCATTGCTATTAATTCTACCTATCCATATCATATCCGTTAAGTTATAGGCCATCTGAATCAAAGATGTGGCCATAATTGGAAACGCTAATTTTGATAAAGAACCTACTATAGGTCCTTGCAACAAATCAATTTGCTTTTTCATGAAAGCATCCCATCTCCAGCTTCTTTTGATTTTATAGTCAATCTAATTCTACAATCAGCTAACGGGGAATGATTCAAATCTAATTCGTAGTCTACTTTCACACTAATATCATCCTCTGATACGAGTATATTCATATTCTTGGTATTTACTCCAATCAGCATTTGCCCAAATGGCGTGTTGTAATAAGTTAGATTTTTTTTATTCCGTTCAAAAACCATGTGTGCATTTAACAATCCACTTTTGATAATTTCTAACGTATCTGTGCCTGTAATTTTTATTTTATTTTTTGTAGAGCCCTGACCGCCTTCTGCAATCTCGTCATATATGACGTAATGTTTTCCATTTTTGCAGAAATAATTAGCAGGAGTAATGACTTCAATTGTTTCATCGCCTAATTCATCCTCCTTATAACTTTGTTCACTTAACATGTCAAAATGAAGTCCCGAAATACTTACTAATACATCCTTTGTCATTGGTTCACCTAATATTCCTCTATGTTTATCTGTCTCGTTGTTTCAATATCATATGGTAAAATAGAGTTTGCAAAATTCTTGAATTTTTCGGCTGTATCACTTACATAAAAGGAGTATGATCCATGTGTTGTCTGGCATTGCTCTAAGCTTTCATTTAACAACTCTTTTTGTTCTAGTAAGTGCTTTAGATCCATAGCAGTCTCATATGCCGGATTCACCAAATTAATTTTTTCTCCAAGGTATTCCCTGATTCTATTTCTCAGTAATGGATAATGTGTACAGCCAAGAATTAAGGCATCAATATCCGATTCTTTGATTTCCTCCAAATAGTACTCAATCATCTCGCCTGTCACTTTATGTTTCTTAAACCCTTCTTCCACCAATGGGACAAATAACGGGCATGCCTTACCACTGACAGAGATCTTTGGGTTACTTTCTTGGATAATCTTCGTATATATTTCACTTCGAATTGTCGCTTCCGTAGCAATCACACCTATTTTTTGACTTTTTGTGGCTTCTATAGCCGCACGTGCACCCGGAACAACAACTCCTATAATGGGTATATCTATTTCATTTTGAACAACATCTAATGCAAGCGCACTTGCTGTATTACAAGCGATCACAATTGCCTTTACTTTTTTTGTTTTCAGAAACCTAATAATCTGCCTAGAATATCGAATAATTGTGTCCTTAGATTTGCTACCATAAGGCACACGTGCTGTATCTCCAAAATACACAATATTCTCATTTGGTAATTGACGCATAATTTCTCGCGCTACTGTTAATCCGCCAACCCCTGAGTCAAAGACACCTATCGGAGCTTCTTTTTTACTTTCTATACTCACAACTAATTCTCCTTTGCAGTTATTACCACTTTTCATATTGTACTATTTCATTCCAATTTTGGCAAGTAGGGGCACAACTCATACGAATTCAGCACGAATACAAGTTTACGAAAGTAAAAAATGTATTCGTGCTGAATCATAAAATATCTGCAATTATAATTACTGTCAAATCTTTAAACATCTGATCTTTCTATTCTTAGATAGAAAGTTGTTTCGCAATATCATATTGATAATCAGGAATTCCCTTTTTCATCTTTAACGCTTCGTCGATGTCAAAATCCATATATTCCCCATGTTTATAACCTACTACACGATTTGTTTTTCCATCTAATAATAAGTCTACCGCTTTTGCCCCCATGATTGATGCATAGACTCTATCTTTACATGTCGGGCTGCCTCCGCGTTGCATATGCCCTAAGATTGTTGCTCTAGTCTCCATCCCAGTAGCCTCTTCAATTCTCTTTGCCATATTGATAGAATCTCCAACGCCTTCAGCATTAATAATAATATAATGCTTCTTTCCACGTTCTCTGTTATCAATAATATTTTGAATCATCTTCTCTTCACTATAATCATGTTCTTCTGGCAGCAAAATCTGTTCTGCACCATTTGCGATGCCACACCACAATGCCAGATATCCCGCATCTCTACCCATTACTTCAATCACACTACATCTTTCATGTGATGTGGAGGTGTCACGCACTTTATCAATAGCCTCCATTGCTGTATTCACAGCGGTATCAAATCCAATCGTATATTCTGTACAATCTATATCAAGGTCAATGGTTCCAGGGATTCCAATGGTATTAATTCCAAGATATGCTAACTTTTGTGCACCTTTAAATGACCCATCTCCACCAATAACAACTAGTCCTTGTATGCCATACTTTTTACAAATTGCTGCAGCTTTTTGTTGTCCTTCTTCTGTCATCATTTCCTTACAACGAGCTGTTTGAAGAATAGTTCCTCCTCGTTGAATTGTATCCGATACGTCTCTTGCAGTCATATCAATGATATCCTCATTCAAAAGCCCTGCATATCCACGTCTAATTCCTCTTACTTTAATTCCTCTTCCCAAAGCGGTACGTACTACTGCACGAATTGCCGCATTCATGCCTGGTGCATCTCCACCACTTGTCAAAACACCGATTGTGCGAATCTTTTTTGCCATTGTTAATCCCTCCATCATTACTATTTACTTTTTGCCATTTATGTTCAATATTGCTTAAATTTTAACACTTAGCAATTATTGTACTCTATCTAAAATAATTTTTCAATGGATTTTTCGACAACTTTTACCCTGCTTTGACCAAAATAGTTCGTCAATCTGCTTATTATGTTAGGCTCAATTGCTATATTCCTATTCGCTGGCAATCGTTTTATAGCCTTTTCTTTTTGGCAGTATACAATCACTGGATCGTTGCCATCTGAATCTTGAATATATCCATATAGAAGTTGCTCTTCCTTTAAAAATGCTTCTTTACTTTCAAACTGAATCCAAAGTTCTTTTTTCGTTTGCTCAAAAGGCATAATCTTTTCACAAATTAATTTGCTTGGACGTTCATCTTCTTCTGACACACGCCCTTTCACAAAAACTTTTGAATCTTCTTCCAGATACATTCGATTTGCCTCATAGTCTTTTGGAAATACCACTACTTCCACCGTTCCCACCAAATCCTCTATTGTTAGAAATGCCATGGTCTTATTATTCTTCGTGTGTTTAATGGTCTTTGCAGTAATCATACCACCTACGATTTCTTTGGCTCCATCATGCACTTTCGTCCGGTTGGTTTCCTCATCTAGTTGAAAGTCCAATGTAGTCACAGAAATCTGTCTTTTCCATTTCTCTTCATATTCTTCCAAAGGATGTCCACTGATATACACACCAAGGACTTCTTTTTCAAATGCTAAAGAAGTCTCCTTTTCATACTCACCAACATCTGGCATCTGAACTTCGAATTCCTTCTTTTGCTCCTCGCCTACCATGTCAAACAAGGTCATCTGTCCAGCCATAGAGGTTTTTTTAGACTGATTTACATTGTCTACAATCTGAACATAGATCATCATACATTGTTTTCTCGTTGCTCCAAAACTATCTAAAGCACCTGCCTTAATAAAGCTTTCTATCGTTCGTTTATTCACTTCTTTTCCAGATAAACGCTCTATGAAATCTTTTAAATTTTTGTATGGACCATGGGCCTGCCGCTCCATTACAATGGCATCTATTACGGGTCTACCTACGCTTTTGATTGCCGCTAATCCATAGCGAATATTTCCATGGTCCACCGAGAAATTACCTTCTCCTAAATTGATATCTGGAGGAAGAATTTGAATTCCCATCTGCCTACAGCTATAAATATATTCGGCGACTTTGGATGAATTATCAATGACTGACGTCATAAGAGCCGCCATAAATTCGATTGGATAATAAAACTTTAAATATGCTGTCTGATACGACACTACAGCATAAGCCGCTGCATGGGATTTATTAAATGCATACTTCGCAAAATCAGTCATCTCATCATAGATATGATTGGCCACCTTTTCATCAATCCCATTGGCTACACATCCCGGTACACCTTCTTCTTGATTTCCATGCACAAAGTTTTGGCGCTCCCTTGCCATTACATCGCCCTTTTTCTTAGACATAGCACGACGAACTAAATCACTGCGCCCTAACGTATAGCCTGCTAAGTCACGAACGATTTGCATCACTTGCTCCTGGTATACAATGCATCCGTAGGTCGGTGCTAATATAGATTCTAATGCTTTGCACTGATACGTAATTGCTTCTTTATCATTTTTCCCTTTGATATACTGAGGAATAAAGTCCATAGGGCCCGGTCTATACAGAGAGATTCCTGCTATAATATCTTCCAAGCTTTGGGGCTTTAGTTCTTTCATAAAGCTTTTCATCCCAGCACTTTCTAATTGGAATATACCATCTGTTTTCCCAGTTCCAATAGATTCTAACACGGCCTGATCATTGTAATTGATCTCATCTATTACAATCCGCTTTCCGCTACTTCTCTCTGCCAATTTAACCGCATTTTGTATCACAGTTAAGGTACGAAGTCCTAAGAAATCCATTTTCAGTAGTCCTAGTTCTTCCAAAGTTGTCATGGTAAATTGGGTAGTAATAGAACCATCGGAAGCCCGTGATAATGGAACATATTCATCTACAGATTTCTGGCTAATAACTACGCCCGCTGCATGCATGGACGTATGCCTTGGGAGTCCTTCTAGACGCTTAGACATATCAATGAGGTATTTAACCTGACTGTCTTCTTCATATAGCTTCCTTAATTCCCCGTTCATCTTCAGCGCTTTGTCTATGGTAATATTTAATTCAGTAGGAATCATCTTAGCAATGGTATCTACAAATGCATAGGGAAGATCCATCACTCTCCCTACATCTCGAATCACACCTCTTGCAGCCAAAGTTCCAAAGGTAACGATTTGTACCACTCGATCCGTACCATATTTCTCTACTACATAATCGATAACTTCCTGTCGTCTCTCATAACAAAAGTCAATATCAATATCGGGCATTGATACCCGCTCTGGATTCAAAAAGCGTTCAAATAACAGTTGATAACGTATGGGATCTATGTTGGTAATCTCTAAACAATACGAGACTATACTTCCAGCCGCCGACCCACGTCCCGGCCCAACCATAATTTCATGGTCTTTTGCATATTTGATAAAATCCCATACAATGAGAAAATAATCTACATATCCCATCGTTTTGATGACGTCTAATTCATAGTGTAAGCGCTCTGTTAATGCCCCTTCTGGGTGCTCATACCTCCGATGCAGACCCTCAAAGCATAATTGATTCAAATACTCCCAAGAAGTCATTCCCTCTGGAACATCATACTTTGGCAGCTTTGTTATACCAAATTCTATCTCTACATGACACCGATCTGCGATCTTTTGCGTATTCTCAATTGCTTGCAGTGCATATGGAAAAAGTTGTCTCATCTCTTCTTCTGACTTGACAAAAAATTGTCCGCCTTCATAGCGCATCCGGTTTTCATCTGCCAATTTTTTTCCTGTTTGTATACACAATAAAATATCATGCGAACTTTCATCATCTGCATAGGTATAATGCACATCATTGGTCGCAACTAAATCTATCTGAAGTTCTGTAGCGAGCCTTACTAATTGTTGGTTCACAATTGCCTGCTCTTGCAGTCCATGATCCTGTAACTCCAAGAAAAAATTTCCCTTGCCAAAAATCGTCTCATACTTACGCGCTGCATTCCTTGCCTCGTCGAACAATCCTCGCATTAAATTACGCTGCACCTCTCCTGCTAGGCAGGCACTTAATGCTATAATTCCCTCATGGTACATCTCTAGCACTTCTGCATCCACTCGCGGCTTATAATAATAACCGTCTATAAATCCTTTCGAAACAATCTTCATCAAATTCTCATAACCCACATTATTTTCTGCAAGCAAAACAAGATGGTGATATCGATCTTCACCACCTGCAATCTCCCTGTCAAATCTGGAATTCGGTGCCACATATACTTCACAGCCAATAATAGGATTAATTCCAACGGCCTTTGCTGCACGGTAGAAGTCTATCACTCCAAACATGACTCCGTGATCTGTAATGGCCGCACTATTCATCCCTAATTCCTTTACTCTTGCAACGTATTCTTTTATTTTATTAGAGCCATCCAGCAGGCTATATTCTGTATGGACATGCAGATGTGCAAAACTCATAATTTCCTCCTAAAAAGCTAAGGACGGGGATGTTTCTCACAAGAAAAAAGTTTCCCTTTTTCCTGTGCAACACCCTCGTCCCCAATTGTCTCTACTATAGTATGCTATTAGCCATTGATCATAAAGGATACCAATCGATCAATATCTTCTTTTTCATATGCAATAATCTCCAACTCTGGAATTTCCCCATTGGAAAAAATATTAGCCATAGAAACGTATTGAGAAAGCTTTGATTTTAAATTCAGTCTATCCCCTTCACCTGTTACTAACTCTACTTTACCTACACAACTATCAACTACTTCAAAAAACTTTTCAATGTTTGAAATATTTTGTACTTTCATCTTCAATCTCCTTTCTAATCTACGTCTTTGCCTTTATTATACCTTATTTCTTTCGGATTGCAATTGTTTTTTCTAGGATATCTATCTTCCCTTCTTTTAGGAGTCTGCCTACAGCTCTCTTGAAAGCATTTTTACTTAAATTCAATTCAAATTTAATAAGCTCTGGATCTGCCTTATCGTTAAATGGAAGAATTCCATCTCGTTTTTCCATTGCCTCTAATATCATGGCAGCATCTTTATCCATTTGTTCGGGAATTTTCGCTCTTATGGCTAGGTCAAGCTTTCCATCTGGTTTTACCTCTGTTACTCGTGCTTCTACGGTTTGACCTACCGTCAATTGTCCATACACTTCTTTTTTAGGAATCAATGCGGAATACAGATGATCTACCGCTACAAATAATCCAAAGTCTTCACTAGTGTCATATATGATACCAGTGACTTGATCATCTTTCACATATGGTGCATCTGTGGATAGCAGTTCATATACTTTCATGCTTGCACATAAACGTTTACTTTTATCCACATACAGTGTCACTAGACAATTATCTCCTGGTGCCACCTTACCCGTCTGTTCTTTAAATGGCAAGAACAAATCTTTTTCCAGCCCCCAATTTAAGAATGCTCCGAATTTCCCAACATCTGCTACTGTCAATAACGCAATTTCATTTAATTGCAACTTTGGTGTATTGGTGGTGGCAATGAGACGATCATCCGAATCCTTATATAAGAAGACTTCTATTGGATCCCCTAATTCAATTCCCTCTGGCACTTGTTTCTTTGGCAGTAACACCTTTTCCTCTTCACTCCCAAGATAGACACCAAAATCCACCTCCTTGACTACTGTTAATACTTGTTTTTTCCCTAATTGCATACTAATTCTCCTCTCCTTTTACGTCTGCTACAAAGCTCTTTTCAATCGTAATAACACAACAATATCGATGGTTTATCTGTTGCAGTCTAGCCATTAACTGTTGCTTGATTTCTTCTTGTTTCTCGTGATGATACTCATGTGGAACCACCATGTCAAATATCAAATTCATTCTTTCCTCACCATCCACTAGCCGAAAGTCATGAATACTTACTTCTTCATCAATCTCTGAAAGAGCCTGGTTCACTCTCTTTTTCACTTCTAATACCATTTCATTCTTTGTCTCTATTGGATCCATGTGAATGACCAAATACATTCCCAAGTAAGTTAGCGCCTCTCGTTCAATGCGATCAATAATCTCGTGAGACTTTTCTATGTCCACATCATTGGGTACTTCTGCATGAATAGATGCCATGCTTCTTCCAGGTCCATAATTATGTACAATTAAGTCATGGCTTCCCACAACACCATCAAAGTGTTCTACAAATTCTGTAATTTGTTCATATACTTCTGGTGCAATAGCCTCCCCAATCAATGGTTCCAAGGTTTCTTTTGCAATGTTGATCCCAGCCCAAATAACTAAAAGTGATACAGCCAGCCCAACAAACCCATCAATATTTATCCCTGTTAATTTCCAAAAGATTAGGGAGAGAATGGTAGAAGCCGTTACAACCACATCTCCCAGTGCATCCGTGGCCGTGGCCATCATGACTTTGGAATCAATTTTGGTTCCAAGCTTTTTATTAAATATCCCAAGCCAAAGCTTGACTATGATAGAAAGCAATAAGATTATAATAGAAACCATCTGAAATCTTAGCTGTTCTGGCTCCCTTATTTTACTAATCGCGTCCTTAAAAAATGTGAATCCTACTTGCACTACTAAAAATGCAACACTTAAAGCTGCTATATATTCCACTCTGCCATGGCCAAAAGGATGCTCTTCATCCGCTGGTTTACTTGCTAATTTTACTCCTATAAGACTAATAATGGAAGATCCCGCATCTGATAAGTTGTTAAATGCATCTGCAGTGACAGAAATACTATGTAATACTAAGCCTATTATAAATTTCATGGCAAATAACAACACATTACAAAAGATGCCTACCACGCTTGCTAATACCCCATAAGCCGTGCGTACAGACACCTTTTCAACCGCTTCATGATCTTTGATACAATGTGCTACTAAAAAATCTATCATTTGTCTCCTCCGTCTATCTCTGTCGTATCCCTTTTATTATTTATCGCCTAAAAAATACCAGCTAACCTTAAAATCAGAGGTTGCAGTAACCATTTCATATTCATCCTCTGTCAATACTGCCTTCAATTCTTCCTTTCCTTCTTCTGGTACCACTGCATGTGTTGCATCTACAAAGCAAAGATTAGGATATAACACACACCACCAATTATGCCCTTTTGCATCTCCAATTTCTATACGTAAGGCTTCATAATCTCCTGCTGGAAAGGTAATATCACCATAGGTTTTATCCGGAAAATGGCAAGTAGTTAACTGCGCCGTTACTTTGTAGTCATAACCTGCTTCTTTTACAATTTCTTCTCCAATAATTTTGATGTCTTCCTCATGCTCACCTACCCATTTTTTTGTTTGGGTTAAGTCTTTACTCTCTGGCAGTTCCTTTTTCATATACGCAAGCACCGCTTCTTTTACTTGCATTTTCAAAGCTTGATCTTTCTCACTATCACTATTAGCTAATACATGGAATCTTAACACCTCTGTTGCTAAATGCTCTTGTGCTTTTTGTTTTCTTGCATCTTCTTTGGCCCTTACATTTCTAACACCTACTGCGGTAATCGCACTTGCTATTAAAATGGATATCCCAATCATCATTATTTTTTTATATTTCATAATATATGTACCTCCTTAAGTACTTGGAGTATACACATATTGATGCAAGATTATACACGCCTACTATTTTTTTTCACGAATTGTATCAATCACTGCCTCTACTTGATTATCAATATGCTTACATGTCACAGATGCTGCAGCATCTTTTTGTCTATTTTCAATTTTGCAAATCAAATCATCATGCTCTTCAATTATCTTGTCATACGTATTTTCTCTTTTTAGATATTCCACACGATAGCGGTACATTTGCTCTGCCAAATTATTCAACAATTGTACCAGTCTTCGATTGTCTGTAGCAAAATAAATCACATCGTGAAATTTTACATCCGCTTCCGCAATCTTCGTTACATCCTTGCTTCCCAACGTTTGTTCAAATTCCTTTGCTGCAATCTTCAAATCTTCCATCTGTCCTCTGGTCATCTTTTCGCAAGCAATCCGAACTGCCAGTTCTTCCAATGCACGACGGACTTCCAATACATCACGCAGATTCTTCTCCGTAATTTCTGCTACTTCTGCACCTTTTCGTGGAATCATTAATACTAATCCTTCCAGCTCTAATTTGCGAATTGCCTCACGAATCGGGGTTCTGCTTACGCCTAATTTATTTGCCAGTTGTATTTCCATTAGTCGCTCTCCTGGCTTTAATTCCCCTCTTAGAATGGCTTGTCTTAGTGTATTAAACACCACATCTCTAAGTGGTAAATACTCATTCATTGCTACGTCAAAATCGTGTTCCATGTTAATTCCTCCTTGCATTGTGCACATTGGTAAGATACACTTGCTTTGCTAATCCTAACTCTTTTATCTTTTGCTGTGCCGCCCTTGCTGTTTTGCGTTCATGATAAATCCCAAATACCGTAGGACCACTCCCACTCATCATGGCATTAAGTGCTCCATGTTCTTTCATCACCAATTTAATCTCTTCTATAATGGGGTATGCTTCAATTGTTACTTGTTCCAGTACATTCCCCATAGCTTCTGCTACATCGATTAAGGATTCATCTTCTAATCCCTTTAAGATACCATCAATGTCTGGATGCTTTGTAATTGCTACCGAATCCAATTTCTGATACACCATTTGTGTAGATACACTAATCGGCGGTTTTGCAATTAAGATATAACATTTTGGCATTGGACATAGTGGCGTTAGCTTTTCACCAATTCCTTCTGCGAGTACCGTACCACGCATAATACAGTAAGGAACATCCGCCCCTAACTGCACGCCTCGTTCCATCAACTCTTGCCTCGATAATCCAAGCCCAAACATCTTATTCATACCGTGCAACACTGCTGCTGCATTAGAACTTCCTCCTGCCAGCCCTGCCGAAACCGGAATATGTTTCTCTAACAGGATAGATACCCCTTCTTCTATTTGGAATTCATCCATCAATAGTTTCGCAGCTTTATACGCAATGTTGTTCTCATTGATTGGTAGAAAGAACAGATTCGTCTCGATCTGAATCCCTGGATTTGTCCTACGTTTCAATATTACATTATCATACAAAAAAATAGTCTGCATCACCATCCGGACATCATGGTAGCCATTCTCCCGTCTTCCAATCACATCCAATCCTAAGTTGACCTTTGCTAATGCTTTTAATTCTAATCGTTGCATATTGCACCTCTTCTCAAGTATGCCTATTGACCCGCCACAATTCTGTGGCGGATCACTGTTTCTATGTTGTATCTTGTATACATTGTTTCTATAGTATACTCATATTTTCCTTAAAAATCAATATTCTATCTCCGCATTTTAATTCTTTTTCCCCTAAATTATTCACTTCCCTTATCCCGTCCATTGTAGTATAGAAGCGCTTTGCAAGGTTCCAAAGGTCATCATTTTCTTTTACGATATATCCAACAATTCCCGGTCTTTTTTGTGCTTCTTCTGCCGAATAAGGCAAAAGTGTCACATCTGTAATCACATCTACATTAATTGGCTTTCTTAAAAAACTATTGAAAACAAGAACCGCTTTGATTTCCACATCGTCACTTCCTGCTAACGTGATAGACAGCTGCTCTAAGGAACTATGAATATCAATGCAAATTTCTTGATTTACATCCGTACCTTCTAATAAGTGTGTAAATGGTACCATTCCTTGCCACGTATCAAAAGGAACTTCATCGTTTGCCTTTACATATAAGAATGAAATATGTAGAATTCCCTCTATTTGCACACCACCATCTACAACCTCTGTGTGCTCTACCTGCACAACACCATCACTATGACAAATCTGAAGAATATCATCTTTTAATTCTGGAAGAGACAATTGTTCCGACACCTTACACTTCGATTGATTTCTTAATAACATTTCTTCATATACAGCTTCCCGTTTTTCTAGTTCACACTCAGATTCAAGAGAATACATATCTTCTAATATTTCAATATCTTCTTCCTCATAGATTTGGATGCGCATCTGAAGTGTCCCTTCAATCCCCAGTATTCTCATTTCTCCATCTTCATCCATCCGCACATCTACCATAATGTCTTCTAATGTAGATGTAACATAGTGATACATACTTTCTTCAACACCATAACACTCTACTCTGCCTTCAAATGGGATACTTTGCTCAACCCAGTCTTCTTTGCATTCATCTGACATATACATACAAAAAATTTGGATTTCTCCGTTGACTAATAATTCATCTTGCACCAACTTACTGTCTAATTTACGGCAATCCATTTTGGTCATTAAAAGTGTTCCTATGTTCTCTTTGGTTCCCGGAATCTTCATTTCTTCTTTGATACGGTATGTATCATTTTTACAAGTATGCATTTGCAAAATATTAATCGGTTTATATTTTTTAAACAATGTATTACTACCTTCTACGTCTACGGTAGTTTCTTCATCACGAATCTCTTCTCTACTTATTTCCAATTCCACCATTGTTTTCATACTTATTTTCCTAGGATGAATCAACGATGTTTGAAATTCTACTCTAGTATTTTTAATATAACAACGCTCTGCATCCTCACCTTCCACATATATCATCTCTTCAATTGGAAGTTTTCCTTCTATTGCAGCTAAGTGTGGTTCTCCTTCTTCCGTGACATATAAAATTTGATAAAATAGCTTGCCAATTACTCGCAAATAATTTTCCACATGCTTGATTTCATCAATTCTTATCTTTCCTTCGCCTTCTACGATTCTACTAACATCACCTTTACTATCTGGAACGTTTATATCCTCATCTACGTAGAATTGATCAATAATGTTCTTCCCTATCTTGTTACAATGAATCTGCTTTTTAATTAATTCCATAGTATCCCCCTTCTAATTAAACACTACATTTTTATCAATGTTTTCAATTTTTACAACTACCGTTGGATAAGTTGGTACCTTTTCCACCTTTTCTTCATTAGAAGGTCCCAAAAGATTCGTATGTATATATATGGCATTTTCCGTCTCATAAAGTTCTGACACTTCAATACTATATCCACTTGTTTCTTGTGTTCCATAACCAACTACAATATACAGATAATCTTGTTCTTCATATGTAAGTTTCATTGGTTTTTCCTTGCGTTCTTCAATCTGAGGTGCTAGATTCTCCGGCAACTTATCAGCATCAACAACTGTAAACTCCAAATCCTTTAACTTGTCTGTTTTATATTCTTTCACAGAGCATCCTGTAATCATAAGAATGATGCAGAAACACACAAGTCCTCTCGTCCATTTAGCCATGAATGATCCTCATACTTTGTTCTCATTATCATCTTATTATCTTTCTTGTTTTTTCATACCCTTATATGCTAAAATATTTCTAGAAAGAATGGTATATGCTTAAATGTTCATTCTACTAGAAAGGATAAATTATGTTACGTTTTATATGTGTTGCAACTTTTTTAATTTTATTTCTAATTTTTTCTATTCCAATCTTCTTGATAGAATGGTTCCTTGGACTATTCAATCCAAAGGCTAGAGATTATAGTTCCCTACGGATCGTACAATGGGCTTTTAAAATAATTCTTAACATAGCAGGAGTAGAAACAACTGTCATTGGGGAAGAACTTGTACCAGATGAACCTGTGTTATTTATTGCTAACCACCGCAGCTATTTTGATATTTTGCTAACTTATTCTCGTTGCAAACGATTGACTGGATACGTTGCAAAAAAAGAAATGGAGCACATCCCTCTACTCAACACTTGGATGAAGCGTCTCTATTGTCTTTTTTTAGACCGTGAAAATCCCAAAGAAGGTCTAAAAACAATCCTTCAGGCAATTGAATGCATAAAAAAAGGAATTTCTATCTGTATTTTTCCAGAAGGTACAAGGAATAGTGGTGAAGAATTGAGTATGCTAGACTTTAAAGACGGTGCTTTGAAAATTGCCGATAAGACAGGATGTGCAATTATTCCTATATCATTGAATAATACTGCCGAAATATTTGAAAATCATTTTCCAAAAATGAAGAAAACACATGTCATTGTTGAATATGGAGCACCTATTTATCCAAAAGATTTGGATAAAGAAGAACGCAAGCATCTAGGTGCATACTGTCAATCCATCATTTCGGAAACCATTCATAAGAATGCCGCTTCGTTGCATTTGTAATTCTATAATGATTATATGTGTAAACAGCAGAGTGGCGAAATACCACTCTGCTGTTTGTTTGCTACATTGCCCCTTCAATCATACTTCGTAAAGTGGCCTCATCTGTTTTTCCTTTTATCCCATCTACTACCTTCCCTTCTCCATCCAATATAATAGTCATAGGAAGTGCATAGGCTCCAAAATAGGAACTCGCTTCTAACTTTGTATCATAGTATACTGGAAAGGAAAAGCCTTTATCTTGCATAAAAGCAATCGCCTTGTCTTTGGTCTCTCGCTCCCCATCCGTAACATTAATCATCATAAAATTTACTTCCGTTCCAAGATCTTCATATACTGCTTGGAAATCCGGCATCTCTGCTACACAATACGGGCACCAGCTTGCCCAAAAGTTGAGAACAGTGGGTTTGCCTTTCATGGAAGAAAGCATAACCTGATTGTCTTCTTGATCTAAGACTGTTAATTCTGGCGTTGATTCTACTGTATTATTTGCATTCCCTTCTGTTGCCTTCTTTTTTTGTGTCTGTTCTGTGATTTTCTTGGAATTATATTGATTTGTCAAATCTTTATAGACAAAAAATGCTCCAACTAATAAAACTGCAAATGCAACAATTCCTATTAGCATTTTTACCTTCTTGTTCATAGATGTTCCTCCTATTTTCAATCTGTTTGATTTTCATCACTGTTTTCTATTTAAATCGTGATAAAACTTAAAAATTTTCCCATCATTCCTGTCATCATAAATATCCCAATTGCAATCAAAAAAATACCTGATACACGATTGATCACCAAATAATGCTTCTTAATAAAGTCAAACGTACTCTTTAACTTGTCAATCAATATTGCACTAATCACGAAGGGAATTCCCAGTCCTACAGAGTAACATAATAACATGATGATTCCTTTCATCGCTGACCCCTGTGAGGAAGCTAACATCAATGCTGACCCTAGGAATGCACCCACACAAGGGGTCCAGCCTACTGAAAAGACAATTCCAAATATCATGGATGAGAAAAACCCTAACTCCCCTGCTTTAGAATAATTGCTGGCTCCTTTAAATAATTTGATCTGAATCACCCCGAGAAAAGATAGGCCAAATAAAATGACAATTATCCCTGCCACCACATTTACAATGCTCTGATAGTTGCGTAATAATTTTCCAATCGTTCCTGCAAATGCTCCAAGTGATACAAACACAATGGTAAATCCCAATACAAAACCCAGTGCATTTTTTAAGGTCTTATGGCTTTTTGTATCCATCTGACCACCGGCAAAATAGGATATATATATAGGCAACATAGGCAACAAACATGGGGAAATAAACGTAATGATTCCCTCTAACAGTGAAATGATATATTCCACGCGTCCCAACTCCTTTCATACGTTCCATTTGATAGCTAACATGTTGATACATTTGATTTAGTATATACAATTTTTAGTATACCTTCTGTGAGTTTGTCACATAACTGTTATTTTAAATAATACAGTATGGACTGATTTCTGTGATAAAAATGGCACCGAACCTTTGATTCGATGCCATTTTTTATTCTTTTTCTTTTGGTTTCTCTCCACGCTGCTCCCACGCAATTGCTAGTGCCTCTTTAAAAATTCTCCACTTTTCTTTTCTAGGGATATTCAACGGTTTTAACGGTTCACCAATCTTGCCCTCTAGGAAATCTTGAAATGCTTCCTCATCCCCCTGTATAAAATCTTTCCGTGGTAATACATGCAATTCTTGGTTATTTACACTCAAATAATAATATTGACTATCTTTATACGCAACATTAATTTCGCCATATTTTATATGCTGTTTTGGATCAGAAAGGCCATTATGAATCACCCATTCACTTTCTCCAAATGTAAATTGAACTTCGGTTTGTTTTTGATACAGTTCATCATTGGCCATTAATTTTCTTAAAGCAATATTTTGTCGTGTAAATGCAAATACTATGAAAACACCACCTAATCCAGCACAAATATAAGTTCCCAAGGTGCCATTAAATGCATACGCTAGAAAAAATAACATAATGCCAAATATACACAATCTTGACGTAGATTTGGGATGCCTTACCCTGTAGGTGAGTTTAATAAACGCCTTTAAAACTTCTTTTTCGTGCTTCGTTTTCACTTTATATACCGGTGTCATATGGACGCCCTCCACATTCTTTTAATAAACTTATTAATTACTATTATAATATGGACTTTCCTATTCTGACAAGAACTACTTTTTCTTTTACATTTTTTTAATAAAGTGCTATAATAAGTCGATATATTTACCTTGGAGATAACAGTTATAAATCAAATATACATAACATATAAAGGAGTAAAAAAATGAACAAGCTTAATCTAACTCTACTAACGGATTTTTATGAGTTAACAATGATGCAGGGATATTTTAATCGTCCCGAAAATGAAACTGTTGTATTCGATATCTTTTTTCGTCACAACCCTTGTGGTTCTGGCTATTCTATCACTGCTGGTTTAGAGCAAGTGATTGACTACATCAAAAGTTTGAACTTTTCATATGATGATGTAGATTATCTTCGCAGTTTAAATATTTTTAGTGAGGAGTTCTTGCACTACTTAAGTGGTTTCCATTTTAGTGGTGATATTTATGCTATTCCAGAAGGAACTGTCGTATTTCCAAAGGAGCCTCTTTTGAAAGTAGTAGCCCCTATTATGGAAGCACAATTAGTAGAAACTGCACTTTTAAATATTATCAACCACCAATCACTCATTGCAACCAAGACAGCTCGCGTTGTTTATGCCGCTGGCGGCGATGGTATTATGGAATTTGGTCTACGCAGGGCACAAGGTCCTGATGCTGGATTATATGGGGCTAGGGCTGCTATGATTGGAGGTTGTGTCGGCACTTCGAATGTATTAGCTGGTCAGTTATTTGATGTTCCCGTAAAAGGGACTCATGCTCACAGCTGGATTATGAGTTTTTCTGATGAATATACAGCTTTTAAAGCATATGCAGATTTATATCCAGACGCTTGTTGTTTATTAGTAGATACCTATGACACTTTAAAATCTGGAGTTCCAAATGCAATTAAAGTATTTACCGAGATGCGGGAATCTGGAATCAAATTAAAGAGTTATGGCATCCGATTGGACAGTGGGGACTTAGCGTACCTTTCCAAAAAAGCGCGTATGATGCTTGATGAAGCAGGCTTTTCAGATGCATTTATTTCTGCTTCTAATGACTTAGATGAATACCTGATTCACGATTTAAAAATGCAAAAGGCTGCCATAACTTCTTGGGGTGTAGGTACAAATTTGATTACCTCTAAAGATTGTCCTGCGTTTGGCGGCGTCTATAAATTAGCTGCTATTAAAGACGATTCTGGTGATTTCGTACCAAAAATCAAACTATCTGAGAACACGGAAAAAATAACCAACCCAGGTAATAAGACAATCTATAGAATTTACGATAAAGCCACCGGTAAATTGCTCGCAGATTTGATTTGTTTTGTAACGGAAGAGTTTCACGAAGAAGAAGATTTATTACTCTTTGATCCATTAGAGACATGGAAGAAAACACGTCTGAAAGGTGGCACTTACGTGATGCGGGAGCTTCTCGAACCAATCTTCAAGCAAGGGGAATGTGTATACCAATCACCATCTGTTATGGAGATTGCTGCTTATTGCAAAAAAGAAAAGAATACCCTATGGGATGAAGTAAAACGTCTCTTTAATCCACACAAAGTATACATTGACTTATCCCCAGAGTTATATAGTGTAAAGAAAGAGTTATTAGATAAAATGAGTATGGTAAAGGAATAGGAGAATGAACTATGAAAGTTATTGTTTTAGCAGGTGGTCTTAGTACCGAAAGAGATGTCTCTCTTACCTCAGGAGCTGGTATATGCAAAACATTACGTGCCAAAGGTCATCAAGCATATTTGTTAGATGTATATCTTGGACTCGAATATGATAGTACACGATTGGAAGACATTTTTTCTCTTCCTGATGGAGGATTAGCCATTGCAGATGGTATCAAAACAACGGAACCTGATTTAGCCGCTATAAAGGCATCTAGAAAGGATCAATCCAGTTGTTTTCTTGGACCAAATGTCATAGAAATCTGTCGATTGGCAGATATTGTATTTATGGGTCTTCATGGTGACGTGGGAGAAAATGGAAAATTACAAGCTACTTTTGATGTCCTTGGTATTAAATACACCGGTCCAAATTATCTGGGAAGTGCTTTAGCAATGGATAAAGGATGCACAAAGCAAATATTTAAAATGTCAAATATCCCAACACCAGGTGGTACTTGGTTAAAAAGAAGAGAACGAGACCATTCTTTATCAGATTTGGGCCTGTCGTTGCCTCTTGTCGTTAAACCATGCTCTGGTGGCTCTAGTATTGGGGTATACATTGTTGAGACAGAATCTGCCTTTGATCAGGCCGTGAAAGATTCTTTTAGATATGAAGATGAAATTATTATTGAGCCATATATCAAAGGTCGTGAATTTGCAGTGGGTATCATCGACGGCAAGGCATTGCCTGTGATTGAGATTATACCTAATTCTGGATTTTTTGATTATGCGAATAAGTACCAAGATGGATATACGCAAGAGATTTGTCCAGCAGATATTCCAGAAGAAATTGCAGTACGCATGCAACAAGCTTCAGAAGATGCTTTCCATGCACTAAAATTAGATATATACGCAAGAGCCGACTTTATCTTAGATGCAGATGACCATATTTATTGCCTAGAGGTAAATAGTCTTCCTGGTATGACTTCTGCAAGCTTGCTTCCTAAGGAAGCAAAAGCTGCCGGCATCGAATACGGCGATTTATGTGAATTGATTATTCAAAAATCATTAGAAAGATATCAATAACACTAGACAAAGGATGGAATTAATTATGAAAAATATGTCCTTAAAACAAATTACGGATGCCTGCAACGGTACTTATTACGGTGATTCCCAAAAGCTTCCCTTAGAGGTAACTGGAGTGACCATTGATAGCCGCAAAATTGAGCAAGGCTTCCTATTTATTCCAATTCGCGGAGAGCGAGTGGATGGTCATACATTCATCCCTCAGGTCATGGAATCCGGCGCATTATGTACACTTTCTGAAAAATTAATAGAAGGTGCTACTTACCCTTATATATTAGTCGATTCCTGCCTGCAGGCAATGAAAGAAATCGCAGAGTATTACCGCCTATCATTGAACATCAAAGTGGTAGGGATTACTGGTAGCGTTGGAAAAACAAGTACCAAAGAAATGATCGCCTCCGTATTGGAGCAGAAATACCACGTCTTAAAAACCGCAGGTAATTTTAACAATGAAATTGGTCTCCCACTCACCATATTTAATATTCGCCAAGAACATGAAGTAGCAATCTTAGAAATGGGCATTAGTGAATTTGGGGAAATGGAACGTCTCGCTAAAATGGCTCGACCAGACGTCTGTGTCATTACTAATATAGGTTATTGTCACTTAGAATTCCTTAAGAGCCGAGAGGGTATTTTAAAAGCAAAGGCAGAGATATTCAAATATATGCAAAAAGACGCCTCTATTATATTGAATGGGGATGATGATCTACTTTCTACCATTGGCAAAACCAAAGGCATTATTCCTTGTTTTTTTGGTCTATCTGATTGCCATGATGCGTATGCAACACATATCGAGAACTTAGGGTTAAAAGGTACCTCCTGTTTGATACACTTGGAAAAAGAACCGCTGCAAGCTACCATTCATATTCCTGGTGCCCATATGGTATACAATGCTTTAGCAGGTGCCTGTGTAGGGAATGCACTTGGCTTAAGTTTATCCCAAATCAAATCAGGGATTGAATCCTTAACCCCTGTTTCTGGCCGAAATAACATCATAGATGCAGAGGCATTTACTATCATAGACGATTGCTATAATGCCAATCCAGTATCTATGAAAGCCTCCTTAGATGTCTTATCTTATGCACTCGGGCGAAGAGTTGCTATCCTTGGTGATATGGGCGAGTTGGGAAAAGACGAAAAAGCAATGCACTATGACGTTGGTCAATATGCCGTGGCTTCCAATGTTGATCTGTTATGTTGCATTGGAGAATTATCAGAAAACACCCTTGAGGGTGCACAAGATGCACAACAAAAATCCAACAAGAACAGTGGCATGTTCCTACATTTTTCTACCAAAGAAGACTTTCTAAAAGAAGTACCTCATCTTCTTCAGCAGGATGATACTATTCTGGTAAAGGCTTCACATTTTATGGATTTCCCAACTATTGTTGATGCCTTACAAACACAAACTTTCACATAGAAAGAGGTCCTGTTATGAAATATGAGATATTGGTGTTAGACTTAGACGGAACATTGACCAATTCCGACAAAGTCATAACGCCTCCAACCAAAGAGGCACTGATGGATATTCAAGAACGAGGAAAGAAAATAGTTCTGGCCTCCGGACGTCCAACTCCAGGAGTACTCCCCTTGGCAAAGGAACTCCACTTAGGAGACTATGGCGGCTATATATTATCCTATAACGGTGGGCGTATTATCAATTGCGCTACATCCGAATTAGTTTATAATAAACAACTTCCTGCAGATGCCATTGTTCCAACCTATCATATTGCCAAAGAATATCCGGTAGATATTCTAACCTATGATAGCCAGCAGATTATCTCCGGACTGCAGGTAAATCAATATACAGAATTGGAATCAAGAATTAATAATATGCCCATTCATGTAGAAAATGATTTTTGTAAAATTATAGATTTTCCAATAAACAAGTTACTAATTACAGGGGAACCAGATATTGTAGCTCAAGTACAAGCGACAGCCCAGAATCACTTTCATAAGTATCTCAATCTCTATCGTTCCGAACCTTTCTTCTTAGAAGTTATGCCACAGAATATTGATAAAGCATATTCTTTACAAAAGCTTCTAAATAGCATTGGTCTAACAGCTGACCAAATGATTTGCTGTGGAGATGGGTATAACGACGTATCTATGATTGAAAGTGCAGGACTTGGTGTGGCAATGGCCAATGCACAGCCCTTAGTTCTAGAGCGTGCCGATTACATTACAAAATCCAATGATGAAGATGGCATCTTACATGTAATCAATGAATTTTTAAGATAAGGGCAGGGGATTCCAAATAGCAATTAAGAAGATTTCTAATTCTATTTGGAGCACCCTACCCTTATTTTATTTCGGATAATTTCCCGTTTTAAATGCATGCATCATGGTATATGTTAAGCTAATATTTTGTTCTTCATCCTCTGGCATATCTTCTTTGGTAAACCAATCAGCTTCTGCTAATTCTTCTCGATCTAATGTTACCGTATTATCTCCATCTAGGTCTGCAAAAAATCCAACCAACAAGGTATCTGTAAAAGACCATGGCTGATTGCCAAAATAGCGAATATTTTTCACCTTAACCCCAACTTCTTCCATGACCTCCCGTTCCACAGTTTCCTCTAATGTCTCTCCAATCTCTGTAAACCCAGCAATCAATGCATATCTCTTGAACGTGCTATTAGCATACCTTGTCATCATAATTTTATCCCCGTCCAATACCCCTACAATCACTGCCGGAGAAATCTTCGGATATTCTATCTGTCCACATGTTTTACAGATCATTGCGCGCTCACTTGTACTTGGTTGCATGGGACTTCCACATACACCGCAAAACGTTCTGCTCTTGTACCATCGACTCAGCTGACACACCGTAATTGTTGCAAATGACATCCAAGTTGGTTGCAATGTTCGAAATATCCTAGTTGTATGCCACTCATAATCTGTCTGTACCATTCCATGACCCGTTATTTTTCTTAGTAAAAAGAAGCTATGCTCATCTACGCATAACGCATAGGTATATTCTCCACTATGTCCCTTCAGATCTCGTTCTACCTCTTTATAAGTTGGAATACGCATCCCATCCACTTCTACTTTTAACAATACCTTTCCGTCTTGGTAAATCACAACATAATCCTCTGCTTGTGGTTCTAAAATTAAAAATTCATTAAATAACTTTTTTGGTGCAATATCTTGTAACATATTATCCCTCTTTTTTCTACTTCTTACTATATCGTATGTATTACTAATCGGTTCTTTCCTTGTTCTTTTGCAACATAAAGTGCTTTATCCGCATTTTTATATAATTCTCTGAATGTAGTACCATTTCTAGGCGCAACAGATACCCCAATGCTAATGGCTACTTTTACATCCCACTGTTTCTCATCTTTGAACCGTTCCAATTCTTCTTGGATCATCATCGCTTTATCTTTCACCAGTGAAGGGCTTCCAACCCCATTCATAAATACTACGAACTCATCTCCACCAATCCTGCCAAGTACATCTGTTTTTCTAAATATCTTTTGGAATATCTCTCCTATCCCTTTTAACAATATATCTCCACATAGATGCCCATAAGTATCATTGACTTTTTTAAAATTATCCACATCAATCGCAAGAAAGGTATGTATTTCTCCATCCTCACTTGCCAATAATATATCATTAATATGCTGTTCTGTTGTCTGTCTATTAAAGAGCTTTGTTATGGTATCCACTTCTGCAATCTTTTCTTTCTGGATATCTGCCGCCCTTCCTATGACACGATAAATGATGTCATTCTCATCTGTAATACTTTTCAAATAAGCCCGATACCATCGAAGCCCATTTCCATAGAAATCAGCCTGAAATTCTAACTCTCCTGAACAAATGGTTTCTTCTAGCTTCCCCATTATTTTTTTAATTCTTTCACTATCTTCTTTACAGATTGCCGATCCATTTCCTAAAAACTCCGGATAATTATAAATGGAAAATTCTTCTCTTCCTTTACCTTGTATGGGCATAGAATAATGCATGTTCTTTGTTAAGATATCATAATCAAACATAATCATCTGAGACTCTTCCATCAACATGCGATACATTTCACCCTGTTGATAATATTGTTTTCCCCGCTCTTCAATTCTTAATTCTGCTTGCTTTTGTTGTGTAATATCATTCAAGGCAAAATAAAACAGTGGTCTATTCCCGGCTTTTCCCAGATATCTCATCTTGATATCTAACCAGAGCATCTTTCCATTTTCATGGAATCTTCTAACTTGTACCTGCTCAACTTCCTTCGAACTCATAGCTTTCCTACAATTTTCAAGTACACTTGGTCTATCTATATCTACAATTTTTTCAAATGAATCCTTGGTATCTTGGAAAAGTGTTTGTGGTGTTCCCCCAAGCAGTTCATAATATGCCCTATTTACTCGGACAACAATCATCTTGTCCTCGTACAATTCATAGACTCCCATCCCACCAATCATACCATTAAAAAGCAAATTCACCTCTTTATTGGAATCCCATATGGTATCAAAGTCATACTGGTCTAATATATTTTCTTCTGTTATAGCCTCTTCTTCTACCTGATCAAGCAGGTGATCAAACGCTTCCAATGGCATGGGCTTTGCAAAATAGAATCCTTGTATCCGGTCACATCCGATCCCGCGCAAGAAATCTAACTGTTCCTTCGTCTCCACCCCTTCTGCAACGACTGGAATATTGAGCCATTTTGCCATTCTAACGATACTCGTCATAACATTTGCCGCTCTTGCTGAATTCTGTAAATCATCTATAAAATTCATATCTATTTTAAGGATATCAATGGCAATATCTTTTAACATATTTAACGAAGAATATCCACTGCCAAAATCATCCATAGCAATGGTGAATTCATGCGCCCTTAATGTCTTAATTGCCTCTATTAATTGATATGGATTATCTGTATAAGCACTTTCTGTAATCTCTAGTCTTAGCATAGAAGGATCCAAATCATACCTTCTGATTAGTGTCGCAATCTCCTCACATAGACTTGGATTATAAAGATTAATTCTAGAGACGTTGACAGAGATTGGAATCATTTTCTTACCACATTCTTTTCTATACTGCAGATACTTACATACCTCTTCCCAAACAAAGATATCTAGCTTTGTAATAAAACCATTCTTCTCAAAAATAGGTATAAAAAAGGTAGGTGCAATCTGTCCCTTCACCGGATGATTCCACCGCACCAGTGCCTCCGCACTTATAGGTTGTTCGGTTGTCACACTATAGATGGGTTGTAGATACACACTAAATTGCCCTTCTTCCATTGCCCGCTTCATTTCACCAATAATTTCCTGCTCTTCTAGCAGCGCATCTCTTAACACATCATCATAGTACGCATATCTTTTCAAATAATTACCTTTTACAGTATTGAGTGCCAGCTTCGCTCTATCGCACATTTGGTCAATAGGAATATTCAAATCCTCTATCCGATAAATGCCAAAATACATAATTACATTGTAATTAATTGGAATCTTACTAAGACATTTCTCCATCATGTTCTGAATGGTCTCTGGAACTAAGATGTCTTCTGGTCCACAAATCACAAAATGGTCTGACTCCAATCTTCCATATGTACCCACACCCGTCAATGTGTGAATGAATTCATTCGCTATCGCCTTTAGAATTCTATCTCCTGTAATGGAGCCAAATAATTCATTAATCACTTTAAATCTCGCAATATCCCAACAAATAATCACATATTGTTCTTCTAGATTAGCTCGAATCATCTGCTCTGTATATTTCCCAAATGTAGTTCGATTATATATCCCAGTTAAGGCATCACGTTCTGCTTGAAAGCGAAGTTCCGACATTCTTTTTTGGTCCATCGTTTCTATTACATGTTCCTTCTCTAGCTGCATCTTTGAGACTACATTTGTAATCCTATGCTTTACAATCTCTGAATTAAATGGTTTCCCTATAAAATCAATTGCCCCAAGCTTTAGTGCTTTGATTCCATGTTCTTCATTCAATTCCGTAACCGCAATCACGGGAATCTTCTTGAGCATTTCATCTTCTTGTATCATCTCCAATACTTTAAATCCGTCCAGTATAGGCATTTCAATATCAAGTAACACAATAGACAGATAGATATGATTTTCACGTAGGATATGCAAAGCTTCTTGTCCATCTTCTGCTTCTAAAACGTGATACTTATCATAAAATAATTCTTTCAATTTGGTACGATTGATTTCAACATCATCAACTACCAACATGGTCGGTCTCTCACTCATCTTCATTTCCTCTATTACTCTTAAGTACGCCTTTATATCACTATTATACGTTATAATTTGACTTATGTCTCTAAAAATTCTAAATAACCTGTCTTAATTCTCCTACTAATATAACATATTTTTGTCCATGCCCTCATATGTATTGATAAATATATAGGAAACTAGTCCAGGGAGGATATGAAAATGGATAATAAACAGCTAGACTTACAAGGCAACCGTGGTAAAAATATATTAGAAGAGGCAAAACAAAAGACCGTGGTGGCGTCTTTTTTAGAACAACTCAATGATCCTCTCATCTTTGTATTATTTGTTGCTGCTGCTATTTCTATGTTATTGGGAGAATTTAGCGACACGATAATCATCTTTGCAGTGATTATTTTAAATGCTGCTGTAGGGGTAATACAAGAAGGAAAAGCACGTAGGGCATTAGAATCTTTAAAACAATTGACAAGCCCGAAAGCTCTTATTCTACGCAATCAAGTGCAAGTAGAAATTCCAGCAAAAGATCTGATTGTAGGGGATATTGTATGCTTAGACGCTGGAAGACAAGTACCCGCTGACTTAAAATTAACTTCTGTCAACAGCCTAAAAATTGAGGAATCAGCATTGACCGGAGAATCTTTGCCCGTTGAAAAAGATCTCTATAAAGAAAACAAAGCTTTTATGTCTACCAATGTTACCTATGGTAGAGGCGAAGGGGTTGTTACCGCAATCGGAATGGATACTGAAATCGGAAAAATTGCCCGGCTAATCAACGAAGCACCTTCTGATACTACACCACTACAACGACGTTTAGGAGATTTAGGAAAATTACTAAGCATCATATCCGTATGTTTATGTGTGTTGCTATTTTTAATTGCCGTATTACAAAAACGAGACATTATGGAAATGCTGATCACCGCTATATCTTTGGCTGTCGCTGCAGTCCCAGAAGGACTTCCCGCCATTGTCACCATGGTTTTGGCCCTAAGCGTTTCTAGAATGGTAAAAGTAAATACCATTGTAAAACGCCTTCCAAGTGTAGAAACTTTAGGCTCTGTAAGTGTTGTATGCTCTGATAAAACGGGAACTTTGACACAAAATAAAATGTCTGTTACGCTATGTTATACAAATGAACATATCTATAATTCAGACTCTCTTCCCTACGCAACAGAAAAACAATTTTTACAAGGATTCGCTCTGTGTAATGATGCTGTCATCTCCACCGAACATCGTCTTGGAGATCCTACCGAATTAGCTTTACTTGATTTGGCTGGCAGATATGGCATTTCACGTACCGAATTAGAACAGCGTTTTCCAAGAAAAGATGAAATTGCCTTTGATTCTGAGCGCAAGATGATGACAACCCTCCATCAAGATGGTAGTTCTTATACCTCTTATACCAAAGGGTCTATTGAAGAAATTATAAAGCATTCTACTAAAATATTTGTAAACGGCAGAGTTATTCCACTTACAGCCAACCATCGTGCCCATATCAACGCTGCAGCTGCAAAACTTTCTAGTAAGGCGCTCCGCTTGTTAGCGCTTGGTATGCGTTCCGGAAATAAAACACCCTCCGAAGATGAATTGGTCTTTTTGGGATTTGTTGGAATGATGGATCCAGTCCGTCCAGAGGCAGCTCAAGCAGTCCTTGATTTTCAAGCAGCTGGTGTAAAAACAATTATGATTACAGGGGATCGTATTGATACTGCCTTTGCAATAGCAAATGAGCTTGGAATCGCCCGTAAAATGTCCGAATGCATGACTGGTAGCGATATTGATGCGTTGTCAGATGCAGCCTTTACCAACGCGCTTTCTCGCACAACCGTATTTGCACATGTATCACCAGAACATAAGGTACGAATTGTCACTACGCTCAAGGCTTCTGGTAAGATCGTAGCTATGACCGGCGATGGCGTCAATGATGCTCCTTCATTAAAATCCGCAGACGTTGGGATTGCTATGGGCATTACTGGTACCGATGTGGCAAAAAATGCTGCAGATCTTGTACTGACCGATGATAATTTTGCCACAATTGCAAAGGCAATTGCAGAGGGACGTAGTATTTATGAAAACATTCGGAAATCAGTACTTTTTTTACTTTCTTCAAATTTTGGAGAGATAATTATTATGTTAATTGCTATTACATTAGGGCTTTCTTCTCCACTAAAACCAAGCCATATTCTGTGGATCAATTTAATTACAGATACGTTACCAGCGCTGGCACTTGGTATTGACATTAATAATAATAAAAGTTTTATGACAAGACCTCCTCGTGCAAAAAGTGAAAGTCTTTTTTCCAACGGAGGATTCAATTTGACACTTTTTTACGGACTTTTAATTGCATCCATTACCATGGTTGCTTTTCTTCAGATTCCGCTTGGTATGCTTTCCGTAAAAAATACACCAGTTACCCTAAGTGGCCTTACTATGTTACTCCAAGATCCTGCAATACTCGCACGCGCCCAAACATACGCATTCACAGTACTTGGACTATCCCAGTTATTTCATGCACTTGGCATGAGGGATGTAGAACAATCATTTTTCCGAATGAATCATTTAACGAATAAGTTAATGATTGCTGCCTTTGTGGTTGGCTTCTCTCTACAATTATTGGTAACAGAGGTTCCGTATTTTATCAATGCTTTCGGAACTTATCATCTTAGTCTTTCCGAATGGGGCCTCTTGACGGCATTAGCCGCTATGCCATTATTGGCGCATGAAATCATGTTGTGGCATCCTTTTGAAACATTGGGCAATTATTTGAAAGGTGAGCGTTCAGATAAAAGAACCATTACACAATAAAGTGACATAATACTGTCATCCCGACTTCTTTATCTTGAGAAGTCGGGATTTATAATGATTCTTTCGTCCAAATAGTACGTATGCAAAGATAAATAATTATCAAACTTTTTGATAATATGTACTTTATTACATACATTGTTATCATGTATTGCATTTTTTTACATACACAATGAAATCTTTTTCTTTATCTTTCGCCATTCCTTGTAATCCCTTGTATTTACTGGGTTTTGTTAAAATATTATTAAGTCTTTCTTCCCACTTTACTTCTCCGAATTCTGTGTTACGATGAGCATAAAGGTTATTTTAATAATGAAACAAGGGAGGACAAAAGAAATGGCTATTAATATTGGCATTAACGGGTTTGGACGTATTGGGAGGGTTTCATTCCGTATCGCCATGGAGCACCCAGAACAATTCAATATTTGCGGAATTAATGTAAGAAATGCGGAGTATGACTATATTATCTATATGATTCGTTACGATTCTATCTATGGTCAATTCAAAGGAGAGCTTGGTACATATGAGCAAGGAATTCTGGTAAATGGGAAAAAAATACCTGTCTACAAAGAAAGTGATGCATGTAACATTCCATGGAATGAATGTGGCGCGGAATATATCATAGAAGCTACGGGCGCTTACTGTACTACGGAGCGTGCATATGCCCATCTGAAAGCCGGGGCAAAAAAAGTTATCATCTCCGCTCCAGCAAAAGACGAGATAACACCAACCTTTGTCATGGGAGTTAATCATAACAACTACACCCCTGATATGAATATCATCTCCAATGCTTCCTGCACTACCAATTGTCTTGCACCTATCTGCAAAATTCTAGAAGACAACTATGGAATTGAACAAGGACTTATGTCTACCATACACGCCGCTACTGCTAAGCAAAAAGTAGTAGACTGTCGCTCATTAAAGGATTGGCGTACAGGACGTGCAGTATTTGGCAATCTGATACCATCTACTACCGGGGCAGCAAAAGCAGTCTCCAAAGTAATCCCAACTCTAAAAGGTAAACTAACCGGAATTTCTTATCGCGTTCCAACTTCGGATGTATCTCTCGTAGATTTAAATATTATGTTAAAGCTTGAGACCTCCTATGAAGATATCTGTGAAAAAGTAAAAGCAGCCTCAAAAGGCCCATTAAAGGGTATTATAGAGTACGTAGACGATGAAGTCGTTTCATCCGATTTTATTGGTGATTCTAATACTTGTATTTTTGATGCTCGAGAAGGCATTGAATTAAATGGAACATTTTTTAAGTTAATCTGTTTTTATGATAACGAGTGGGGATATACTTCACAGATTTTCCACATGCTAGAACATATCTATCGAGTAGATACGACTTGTATCTTATAAACTCACGCCGATTCATAACATTTTATATCAAATCAAGTAAAACGGCTAGTCATTGCTGACTAGCCGTTTTCTCAGGCTCTACTTTTGGAACCGACTCTATCTTTATCAAATTTTAATTTGTAATGCACACTGTTAACGCCAATGGCGTACTGGTACAGGCCCTCGAATCACCCTACGAGCAGCATATAACATGCCCTCTTCATCGCATCTTACACGCCATTCGACTAAGGTGATTTTTTTCCGTACAATTTCAATAGTCGTAATCCCCTTGGTCTGTACACAACTCCCTATATTAAAGTAAGGCACTTCCCCTTTTCTAGGGAATTTCATACGATGTGTATGTCCACAGATTAGCATTTTCCCATGTTGCCGAATCCAGGTAGAATAATTCTTCTCAATATGGTGCCGCTTATGTTGGTTCTTTGCTGGACTTGCTGGATTTCGAATTCCAACCACATGCATAAATTTCCAAAAATAACGAACTCCAATCATAGATAGAAACCAAAGCTGATCATTTAAAATGTCCCCTTGATGTCCGTGTATCACTAGGATCTCCTGCCCTGTATTTACTTCTTTTAATACGATAGATTCCAAAGGTTTTAGCCCGTAAAACAGAGGTTCCTTTTCTCCAGTATATTCGTCATAATAATAATAATAATTCTTAGCGACAAATTTGGGATTCGACAAACAGATATTGTGATTACCATACAACATGTAAAATCGTCGTTCTTTATAAAATTTTTTTAACAACGTAAATACATCCGTATGAGCAGTACGAATGTATTGGAGTTTTCTATGGGACCATAAGTCATCCCCATCTCCTACTTCGACATAAGTAAATCCATTTTGATAATAATAATTTAATGCTGCAACTACTAATGTTTGATTTCTAGCAAATTCGTCGGATACACTATCGTCTCCCCTATGACAATCACTGAAAAACACAAATTTTGATTGTGAATCCAGTGGAATTCTTTTTGCATTCTTATACGCATCATTCAATCTTCCATTTGTATTCATTATTTATCCTGCCCTTCCTCTTTACACTATGCGATTCATTGGTAATTCATTATTGATACCCTTTGTAATGAGAATTTGATGTAAATCTATAATTCCATTGTTAAAAGTAGCAGCACAGGAGGCAAGGTATAATTCCCACATGCGTGTAAATTCTATTCCCATACGTTCTTCTATTTCTTCCCTGTGATGCAAAAAATTTTCTCTCCAACACAATAAGGTTTTATTATAGTGCCTTCTCAGACTTTCTACATCTAAGGTATAAAAATGATAATCTGGTAGCAAGTCAATAATTTCCCTTAAGCTTGGTATTGTCCCACCCGGGAAAATATATTTACGAATCCACGCATCTCCAGGATATTCTCTAAGACTACTAATATAATGCAAGAGGAATACCCCTTGCTTTTTAAGCACAGCATTCACATTTTTTAAAAAGAGATCATATTGACCTCTACCAACATGCTCTAGCATTCCGACACTAACCACCCGATCAAATTCCATAGAAGAATGCTCTAATTCCCGATAATCCATAAGCTTTACTGTCAAATAATCCTCCAGTTGTTCTTCCTTTATCCTGGCGTTGAATTTGTCATACTGTTCCTGACTTAAGGTAATGCCCGTCCCTTGAATCTTGTATTTTTTTGCAGCTTCAATTAAAAGGAATCCCCATCCGCAGCCAATATCCAAAAGCGTCATTCCTGATTCTAAATGTAATTTTTCTAAAATATGCTCCACTTTATTCATTTGTGCTTGATACAAGGTATCTTCCGGTGTCTTAAAGTATCCACAAGAATAGCTCATGGTTTCATCTAGCCATAATTGATAAAAATCATTTCCTATGTCATAGTGTGATTGTACCTCTTCCTTTTGATGTCCTTTAGATGCTGATGTATCTAATATATGTTTCAGTGCAGAATGATTACTTTTAAATCTCCCCATCTCTCCCATGAACATATTAAGTACCTCATATAGATCTCTGTCCACGTCTATATCCTTATGCATATAGGCCTCTCCTAATGCAAGTGACGTACTAGTTAATAGTTCTTTTTTGTCTGGCATTTGTTTTAATGATACGGTAAATTTTGCATCCCCCTGGCCAATTTTTTTCTTTTCATTTCCGCAATGAATGATAAAAGCAACTGGAATAATATTTTCTAAATAACTTTCTATAAAATCTTTCATTTCAACCCTTCCTCTACTTATAATCTATACATGGAGTTTTGACCCATTATTAAAAAATCATACACCAATCACATTTCTTAACTAGATATTCTAGGATTTTTCTGTATACAATAAGAAAAAGTTGTTAGTACATGACTCTTGCACATATACATAGTCTATATATGATTAGAAAGGAAGCTTTTTCTTACATTAGAAGGGGGAATTAATTATTATGTGTGGTATTGCTGGTTTTTATAATCCTACCATCGATTATACAAAGAAAAATACCTATTATAGCAATATTCTGGAACACATGCATGAAGTGCAAAAGCATCGTGGGCCTGATGATCACGGAATCTTTTTAGCTACTCACGCAGGGCTTGCTCATGCAAGATTGTCTATTATTGATTTAAATACTGGGCATCAGCCAATGGAAAAGACTATAAATGGACATACATGGGCCATTGTATACAACGGAGAATTATATAATACGAAAGAATTAAAAGATGAATTGCATTCTCTTGGATGGAACTTTCAAACAGAAAGTGATACAGAAGTGATTTTAACATGTTTTATAGAATATGGTCCTCAGTTTGTAGCGAAATTAAATGGTATCTTTGCATTTGCTATTTTAGATCCAATCCAAGACTGTATTTATCTCTATCGTGATCGTAGTGGTATCAAACCTTTATTCTATATGAAAAAGGATCAAGAATTAATCTTTTCCTCTGAAATCAAAGGAATTCTAGCTCATCCAGAGGTAACTCCAGAATTAGGGAAAAAAGGGCTTAATGAGATTTTCAGCATTGGTCCTGCAAAAACTTACGGCGTCGGTGTGTTTCAAGGTATTGATGAACTACTGCCTGGCCATTACTTGCGATATGGCATTGACGGTATGAACCTCACCTGTTACTGGAGTCTTATCAGTCATTCTCACGAAGATAACTATGAGAAAACTATTGAAAAGACATGTCAACTCGTAATCGATTCCATTCAAAGACAAATGATATCTGATGTTCCTATCTGTACTTTTTTATCTGGAGGCGTTGACAGCAGCCTAGTATCTGCTGTTTGTTCAATGGAATTAAAGAAGAAAGGCGAACGATTAAATACATTTTCTTTCGACTTTACCAACAATGATCGTTACTTTAAAGCCTCCTCATTTCAGCCATCTCAAGACAGACCTTATGTGGAACAGATGGTAGCCTTTCTAGATTCTAATCACCATTTTCTAGAGTGTAGCATCGATGATCAAGCACGACTTTTAAAGGCTTCTGTAGATGCTCGTGATCTTCCTGCAATGGCAGATGTTGATTCTTCAATGTTGTACTTTTGTTCACAGGTAAAGCCATTTAATAAAGTCACCTTGACCGGAGAGTGCGCAGATGAGATTTTTGGTGGCTATCCATGGTTCCACAAAAAAGAATGCTTTGAGGCTCATACCTTTCCTTGGACTATGGATTTAGAAGCTCGTAAAGTTCTACTAAACGATGAGTTCATTGACTACCTAGATATGGATGATTATGTAACACAAACTTATGAGCAATCGGTTAGTGAGACTCCCCGTTTACCAGAAGATACCCCGCAAGAAGCCCGAAGGCGGGAAATCTCTTATCTAAATTTAAAATGGTTTATGCAGACACTTTTGGATCGTATGGATCGAACTAGTATGTATTCTGGTCTAGAGGCCCGCGTACCATTTGCTGATCATCGGATCATAGAATACGTCTGGAATGTTCCTTGGGATATGAAAACAAAAAACGATGTAGTCAAAAGTCTCTTAAGAGAGTGTGGCAGAGGATTGCTTCCTAACGAAGTACTGTTTCGACGCAAATCACCCTATCCAAAAACATATGACACACACTACGAGCAATTATTAGCATCGCAAATCCGAAGTATTATGGCCGATTCACAATCTCCAGTTCTTCAATTCCTCGACCGAAAAAAAGTAGAACAGTTTCTCACTAGTCCTTCTGATTATGGAAAACCATGGTATGGACAATTGATGGCTGGTCCACAAATGTTAGCCTATATTGTACAGATTAACTATTGGCTTGAAAAATACCAGGTACAGATCAAGTACTAAATTCAATTTCAACTGGTGGCGTCAATTGGGGGCGTAGCAAAATTCATTTTGCTACGCCCCCAATTGCCAATTAGTTATTGCAATTTTTCAAATATCCGATATATATTTAATCTTCCAAATCCCCATGTCTCATTTGGATATATTTGATTTGGATCTGTTTCTGCTCCTCGTATCATAATTTTTCGTATATCATTTCCAGTCATTGTAGGATAATTTCCTTTTACAATTGCCCATTCTAATAGCATGGCTGCTACTCCTGCTGTGAATGCAGATGCTACTCCTGTTCCTGTCGCGCTTGCAAAGCTGTTTCCTAGTGCTGGACATGTTACATCTACTCCTGGTGCTGCAATATCTGGGCTTATCACGCCTCCTCTCGTATATCCTCTGCTTGCATTAATAAAAATGCTTTCGTCTACTGAACTATATGCAGTAGCAGTGATTGGTGTATAAGCATTTCCCGGTGAAGTAAGGGTTGTGAATGGATTAGATTCTATGAAATGTGTTTCATCGGAAATAAAACCACCTGATGGCAACCATGCATGAAATGAAAAACTCGCATTATCCATGTTATACACTCTGAATTTCCAAATTCCTTCCAAAGGATTCTGAAATCTTATGACTATCACTTGGTCCCCTGTTTCAATTTCTATAATATTATTGTTTACCCAAAGAGTTAGATTCTCAAATATATATTCGAACTTTCTACAATTACTAATCTGCGGATATACAATTTCACTTCTTTGTCCAGTGGGCGAAAGGATATCGATTGCTAAGCGCTGTGGTGAATATTGCCAGATTTCAGCTGATAGTCCTTTTTCATTTTTTCCGATTTTAAGCTCTACATCTTTGTATGGCTCCCGATTTGTGAACGTTCCATAATAATGTCGTCTACGATTCCCCTCATTGCCTGCAGACAGAGTTACAGACTTTCGAGAATTCCGACTAATGCTACTGAGATACACGCTAAGTGCTCCCTGCCCATCGTGTCCGCCCTGGGCCGTTCCTATGCCAAGACAAATGGATATCGGCTTTCCCAAACGTTCTGCAGTATCCACAAGATAACGAATTCCTAACATTAAATCAGTTTCCTGATAACAAATTGCATCATCCTCTATCATGAACATCCTTCGATTGTATATTTTTGCTGGTTTACATTTTACAATTATGAGTTCCGCCAAAGGTGCCACACCACTAAACTTTGCTGACGAAACTTGTTTTCCAGCCGCTACACCTGCTAGAATTGTACCGTGACCATATTCATCCGTTGTAGGAACAATCTGTAAAGGATTCTCTGAAAGTAGTGCAAGATCAATATCATCTTTCTTGTATTCTGCTCCATATCCAAATCCCACTGGCATCCTTGCATTGTCTACTATTGTTTGATCCCATATAGCAGCAATTTTTGTAGTTCCATCTTCATAGCGAAATGCTTCATGTGTGTATTCAATTCCCGTATCTACAATTCCTATTAATACGTCCTGTCCATAAAGTGCCAGATTGGGGTTCCTTTGAATTCTAGTAACACCGCTTTTTTCCAGATCTAAATAAGCCTCTACCGTAAAACATGATGGAAATACATGATAGGGATACTCTCCTAACAAACATGGGTTAAATTCCTTAATTTCTATATGTACCATAGATACTTTATTATTAATGTATGTAGTCAATTGTTGTGGATAATAACTTAACAGTTCCTTTTCAACTAATAAATCCAGGTAATTCTCATCAATAATAGGATTACTCATTGTTCACTCGCTCTGTTTTCCTTTTATTATAGAATATGTCATGTTTTAACGTTTATTCCTAACAGATGATGTACTTTTGTTCAAGCCAGATACGCAACGTTTCTCTTTTTTATTAATGTTTCATAAAATTGAATTATTTATTGCCTTATCGGTTTCTTTCTTTCATAGCATACATCTCTTTATCTGCATAACTAATACACTGTTCTATAGTTTGAAAATCGGAATCTGAAAACTCCTTATATCCTAAAGCAAAATCCACTATTATAGAAGCATTTTTATTGTATTCTTCAATTTCCAAATACATATTACAAATTAGTAATTTTAATTTCAACTCGTCAATATCATAAAGTATGACTGTAAATTCATCCCCGCCAACACGAAATATTTTGCCAAACTCTTGGAAATATTGATGTAAGAACCGAGAGGTATCACAGATCACAGAATCGCCAGCCTCGTGTCCATTTCTATCATTGATTTGTTTTAAATTATTAATATCCACGCACATACATATTAATGTATTATACGCTTTATTTTCGTAAATAATTTCTATCTCTCGATTATATGCTGTTCGATTATACGCACCAGTCAGCCCATCCTTAAATGCTAATGATTTATATAACTCTGCTTCAATATTTTCCCTATACACAGTCATAATATTTTTTAATACAACTTTTGCTTGCAATAATAAAAAGCATAACACACCTAATTGGAGAAAAAATGTATTACCTCTTTTTATAATGGTATGTGAATAATAAAGGATCGCATCTATTGTAATTCCCAGTAAAATGGGGATTATACTATAAATAAGCATCCTCTTTTTTGCATATTCCTTTTGGGATGTTTTTAGAATCGATATGAAAATCAGTACAAACACACACACATACAATATATGTGTACAAAGAAGTAACTGTCTAATATCTTTTATTTTCAAGAAATGTAAGATAATTTGTATTGCTACATTACACCAAAGTAAATAATATACAATATCATACATCTTATGATAACTTCTAAGAACTTTACTCTTAAAAAATAGTAAAATTGGAATCGGAATACATGCAAATACAATGAAATTAAGTAAATATGTAATATATGGATTGGAAATCATATATAGGTTAAACATATTCTCCGTTAAATTGTATGCGCTAAATACAATCGTAAACATTCCAATATACCATGCATCTCTGCTAATTTTTCTTTTTAATACTACTTGACTTACTATGACTAATAATATACCCGTAAACAAATTACAAATAACGATAATATTGTGTAATAAACTGTCTAGAAATGCTTCATGCATCACAGTTGGATAGTCTCCAAACTCTACTGCATCTAACGCATACACCAATCCGCTCTCTAACGTTGTCCAAAATTCAATTTTAAATTCTTTCCCTTGGCAATCCATTGGTAATGGTACCATGGCATAGGTATTCCCTGGTGACTTAGATAAATTAGGTGTATCTTCTCTCATATAACTGTAAATAACTTTATCATCTAAATATACCTTGAAATACATATGGTTCATAGATAAGAATGCATACGGCGAATCTTGCTCCTCTGGATGATAGGTTAACGTTGTAGATAATGTGTATTTATTAGCTTCTGTCTTATCTAACGTCATTGGAAGTTCTACACTTTTATCATAGCCCGTCTTACCTATTTTTAAATTCCACCGTTCTTCATAATGAATCTGCCCCTGAAAATGGGGTAACTTGTAGTTTTTACTAATGTAGATTCCTATCAGACATAAGAGAAAAATGATTCCAATAATAACAATGTGTGTTTTTTTCTTCACCAGTACCTCCGGCTCTTTTGTCTTTACCAACAAATGTTTATGCTATGTCTACTTTTCTCTTTTGAATTACATCCCTTCTACCGTTTCGGTAATGTAATTCTAAATTTATTAACTATATTTTACCATATATAGGTGTGTTTTACTATTTAAAACTTAGACTTTGTTATTTTTTATACTACTCTTGTAGCATGTGACAAGAGGGAGATTCTTCGTAGAATCTCCCCCCTCCTATTTCTATTTAATTCTATTATTATCTGCGGGAAAGTAACACGATAGTCTCAACGGTACTTTCATTGTCCCAATCAAGTTCCTGTGTCTCTGTTCCATTGAAAAATACAGGGAATTTGAACTTGATATGCTTTAAGAATCTGCCATCTTCCTGTTCTTTCTCATAAAGATGCACTTCCTCTACGAAGCTTTTTACAAATTCTTTTTTCTCTCCATCGGTCATCTTATCATAAAGTTTATCAAAATACAGAAGGAATTGATAGACGTTATCGCCAGAAATTTTTTGTTGCTTGATGTTGAACAAACGATTTTCAACTTCTTCGATAGACAGTTCTAAAGCATCCATTTCATCATACAGTCCGTCCATTCGCTCCTGCATATCTTGATACTTTTTATCATAATGTTTGTCCGATACCGATAAATGATCCATCTGTGAAGCAAGTTTATTCTTGGCACCTTGCAACTGTTTCAGCTGCTCTTTAAGTTTTGTATGCTCTTTTTCCAAATCTTTTGTATCGAGACTATTGCCTATTTTAGTCCTAATTTCATTCTCAAACTTTGGATTATTTACCAACTTTCCAATAATCTCAGCAACCGCATCATTTACCTTATCTTCATTCCATTGCTTTTTATAAGTACAGTGATGTCCATCAATGAATGTTCTATGTTTACAGGCATAGTAAAAGTAATCTTTGTATAAGGTTCCGTCCTTACGTTTTTTACGATTGACATTTCCATACATTCCACTTTCACAGATAGGACATTTTACAATACCAGATAAAATATGCTCGTGCTCAAGGCTATGCACCTTTTCATTGCCTACTCCAGTTTCTTGACGTTTTTTATGTGCCAAATTCCAGTCTTCCTCTGTAATAATTTCATCATGAATTCCTTCACTAATCAAATAATAGTTCTGCTTTACCACATGATATTCATTTCTGGTTCCTGCAATTTTCTCATTCTTTCGTCTGCCAAAAGCAAGCTTTCCACAATAGATTGGATTGTCCAACACTCCTTTGATAAAAGAAGAAGAAAAAGTCTCCATGGTATTATTCTGTCGTATTTTCTTTCGGTATCCATTCTGATTTAAAAATACTGCAATTGCTCCAATACCCATAGTGGTATTAACAAATTTATCATAAATCAGACGAATAACAGGAGCTTCATCTTCTGCAATCTGTAATTCTCCATCCACCAACTTATAGCCGTATGGAGCAAATCCACCATTCCATTTGCCTTCTCTTGCTTTCTGTCTGCGTCCTTCCATTGTCTGAACAAGAATATTCTCACGTTCAATTTCAGCTACCGCTGACAATACAGAAATCATCAATTTTCCTGCGTCCTTAGAACTATCAATTCCGTCTTCCACACAAATCAGATTCACACCAAAATCCTGCATTCTCTGCAAGGAGCTGAGTACATCAGCTGCATTTCTTCCAAATCGAGATAGCTTAAATACAAGTACAAAGTCTACATTATCCTTGCTGCTTTCTATATCCTGAAGCATTTGTTGAAACTTTGGTCTTCCTTCTACACTTTTTCCAGATTTGCCTTCATCTGAATATTCACCAGCAATTACCATCTCCTGATAATCTGCATATTTTTTCAATTTATCTTTTTGAGCATCCAGACTGTATCCTTCCACCTGCATGGAAGTGGAAACTCTGGTGTAAATGTAACATTTTAGCTGTTTCTTCATCGGTATACCTCCGCTCTTTTTATTCGTATATTCCACATAATGGTTTTATCATTACCTCGAAAGAAATTTTATAATCATTTACTGTTTTTAATTGTCCCAACTATATTTTATCATTGTTCCAACTCATATTCAATTATTATTTTATCTAAGCTTTATAAGACGGAGCATTTTATGTAATCCAAGGAATTCTCCGTCTTATGAAGTTTACTTAATTCAAGTTTCTTTTATGCTGCCTTGCATTGATAATCAGAAAAACAATTCACATAGGTAGTAAATCTTGATTTTTTACTATCTTCATTCACTTCTAATAGTTCTGGTCGGTATTTAATTTCTTTCTCAATATCTCGCAGAATCAACGAGCTATACTTTTCCATCATCTTAGCTATTTGTCTGCAGCAGCGCTCGAATTCTTTGTTCATAAACTTCTCCCTTCTGTATTATTATCAATCGGTATCCTTCCAAATATGTTATAATCTCATATAGCTTTAGTATAAATGAACCCGACTATTGAACTTTTTGTATTATCCATATATTAACCGCAATTCAAGTTTTCCGATAGAAACTAGACTGGTGTTTTTTTTGTTTTCAAAACCAGATTTTGGTGTTTTTCTTCTAAATAACTCGAAAATAAAATGGCGAAATTCTCTCTAATCTTTACAATAAAAAAAGCACAGTTAATCTGCTTTACACTTAATATAAAAATAAGTGGCAGTAACCATGCTTCTATAAAAATCAAGTATGTAGTTTTAGATTCCTGTTTCCTGTTTATCGGTGCTATGCTTAAGGTACACTTTCTTTACGTGGTGAACACTTAGAATGTAAGATAATGCACGGCAAGTTACGCAATAGCGACATCGCCGTCCTATCGCAACTTGTCAGGGGCTAAAATCCCCTGAAACCCCTTATATATTTCATATGGCTACACTTTCTGTAGCCAATGCTGTGAAATGGCTATATTTTCTATAGCCAAATTACTAAAATGGCTATACCCGTTGTAGCCATCATTTTTACTGATAAAATGAAATATTCAAGGATTTATGTTGTTGGCTACACTATTTTTAGCCAAAACACTATTCTGGCTGTACTAATTGAAGCCATTGGCTATAAAAAGTACAGCCATTTTTAATGGATTTATTCTACAATTGTTCGAATTTCTTCTAAATACTCATCCCAATAGTCATAACTCAATTTATCATGAAGATTTTCCCAACTATTCACTTTTACAGAAATACCTTGGTCTGCAAACTTCTTTGTTAAATGAAGAATAAAATCATCTTCTCCTTCAGGATATTCTTTCTTATTGATATTTGAAGAACTACTACTACCAGCCATGATTGAAATAGGGGTTCGTCATTCATTATAATCGTATATTGCAATGTACCATCAAAATTTGCAGATAAAGTATAATAATTAATGTCTTCCCATGTATAGCTTTTTGTCCAAAAAAAAGTCTTTGTGTAATACCTTCTTCCGTTATACAATTATACCAAGTTCCATATACAACCACCACTACTATAAACATGCATGCCGAGACTGCAAAAACTTTCTTTTTCAAGCCTTTTGGCAGATGTGACTTAAACCCGTTTTCCCTCGTCCAAACATTTCCAAATACCCCGTTTTTAGAATATAACCAGATAGGTAAAACAAACAAATATAAAGCTACAATTGCATATAAAATATAAGGGGAACCTGTAATAATGTAATTTATTCCACTATACATTAGATGATCATAAATAATATTTTCCCCTTTCATATAAACCGGAATCTGTTGGTTACTTGTATTCACTCGAAACAGAAATATTAAATCCCTCACACAATAGTTTTACATCATGCACATCATTTTCATCATGCTCATAGCCCAGGTGAAATAATACTTGATTTTCAGCATCAATACATCTTACTATTTTATCGCCTATTTTCCCAATGCCGCTAAACACTTCTGGAGGATATGCTTCTCCTTCAAAAACAATGTATTCTTGTTCGTTGAATTTAAATATATGAAGATCAATTATCCTTCCTTTACTATCCTTCCAAACCGTGTGAGATGTGGTGGTATATGCTTCGGTAACTTCAGCAAAGCCTATCTCTTTTAATATCTCAATAAACTTTTTACCATTACTTTCTTCCACAAATAAATCAATATCGTTGTGTACTCTTGTTTCCTCTTGTAATAGCGCATCTACTCCCCAACCGCCATCTATCCTAATGTTAATTTCACTTTCTTCAGCATATGTTATTATCTCAATGGCATCTGTTTAATTTATCATGCAATCCTTCCTTTCGAATTCCAATCTATAAAGAGTTTTTATTACATATAATAATACTAATGTATATCAAAATTTTAACCTATGATAAAACGTTCATAAGCTATCTTTTTTCCTGTAGCCGTTTTAAAATTCTCATCTATACATCTTTTTATTTTTTGCTGTTCCTTTTCTTTATCCATAACCGTTAAGTTCTCAAGCAAATCTGCTTCCCATTGTATCTGAAAATCAGGGCCATCAATTTTAGAAGGAGTGTGATGGTTACCTATTATAAAGCATATTCGATCAATATTTTTGTCATATTCTACTTTTTTTAATATATCTTTTGCTACTGTTGGTCCCTCTATCTCCTGATAAGGTCCATCTATTGAACCATACTTTTTTTGTGCTTCAACAGCACCAATATCATGTAGTATAGCAACAATACGAATTAATTCTTTTTCTTCTGCTTCAACATTTTCACCTTTCATTATCTCTTCTGCATTTTGTAAAACCTTGAGAGTATGGTCAATTCCAAAAGGAATTTCTTTGAAGATTTCTTTCATCTCTTTAATAATTTTTTCCATATACATTGATTGCCCCTCCTATTTTCCCATTAATTGTTCTAATCCCACATCTGATGTTAGCTCTTCAAGATTATTAAATATTTCCTCTTCGCTCCAATTCCACCATTGAAGCTTTAGCAAGAATTCAATCTTTTCGTCACTAAAGCGTTTTTTGATAAACTTAGCTGGATTCCCACCATATATTGTATATGGCTCAACACTTTTCACTACTGTTGAATTAGCGGCAATAATCGCACCATCACCAATTACAACGCCTGGCATAATGGTTACATTCTGACCTATCCAGACATCGTTACCAATCACAGTATCCCCCTTAAAAGGAAGTTGTTCTATTGTAGGAGTAACCCTTTTCCATCCACAGCCAAAGATATTAAAGGGATAGGTTGTAATTCCATCCATTCTATGGTTTGCTCCATTCATAATAAACTTAACACCCTCTGCAATTGCACAGAACTTACCTATAATGAGTTTATCACCAAGAAATTCATAATGATGCTCAATATTATCATAAAATTTCTCAGGTGACTTTTTGTTATCACTATAATAAGTATATTCGCCAATTTCTACATTAGGGCGTTTAGGCAAATTACTTATATAGCAAACGCTCTTTATATTCTCGTTAGGATAAAGTTTTTTCTTATCTGGTCCAGTCATTGAACATGGTCTCCTTTCAGGTATTTAACCTCATTTACTAGTCTTTGAAGAATCTCTATTCCTTTTCTTGTACAATCTACATCAGTTGATATTAAGGAAATAACCTTATCGACCCTTTCCTTGTAATCGCTTGGCTTGATCTTAAAACCTTCAATCATCTTAACAGCCTTTTTTTCATTTATACAGTATTCTTTATTTATTGCAAACAAGACTTGATTAAGGGAAGATATGCTTCGAAAGCAATGTCCACAAACATAGGATACATCGTCTTTATCAATATTGTTCTCAGCAAACATTAAAGAGAAACCTGCCTCAAACATAAAAAATTCAGTTAATCCCTTCTGCAAAGCGGTTGGATAACGTTCTGCCTGCTTTTTTAATTCGCATAAGCTTTCATTCTTAGCATATAATATTTTGCTAATCGCTAATTCTCCTCGATACATAGCACTTATATATCCATGGGGATGCCCCGTCTGATAATTAGCAGTAACAATTCCTTGCTCCGTATCTTTGATTATTTGTTCCACCCGTTTTATATCACGTAAAATCAAGTCAACATGATACCCGTTTATAACTAACCATCCACCGCCATTAATCCAATCACCCCACGCTCCGGGAGATACAACAAGGTTGTTTCTTTTCTCATCATCCAACTCTGTAGCAATTTGGTTAATCGCTGTCAGGTCAAATGATTCTGATTTGTAATAGATTCCGATATCTATATCAGAATCCTCTGTATGGGTACCTCTTGCACGGGAACCCCCTAATACGATACCTTCTATATAAGGCAAAGAGGATAATTTTTCTGTCACTGATTGAATAATATTATATATCATACGAACACACTCCTTTATTTTATTTTGCATCTAATTTTCTAATCTCAGTTATCATTGGGCAAACTATTGCAATGCAAATAATTAAAATACCTGATAGTAAAAACCAATGATTTACACCGATTCTATCAGCAAAGAATCCAGAAAGAATTAACCCAATTGGCATAGCAAGAGACATGATACTTCCAGTTAAAGAAAATACACGTCCTAAATATTCAGGCTTAATTTTCTCCTGAAAAAGAGCTGTTTGCACACCGCTGTAAAACGGAACCGAAAGCCCCATTATTGCACAGCAGACTACAAATATGAAAAATCCACTTTGAGGAAGTAATCCTGAAATGGTTAAGCTTATCCCCATCATAAAAATTGATGCCGTTATTAATAAGATTCGCTTTTGATAATTCCCAAATAACCCTAATAATAGACCTCCTATCAACATACCAGAGGCATAAGCAATCTCCGTAATAGAAATATGCATCGGTGTACCATTAAAATATTCCATAGTGATTAAAGGATATAATGCATTTATGGGCATATAAACAAACATATATAATGTTCCAACGAGTAATAAAGCAAATAATCCTTTATTTTGCCGTAGTACAGCCATTCCTTCTTTCATTTCTCTTATGAAATTTGGTTTCAAACTTTGCACTTGATCACCCAGCTTAGGAATACGTACAATTGCTACCGTAATAGATGCAATCACAGCACCCAATACATCGATGGCAATAATAGCATTTAGTTCCCAAACGGAGTATAAGAGTGCTGCAACCGCCGGACTAACAATATAGCTTATAGACTGCAAAGACTGACTATAGCCTGCACATTTCGTAAGCTGTTCTTCTGGTACTAAAAGTGGCGTAACCGCATTGAGAGCTGGGGTATGAAAAGCTGTTCCAATGCTACGGATAAACAATACTACCATAACCATCCAGATAGGTAACTCCATATACAATGCAACAATAGCTAGCACGGCCCCAGCTGCTGCGATAATTAAATCAGCACCAATCATTATCTTCTTCCTATCATGACGATCCACTAATACACCAATAGCTGGTCCAAAGACCGCATAGGGTAAAAAACCTACTAGTGAAGCCATAGACAAGACCATCGCAGATCCTGTTTTCTCTGTAAGGTAAAAAATGATCGCCATTTGCAGGATGGCACTAGTGATTAATGATACTGCCTGCCCTGCCCATATTGTATAAAACTTAAGTTTCCAATTGTTGTATTTTTCCATTTATATTATCTCCTGCATATTATTTTGCTTGAATTTCTATTTTGAATAGCATTCTAGGCAATAAAAAATGCAGGCCTAAATCCACAATGTGGCTTTTGGTCTGCATACATACAATTTGGAAACATTCATATTAAAGACATAGTTAAATAAAGGTATAGTTAAATAACTTATATCTCACCGTAACTAATGAATGCTCAATATCGTATAAATAAGTACAACAAAAAAGCCTATCATCGGGGCTAGATTCTGCTTTTTTTATTGCCAGCTTATCTTAAACGCATTGAGGCTGTCATAGTTTCGGTTCCTCCTAAACTCTTATTTGTATCAGCATATATTTTAACACAATAAGTTGTTTTAAACAACGTTTAAAATTGAAAAAAGCCACGGACAGTACAACAAACATATACATCTCAGGAAGATAATATTAATTTAATTATAGATTACCTGAATATACCGATAAGCCATGCTTAATACAATAAACAAATAGTTTGCCACCGGTAGTTATAGGAAACCTACAAGTTGGACTTTGTTCTGGGTACAAGCGATTTAGAAATACTCTGTCACTTTTAACACAGGCCACAAAAGAAAGATAATGATCTTTGGTCATTGGATGGTCAAAAGTGACAAAGTAATCAGTATCTATTTCCTCTACCGTGATTTTTGGTGCAATAGTTGCAACAGTAGGCAAGATACGTTCTAACTTTCTTCCGCAGCAGAAGATAGAGGCACTTCCTGTGCTCACCAAAATATTTCCACAGGAAGGACAGACGTAAAAACGTACTTTATCAATATTGCCGCTATCCGGCTTATTTGATGTGATTTCACCCTCCATCATCTGTTTCATATCAACACCCAAAATAGTAGATAGTTCTGGCCACAGCGATAGGTCAGGACATCCTAAACCACATTCCCATTTTGAAACAGTTTTATTTTGAATACCCAGTGCATCTGCAATATTTCTCTGGGTAAGTTTTTTTTCCTTTCGTAGCTTGGCAATTAAATTGCCTATTTTCACACAGTCCATGCCACCACCTCCATTTCTCTTTAGTATATCATACTACATGAACCTTGCGATTATTTGTACCAACCTTGCTGGAAGCTGCTTCAAATCGGTTATATCCAGTGTGTTTTCAGCACCGTAAAGTTCTCGGATGGCCTCCTTATCCTGTCCAATGGCTGCAGCTAGGAACTGGATGCCTTTTCGCCTAAATTCCTGCAAAGTATCTTTCATATCATACGCTGCCTTTTCACCTGAATAATCAGGCATAGCCTTAGGCTGCCCGTCACTGATGCTGATTATTAATTTGGATTTTTGGGGCGCATTAAGCAATCTATCGGAAATAATGCGCAATGCCATGCCATCCCGATTGTTGCTGCGAGCCTGAATGTTCATAAGAGCATATTTTTCATCTGCATCTTTGCTTTCAAAGTCTACATAGGCATGGATGGACATTTGCTCAAGCTTGGAGCGGTCTGCTGTATCCCCGTAGACCATGATTGGAATACCGCATCTTGTGCAAAATTCATACAAGGCAACAGCAGCTTGCTTTGCAGCTTCTAATCGGCCAAAGGCTAACATCGAAGCCGATTCATCAATCCTGAGAGCAACCGCAATAGAGGGTTCTTCCTCAGGCGGACGCTTGAGGGCAAATGTGCGAAAATCCATAGAGGCAACCTGATCCGCACAAAATTTTGTGCCATACAACCTCGATTTCGCGAATTCAGCAGATAATTCATGCTCCAACAGCGGATTTGTTTTTCTGATTAATTCCCGAATAACTGGCATCAAAGTTGTCATCATACGGTTATACTCTTCCCTGTTCTGGTAGGTAACTTCCGGACGATGGACAATCAACTTAATATCTTCATGGACACTTCCTTGAACACTTTGCCGTGCTTCCCTGTTCAACTGTTTACGAAATTCCTTTTTTTGTAATTCGGTTGTATCTGATTTATCGAGCTCATGATAGAATGGAGTGCCATTTTCTCCATTATCATTGCTTGAAATATCAGTATTTTTATCACTGCTCGTATCAGAATGTCCCTCACTGTCTTCTGATTTTCTCAGACGCACTGCATTTTTATCAGCTTGATCTGTATTGGCCGAGAATTCTCCGTTTTCGGTAATATTAAGTTCCATTACTTCAGGATTTTCTCCGTCTTTTTGCGATTGACAGATGTGATCCATTTCCTCAAGCTTTTCTGTCAAGCCATGACTAGCCAGCGCCTGCTCTAAAATAACAAGCTCCTGCGGATCGGTCGTGATTTTGTATAACACCTTATAATATAAACTTTTTTGGATTGAGGCACCACTTTGAACGGCATCCACCCAAAAGATATAAGAACGCATACCGGCCACACCTTTAATGGCATTGGCGCGAGCTGTCTCATCCAGCACCATAATCGTTTCAGCTAAAAGAGATAGTACAGGTTCAGATTCATAACCGGTCTTAGCTTTAACCCGCTCCATCATCACTTCTTTAGGCGGTAAATCTAGTTTTTCTGCATGCTGCACTCGATCTCGCAAAGCTTCATTTAAGGGCCGGAAGCCATTGTAACCGCGGTTTGTTGTGATAACCGCAATAAAATCAGGGTGACGATGCGCGATACGAGTTGGCAAGTTTAGACTGCCATCTGGTTCTAATGCGGAATTTAGCGCCATTAAAACAGCAGCATCCCGAATCACTGTCGGTTCCTGAATCTCCAAGAGCCATCCATTTTCATATGCACGAACAATCTCAGAAGGATAATAGCGATATTCAACCTTATCAGAATGACCATCTTCTTCTGACAGCACCGGAAGAATCGCACCCAGGACATCGGATTTATCCATATCTGCAAAACAGGTTACTTTCGTATAAGGCAGGTTAAAATCAGCAGATAAAGCTTTGGCAATCTCGGTTTTTCCCGAACCAGCATCCCCTTCCAGCAAAATGGTGCTAATTTTCATTTCACCGCAATTCCAATTTCGTACGATCTCTTCATATATTCGTTTTTCTGCTTCACTTTCAATATGTGAAGGCGGCTTTTTCCAGACAAGCGACTGTTCCTCTTCAGTCAGCTGCCTGTCCGGTGACAAAATACAAGTCTTTTTCATTGTTAGTAACACTCCAACTCTTCTAGTATGCGGCTAAGCACTCGCCTGCGTTCTCCAATTATTTCTCCTAAATCATTTAAACTTTGGGCAAATGCTTTGATGTCCTCATTGATATTTTGATTGTCTACACACACTTCTACTGGTAATACCCCACCTTGTACTCCAACTCGTTCCACTGTGGGTTTTTCCGGGTCATATAAAAGGGGGAGTCGGTAAGCCTCCTTGAAGTAAAGCAATGTTCTGGACAAAAAAATCATCAAATCAAATATTTGATGGATGGGCAGCTCCTGGGCCAAAATCAATTCACCATCTTTATCATTTTTCCAAATCTGTGCGGCAATCTGCATTTTTTTATTTTCTTCCCGCATAGGCGCACCTAACGTTAAACATTTGATGTCAGATTGATAAGCATTTCTGCCATCTATACGGTCATAATCATTTGACACCATAACAACTTTTTCATTCATCGCCATATCCTCCTTGCATTTGGATCAGCAGCGAGACACTGTTCTCTCAAACTTTCTAATTTTGCTGTATGATCTTCATGTGGGTCATCATACTTTAACACTTTAATAACTGATAGTTCAAAGCCTTCAGAGCCATATTTGTTCCAGAGTTCCTGTAATCGTTTATTAGGATGCCAGTTGGCTGCCAATTTCATATTAGTGCTGTTAAAGTCTGATTTTGTATCTTTGGAGATACCCAAAAATACCTCGCCAGTTTCTTTACAACGGTAAGATATTACTCCCATTTCAGGATGTCTGTTTTTATAGGCTTCTAAAAGCTCTTTTTTTCTTTTTGTATCCATCATTTTCACCTCGACTCTAGTATATAACAATGTATTTCAAAATATAATCCACGCTCCGTAGACTACATGAATCCAGAATTATCCAATAGACAGTATTTTATAAAAAATAGTAGCTTGTGCAACTTGCCGTTAAGTTTTTTCAATTTCCTGTATGACATAAGCATTATAAAAACGAAAAGCCGCCAATCAAGAGCCATCAGGCTTTGAAGAGCATTGGATAAATCCATGTCCTGAATATCTTCGTAGAACATGAAAAATAATTCGCCATACGTTTTTTGATCGTTATAATTACGACGAATCCACTCCAGAACGATATCTTGAGAATACAATGGTAGTAAGGTTTACCATTGCCCCATAATTATGGCTCTGAAGCTCAGTGCCTAACTACAAAAAGGATTTAGATGATTATAAAACATTCGATCGACCATCTATTCCCATAAATCCGTACGATTTCTGCATCTTCCAGTGAAATATCAGTGCACAAGACATACAAACACTTACTTTTCCTAATGCGGTTTCGTACAAATTCAACCTTAACAGGAATTCCTGTTTTAGTGGTTACCACCAGTGAACCAAAGATATTTCTGGCACCTTCAAAACTCACAAATTTCTTTAGTTCCGGAATTTAGTATTGCTTGCCATTATAGGTATAGCGTTGTTTCAACTGCTTTAACTCTGTCTGTTTTTACAACGTCACTCATAATACTTGCAAATGTTGTAAACTCTGCTACTTTTTCTAATATATCCATTTTCATCATGATTAAAATAAAATAATCTTCCAAATAATCCTGCCATAATATTCACTATTCCTTTTCCTAATCCATTAATTTTTCCTCTTTATAAGTATCATAATACTTACATATCATGCAGCATTTACTTCTAAACCCTCGGTGTTTAACTTTCTTTCTCAGCCAAAACAAAAAACATTTCAATCTAAATTTTCTCCCTTTTTCACGATTCCCATATCAACAAACCCAAAAACAAGAACCATAAAGAAAGGAGCTTCAAGCTCCTTTTAACCCTTAAGTTAATGACATTCTTTATATAATACCTCCCAACGAAGCCTAAACCATCCCAAAATGCTTCAACGCTTCCACAATCGCCTTTTCCTTCCCTTCGGGACAATTCGGTTGCTTCGCATCTTCCGACTTCGCCAAATTATAATTCTCCCCAACCTCTAATCCACATTTTCTTTTTATCTGCGAAATATACAGATTTGAAACTTTAAGTCCATGCTCTTTCAATACATAATCTCTAATCTCCGCATAAGTCGCCTTCGACTCCGCACTTGTCGCATCCAACTCATCCAAGTCCAAATCAACCTCTATCTTATCACTTGGCTTTTGTTGGGACAAAAGAACAACGGTCTCTATATGGGCCGAGTTGATGGCATTGATGTCTTTCGATCTATCGGTTCTTGGAAACATATCCACCGTATTTTTTCATTCGAGGTATACGGAAACATATCTACTTCACCGCATTATAAGAAAAATCCGTATTTAGAACTTTGCATATTTCATTTCATATTTCCATAGCTTTTGCTAATACAGCAAGTTTGCTTAATGTTTTCCAATTACGCACAGTTATTGATACATTTAATTTATAAAGATTATTAGCAAGTTTTGAATTGCTAATACTATGATGGAATAAAAGATATACATCTCTACCTACAATATGATATTTATCACTTTCACTTCTATAAACATCTATGCACTCAATCTTTTCTTTTAAAGGATTATGTGTCAATAATGCAACATATAGACTCACTACTTCGGATAACGTCTCTGCTTCTGTTACTTCATCCTTGGTGAATGGGCAATTTAAAATAATCTGTTCTAACTCTGTAGACGTCCTCAAAATAATTTTTACAGGAATCCCGAAAACTACCTCAATCTCATGTTCAATTTTATTGCACAGAGATTCCTCTGCTTCATTTGATTTGAATAGAACATTTCCACTTTGAATATATGTTTTCACTTCACAAAATCCAATTGTTTCAAATACTCGTTTCAAATCTGCCATCCTGATTATATTTTTTCCACCTACGTTAATACCTCTTAACAATGCTATATAAACAGTCATATTGTAGCCTCTCCTTGATATGAACATAAATCGTAATATCTTTCCATTGCGAATTAGCATAATAAAAATGTACAATAGTTAGTTATACGTATTATCCTCAACTACTTCTTTCAATCCTTTGAGAATAACCTCCCAGTTTTCACAAGTTCGATTAAATATTTCTTCTGTTTTTATATTGTCTTGAGTAACTGAAAGTAAAGTATATTCACCTTTATCCATCAATTCATAAGTTATGTTTGCATAATTTTCTGGCTTATCTTCCAAACCAGAAAGAGGAGACCAAAAAGCATATTGTAAAACTTTATTTGTTATTAGTTTTGAAATTAATCCCTTATCCTCATAGATATTCCCTTCCCACTCTCCTCTAAAAATTATAGTACTTCCGATTTTCCATTCAGAAAGTGCATCAGTACCAAATAAATATTGTTTTATCGATTCAGGATTTATCAAGGCGTTCCAAACTTTAGATACATCAGCATTAATTTCAATTTCTTTCTTAACAACCAATTCTTTATTCATAAATATTTACTCCTTTAATTATTTATTCTTACCTAAAATATTTGTATCAAGTCTAATACACTATTCTGCAATGAGGCTATCAAGGTTTTTCATATCGATTTTATCAATTTCTCTAAGTTCATATCCCCTATGAAATAATTTTTGAGCCTCAGCAGAAATACATGTAATAACCCGACCATCAAACACTGCAGTCGAAAACCATTTTGCTTCAAACTCATACCAGCCACCTTCCAGATCAGCCTGTCTGGCACTTCCATCTTCATTTATTATTAAGGGGTGTATATCTATATAGCTCAATTCAGGATGATATAACTCGATACGAGAAGGACTCCAATCAACTACAATCTCATAACCTATTTCT
>JBQKKG010000012.1:0-93667 GCA_052116865.1 Lachnospiraceae bacterium LCP25S3_G4 | reverse complement strand
ATGAAAATGTTCAACAACTTTGCAGCCAAAAATGTAGTGAGAAGATTTCGGAAGTCTAACATAGAAATCCGAAATCTTTTTTAGATTTACACCCTCAAATTATGCGCTTACCTTCCTCTGATGATGGCTCTACATCCTCTCCCATAAAACTCATTAAATATACCCATTGTTTCAATTGTCCGATACCAAGTGTTACAATGGCTGTTCTAATAGATGATGTCTTTTTACGTAATGCAAAATAAGCAGAATTAACCATTTTTAGAACTGCATATGTGAGAGATGCATCTCGACTTATAATTTCTTCTATTTCTTCAATGTTTGGTTCATCTTGTGTTACTGCAACTACTAATTGAAAGAAATTCCCTTGTAGAAAATCAACTTTCCTTGATTTCACCAGTTGATTTTCAGCTATATAACTTCCTTGCAAATACTCCGCATTTACATCTTTCGCAATCTGGTAATCTTTCTTTGTATTGACACCAGTAATAATACATTTCTTACCAAATCTCTTCATCATACGTATTACGTTATCTAGTCCAGAGACCTCTTGAACATTTGCGTCTATTTTTACATATTCCATATACTCTAACATATTAAAATAGTGTGGTAAAAATTGAAACTCGTTCATTGCGAAGCTATATCCTTCGTTGTGATAACGCTTAATAATAGTTGCAGCTAAAGGATGTACTAACAGATTATCTTCTACCTGTATGACAATCTGATTTTTTTCAAATATCTTGGGAGTATTGCGAAATAATAAGGATGGCGTTACCGTAATAAATGTTTTACCACCTTTAAAAATCTTTTCATTATTTTGCATTAAAAATCCTGCTAATGAATCTGCCGCACTAATCTCAGGGCTGTTGTAAACCCTCTCCGTATCATTTTGAAATACTAATTCGTACCCCATAATTGTATCGCTGCCAGCTTCCTTGATTGGCTGTCTGACAACATATTTATCCATCTATTCCGCTCCTTTCTAACAAAGAATCAATAACTTCAACCAAATGTTTGATTTCCGGTTTTGATAATTGTTCATCAGCGCCAAGTTGTTTCCCTTTAATCTGCATTTCCTCATTTATTAAGGATGAAAAAATGATTAACGGTATTTTCTTCAATAATTTGTCAGTTTTCACCAACTTTGTAAGTCGATGCCCATCCATTTCCGGCATCTCTATATCTGTAATAATTAGTCCTGCCTTTTCATATAATTCTTCATCATCTTTTATTGTGCTTAAAAATTTCCATGCCTCCATGCCATTATTAAACTTATGAATATTCACATATCCTGCTTTCTTTAAAGACTCTTCAATCATTTTAGATAATAATATAGAATCTTCCGCTAAGATAATTGGACAGTCACTACGTCTCCGATTTCCAAGCTGTTCAATCTCTGTAATCTGAATTCCAGTCTCTGGAGCAATATCTGCTACTATCTTTTCAAAATCAAGAATCGTAATCAACTTGTCTTCAAATTGTGCAATCCCAGTAGCCACTCCTTCTTGCCCATTTGTAATTGTATTGTCTGGTTTTTGAATATCTGCCCAAGAAAGTCTACGTATCCCCTCTACACTATGCACTCGAAATGCTATATGCATTTTGTTAAAATTGGTTATGATAAATAAATCCTTCTCATCCCTTACTGTCTCTCGATCACTTAAGTAGTACGGTAAATCTACTACGGTCAGCAAAATATTTCTTGGCTTAAATATCCCCTCCACAGCCGGATGCGCATGTGGCATAGGTTTTACTTTGTCTGACATCATAATCTCCCGAACCTTAGCCACATTAATACCATATAATTCACCATATATCGTGAATTCCATGATTTCCATCTCGTTTGTACCTGACTCTAGCAATATCTCTGTATCTGCCATCCAAACCGCTCCTTCCCTTATTATATAACACCTTTTATTTACATGTTATATCGACCATTTTTCGACAAAACTTAACAATTTTGTCGAAAATAAATCAAGTACACCCTCTGGTGTACTTGATTCTTTGTGTCACTTCCTGACACTTCACTATAACATTACAATACAATTTCTGTTCTTCCATATGTCCGTATAACAACTTTTCCCGTACTTACATCCATAGACATCGTCCTTGCATAATTACTTCCTGTATCCTCAGCTTGAATACGGATTCTTTCCTGAGCCATAATGTTCTTTACACTTTCGATATTGCGTAATCCAATGTTGCCCAATTCTCCGCCACTTTTCAACTCAAACATTTTGGCTCCCCCTGCCACTTTGCATATCAGCCGAGATTTCGAAGCACCAAATACTCCTATCTTTCGTAAGGTTTCTCGAATACCAGTATCCGCATATTTAAATATATTTTTATCACTTATATCTTTGCACTCTGGTAACATAATATGAACCATTGCGCCTAATCTAATCATAGGATCATAGAGGCAAATACCGATACATGAGCCTAATGCATAGGTAATGAGTTCTCCTTCCGCTCTTGCTATTTTCATATCAGCGATTCCCACTGTTAATTTTTTATCAGTGGTTAGCATACAGTAACTCCATCAAATAATTTAGTGAGTCTATACTTGGCATCATTAGTAAATGACTCTGTAATTCTTTCCCGTCTACGTAAAATTTGCCTTCTGTCATCATTAATTTATCTGATGAATACCCAAACTCTACCATAGGAACGCTTAATATTCCACCTAACATATTTACTGCAGTATCCGGCACTGACAAGTTAATTTCCCTATTTGTAAGAGATGACAATGCATTCATGTATGAAGATATTATAATATTACCGATTTCTTCTAGCGCTGAAATTTCCATAACACTTAATTTATCGTAGCTTTCTACTTTACGATCTAGCAAATGTTCAAGCACCGTATTTATAAAATCTAATTTTAGTATAAACAGCATCATACCTTCCATTTCACCTGACATACGCACAAGCACTGCTGCCACAATCTCCTCTGGGTTTCCCAATTTTTTGATTGTCTCATTATATCCTAAAATAGATATTTCCGGAATTGACATATGTACTTCTTTTGATAATACCTGTGATAATGCAGTCGCTGCATTTCCTGTTCCAATACTACCTACTTCTTTCATAAGATCCAATGCCATTGGATTCATTTCTTCATACTTTTTGATTTGCATATATCCTGCTACCTCCTTGAAATCTCTTAATTTTATTATCTCAATGAATTAATTGTTGCCGTTACCTCATCTGATGTTTCAACCATTTTTAACGCATATGAATATGCTCTTTGTGATTCTATTACTCTTGCCATTTCTGTCCCTACATCAACCCCAGAAGCTTCTAATGCAGACTGCTGTAATGTAATATTGGTAGCTAAGGTCGGCTGTCCATTCTTTTCCACAGCTCGGAACTCATTATCACCAACACTAAGCATGCCATTTTTATTGGCAAATTGATAGATGCCTATGTTGGGCACATTTCCATTGATGTCTTTTCCTGCATCGCTCATAACGATTGGTTGACGATTCTCATCTAACACTAATTTGCCATTTGCTGTTGCAAGATAGAATTCATTGCCACGAAGAGATAAACTAAAACTTCCGTCTCTTGTATAGGTAATCTCATTGGTCGTTGGATCTTGTAACATAAAAAATCCATCCCCAATAATTGCAAAATCATTTCTAGAAGATGTTTCCATAAATCCAGCCGGTGAGAAATTTGTATTCACCTGACCTACTTTGATACCGTTTCCTGCTTTTAATCTGGTTTGTGCATTTTGGCTTGCATTTAGATTTGTGTAGACCAAATCAGAAAACACCGCATTCTTTGACTTATACCCATTGGTATTTACATTTGCCAGATTATTTGCAATAACATCCATTTTGGTTTGTTGACCTTTTGCACCTAACGCTGCTGTATAAAACGAACTATACATGTATAAATCTCCCTTCTATTTTATAAACTTCCTATATCATTGACTACTTTCCCCATTAGTTGATCATACATCTTCAATACTTGTACAGAACTTTGTAACGCACGCTGTCCACTCATCATTGACGTCATTTCTTCTACCGCATCCACATTTGATTTTTCGATGTATTTCCATAAAAATTCTGTATTGGCAGGTGTGGCCGCTGCTGTGGCAGTGAATACTCCACCGTCCTGTTTTACCAGTTGATCGTAATCAGCAAAATCAACAACACTGATTTTCCCAAAGTTGTTTTGGCCATTCGAGCTGTAGATATTTCCATTTCTATCTATGGTAATATTATCTGTATTTAATTGTATTGGCCCATTTTGACCCATGACACGACCAACTCCAGATAATGCCAAATATCCACCTTCGTCAATCATAAAAGACCCATTTCTTGTATATACAATGCCATTATTGGTTTGAATCTGAAAAAATCCATTTCCAGTCAAGGCAACATCTAATACCCCCTCTGTTGACTCAAAAGCACCTTGTGAATAATTTATAGCCGTCTCCTGTGCTGATCGTATCATAGATACACTGCCAATTTGCGTTGCATTCCTGTTGGTACCGTTTCCTCTTCGATAAAGTAATTCTTCTTTAAAAGTACTAGCAGTAAATGTATCACTTTTATACCCAGGTGTTGATACATTGGTCATATTATTACTAATTACGTTTAAATTTCTGTTTTGACATATCACTTCTGAAGTCAAATTATAAAATCCTCGAAACATATACTCCTCCTTTAGCTCTTCATAGAACTTTCTAAATATAACTTGAGTTTACGAATTGCATTTGCATGTATCTGCGATATTCGTGGTTCACTTACTTGCATAACCTTGGCAATGTCTTTCATGTTCAGTTCTTCTATATAATAGAGTGAAATTACTGTTTTTTCATTCTCTCTAAGCGATTCAATACCAGACACTATCATCTTCCTTATTTCCTCATTTAAAATATGTTGTTCTGGTTGTTGTGTATGATTTGGTGATGTTAATTGAACGGATTTTTTATTTTCATTCGCTTCCTCTAAGACAACATCTAAAGAAAGGATATTAAAAAGAGAAGTATTCCCCACTATTTCCTGATATTTATCTATGCTAATATTTAAATAATTCGCAACTTCTCTCTGTTCCGGATATCTACCAAGTTGATGATATAATTGCATGGTAGCCTGGTCAATATCCTTTGCATTTTTACGTACACTTCGAGGAACCCAGTCTTGCTTTCTCGCTAAATCTATAATCATTCCCCTAATACGTTTGGAAATATAGGTTTCAAATTTTACATTCTTATCTATATTAAATTTATCAATTGCATTCATAATTGCTAGAACACCTTCATTCACAATATCATCTAATTGTGCAAAACCTAAATAGACATTTCGCATTTGCAAAGAAATACTCTTTACGATGTAAATATAGCGCATCACTAATTCTTGTTTAATCTCTATTGATTTTGTATTCTGATATTCCATTAAGAGCTCTTCGTTACTTTTGCCTTCATATTGACTGCGAATACTCATATAACACTCCACTTCTCTTGTTTTACAAGTGCGCCTACCGCATTATAATGTAATGTTGCCTACTGCCTGAATCTGTATGTTATTTGCAATTTCATTAAATGATAGTACATAGACATTCGGACAAAACTGTTCTACCATCCGATAGAAGTATACTCTTACCACTTGACTAGTTAAAATAACAGGGTTTTGAGGTAGTTCTTTGAATTTTTCAACTTCTTTCATCAATTTAGAAATTGTAGATTGCATTACTTCTGGGCTCAAAGCTAAGTATACTCCTTGGTCGCTCTTACTAAGGCTTGCTATGATTGTTTTTTCCAATTCCGCATCTAATGTTATTACCTTCATCTGGCCATCTTGACAGAATTTCCTTGTAATAGTGCGTTTTAATGCAATTCTTATATTTTCAACAATTGCATCTATTTCTCTTGTAGTACTAGAAGAATCCACAATTACTTCTAGAATTGTTTCTAAATCTTTAATTGGTACTCCTTCTTTTAAAAGATTTGTTAAAATTTTCTGGAACCCTCCATATGTAATCACATTCGGGAATACTTCCTCCACTAAATCAGGTGTCTGCTTCTTAACAAATTCTATTAATTGTGACACCTCTTGCCTGCTTAACAACTCATATGCATGTTGTTTTATCGTTTCTGACATATGCATCAGCATCACGGATAATGGATCAATGACTGTGAAGCCATAAATCTCTGCAATCTCTTTATTTTCTGGAGTAATCCACTTGCTTGGTATTCCGTAAGCGGGTTCAATGGTTTCAATACCATCTACTTCTCCAGCTGGACTTTGTGGCTCAAGTGCCAAATAATAATCCACTAGGATTTCACCTTTTGCTACTTCTTCTCCTTTGATTTTTATAATATACTGATTTGTATTTAGGCTTGAACTGTCCCGCAATCTTATAGAAGGTATCACAACACCCATTTCTTGTGCGTATTGCCTACGAAAAATCACAATACGATTAATCATTTTCCCTCCACTAGATTCATCTACTAGCGGAATCAAACTGTAGCCGAATTCCATTTCAATGGGATCTACTCCAATCAAAGAATATACATTATTAATGTCTTTGTAATATTCATTTTCATCTACTGCTGGTGTTTGCTCTTCTGTTGCCCCCAAGGCAGAATCTATATTGGGTATTTCTTGTACTCGTTGTAGTAATCGATATCCACCAACTAGAAAAGCTAATGATAATAATCCCATCTGAAGTTTTGGCATCCCAGGAACCATCATCAAAATAGCCATGATACCACCAGTAATCATAATTGCTTGCGGCTGTGCTGTAAATTGTTTGGAGACATCTTCATTTAAACTGCCTTCTGAAACCGCTCTTGTTACAATCATACCTGTAGCCGTCGAAATTAAAAGCGCCGGAATCTGAGATACTAATCCATCTCCCACTGTTGCAATAGAGTAAACAGAAAGGACTTCTGAAAAAGACATACTCGATTGAACCATACCAATAATCGTACCACCTACAAAATTAATTGCAGTTATAATCAAAGACATAATAGCATCGCCTTTTACAATCTTTGTAGCACCATCCATTGCCCCATAAAAATCTGCTTCTTTTTGAATCTTATAACGCCTGTCCTTCGCCTGTTGTTCTGTAACAAGCCCAGAACTCAAGTCTGCATCTATTGCCATTTGCTTTCCTGGCATTGCATCCAAAGTAAATCGAGCCGCTACCTCAGCAACGCGTTCAGCACCCTTTGTAATTACAATAAATTGTACTAACACTATGATTAGGAAAATAATAAAACCAACAATTACATTCCCTTGTAATACGAAATCGCCAAATGCTTTAATTACTTGTCCTGCTGATCCCTGATTTGTTAATATGTTCCTCGTAGATGAGACATTAATTCCCAACCGGAATAATGTTGTAATCAATAATAACGATGGAAATATCGAAAATTCCAATGGTTCTCTAATTTTCATGGTTATAATAAGTATAATCAAAGAAATCGAGATATTTATGGTAATCATTACGTCCAACAGAAAAGGACTTAATGGGATAATCAATAATAATACTACTGCAACGACAAATATAATCACTGCATTATTCATAATTTTTTTCATTTTTCACACCATTTCTAAGTAAAACTTTTGTTATTTAACTGGTAGACGTATACTAATATTTCTGCAACCGTACCGTAATATTCTTCTGGTATCTCGTACCCTATTTGAGTGGTAGCAAAAATTGCTCTTGCTAAAGGTTTATTTTCGAGTACATATACTCCATGTTCTTCCCCTACTCGAATAATTCGAAGTGCTAGTTCATCTTGTCCCTTTGCAATTAAAACTGGAGCTCGATCATGTTCGATGTCATATCGTAATGCAACGGCAAAATGAGTAGGGTTTTTTATAATGACATCTGCCTTTGGGACCTCTTGCATCATACGACTTCTTGCTCGTTGTCTTTGAATATCTTTAATCTTACCTTTGATTTCAGGACTTCCTTCCATCTGTTTGTATTCTTCCTTCATCTCTTGTTTAGACATCTTAATTTTACGTTCATATTCCCACCATTGATATAAATAATCAAATCCAGAAATCACAATAAACACTAACGCAATTCTAAAAATCATACTCATAATCATGCCAAAAATATAAGTAGATGAATTTGAAATATTCATATCTAAAGTTCTTGCAATATTAGTAAGTTGCCCTTTTATAAAAGAATATAGAATGTAGAATAATATTGAGATTTTTAAAATATTTTTTATTAACTCTATAAAATTCTTAAGTGAAAATAAGTTTTTAATACCTTTCAATGGGCTTAATCGGCTAAATTGAGGTGCCATATTCTTCCCTGTAAAGATAAATTTCGTCTGCGTTCCTGTAGCAATAATTGCAACTGTAACAGTAATAACAAGAATGGGTAGAATCAACTTCCCACATACCATGATCGATTCATTTAAAATTGCCTGAATTTTACCACTTGATAGTTCTGTAACATCACAAGCTTCATTTAGGTATTTTAAGAGAAACTCTCTGATAGCCTTATACATAAAGGGGAATAATAGTTTTAATCCATAAAAGGAAGCTAGCAAGGAAGCTATTGTAATTACATCTTTACTAATAAAGACATTTCCCTTTTTTCGTTCATCTCGCCTTTTCTTGGGGGTGGCTTTTTCTGTTTTTGAATCACCTGGCACGTTGTGTCCTTCCTTTGTCTATTTCGTTATATCTCTATACAAGGAGTTTTAAGATTTCCTGTACAGAATCAATCATATTGGTAATCAGCATGGCTAAATAATCGGACATTGGAGAAAATAGAAATACAAGCATGACTAGGCCAATTACTATTTTTGCTTGAATATTAATCACAAACACATTGATTTGCGGTATCATTTTCATCAAAATTCCCACACCTACTTCTGCTAAAAATTCAACTGCAATCAGTGGAAAAGAAAATTTAATTGCCAATATAACACATTGGCAAAATATACTTAATATGGCTTCTACCATTTGTGTGGTAAATACAATTTGACCATAAGGAACCACGTCTGCTGATGTCAATAGAATTTTCATCAACGCCAAGTGCCCATCAATCGAAAAGAATAATAAGATATAAAAAATGGTATACAATTGACCACTTAAGGCATTTTGTGTATTATTTTGTGGATCATAGACTGTAGCCATTGATAAACCCATTTGATAATCCATAATAGCACCAGCATACGAAACTACAAATTCAAATAATTGCACAACAAATCCTAGTACAAAGCCAGCAACAAATTCTTTTAATAAGTAAAATGCATACTCTAGAGGACTTTGAACATCTATTGTCATTCCCTCTGTAAACGAAAATACCACAAAGCTAAATATCATAATCATTCCGCCCTTAACAATTGTCGGAATGTTCTTTCTTCCAAAAATAGGGTTCAACAGAATAAATCCGGACATTCTCATAAAAATGAATGAAAAATATATAAACTCTTCCGTAGCACTAATTGCCATATCTGTCGTTACCTCCACTATCGTTTGTTATCATCCCAGTATCATCCGAAATATTTCCTTGGTAAAATCTTGCAACATACCAAGCATGCTACTCCCCGTGAATACTAGTATCAAAGCAATGACAACCAGCTTAGGAAGGAAAGTAATTGTTGATTCATGTATTTGTGTTGCAGCTTGAAATAATGCAATGATTAGTCCCACAATCATACTGATAATAAGTGCAGGACCTGCTAGTTTGACCGCAAGCACAAAGACCTCATACATTAAGTCTGCTACTTCTCCATTTGTCATACAATAATCCTTTCTCTTCGTCACCTAAAGCTTCCTACAATGGTAGAAAACATTAGCTCCCAGCCATCCACAGTTACAAATAACAATAGTTTAAATGGAAGTGAAATCATAGCTGGTGGTAACATCATCATTCCCATTGACATCAAAGTACTAGATACTACAATATCAATGATTAAAAATGGTAAATACAGCAAAAATCCTGCCATAAACGCTCGCTTCAACTCACTCGTCATAAAAGATGGAATTACAACCGTCATCGGGAGTTCTTCTAATTCTTTTGGCTTTTCCTCTCCTGATAACTTTACAAAGAGATTGACTGCACTTTTTTCTGTATTCTTTAACATAAATGTCTTTAAGGGCACTTGTGCATAGGTAAATACCTCTTCTTGTGTCATTTCTCCCGCCTTGTATGGTTTATAGGCATTTGTATTAATATCTTGAATCACCGGTTGCATAATAAATAATGTCAGGAATAACGCAATTCCAGCCAGCACCATATTAGGTGGCGTATTTTGGATTCCCAATGCATTACGCAAGAAGGAAAGAATAATGATAGTTCTTGTAAAAGAAGTCATCATAATCACTATAGATGGTAATAGCGAAAGTATTGTTAGCATTAACAACAATTCAAGTGACGGCATGCTATCTCCATTTATATTTACAAGCGAATTTGTATTCATTATTACACCTCATTTTATCGGAACTCATTGCTTCTTTTGATTCTTGTAGTTCTCTACTTTCTCTACTATATTTCTGAAACTTTTTACGGATTCTGGCATCTGCATGTTCTCTATTGGTAATTCAATTAAATCTTCCTCTTCTAAGTTAGAAAGTAATGTGATTCCATTATTTGTAATGCCTACCATATAGTAATTAGGACCAACCTTTATAATTGCAATTGATTTATCTTGTCCAACAACTAGTTGATCCACCATATTCATATATTTGGTATTACGTTTTCCACGGAATCCCTTTCCAATCATCTTACTCCCTACATAGCTTAAATATATAACTAGTATTACAATTAATAATGTTGAAACGGCAGTTCCTATTCCTTCCATCATGATAACACCTTATTCTACAATGATATTCTTTTTTACAATTTCTGTAATACGAATACCAAAATTATCTTCTACGACTACAACATCACCTCTAGCAATGCATCGGCCGTTAACAAACAAATCTACCTGTTCTCCTGCAACCTTATCAAGAACAACTAAGGAACCCTTTGTGAATTCCAAAATGTCCTTCACCATTTTCTTAGTTCTTCCAATTTCCACCGATATGTCAAGTGGTACCCCTAATATCAGCTCCATGTTCTTATCTTCTTCTTGTCCATACTTACCTTCATCAGTTAGATTTGGCTGTGGAACGTTATGTACTTTAATCTCTTTTGGATCTTGTGACTGATGTCCCATATTTTTTTGCATTTGTTCCATCATATTTTGCATCTGCTGTATCATTTGTTGCTGCATAGCAATTTGATTTAATAACACATTGTCAGAGGCTGTGCTATTGGCTGGCTGTGCGGCCATAGACATCTCAGGCATTGGCGGTATAGCCTCCGATACCGGTGCTATTGTTGAAGCGTTCGGTACGACTGTTTCTGCCGTTGGCGCAACTACCTCTGGCTCCACGACAGGTGCCGGAGCCTCTGCTTGGGTTGTACTCTCTGCAAGCATTTTTTCAATCTCTTCTTGTGTAAGTAACCGGCTACCACTCTCTGGCTCTTCTTCCACTGTTTCCTTTAATGGGCTAGCATCTACAGATGCTTCCAAAGAATCATCTTGAAAAAATCCTGCTACTAATTCTTTTGCAAGTTCTGCAGGCATGACATTAATAAATTCGCTTTGAAGCTGATCAGTAATCTTTAATGAAAATCCAACTACTACCATCGGATCATCTTTCCCACTAAAATATTTCTCTCTAAATTCTTGTTCTCCTTTAATCTCAAATGAAATAGGAGGAGAAATATTGACAGGCTTGTTGAGAAATTCAGACAATGCAGTAGAAGATGCTCCCATCATTTGGTTCATAACTTCACAAATAGCACTGACATTCATTTCATCTAATTCAAATTCGTCATCTGGGATTTCAATACCCATCAGCATTTCAACAATTACTTTAATATCCAATCTCTTGAGTAGCATAACATTTTTTCCGCTTAATCCAGAAACATATGTAATCTCAACTCCAACCGCTGGTTCTAAATTTTGAAATTCAAATTCATCCCAAGATACTACCCGTACTACTGGTGTGGTAATATCAACTCTTGCATTTAGCATTGTGGACGCTGCAGTCGCTGATGCTCCTAGACTAATATTTAATATTTCACCTATGGCATCTATTTCTAACTCACTAAAACCTATAGAATTCATAATTTTATTTTTCTCCTTAATATGAACTTTTATCTATCCTGCTCCTCTTACTTGCCTATATCTAATGCTCTTTGTGCCATCAACTTGATAGCATTGAATGCAGTGATATTTGCTTCATAAGATCTTGTTGCGGACATACTATCTACGGTTTCTTTGGTTAAATCTACATTCGGCATTGATACATAGCCATTCTCATCAGCATCTGGATGTTCTGGATTATAGACTGACTGAAATGATCTATCATCATCTAATATCTGTGTCGCTTTTACTCCTCCATAAGAGGATTGGACGCCATTTGCAGCATTTCGCAATGTATCCTTAAAGCTATTGTTATTTGATGACTGTAAAACTACTACCTTACGCTGATACGGTCCACCGTTCTCTGTTCTTGTTGTCTCCATATTTGCAATATTCTCAGCTGCAACATCTAATCGCAACCTTTGTGCTGTCATACCTGATGCACTTATGTTCATTGAACTAAGAAAAGACATATCTTGTCCCCCTAACCTAAAATGCTACTTACAGTTTTTAAGATTCTATCTGGCTTAAATGGTTTAACAATAAAATCTTTGGCTCCTGATTTAATTGCCTCGATTACCATACTCTCTTGTCCCATTGCAGAACACATTACAATAGCTGCATTTGGATCTTTTGCTCGAATTGCCTTTAACGCCTCTAGTCCATCCATATTCGGCATCGTAATGTCCATGATTACTAAATCTGGATTCACCTCTGCATACATTTCAACTGCCTGCAAACCATCTGCCGCCTCGTATAAATCGTTATAACCATTTTTTGTTAGCGTATCTTTTACCATCATTCTCATAAAAGCTGCATCATCCACTAATAATATTTTAGACATATTTCTTCCCATACCTTTCTTTCTTATGTTTTTTATATACATGGACGGCAATGCCATCCTGTAATTCCACTGATTCTTATCACTATATCTTCAACACTTCTTTTTCTAGTTCTTTTTCTAGTTCTTCTTTTACCCTATCTTCTATCTTTACTGCAACCTTACGATTATGAACGCCCATAGAACCAGTAAACCACGGTGTACCCCCTACTGCTAATTGTATCTGCGCATTTTGAGGTTTATTAAGATTGATAACATCTCCAACATTCAAGTTATAAATATCATCTAAATCTAACTGCACCGTACCCAGTTCTGCGGTCATTTCTAATGCAGAATCTTTCAAATTATCTATAATATCAGTGCGGTTATCTTTATCATCAAATCCCTCATCCATGGATATGTGCTTTCTTCTGTCCATCAAAGTAAAAATATTTAATAATAGATTACCTGGAATACAAATGCTTAATTTTCCTGCAACATCCTTGAGTGTAATATTTAACATAATAATTACAATCGTCTCATCCACACCAATATCTTGAAACATACTTGGATTTTTTTCTAACCTTGAAAAGTTAAATCCTAACTTAATATAATTCCCCCATACATCCTTCATTGCTCCAATCAAATATTGCATAATTCTTTCATACAATGCTATTTCTATATCGGTATATGCATAACTATCTTCCACGATAATGGTATCTCCCACACTTCCAAGCATATGATCTATCAAATTAATAATAACAGGCGTAGCTGCATGTACCAATATCGGTGGGTTCTTTGAGTTATCTGGCAACGATACATCTACCAACGACAAAATATCACTTTCACTGAGTGCATTGCTGAATTCATAATATCTCAACTCCTCCACACTAATTAGTTCTATTTCGCTGGATACACGGAACAGACTATTAACCTGAGAGGTGGCAATTCTTGCATAGTTATCGTATACACTCTTTAGGAATCTCAACCTATCCTTCGTGAACTTTTTGGGACTATAAAAGTCATATTTCTTATATTTTTTTTCTGTTACATTTTCTTGCTTTACTTCTTCCTCCGCGGTGTTTCCATCGTTCATGGAATTTAATAAAGCATCAATCTGACTTTGTGATAATACCTCGGCCATTTTACTTATCCTGCCTTTACCTTAATTTACTGATTCGCATTGTTAATTTCATTGTAGTATTTTTCTAAACTTTCTTGCACTGTTCCACTTTTCGTAATGATCAATTCTACTCGTCTATTTCTTGCTCTGCCTTCCGATGTCTCATATGTGTCGACTGGACGGTATTGCCCATAGCTCGTCTGAACCAATTTATCTGGGCTTATCAAGCTTTTTAACTGCAAATATACAGCAACTTCCGTGGAACGTTGTGCCGCAAGCATACGGTCCGTATAAATATCATTTGGATGCCCTGGTGCTGCTTGAGAAGTATGTCCCAAAACATCTATCTCCTGAATGACATGAGCTGCTTGTCCAAGTGCAGATGCAAAGCCGTCTAGTACTGCTTTTCCTTCCTCTTTTAACACAGAACTATCACCATCAAAAAACACTTGATTCTTGAAGGATATAAACGTAAATCCATCTCCTTTTTGAACCGTAACATCTGCTTGTAATCCTTGTGTTTCTACGGCTTCTTTCAAGGTATAATAGAGTTTATCAAAATCATCTTCTACACCTTCCGGTTTTTCCATACTTCCACTTATATCTTGATCACCTGCTAACGTTGCAGCTGTATCTGTCACGATTTGTGATACCTCTTCTGCACTTGGATTAAAGCTTTTAACAAGTAATTCCCATTTTTGTTGATCTACAGAAGATATGGAATATAGTAATACAAAAAAACACAATAACAGTGTTACCATATCCCCATATGTATCCATCCAATTACTTCCACCTTCTGGTGCTTTTTGTCTTTTTTTCATATATACACCTAGTTTCCATTTTTTAATAAGTCTCTATTCTACAGACTCACTACCTTTTCCACCTTTTCCAGTTTTTCCTTCCAGAATCTTTTTCTGTTGCTTTTGCTCTAAGTAAGAGACTAATTTTTCTTTTAGGAATTTCGGATTATCACCTGACTGAATAGAAAGCACACCTTCTATAATCAACTGTTTATATAATATTTCTTCATCATTTCTAATACGAAGCTTTTTTGCAATTGGCATGAATATAACATTAGCAAGAAGACAACCATAGAATGTTGTAATCAACGCTACGGACATGTCGCTGCCAATATTACTAGAACCACCTGCATCTAAATTTAGTCCTTTTAGCATATTGATCAGTCCAACCAAGGTACCTATCATACCAAAAGCCGGAGCCATCGATGCTGCTTTCTCATATATTCCCGCCTGTTCTTCATGTCGCTGAGACATGATATCCAGCTGGGTTTCTAACAACTCTCTCACTTTTTCTGTATCCATAGCATCAACAATTAATAACACACTTTGTTTAAAAAATGGATCTGTTAATTCGTTTGCCTTCTCTTCTAGTACCAACAATCCATTTTTTCTGGCCAATTGAGCAAGATCTACGAGTGAATCTATTGCTGCCGTCGGATTATATTTTTTTCCGCTAAGTATAATTTTGAAATGTTTTGGCAACTGCTTTAACAGTCGAAATGGATAGCTTCCAATAACCGCTGCGAAAGTACCTCCCACTACAATTAGAACACTACCCGGATCGATGAAATTCCCCATTTTCTGTAATCCAATACCGTTAACAATGAATACTAATCCTAACACCAACCCTATAATACTTGTAAAATCCATATCCTGGCCTCCATAATACGCTTCCGGTTTTCCGGTTTTTTTAAATCATTTTTCTACTTAATGTATTCACTTTCGCATTATACTCAATTGTTTTTTGTATAATCTCATCTACACATTCCTTTACAATATAGAACTTTCCATTCATCATAATAATTTTCGATTCTGGAATAATTTCAATACATTCTATTTGCATGCAATTTAGTATTATTTCCTGTTCATTCAGTTTTGTGAGTCGAATCATATTTTTCTTCCCCTTTTGCTGGAGAGGGTACATAGTACCGTCTCCAGGTTTCAATATATTTCTTTTTGCTTTTTCCTATCTTACTATACTATCTCTTCATGTTTACTAATTGTTCTAACATTTCATCCGACACTGTAATAATCTTAGAATTTGCCTGAAATCCCCTTTGAGTAGTAATCATTTCAGAGAACTCCTTAGCAAGGTCAACATTCGCCATTTCTAAAAAACCACTTTTAATACTTCCGAGTGCCCCTCCATTTGTTATGTTCGATGTAGCGCTTCCTGCATTAGCCCCAATATTGTAGTAATATCCACTTGTCTTTTCCAAACCATTTGGGTTCTGTACTGCCGCTAATGCAATCTGACCAATTACAATTGTTTTATTAGAGTCTTTATCAACACCTACCAATTTGCCATCTTCACTAATTTTATAGTTTTGAATTTCGAATTGCTTTCCGGTATTTACATTTGTTGGTACCTTAATTGGCGTTAATGTAGTTGCAAGCGTTGATGTTCCATCTGCCGCTATAGTTGACTGAGTACCATACACATAGTTCCCAAGATTATCAACCAGATAGCCATTGTTATCTACACTAAATACACCAACTCTAGATAGATTTAATCCCGAACCACTTAAATCTCCACCCGCAACATTGATTCCTGTATTAGAAAATCCTCCAACAATAAAGAAACCAGTTCCATCAATCATACAGTCCAATTGGCTATCCGTTGGCGACATCCCCCCCGTAGTAAATGATGTACTAATCGATCCAGTACCTGTACCATATCCTACCTGTGATGCATTTGAACCACCAGATCCCCCATTGCCTATATTTCCCGCTGTAGATGCCGAAATTGTTTGATAGACAGCATCTTTAAAAGAGAATGTACCTGCTTTAAATCCCCACGTATTTACATTTGCAATATTATTACCAATAACATCCATTTTTTGTTGATGTGTTTTTAGTCCTGACACACCTGAAAACATTGATTTGATCATATACTTTTTACTTCCTTTCATCTTCACCGTAACCTCAACAGTCAGTCAGACAGTTGAGTAAGCCTCCATATATGGTCCAGCTATAATAGTACGGCACTGTCAATATTTACGAATATATTATCTTTCATTTCATTTTTATCTACCGTAGTTACCACGATATTATTGGGAACATTCACAATAAACGCGCCGTTATCTCCGATTACAACGACATCCTTTGCCCCTTTGCTTCTCGCCTTATCCACGGCCTGATTTAACCCATTTAGCACATGCTCAGACATTTCAATTCCACGTTGTTCCACGCGCTGTGTTGCATGTTTAGAGAATTGAACCCCTTCCTTATTACAAAGTTGTTTTTTTAATATCTCCTCAAAGCTCTTACCATTTTTTAATTCAACTTCTCGTTGTAACTGTAATTGCTTTGCAGTTGTTATTTGATTAATATTGTGAATCATGACTGCTCCTCCTTACACGGAAGTATTTCCATCAGTAGAGGTGTCTCCGTCTTCTTTGCTTCCCGTTGAGCCCATCACCATAATCTGTGATAGTGCATATGCCTTTCCTTCTATAAAGACACATGGTAAGCCATTATAAAAACCAGCTCCTGTAGCCAATCCTGTTACCGTCTTCATTTCCCCAGAAGCGTCTACAGATTCCACCACTGTTAATTCTTTTCCTATCATAGATGCTGCATATGTAATCGTAGATACTTCCGCTACACTTGTTAACATTTCCGTCATGGAGTTCATTGCATTAACGGTTGCCATTTGTGTTAGCTGACTCATCATTTCAGCGTTATCCATAGGATTATTCATATCTTGGTATCTTAACTGCGCTGCTAACAGTTGTAAGAAATCATTCATATCCAAAGAATTTTTACTTGTTGTTTTTGTTGTTGCTGTTTTGCCGGAAGCAGCTTCTGTATTGGAATACGTTCCAAAATTAACTGAATTAAATTCCATATATTGTTATCCTTTCTGGTTATTTCACTAAGCCTTCAATCAACCCCAGTCTAAACTGTTGTATAAAGTCCATACTATCTTCCCTAGTATGTGCTGGCTGTTGTTGCCCCTTTTCTTCTTGCTGTTGTTGTCCTTGATTTTGGCCTTGATTCTGATGTTCTTGCTCCAGATAATTGGCTTCGCCCTTTTCTACAAAAATAGTAGTTGGGCTACCAAGATTGTTCTCAATAATGCCGCCTATATCTTTTGCACATTGTGACAACAACTGCATTGTCCTAGAATTAGAACATTCTAAGGCTATACTTACACCTGTTTGCTCATATATGACTTTAATTCCTATTTTACCTAAGTGGGCTGGTTCCAATTGAATTTCAAACTCCTTTACACGAGTAGCAAGTTTTTCCATAAGCTTATCCATTACCTGATTGGGTATTTCTTGATTTTCAGAAACGGGAATCATATTTAAGCTTGGACTTTTCACTTCGTGTACATTAGGCAAAACATGGTCACTTTTTAGATCTGTGACATGTCCCAACATATGATCCATCAGTTTTTTACCATCTTGCTCCGTGCTGCTGATCAGTTCTACTTCTAATTTTTCTTTTTGTGCTACCGTATTTGGGGACTGTGTAGCATGCTCTACTAGTAAAGAATTTTTATTCTGGGATACATCTTCCTTGGTAACTAATGCGCCTTGCTTTATAGATTCTTCTACTTCTGGATCATCGACAATTCCAAAATCTTTACTTACTTCTGTAGACTCTGTGGATAAAAGATTCACACGCTCTGGCATTCCCAAGTTCTTACTATTATCGGTATATAATTGTTCTGGTTCAGAATGAAATTCTGTTGTTACGTTCTGTACCTCAGGTACTAATTCTTTTTGTTCTTGAAACATTAGTAGCTGTGCTGGAGCTATTAATTCTACCGATTGTTCTGGTACTGGCAAGATCATATTTGCCAGAATATTTGGTGTAACCGTTTCCACAGACTCAACATTAGAATCTTCTTCTATACCGGTAGATTCACTTGTTTCCTTTTTCTTTTGATTTAAAAATTTTAAAAATTCACTTTTTGCATCTACTCGTGTTGCTTCTTTCCCAGCAGATACATTGTTCTGTGGAACATTAACTGAAACATTATTAACAAAGTTATTCATAGTTCCTCCTTTCTCATTTTTTATATAGTAAACTGCAATTGCAGAATTACTCCTTTAACATAGCAATTCGTGTATTGGATACAAATTCTTCTATAAACAGTTGTTCTTGTTTTTGTTCTTCTTTTTGATACGCCTTTAATTTCTTGGTTTTCAGCTTCTCAATAGACATAGTATCCTTCTTGGCTTCGATTACTTCCAGTCTTTTGACCTGTTCTTTCTTCTTTAATAACTGAAGTTCTTGATTCTCTTTTTCCAGTTCCCTCTGCAAATAATTAAGGTACATTTCATACTTCTTAATTTCACAAATCAATGCCCCCTGCCGCTTGCATTGATCATAGCTTTTGGCATATTCCGCAGATGTCCGCTCTAATGCTTCAATGTCTATCTCTTTTTTCATCACCGCTTTTACCATTTGCGCATGATCACTCTTAAGGTTATCAAGTAATTGTTCTTTATAATTCAGTACTGTATTTAATGGAAAATTAAATTTTTTCATCTGTTACTTTTCCCCTGTTCTACTATCTTAAAATAACTCTCAATTTATCTAATGTTTCCTCATAAGACATTTGCTCTTGAATCCCTTGTTTTAAAAACTCTTTAACCTTATCAATCTTTGACATTGCGAAGTCCAATCTTTCATTTGTTCCAGCCTTATAAGCCCCGATTGAAATTAAGTCCTCATTTTTTTCATAAACGCTTAATATATCTCTTACTTTTGCTGCTAACTCTCGGTGCTCTTCCGATACAATGTTAGTCATTAATCGGGAGATACTAGCACTGATATCAATGGCAGGAAAATGATTCTCATTTGCTAACTTTCTACTTAAAACAATGTGACCATCTAAAATACCTCTCACCGTATCTGCTACAGGTTCATTTGTATCGTCTCCTTCTACCAGAACAGTGTATACGCCTGTAATGGAACCTCTCTCAAACTTACCACTTCTCTCTAGCAGTTTAGGGAATTCTGCATATATGGATGGAGTATATCCTCTTGCTACCGGCGGTTCTCCAATTGCTAGTCCAATCTCTCTTTGTGCCATAGCAAAACGTGTCAGTGAATCCATCATCAACAACACATCTTTCCCCTGATCTTTGAAGTATTCTGCGATTGTCGTTGCTACAAGTGGACATTTTAACCGCAACATTGCTGGCTGATCTGAGGTCGCTACTACTAAGATAGAACGCTTTAGTCCTTCTGGTCCTAAGTCTTTTTCCACAAATTCACGTACCTCCCTGCCACGCTCTCCAACCAAAGCAATCACATTGATATCCGCTTTGACATTTTTAGCAATCATACCCAGTAAGGTACTTTTCCCCACACCACTTCCTGCAAATATACCAATACGCTGTCCCTTTCCTACACTATTTAATCCATCAATTGCTTTTACTCCAAATTCTAGCTTTTCATCTATAGGTGGTCTATTCAAAGGATTAATATATGGATTATCCACGTAGTAATAACGGGGTGATTCGAACTCGCCCAAATCATCCATTGGTTGACCCATGGCATCTATAATCCGACCTCGCAAGAATTCCCCAACCGGTATCTTTAATCTTCTTTTTGTATTTCTTACAAAGCTTCCTGCTGCAATACCATTCATATTTTCATACGCCATAAGTTGAATCTTTCCTTCTTTAAATCCAACTACCTCTACGGGAATTTGCTTTTTTTTATCTTCGCTATATATCATAGCAATATCTCCAAGACTGGCTTTTCCGCCAGAGGCTTCCATTGACATACCAACAATATTTTCTATTTTCCCAATATGACTTACACTTTCAGACTTTAATATGATATCCGGCAAATCTTTTAGCATTTGTTTCTCCTATTATCTATAACCTAGCATCGTTTAAGATATCTTTTATATTTTGCAACTGAGTATTTACACTTACGTCAATAATTTCATTTGGAAGTTCTATAATACAGTTTCCTTCTTCCTCATTATCCATAACAATCACCTTTATATTATCTGATAAGTGAGCTAACGAATGTAACAAATCGCTATCCCCCTTCACCATACGTGTACTATCAGTCCCTGCAATGTATATTTTCGCCCACTGAGATTTTTTTAATTTTTCTGTAGCTGAAACAATCATTCTTTTGATGATTTCATCACTTGACTTTAAGCTTGTTTTAATTACCTTTTCAGCAATTGTGACACATATATTTTTCAGATCATTCATATGTGTCTCTAACACTTTTGCTTTTTGTACTTCCATTTCATTGATTGAGTCTATCATATCCTCTTCAAATTGCTTCCATTCTTTTTCCATAAGTGCTTGATGATCCTCATATGCTTTTTGATATCCTTGTTGATATCCATCATCATATCCGGTTCTAGAAGCAGTTTCATAAGCCTCTTTTTTCAATTCTTCTGCTTGTTCTCTTGCCGCATTTAGAATCGTCTGCGCTTTTTCTAGTGCTTCACCTATTAGGACATCGGCAGAGCTTTGATGCTTTGGCACTTCTTCTTGCTCAAGAACTTCTTTTAGATTATCTTCTTCAAAGAAATCTGCACAGTATTGATATGGCTTTATCTCTTTTTTTAGATTATTCCCCTTGAAAATACTATACAATGATCTCTTCCTTTCCGCCCTTGTTAATGATAAGTTCGCCCTCTTCTTCTAGCTTACGAATGGTGTTAACAATACGCTGTTGTGCTTCCTCTACATCTCGTAAACGTACATTAACAGTAATTTCCAAATCTGATCGAATACTTTCTGCCATACGTACCGACATATTTGAGAATATAATCGTTGATATCTGCTCATTTGCATTTTTCAATGCATAGACAAGGTCTCTCATATCGCATTCACGTACAAATCTTTGAATTGATCTATCATCCATTGTAATAATATCCTCAAATACAAACATTTTCTTGCGAATAATATCGGTAAGTTCTGCATCTTTTTTGCCTAATTCATCGAAGATTAGTTTCTCATTGCTTCGATCCATGTTATTCATAACATCAGCAATGTAATCAATTCCACCAACAATTGTATAGTCTGTTGTTAAAATAGAAGAGAACTTATTCTTCAGTTCTTCTTCCACGATTTTAATTGCTTCTGGTGATGCACTCTCCATCCTCGCTATGCATTCTACAACTTGAAGTCTCTTTTCTTTTGGCAGTTCTTCAATGAGTGCCGCCGTTTTATCTGAGTCTCCATAAGAAAGAACCAAGGCAATTGTCTGTGCTCTTTCATGTTGTAAAAGAGAAAACAAACTCTTATTATCACATTTTCTTGTAAAATCAAAAGATCTGGACTTTAGTGATTTCGTTACTTTGTCAAGCAAAGACGAAGCTGTAGATTCACCAAACGCTTTTTCTAAGACAGTCCTTGCATATTCAAGCCCACCGTCTGTTACCACCTTTTGTGTCAAACATGTTTTATAAAAATCATCTAAGACTGCCTCTGTCTGTTGTGCCTCCAAATGTCCCAATTTTGCTACTGCAACGGTTAATTTTTCTATATCGCTTTCATTTAGGTATTTATAGATTTGAGATGCTTTATCTACCCCTAGCGAAATAACAACTGCAGCGGCTTTTTGTTCCGGCGCCAATTCACTAGCCACGTCCATCTTGACCTCCTTCGCTTCCACTATTCAACCAGTTCCTTAATAGTTGAGCGGAAATTTCTGGGTTTTGCTCTGCAAAATCTCTAATATTTTGCTTCAATTCCATTCCCTTTTCATTTTGTAAATTAATAATCTCTTCATTATATATTTGTTCATCTGGAACCCTCATTGAGATAGTAGTATCATACATATCTTCCTCATCTGTCTTTCGCCTCTTTTTCTTTAGTACGATTAATAATATGATGAGTACTAACAGTACAGCAAGTCCCGCTATAATTAGAACCATATACTTTTTAGCTAAGGTCTTCACATTGGTTGAATTACTTTCCTTCGTTTGCTTATTCTCATAAAACGGAGTACTTACAATTGCTATTTTAGATTCCCGATCCGCCTGATCAATCCCTGCAGCATTCCCAACTAAACCTTGTAAATCTGCTTTTTTCAAGGTTCCCAAATCTTTCCCATTAATTGCAACAGATACCGTTAAATCTTCTAAAACCCCCGGACTAACTGTACCTTGCTCTTTTAATTGATTTACCAAGTACTCTCGATATGTATTACTAGCGGAAGCTCCATTCTGATTCGCTTCACTGTTTGTATTATATTCGGATACATCTGCATTACTATCGGTACCAGCGACTCCACCATCAGCATTTCCCGAGTTGGAATTTTCTTTGCTAAGTGTTTCATTGTCTACAATTCCAGTTTTATCCTCTTTATCTATTTTTTCTGGGGTAGTATATTGAATGGACTCTCTAACTAGCTGTTCCATATTGATAGTACCTTTTGCAGAGACTCTTACATTTTCCGCACCATAGATAGGCGCCAATACATTCATAATATTGTTGGATATTTTCTTTTCCACTAATTCTGCAAGCTCTGCACTTTCAGAACCACTAGCTGTGGATGATTCCGAAGTATCCGAGGATACCTCAATCCCATTCCCATCAAAGACTGAGACATTTTGAAATGTGAGCTTAGGAATACTTCTGGAAACTAACCTCTGAATTGCCAATGCTTGTTCTTTTGTCGGCGATCCACCATCTTTCATAATAACAGTAGCCGTTCCTGATGCCGCTTGTGATTCGTCATCTTCATCACTTAACGCGTATTTATTATCTTCCCCTAAAGCAATCGTTACTTTTGCATCCTTTACACCATCAAACAATTTAATGGTTGCACCAATCCTATTTTGCAACTCATATACTTTATACGCTTGCTTATCTGCATCTGTTGTCATTAGGCCTGCATTACTTGTAAATACATCATAAGTAAATCCACTCTTTGGGTAACCTTCATACACTAACTGCGCTTTTTTCTCATCTAAGACATCTTTTTTCACCAAAATATTGCCATCTTGATACTTATATTCTGTGTTATCTTCCTGCAGCTTTGTAATAATTTCTTGTGCTTCGTCATTGCTAACATCTGAAAACATTACTGCATAAGGCCGATTGTTTAGTACACCTGCTACAATAACTGCAAAGAGAATGATAGCTAAGATTCCTCCTATAATCATTCTTTTTGTTTTCTTTTCCAATGCTTTTATTTTTTCGAATAATTCTTTTCCTTTTTCCATTGAGAGCTAAGTCACTTTCTATATATTAATCTTGATTAATTCATTGTAAGATTCCAGTGCCTTATTTCTAAGTTGTACTAATAATTCTACCGCCATTTGAGCTTTCTCTGCTGCTATGGGCACCGTATGTGCTGCATCCGATTGACCCGTGGATAGTAAGTATTGTTGCTGAGTCAAGTCTTGTTCTGTTGTCTTTACATCATTAATAGCATTTCGAAAAACATCTTGAAACATCGATGTTCCATTCTCCCCACTCGTCTTGGTAGTTTGTTGCCATTCTTTCGCAGAATTAACTACACTTATTGGAGTAATAAATGATTCATTCATATTTTTGTTCTCCTTATATTTGATTGACTATCCTTTAATAACAGTCCTATATCTTGTAATATCTTTGGTTACTGAGTCTAACAAATACTGATACTGTAGGGTAGTCCTAGCTAATTCAACATTTTCCGTATCCATATTAACATTATTTTCATCCAACCTTGCTGATTCTGGCTCTGAACTATATACTTTAGGTTGTGTACTTACGATAGCCTGCTTAATATTCGATGATTTTCCCGTAGCACCGGCCGCCTCTAACTTCTTTTTAAACTCATCTTCGAAAGCAACATATTGTGACCTATAGCCAGGTGTATCTACATTTGCAATATTATTCATAGTTACTTGTTGCTTTTTCCATAGATAATCCAATGCTTTTTCTGACATAGCAAGCGTATTTCCTATATTCAAATCCATTTCTTCACTCCATTCTGACTTTCTTACTTATTGCATTGTCTTTTTCACGTAAATATTTTTAATATCCTTATTTTATCTTTTATGTCAAAGTTTGTCAACAATACTGCTGGGTAGTTTTGTAATTTTACATATTTTTTGTAATATTATATTCGTTTTTATCATAAAATGTCGATAAATGTCTTTTATCATCGCCATTATGCCTCTTTTATTTCTCATGTATTACACCATTTGTATTCGCATTTATTGTTGACAACTTGAGCAATTGATATTAGTATTTTGGTATTGGGTTATACAAGCCATTAAGAATAGTATAGGAGCACTCAAATGCGCAAAGTTCATATTCGGAATATCACACAAGATATGGTTCTTGCAAGGCCTGTTCTTTTACGTAATACAGTCTTGCTTAATCAAGGTGTGAGTCATTTAGACAAATACATAGATTTTCTCGAAAGTATAGGGGTATATAGCCTATATATTGAAGACACCCTTAGTGAAGGCATTGATGTTCCCGAGTTGGTTTCGGAACAAACCCTGATTCGTTGTCGCAACGAACTTCAGATAACATTTGATACCTTTGAACGAACAGGTGCTTTAGAAACAACTGAATTAGCCAGTGCCTCTCATACCATCTTAGATGAACTTTTAGAACGTGATGATATTTTAATTAGCTTAGACAACATCGGCACTACCGATGCAAATACCCTATCACACTCTTTAAATGTCACCATATATTCTTTACTACTTGGAACAAAACTAGGATATCCAAGATCCAAATTGCAAATATTGGCAGAAGGTGCAATGCTTCATGACATTGGAAAAACCGTTCTAGATCAAGACGTCCTTTTCAAACCTGGTAAATTAACCAAAGCTGAATTTGAGCATGTTAAAAAACACACTGTTTTTGGATATGAAATCCTTTCCGAGAACCCCTTCACCTCCTCCGTGGCCAAGAATATTGCTTTATACCACCATGAGCGATTAAATGGTGAAGGTTACCCTGAAGGCATTTGTAAAAAGAACATCCATCCTTTTGCAAGAATCGTTGCCATCGCTGATGTCTATGACGCACTAACCATGGATCGATGTTATCGAAAGTCCATGCCCGTGAGTAAGGCCGTTTGTATTTTGCAAGAAGATGCAAAAGAAAAATTGGATCCTGATTTTGTTGATGTTTTTATAAAACAATTAGCAATCTTCCCCAATGGTTCTTTCGTCAAACTTTCAGATGGACGCGTGGGAATCGTAAAGTCGCAAAACCAGGGACAACCTTTTCGCCCTGTAGTTCGTATTCTTTATGAGTTAGATGGAATGAAAGTGATTCCATATGACATGGATTTGGTTCAAACACTTGCCATACATATTGAAAAGGAAATTGAAAAAATTTAACTTTTTTATTTTTCACTCTTATGTTTTTTCTAAAAGCATCGATAGTATAGTTGTAACGTACTTTCGATGCTTTTATTTGGATCTTGAGCATATATTATTTGGTCCGTCGACAACCAAGTGATTACTATATGTACCTTTACCAAATCAGAAGAATCGAATTACAAAGGACAAATAGGGACAAGGATGTTCCTATTCACTTTACTTCAAGGAGGAAATGAATATGAGAATTCAACACAATATTGCTGCTTTAAATTCAAACAGACAATTAGGAAACAACAACAAAGCTGTATCTTCTAACTTAGAAAAATTATCTTCTGGTTACAGAATCAACCGTGCTGGTGATGATGCTGCCGGGCTAGCTATCTCCGAAAAAATGAGAGCTCAAATCACAGGATTAGAAACAGCTCAAAAGAATGCAAACGATGGTATTTCTTTAGTACAAACTGCTGAAGGTGCTTTAACTGAAGTACATAGCATGTTAAACCGTATGGTAGAGCTTGCTGATCAATCAGCTAACGGTACATACGATAATAATACTGACCGTGCAAACCTTCAAAAAGAAGTAGCATCTCTTACTTCTGAAATCAACCGTATTTCTGAGGGTACAAACTTCAACGGAATCAACCTATTAGATGGTTCTTTGAATAATGGTTCTACTGTAAATTTACAATTAGGAGCTACTTCTATCGACGCTTCTGCTGGAAAAGATTTTGCCGGAAGTGTTCAAATTGTTGCTGTTGCTGCAAATGACCCTGGAATCAAAGTTGATATAGCGGATGATGGTACTACATTAAAAATTAGTCTTGGTTCAAAAGCTGATGCTACATACAGTTCTAGCCAAATTAATCAAGCAGTAAAGGATGCTGTTGCTGCAGCACTAGCTGGTGGTACTGTAACGGATAAAGCAAAAGTATCCGCATTATCTTCTTTTGAAGCTTCTTTTAGCGGTTCTCTTTCAATAGCAAAAGACAGCACTTTAGATACAACTGCTAAAACAGTTACTGCTGATCCTACAAAAGCTGGTCTAACATTACAAATCGGTGATACAGCTGATTCATTCAACCAATTGACTGTTAAAATTGGTGCTATGGATGCTACCTCTTTAGGAATTGGCGGAATCGATATTTCAAACCAAAAAGGTGCTAAGGATGCTGTTGCATTGATTAAATCAGCTATTAACACCGTATCTTCTACACGTGGTGATCTTGGTGCTGCTCAAAACCGTTTGGAACATACAATTAACAACTTAAGTGTTACAACCGAGAACATGACAGCTGCTGAAAGCCGTATCCGTGACGTTGACATGGCTCAAGAAATGATGGAATATACAAAGAACAACATCTTAGTTCAAGCTTCTCAAGCAATGCTTGCACAAGCAAATCAATTACCTCAAGGTGTTCTTCAATTATTACAATAATTTTTATTGCAATTCTAAAAAGGGAATGTTTCCGCATTCCCTTTTTTTATAAGAATAATCACGTAACAAATTGAAACTAGAAAGGAAGATATTCTTTGCTTAATAACTGTAACAAATGTAGCGTACACCATACCTACAACAAGGAATTTATATGCACAGCAATTGTGAGTGAAATAGATGAACCCATTGCTTTATTAGCTTTTTTAGATGATTACGCAGATGAATTAGAGACAGAAGTATACGTCACCTTTTTTGATGACGTCTGTGGGCTTGTGTCTTATTTGTGTACTCTTTCTAGTTATAAAGAAGTCATACTTCCCGGTTATCGAAACTATTATTCCGTAGAATGTAAGCTCAATCAGCAAGTCAAGGTTATCCAACGCAGAAGTGATATTAAAGTGAAAACGGATTTTCCTGCAGAGATTAGCTATCTAGATTATGAGGACGAGGAATTGTGGGCAGATATTACCGTAAAAGATATGAGTGCGGGAGGTTTATTTTTTACGTCTACAGAAGAATTGCCTATTGGGCAAGAATTCACATTTTTCTTTAATCAGGGTACACGTCCATTTCTTTTAACTGGTGTTGTTTTAAGAATGCAAGAAACCGAAGAGGAAGAACTCTTCGGCTATGGTTGTAAATTCATTCAATTATCAGCTGCAAAAGAAGCAATTATACGAGAATTTGTATTCCGCCAGCAAGTGCAGAAAAAGATTTAGTCAGTCTCTTCTGCATCCTGAGGCGTAAATTGCAAAAAGAATATATATATATCTATAATGACCTGATACAATTCTTCTGGAATTTCTTGTCCAAGTTCTAATTGGGCTAACATTGTTGCTAAAGAATTGTCTTCATAGATTGGCACACCGTTTTCTGTTGCTATCTCAACTAACTTTTCAGCCATATATCCCATACCAGATGCCACTACCATGGGCGATGCATTTTGATTTTCATCATACCGCAATGCAACCGCCTTTTTATTTAGTACTTTATTAAATTCTGACATTGACCACATTTTTCCTTTCTATTAATTTCGGAAACACTTCCGAAAGTGTCTTTTTCTTTTCACTATGATCTAACAATAATGTTTCAAATTGAATTGGATTTTCCATTACAATTGTTTGAATTCCCTTGGTTATTGTCTTTTCAAGTGGTGCTAACTTTTCCGGATAACTCACTTGGATATTTGCCTTTCCATCATAATACTCAATAATAACATCAAAATTGCCAATCTGCTTGATTTCAAATGTAATCAACATTTTAATTACACGTTCTTCTTTGCTGCGTTTTTCCCCTCCTTGTGCATCGGGATCAATCCACATCTCTGAAAATAACATGGTACCATGCAGCTCCAATGGCACCACTACATGTAACAGTGGCATATATACGCTCTCATTTAATAATAGTGCATTCATAACTTGTTCAAATGTTGGTTTATTTTCAAGCCCTGCTTCTCCTCGCATTCCAAGACGTACTATATTCAAAAAATTATCTGCCCATTCACTCTTTCCAGCTATTTTTTCAAAATCTGGACTTAATAATACGTTTAATATTTGCTCCGTATCCACGCCTTGAAACCTTCTTGAAAATGTCTGATAATTCAACAATCTTTGGAATGCTTGAGCAACCCCTTCTTGATTACTATTTTCATACCGTGTAATGTTCAATGTTAATACTCCAATAATATCTCGAAGCCTTCCCATGTCATGCGTTTTTGAAATGTAGTCTGCTAAAAGAGGAATGATATTTTCTTTTAGCACTTGTAAGTTTTTCTGATTTTCCCCTGGTGCTGCTTTATAATCTAGTTGAGATGCATATTCTTCTAACTTTTGTCGTTCGGCTGGAAACATATAGTCTTTCATCTGTTCGATATTACTTTCAATGTTGGATAAAATATGTCTACTTGATGCCATATCATTATACTTTTTGACAAATTCTAAAATTCCCGCCTTTAAATCTACAGAAGTAGTTTCATTCATAATCTGGCGTAGCAGTTCAAAAAATGCGCCTTGAAACTTCACAGCACCACTTGTCTGCCCTTTCATAAAGGCCAGTGCTTCCCCTTCTGTCATCTTCATCATTTCAAAAAAGCGATCCATTTCATTTGCAAACACCTCTCCTATACCTGCCTCAAGCATATTACTCATGCCGTCAAATAATAACTCCGCAAATATCTCCGATAATTTAGGTGATTGGTTTAGCATTTTGACAAATGCTTCATAATTGGATTTTAAATTAATCCCATTATTACCCGTTTGATTATGACCCGCATCGTCCTTTATATCTGCTCTTGGTATTTTGGATGGGTCTACAGCATTCGGTATTGGTTTTTCAACTGTGGTATACGGATTACTTTTAATATTATTTTCTCGACCTTGTGATGCATTTGTAACTTTTAAAATATTTGACATTTATTCACCTACTATTACTTTTCCTATTATTTTTCTTTTATTTGTTCCGATATATATATTATGTAGAAACTTTAAGATAAGGCGGTGTTAATTATGGATAACGGCATGGAAAATATGCTCGATATGTATCTTTTCGAAACCAATTCACTACTTGAACAATTGGATGAACTTTTAATAGAAGCTGAAAAACTAGGGGATTTCACAACCGATGATGTTAATGAAATCTTCCGAATTATGCATACTGTCAAAGGTTCTTCTGCAATGATGGAATACAATTCATTGATGACAATTGCTCATCATATTGAAGATTTATTCTTCTATATTCGTGAAAACAAACTGGAATCGTTAGATAGTTCCCATAAAACAGAACTATTTAACCTCATGTTCCGCTCTACTGATTTTTTACGGGCTGAAGTTACAAAGCTCGAGAACAACGAACCCCTTAGTGTTAATATCGACCAAATCGAAACAGATATTAATAGTTTTTTGGGTAAAATCAGTAACGTCACAAATGTCTCCGATGATATTGCTGTTGCTATTGCATCAACTCCTGAGGATATACAGCTAGAACTTAGTGGCTGCCCAGACGATAAAGGGCTATTTTATTTGAAAATGTTTTTTGAAGAAGGGTGTGGCATGGAGAATCTTCGTGCTTTCATGGTTGTAACTTCTTTGCAAGAAGCAGAACTTAATTTTAAATTTTATCCGGAAGATATTGAAACAAACTCAGATACGAGTGCTGCTATTATAGAGCATGGATTTTTCTTATCCTTCATGGATCACACTACAGTAGAACGAGCAGTTGCAATTATTAAGAATATTAGCAATTTACAATCTTATGAAATCATAGAAAATATAAAAGCCAAACAAGAAGAACCTACTGACAAAAAGAACTTAGGCTCTCAATCGAATACTAGCACACCTGAAGTATCCACACTTGCAAATAAAGGCAATGAACCGCTTGCCGCCACTAATACACAAAGTCATAACATGGCAAATAAGCAAAGCCTGATTAGTGTAAATCTTTCCAAGTTAGATAGTCTTGTGGCTCTTGTAGGTGAAATTGTTATAACAGAATCCATGGTTGCTTCTTCTCCTGATATTCAATCGTTCAAATTAGACAGCTTTTTAAAATCAACTCGACAATTACGAAAGTTGACAGATGATTTGCAGGACATTGTGATGTCACTTCGCATGGTACCAGTATCTGGTGTATTTCAAAAGATGAACCGTATTGTGCGGGATATGAAACAACGATTAGGTAAAGATGTTCGTCTTACAATTATCGGCGAACATACAGAAGTAGACAAGTCCATTGTAGATAACATTGGTGATCCTATCATGCATATCGTACGTAATTCTATGGATCATGGAATTGAAGCAAGTGCCGAAGAACGTATTGCTGCGGGGAAAAATCCACAAGGTGAGATTATACTTTCCGCAAGTCATACCGGTAGTGAAGTCATCATCTCTGTAACGGACGATGGAAAGGGTATGAACTCTGCACAAATACTTGCTAAGGCAAAGAAAAATGGGCTACTCACTAAATCCGAATCCGAATATACCCAAAAAGAAATTTTCGGACTACTTATGTTACCAGGATTTTCAACGAACGAAGAGGTGACTGAATTTTCAGGTCGTGGAGTTGGTATGGACGTGGTAAAGAAAAATGTGGAAGTTGTTGGCGGTATTGTTTCCATTTCGAGTGAAGAAGGAAAAGGCACTACTACTACTTTGAAGATTCCACTTACCATGGCTATTGTAGATGGCATGGAAATTGCGGTTGGAGACTCTCTCTTTACAATTCCAATTGCTAATATTCGTCAATCTTTCAAAGTTTCTAATTCCGACATCATCTATGATTCTGAGGGGAATGAAATTATTAAATGTATGGACGAATTTTACCCAATTGTTAGAATTCACAATATATATAACATTGAACCTAAAACCCGTAATATCGAAGATGGTATCTTAGTTTGGGTAGAATCAAGTGATAAATCTTATTGTCTATTTGTAGATGAGTTGTTAGGTGAACAACAGGTCGTTGTAAAACCGCTTCCGGTCTTTTTAAATAGTTTTAATATCAAAGACTCTGGAATCAGTGGTTGTACAATCCTTGGTGATGGCACAATTAGTATTATATTAGATATCTTAAATTTATACTCTATGTAATAGAACTAAAACACATAGAATTGGAGGAATATAAATGTCAGAAGAAGCATTATTTAAATCATTTGAACCCGAAGAGGAAGATCTTATCCAACAGTCCGATGTAGTATTGGAACGTTATCTCACATTTGTATCTGATGGATTAACATTTGGTGTTAGTACAGATTATGTTGTAGAAATTATAACCAATCATACGATTACCCCTCTTCCAATGTTACCCGAATATGTAAAAGGTATTATCAATTTAAGAGGTCAGATTATTCCGATTGTAGATATTCGACTACGATTAAGAAAACCAGCAATTACTTATACTAGTACCTCTTGCATTATTGTACTAAATATAGATTCTGCTCCTCTTGGAATTATTGTAGACTCTGTTTCACAAGTATTAGATATTGATAGCGAAAAGATTTCACAAGTTCCAGCAAATAGACAACAAGAATTAGTTACACATATGATTTCTCTAAGTCAAAAAGAAGTAATATTACTGTTAGATTGTGAACAACTAATTAGAAATTAGATACTGACTGGAGGAATCGTATGCTTGAAATAAGCCAAAAAGATTTTGTACGATTAATAACTTTTGTGAAAACAAATTATGGAATCGATTTATCAAAAAAGAGGCAGCTCATTACCGCAAGGCTTTCTAATACAATTGTTGCAATGGGATTTAAAGATTTCACAGAATATATCGACTACATTCTGTCCGGAAAGCATCCCAAAGACTTAGAAAGTATGCTCAATAAATTAACTACTAACTATACTTACTTTATGAGAGAGAAGGCCCATTTTGAATTCTTTCAAAATACTATATTAAAACAACTAGAACAAAAAAAGAAAGATCGTGTATTAAGCATTTGGAGTGCCGGTTGCTCCTCTGGTCAAGAACCTTATACCATATCTATGATTCTAAAAGAAGCCTTAGGATCTCAAGCGAATCAGTGGGATACAAGAGTTCTGGCTACCGACATCTCACAAAACGCTCTGAAAGCTGCTGCAAATGCACTTTACGATGAAGAATCATTGAAAGAGCTTCCCCCAGGCTGGAAAAAAAAATATTTTAAGCAGACATCAGAACCTGGAATCTATACCGTTACACCAGAGATAAAATCAAATGTGATTTATCGAACATTTAACTTAATGGATCCAATTAAGTTTCGATTAAAGTTTGATGTTATCTTCTGCAGAAATGTCATGATTTATTTTGATCAAGATACCAAAGATGCTTTGATTCAACGTTTCTATGATGCTACTAATCCAGGAGGCTACTTATTAATCGGGCATGCGGAATCATTGAATAAGCAAAAAACTCCTTATCAGTATCTTATGCCTGCCACTTACAGGAAGCGGTAAATTCAGTCGGAATTTACAAATAAGGAGGTAATAAAAATGTATAAAAAAATAAAAATTATGGTGGTTGATGATTCTATCGTATTTCGTAAACTTATGATTGATGGATTATCCTCTAATAATGATTTTACTGTTATTGACTACGCAATTAACGCATATGATGCCAAAAGAAAGATTGCAGCACAACGCCCTGATGTAATTACATTAGATGTTGAAATGCCTGGAATGAGTGGAATTGAATTTCTAAAGCAATTAATTCCAGAATATCCGATTCCCGTTATTTTAGTATCTTCACTCAATCTTTCCGTTTTTGATGCACTATCAGCTGGAGCAATCGATTTTGTTAGAAAGCCAGATCCAAGTATAGAATATAACGTTTCTACTTTTATCAGTACACTTTCTAGTAAAATACTGATTGCAGCTAAGGCTAAAGTTCCTACCATCCACGCAGCACAACCAATCCCTCAAGTGATGCCTACGCCCCCACTTAGACGTTCCGCTTCTTCTACTCGTCTAGATTCTACCATTATTGCGATTGGCGCCTCTACAGGTGGTACAGAGGCAACTCTGGAAGTACTACGTGACCTACCACCCGACACTCCTGGTATCGTTGTTACACAACACATGCCGGAGGGATTCACTAAAATGTATGCAGACCGCCTAAACAGACTTTGTAAAATGTCTGTAAAAGAAGCAGCGAATGGGGATGCCATTGTCCCTGGACAAATTCTAATTGCTCCTGGAAACCTACAAATGGAGGTCAAAAAAATGAATAACTACTATACCGTACATTGTTTCTCTGGTGAAAAAGTAAGTGGTCACATGCCTTCTGTAGATGTTCTCTTTAGATCTGTTGCTCATACAGCAAAGCAGAATGCAATCGGTATCATCATGACCGGTATGGGACGCGATGGTGCATCTGGACTATTGGAAATGCGAAAACAAGGTGCATATACTATCGGTCAGGACAAGGAATCCTGCGTTGTCTATGGGATGCCAATGGTGGCATATGAAATTGGGGCTGTGTGTATTCAGGCATCTTGTAGCTCTATTGCTCAAGTATTACAAAATCATCTAAATAAGTTATAATTTAAAACAACATATTATGATTCTTTGGGATTTGACGATATATTACTATAGAAGTATGAATTTATAGATTCGAAAGAACAATATTTGAGGTGACAAGAATGAAAATTTCTATACAAAATAATAAAAACAATTACTTTGTCAATCAACTAGCTACTCAGAAGCGTACGGATGAGCATACGATTGGTAATTCATCCAATCGCAATTTTGATGCAATTACGATACATTCCGATGCGGCTTCTATTGCGACAAAGAAATTCACAGATTCTGTGTCTTCTATTCTAATGTCAGAGTTAAAAAAGCCATCCTCTCCCGAAAGATTAGATACATTACAACAACAGATTCAAAATGGCACCTATCAAGTAGATGCGAATGCAATTGCATCTCAAATATTATTACAAGGAGATGGATTAAATGCGTAATATGTCAGATTTTACGGCTCTAATTAAAGAGCAAATACGATTTTTCGAAGAAGCGATAGAAATAGAGCAACAAAAGATAGAATCTGCCAAAAAGAATCGTATCACATTTGTCGAGGATTGTATGGTGAAAGAGCAGGCCATGGTACTTAAATTAAAAGGATTTGACCGAAAACGTGAGGAACTACAATCTGATTTAGGATTTACTGGTTATACTTTTGCACAGATTATTGCAGCTGCAAGTATACAAGAACAAGAGATTTTAAAGCCATTGTACACAACGCTTAATGAAAGAGTTGCATTGTTCCGTTCTACTTGTGATAGCGCAAAAAGTATCATGGAAATAAATCTTCATACAATTAATCAACTAATAAGCAAAGCCGAAGATACTTCTATGACAAACTATGGACAAGATGGAATGCCTAAACAGGACACTCCTCAACACTTTACAAGTAAAATAATTTAGATGGGGGTTTTTACATATGATACGTTCCACATTTTCCGGTTTTACAACAGCTCACCTTGCACTTCAGGCTAGTCAAAAAGCTTTGGATGTATCCGGACAAAATATTGCGAATATAAATACCAATGGGTATACAAGACAACGACTTGATCTTACTAGTTTAAATACTAAAAATGGAAGTTTTTATAGTAATAACAATACAGTTGTGGGTTTTGGGGTCAATGTAACTGGGATCTCTCAAATACGTGATCCTTATCTAGATATTCAATACCGCAATCAAATAGGAAAGGTTGGTACTGCCGATTCTCAACAAGTTGCGTTAGACCTCATGAGTAATATTTTTGATGAAACCACGAGAAATGCTGTAAAAACAGAATTGAGTAACTTGAGTACTGCCTTAAGTAATCTTTCCAATCCTACAAATGTTGCAAATCAAGTATTTGATAGTGCTGTTCGTTCTTCTTGCCAGGCACTCATCAATTATTTTCATCAAAATGCACAAGGATTGACCGAAGCAAAAAATCAATTAACAGATAATCTTGCAAATACAGATATTGCTTATGTAAATAACTTATTGGGTGAGATTTCAAAATTAAATCAGACAATAAAAAATAGTCAAGTTTTAGGGAATCCTGCCTTAGAATTACAAGATTCCAGAAATATGATGTTAGATGAGTTAGCCAGCTATTTACCAATTGAAATTAAATATACTACCGAAGACATCGGTGCTGGCGATAAAGTGGACGTATTACATGTCTCTTTTCGCGCCACAGATGGTACGTCTTATTCACTTATTGATGATTCCAAGAACGGTAATTTAGCTGTTGATATTACAGGGATTCCAGTGTCTCTTACTCTTACAGACACTACTGGTACAACAAGTGGTGACTTAGCGGATTTATTAGGGACCGGTAGTTTTAAAGGTACTTTAGATATGCTTAACAAATCTGGTACATTTAGCGATGATAGTACCTCCGGTGTAGGCTATTATCAAAAATCTTTTGATAGCTTAGTTGCTACCTTCGCCAAGACTTTTAATGATTTAAACGTGGATAGTGACGGAAATGCACATCCATTATTCTCCACTTCTGATGGCAGTGCAAATTTTACTGCTGCTAACATAAAAATTTCTGATGATTGGATTAATGGTATTACTCGGATTACCACTACCACAAAACCAGATGGAAGCAGTACCGATAATGACAATGTATTGCGTATGATTAGTGCACTCTCTGAAACACGTGATTTTAAATCTGCTGATGGAACCAAAACCTTTTTTAAAGGAAGTTTTCAAGAGTGCTATTCTAATATTGAAAATGTCATGGGTATTGATAGCAAGGCCAATACCTCTGTGTTAAAGAATTACATCTCTGTGGTAAAGCAGATTTCTAATAGCAGGGATACAGTTTCTGGAGTCTCTTTAGATGAAGAAGGTATCAATTTACTTCATTATCAGCAATCTTATTCCGCTGCCGCAAGACTTATGACTGCATTGGATGAAGCTTTAGAAACTTTAATAAACAAAACCGGCGTAGTCGGCCGTTAATAAGGAGGGGAATACATTATGAGAGTAACTACAAGCGCAATGATGCGCAATTATCAATCAAGCCTTTCACAGTCCGCTTCTAATCTTGAGAGTGCACGCATGCAAGTGCTTACCGATGGACGAAAATATACAAGCGTGGCCGAAGATCCATCCTCTGCTGCACGCGCCTCCCAACTTTACCGAAAATATCAAAAGAATGATGACTATATTTCTATGGTAAAAGATGTACAATCAAGACAAGATTCACAAGAAGCCGCAGTATCACAAATTGCAACTTTAAGTAAAACAGTTACAAAAAGCTATAGTTTGGAAGCCTTAAATGGAACCAATGGAGCCTCTGAGCGTAAAGTCTTTGCTACCACACTTCGCAGTTTTCAACAATCCGTTGTATTAAGCTTGAATGCAACCTACGAGGATGAATTTATATTTGCAGGAGGTGGCGGTGATAGCGTTCCGTTTGCCTTAAGCGATGACGGTAAGTCACTCACATATCGTGGCATTGATGTCAATGATACTGCTGCATTAAAAGCTGCTGGATATGATACTGAAAAAATATATGTAGATTTAGGCTTTGGACTATCCTTTGATACGACTGGTGGTATCATAGATTCCAGTGCTTTTAATACTGCACTACCTGGAATCAATCTTGTTGGATTTGGAAAAGATGACAGTGGAAATAGTAAAAATCTAGTGTTACTAGCAGGCCAGATGGCTGAAGTTCTAGAAGCCGACATCTTTGACTCTTCTAAGCTTGAAACCATGGTCAAAACTTTTGAAAAAGGATTTGATAATCTGCTAAACGTACAAGCAACCTTAGGAACACAAACTAATTTCTTAACCAGCACACTTAATCGTTTGGAAGATAACTCTATTGCCTTAAATGCGCAAATTAAGAATGTAGAAAGAATCGATCTTACTGATGCTATTACTAATTATTCTTGGGCACAATATGCTTATAATGCTGCACTTCGTGTAGGAACCAGCATTCTTTCTCCATCCTTTATTGATTTTATGAAGTAGATGAAAAGAGAGGATTGATACAATGGAACCATTATTGAGTATTAAAACAATACCAGTAGACTATGAACTAAAGATTACAAATGCAAGCCTTGAGTATACACAAGGATCTACCCAAGTTGAAATATCGAAAAATAAGGGTGGTTTAAAAATCAAAAGTCAACCTATTAAATTAAATATGGATACTTTCGAAGCACGTTCTTCTATTTGTCCAACAACTATTCAAAGTGTCCAACAAGCAGCTGAGCGTGGGAGAAGTATTGCCTATGCCGCAACTGCAGAATATGCAAAGGAGGGGCACTTATTGGTCAATGCAAAGCTAGGGGAAAATGTATTTGCACAAATTGATGCACAGCGCAATCAATTGCCAACCGGAGAGTTTGAATTGGCTTTCCTTCCAAATGTAGGGCCAAACATCGAATGGACTGCACCAGATTTAACGATTGAATATCAAATGGATACTTTGAATTTTGATCTAAAGGTTTCAAATGGACGCTTTGAGTTCATTCCTGGAAATATTGAGCTTTGTATTACCAATAAACCTGAGGTAATTATTGAATATATTGGCGGCCCTCTTTATGTGCCACCAAGTGCAGAAGAGAACTTTAACCATATTGATGTGAAGGCTTAACGGAGGAATTACATGGAGATTAATACAACACATTTTGGCCCAATTATCTACACGAAAGAAGACGTGATACACTTTACGGACGGCCTTTTTGGATTCGAACGCATGACAGACTTTTTACCAATAGCTTTTGATTCCCGAAACGATGCTATGCTCTCTTTGCAAAGCATCGAAGATGAACATCTTGCTTTTATTATCATGAACCCATTCCTCTTATTAAACAATTATAACCCTTGCTTAAACGATAAAGATATGGCTGCAATTGGCGCCCTAACTGAGGATGATATTTCGTACTACGTTATCTGTACAACTCAGTCAGATGCTGCTCAAAGCACTGTAAATCTCAAATGTCCTATTATAGTAAATGCTATGACTAGACAGGCGAAACAGGTGATTCTAGAATCCGATTGCTATATGTTCCGCCATACTCTATCAGCGCTTCATTCTGGGGAGGATAGCCTATGCTAATATTGCAACGAAAAAAAGGGGAATCTATTATTATAGACAATCATATTGAGATTAGTATTGTTGACTGTGGTAATGATGGCGTAAAACTTGCCATTGAAGCGCCTAAAGAGATACAGATATTAAGAAGTGAATTGGTGGAGGCAGCAAAAGCAAATAAGGAAGCAGCATTAACAACAAGCGACACATTACTTACTTTAAAAAATTTCATTCAAAAAAAAGAGAACGAATAGCACTTATTCCTTCTCTTTTTTTCTACTTATTCTTTTTAATGAATGAATAAGCGCCCTCACAAGTCTTGCAAACCAACAACATACTATCAGGCATGGAACTTTTCTTAAACATGGATAAATAGTTTCCATATACTCCCTTTTTGGAAACATCCACTTCCATTGTTCCTTAATACTCTGTTTCCTTTTATCTACTTCATAAAAACGAGCCACTTCTTTTGATAATGTTATAAGCTTTGCACTTACTCGGATGCCCTCTAATCCCTTTGTTAACACATAAGCTTCTAAGGCTTCATAAATGTCTATCTCATCATGGTTCAGTCCTTCAAACCATATTCCTGTAAGCACAATTAATCGATCCGCAAATTCTTTGATTTCCATTTTCCCTAGCATTTTATTAATATATGCCCAGTCAAACTCTTCTTGGTAATACGTATAATACACCCATAAATCCATCATCTGTCTAATATCAATATCACCACAAGCATAAGATGTTACTGTTCTGTTCATCAAATATACATAATATTCGTCAAAATCAAATTCGTGAATATAGTGACAACCTTGTGATAAAATCAGACGATGTTTTAGATATTTATAGTAAGACGAGCCTTTTGCATCCGGTAAGTCCAGCTTTTCATAAAATACAACGGGGACACCAGTAACCTTTTGAAATAATAATCCAAAGTTTTTTCTATCTTCTTTTCTTTTATAATCCATAGATTCCATAAGACTAGATATATGACGTTTTTTTCTTGGCTCAACAAGTACTTCTATCTTATCTACATAATACATCTCTCGATGCATATAATAGTGACCTATCAATGGTTCATTTAAAAATACTGCATGAATCTTACTCTTCTCGAGTTGCCACCTCAATACTTCTATTGTAATGTCTATGCGTTCTAGGCGAATGACTGATTCTTGGTATTTCTCAAAAAAACGATTTTTCCATATATCACCTATTGTTCCCGATAACCCTAACACTCCATAATGAGCCACGTTTGCCACATTATGATAATCAGCCAGTTTAAAAATATGTTCCCAGTCTAGATGTCTTACGGAAACCGGAACCTTCTTATCATTTAGTACGGCTGACAACAAAGTTAACAAGTATCTTGCCTCGTATTTTGATTCTTGCATCCAACTACTCCTTACCTACCTTTATCCACTACTTCCTTCTGTATAATCTCTCATACCGCTCCATCATCACGGAATCATATTGCCCATATCTTTCATCTCTCACAATTCTTCCCGCAGCCAATGTTACTACGCGTTTTTTCATCAAAGATACTAGCTCTTTTGCGTGACTTGCAACAATAATTGTAATTCCTTGGTGTCTAATATCTTCTAATAGACACATTAAATCCCAAGATGTGTCTGGATCCAGATTTGCTGTGGGCTCATCCGCCACTAATATAGTTGGCTTTGTGACTATAGCCCTTGCCAGTAATGCTCTTGCAATTTCACCACCTGATAACTCATTTGGATACCGCAACTTTTTCTTTCTTAATCCAACAATTTCCAATGCCTCGTCCACCTGTGGAGCTATCATCTTTCTTGGATGTTCTGTTGCTACCATTACCAATTCTATATTTTCATATATCGTTCTATCAGATAACAAACCCACAGAGGGATCCATGACTCCAAATTTACGTCGAATATATGGGATGTCTTTGGATTTTACACTTATTATGGAATCATCATCTAAAAATATATCACCCGTGGTTGTAATCTCTTGTGTGGTCAACAATTTTAAAAGTGTGCTTTTCCCTGATCCACTCTTTCCTACAATAAACACAAATTCTCCTTTTATAACTTCCAAAGAAATACCTTCCACACCAATATTTCCATTGGGATATATCTTTGTAACATCTTCAAATATGATTTTTGCCATTTCCCTTCCTCGGTCCGTCTCTTAATTTCTTCCTGTTACGTAAAAAAGCCATGCATAACCCTATTATGCATGGCTTTCTTTTATTCGTCAACCTATATAAAACGAATCCACGCCAGCCATCCGTTTACTCATCCCTTTATCTAAAGCAATACATCGTTCTATTACACTTTTAATATTTTTACTAATTTCAACAATTTTTTGACACGCAAAATCTTCTTCTTGCGTCTGCAATTGTTCCATCAAATCTTCAACTTTATACCGTTCTTGTTCTGGCATACTGTTAATTAATAGTGCTATGTTTTTTTGGTATTCTTCTACCTTTATTATCTCTTCTTGTCGCATCTGTATAATTAACTGTGCTGACACCCGGTCATCCCGAGAAAGTGCATCTCCTAAATTCTTTGAAAGATTATAAAATTCATTGATTCCTTGATGTTTCTTTTGTAATTGCTTTAGAATCTCTAATAGTAACCCTTGTTCTAGCATATAATTCCTTTCTAATACTGTACACTTTTGCCTGCTTCACGAAATGCATTCCTCAACTCCTCTACTAAGGGCTTCAATTCCTCAATAATGCTCTCATCTCGTCTTGCCTTAATTCTTGATAATTCGTAGATAAAAAAATCGTACATTCTACTTAATTCTTCACTGATTGCGTAAGAACGATCCAATGTCTGCTTTAAATAACTTACTATATCACAAGCTCTTGTTATTGATTGCTCAAATACTTCATAGTTCTCTTGTTTTAATGCCATCTGGGCACGTACTAAACGCTTTACCAGTTCGTCGTAAAGCAATAGCAACATTTCCCCTTTGGTCATTGTATTTACGGATTGTTCTTTGTATTGTTGATAACCGTTTGTATACATCTAGTTTTCCCCTTTTCATCTCTCCGACTATATTATTATATTGATGACAACCAACTGCTTTGTGAATTCATCTGTGATATCAATGTCTCTAAGCTCGTAAACTTTTTGATGTATCGATCTGTCTCCGTAGTCAATTGGTCTTGCAAACGATCTATGGTTTTATCAATACTATTCATTTGTGTAAGAATAGAATTTTTTAGTACGCTAGTTGGAACGCTAGTAGACCCTGCGCGTTCAATTAGTATTCCCTTGGTGGCACCCGTTGTTTTTGCATACTTATCAAGTGTTTTAGTCATTTTAGCCATAATACCACCAGTATCACCTGTTGTATCATCCGCAGCTCTGGTAAATACATCCATTACTTTCTCTGGATCTGAATCTAATGCAGCCTTTAATTTTGTTTCGTCTATTACTAACTTTCCATTATCACTATATGAGGTTGATACGCTAATTCCTATAGATTCTAGCACAGATTTATCTTCTGTCCCAACTGAGATTAGGAATCTAAAATCATCTGTGATTCCCCGTATTGTAGAATCATTAAAGAGCATACCGGCTTTTGCCTTTTCTTCCCATGTTTTAATCTGCTCATCCGTCATCTCTTCTTTTTGTTCATCGGTAAGCGGCGGATATTTTCGATTTGGCTTTGTAGATACTTCAGTATTTACTAATGCAAGCATCTCATTAAAGTCTTTTACCATATCCTTAATTGCATTTACCACTTTGTCACTATCTACCTTGGCTGTAAATTCCACTTTTTCGTTTCCAGCTTTTTCAGTATAAGTGATAGAACCATCAGGATTCTCGGTTTTATCATATCCAAACTCGCTCTTTACACTGATATTCAATCCATCCAATTTAAAGGAATTTGAGCCTCGCACAACATCCATTACCTCATCAGATCCTGCATATTGTACCGATACAATAGCATCTTGTCCTTTTGTAACTTCATAATCAGTGCCTTTCGTTCCAAAAAGTAACGCTGCACCTGCACCCTCTAATTTCACCTGACCACCGGCTCCAGCTTCCGTTGACTTAATAACAAACTTATCGGCATTGCTTAAGTAACTAACGGATACATTTACTCCTTCTGTATTATTAATTTTATCCATAATTTCTTTTAATGTACTACTATTTGTTAATCCTTCTAACTTCACTCCATTAATCGTAAGATCTAGATCTGCACTTGGATCTAGACTTGAAGAATAACGACTTAATCCGGCCTCAGACAAAGATGCTGACATATTTAAACGATTGGATTCCCCTTCTACCATTCCAAAAGCTCCATTCTTCCCTAATACTCCATAGTCTGCATAAGCCACAGAAAATACAGAAGAACTGTCTGCACTTCCATTCGGTTGTGTAGTTTTAAATGTGAACGATGACATACCACTCCCTTTATCATCAAGCCCTACTTTCACTCTCCCAGTTCCAAACACACTATCTAAGCTTTTTTGTAAACTATTTACCACATCATCTAAACTCGTGATTTTGTCTGCCTCTGGAAGCTGTATCTTAGCAATTGTACCATTATAGGAAAATGCAATGGTCTTTCCTGCAATACGCTCAGCAAATGTTTCTTGATGAGTTAAGACTGCATCTTTCACACTCTTTAATCCATCGCTCGTAATCTCTGTCCTAGAAGAATCAAGCGTTCCTATAGTCTCCCCTTCATTAAGTATTCCAAGATGCTGCAACACATTCCCACTGCCACCTGTAAGTGCCAAGGTATTGCCAGCAGTATCCTTCGATACAAAAGAAATGCCCGCACTTCCATTTGCTTCTACTTTTAAAACATCGGATAACTTCTTATTTCCAGATATTTCCACGCTTTCCATTGATTTATTGATCGATGCGATTGCCTTATCCATGGTGCTGTAATCGTAGGTAAATCCATCGCTTGAAGTGCCACTCAATAATGCTAAGCGCACCGTTGTATTTCCATATTTCAAACCAATAGATTGCCCTTCTATATTGCTGACTGTCTGTGTCGCTGTAATATCCGTACTAATTTCTCCTGACGTTACCTTTTGATCAGATACCACTGTCTTAGAGGTTACACTTGCATCTGAAGCTAACTGTTTCACTCCTAAAATTGAAACTGAACTACTGCCATTAATTGCTCCGGTAACATCCACATATTTACTATTTGCACCACTGGCTGTAATACTTGTCCGTGAGAAGAAACTTGGACTCAGTAAATTTGTACTAGACGAATATGATGTGTATTTGTTCCCAAATGCAATCATCTTAGAACTAATAGAGCGATATGCATCTTGTTTCCATTGTAGTAATTGTTTACTTTTCTTTTGATTCGCTATTTTTGTTTTCGTTCCAAGAGTCATAGATTCTATTAAGGAATCACGGTCTAACCCACTTGCTAATCCACTGTATCCTCTGATGCTAGATGCACTTGTACTACTCCTTGTACCTGTTATACTTGCCATAAAAACACTCCTCTTTTCATCTATTTTATAGGTTCTTTCCTCAAGTTCCATGATTTTTTGCTATACTTATTTATCGACCTATAGTATACTTTAAATAATGTTTAAATGATTTTTAATTACAAAGGAGGATTTATTGTGGCAATCATTATTGGACTTACGAATCAAAAAGGTGGCGTAGGTAAGACGACTACTTCAAGCGCTCTTGCAACTGGACTTGCTATGCACCACAAAAAAGTGCTTGCAATAGATTTGGATCCACAAGGCAGTCTTGGCTTTAGTCTAGGACTAGAAATTGACAATTGTAGTACCATTTTAGATGTGCTCAAGGGGACAACTCCAATTCAAAATGCAATCCAAACAACGCCATATTGTGACGTCATCACTTCAAATATACTATTGAGTAGTGCAGAATTAGAATTCACAGGATCTGGTCGTGAATATTTGTTAAAAAAAGCATTAGTACCTATATTGGATTCCTATGATTATATCATAATCGACACCCCGCCAGCATTAAATATATTAACCGTCAATGCTTACACGGTGGCAAATTATCTCATTATACCAATGGTCCCTGAGATCTTGAGCCTTTTAGGACTTTCTCAACTGAAAGAAACGATTGACTCTGTAAAAGCAACCTTTAACCCTAATTTAAATGTACTTGGGATTCTACTAACCAAATTTAATAAACGTACAATCTTAACACAAGAAGTAACTGAAATGGCTGTTAATATTGCAACTCAGATTGGTACTATCGTCTTTGATACGAAAATACGTGCTAGTGTTTCAGTTGCGGAAGCTCCTGCACATGGAGAAAGTATCTATGAATATTCCCCTACCTGCAATCCTGCGCAAGATTATACTGATTTTGTTCTAGAAGTAGAATCACTAATCAAGTAACGGAGGAAGAAAGAAATGGCAAGAAAAAGTAATAAAACATCTCATGTATTAAATCTCTTATCGGGTTCTGATGTTCCAGAAGAACACCAATCTGATACATCGACTTCTAGTTCGAACACTACTCCAAGGTCAGCCGAACCTCCTACGAATATCTCAATTATTGATACTTCTGATTCTGGCAACGACGCAATTGCTGATTTAATTAATGAAAAATTACGCGAAGTAGAAGATGCACCTGAACAAGTTTTGGAAGACGGAATCGAAATGTCAACTATTTCTACATCAGGCGAGGGCTCTGTTCCAAGTAACTTTGCTTATGTAAATGTTATGGAGTATATTGTAAAAGATATGGTGAATTATTTTGCAAGTGAATTCGGGATGTGCACCTGTGATCGTTGTATCATAGACGCAACAGCACTTGCTCTAAGTAATCTCCCTCCTAAATATATTGTGAAAGAAAAGCAAGCGGTTCCACCCCTTTTAAATTATTATTCGAATAAATTAATTGTGCAAGTAACCGTAGAACTTACCAAGGCATGTACTATCGTAAAGGATCATCCACATCACTAACTTTTATACTAAGAAGAGCGTAAGCACTGAAAAATGAGTCCTTACGCTCTCCTTGGTATTATAATCGAAATACTTTTCCTAAGGTGAATGAATAAATAAGTTTTTCTTTTACTTGTTTGCCAGTTAATTGTTCAAGAGCCTTTGCATAGTACTCTAATTGTGTTGCATATTTCTGAACAAGCGTTTCCCCATCTCTCACTTTATCAGTCTTATAATCTAATAGAACCAGTTCTTTTTCTTCTTCAAAATATACATCTATAATCCCTTGAATCAATATCATTTCTTGACTTTCTATATGGTAAATCTCATCTGCTCCTATTCCAAGAACAAAGGGCTGCTCTACGTAAAGTTTCTCTTCTTTAGCTGCTTTTTGCATGCGGTAGCCTATATCAGATTGTAAAAATCTTAAGATATCCTGAGGCGCGATGCTTGCTTGCATATCTGCTTGCAACAACCCTCGTTGATTCATTTCTCGTAAATAGTCCTCGACTTTTTGGGAACTATAATCCCTTCTAAAATCTATAAGTTCCATCACTTTATGATATGCACTCCCTCTAGCTGCACCCTGTACTTCCTCCTGCTTCATTAGGAATTTGGGCAACAGTGGTATGACATCCGGCTCCTCTAATATTAATTCACCGGCATCTTCCACCATATATGCCCTTTTCTTTAATTCTGAAACAGTCATTTTTAATTGAAATTGTTGTTCTTGCTCATATGGATATTCATATCTAAGTTGTCTCTCTAATTGTGACTTCATATCTTTATTGTAAATTACTGTAGCCTCTATACTTCCCCACTGTTCTTTTATATTGGAAGTTGTAATCTCCTCGTTTAACTCCTTTGCAACTAATTCTGTAAGCGTAATATCTTTCCATAATATCCCATTACATGTTCTTAATAACGCTGGTAATACCCAATCATAATAGCAATTAGCATTCATAAGCATAGTGAATGGCAATTGACGCTGTGGCCATTGTTTTGCAATACAATACATGGATTTCTTTTCTTCAAAATTTTGAACTGTCCCTACCATAATCAGTTTTTCTTTTGCACGCGTTAGTGCTACATATAATACTCTTAACTCTTCTCCTAGATTCTCTAGTTGCACCTTTTTTTGAATTACTTTTTTTACTAGTGTAGGAATTTTTGTTCGTTTCTCCAGATCTATCGCATCTATTCCTGTTCCAAATTCTGGATGAATTACCAAATGTCCTTTGGTATCCTGTGTGTTAAATCGCTTACTCATCCCTGCAACAAATACAATTGGAAATTCTAATCCTTTACTCTTATGAATACTCATCAATCTAACCGTATTAGATCTTTCATCTTCTATGTTAGCTTCCCCATAATCTACATTATATTTTTGCAATTGCTCCATATATCTCACGAAATTAAATAGTCCTTTATAACTTGTAGTTTCAAATATCATAGCCTTTTCAATTAGCATATCTAAATTAGCTTTTCTTTGTGAGCCGCCTGGTAATGCAGCAATATAATACCCGTATCCCGTTTCCTCAATAATCTTCCATAATAACTGATGGATAGCCATATAAGGAACAGCTTTTCTGTAGCAGTCTATTTGCGCAAGACAAACTTGTAATTTTTCTTTCAGCAATTGGTCCTTTCCCTCTTTTGCATATTGCTCTACCGCCTGATAAAAAAACATCTCTGGAAAGGCACACCTGATGGTCGCTAACTCTTCATTCCTTATTCCACCAAACATAGAAGTCAATACCGATGTAAGTGCAAGGTCTTGCTTTGGATTGTCCAATACTTTTAAATAATCTAATATACCTGTAATCTCCTGCGTCGAAAAATATCCTTCTTTGCTTCCTGTATAAGTAGGAATACCTTCTCGATTGAGTACTTCCGAAAAGACATCCGTCCACCCCTTTAGGCTTCTGGTTAAGATTACAATATCCCTATATTGTGCTTTGCGGTATATGCCCGTTTTTTTGTCCAACACTTGCTGCTTAGCAAGCAACTCTTTAATTCTTCTGGCTACTGCTCTTGCTTCCAACTCTCTGACTGTTTCTTCCACCTCAAGTTGGTCTTCACTTTCCACATCTGTATGCACTACTAGAACCTCTGTCTCATTGCCCTTCTGTTCTTTATAGTCAGCCCCTACGTAAAGTGCTGCCTTTTCATCATAGGCAACGCCACCTAACGAACTAGTCATTATTTGCTCACAGATATTATTCACACTATCCAACACTTCCCTGCGACTTCTAAAATTCTTATGCAAATCAATTCTCTGTTGGTAACTCTCGTCTACCGAATATGAATGAAATTTCTCCATAAATAGCTCAGGTCGAGATAATCGAAAACGATAAATACTTTGTTTTACATCCCCCACCATAAAGATATTATATTCTCCTATGTAACTTTTAGAAACACTAGTCAGAATGGCCTCTTGAATGAGGTTACTGTCCTGATATTCATCAATCATAACTTCTGCAAACTGCTGCTGATACTCCTTTGCTACGTTAGACGGCACTAATGTTCCATCCTGACTATTTGTTAGTATTTGTAAAGCAAATCGCTCCATGTCACCGAAATCAATGATATTTTTCGCACGTTTTTCTTGCTCAAATCGTTCCTTGAATTGGCTGACTAAATCTACTAACACCTCTACAACGGGGCAACTTCTTTCCATATCTTTACACAGATCAAGCGGCTCCTCATATAAATACTGTGTAGAAATATCACTTACAATGTCTTTCACTTGTCCACGAAGTAACTTTACAAGTTCCGTTAATTCTACAGATATTTCTTTCTTACGATTCGGTGCTAATCGTTCCCATGTTATGCCTTTACTAACCACATATAGTGCCTGCAAAGAAGTGGCATTCTTCATGTTCTCAATTATACACATATCTGCTTCTAGAGCTTTAAGATACATGTATGGTCCATCTGGTTCTTTACACGCAGTAATCCCTAGCCGTAGTTTTTCCATTGCATCATCTAAACAACTTCTAATATATTCTCGGATAAACTTCGCAAGCGGAGTATTCTCTAACTCCTCTAAATCCGCTACTCGATACATTTTCACACAACTTATAAGCCACTCCTCAGGATTTGGATAACTTCTTGAAAATTCAAATATTTGTAAAATTAATTCTTCTACATTACTATCATCTCGCCCTGTCGCAAAATGTTCAACAAATTCCAAGAACTTTTGTTCTCCACGTTCATAATAAAACTCCAGAACTTGTTGTAGCACATCCTGCTTGAGTAGTTTTAACTCTCCCTCTTCCCCAATGCGGAATCCCGGATCTAAATCAATCACATGGAAATGATTTCTAATAACAGATAGACAAAAACTATGAATGGTGGTAATAAGAGCGCTGTGTATTAATGTAGCTTGACGCTGTAGGTGCACATTTTCTGGTGTTTCCTCCAGTTGCTTTTCAATCGCACTTCGAATTCGCTCCCTCATTTCCGATGCCGCTGCTTCTGTGTAGGTTACTATTAATAATTGATCTACATCGATAGGGTTTGCATCTTTGATAAGCCTCGTAATAATCCGCTCCACAAGAACAGCAGTCTTTCCTGAACCTGCTGCTGCAGATACCAGAATATTTCGATTGCGTAGTTCAATTACTTGCTGTTGTTCCTTTGTCCAAGAGACACCCATCTTTATATTTCCCCTTCCATCTTCTTCATAATTTCTTCCGTCTTCATCTTTGATATTTTCCGACAAGTATAACCTTCTATTTTAGTATCAAAACCACATATATGTTGGTAGTTGCAATAATCACACCCCGTTTTGTTCCCCATCTCATACGGAGCCACTTCTATATTTCCTTGTAGAATTTTTTTCTCAATGTCGTGTAATGACTTCACCGCATACCTGGTCAAAGTTTCAAACTCCTTCTCTGTCACTACCCTAGAACTTTTGGAAAGTGACCCATCTTTATTCTTTCCAATTGGAACCACCAATGAGTTTCCCTTTAATTCCTTATCTAGGTGATGAATCACATTGAGATCACTATTGACAAGTCCATCCAGCTTTAATTCTTTTAAAATAGCATCATCTAATAACTTGTCATCATTCACTTTATCTACGATAGGATCCTTCATTTGATAATAAAATATTCCAGCTGGTACCACGTTCTTCTCTGGGTGATTCGTACGTTCTAACTCTAATGCAGCATGCATATATAAGACCAATTGTAGCTGCAATCCGTGATAGAAAGCAGTTAAATCAAAAGACTTCGTACCTGTTTTATAATCAATGACTTTTACATATAACTGATTACCATCTTCACAAAGATCGATTCTATCAATTTTCCCTCTCATATGTTGGTCAAATACAACCTCATATCCACGTGGAATAAAGTCTCCTTTATCTAACTGCCTAGTAATTCCCCAAATAGTTCGTCGCAACATTCTTTTTATCCGTCTTATCATATACTCACTACGCGCAGAACTATGCAATACCGTGTTCCCGTAGTCTATAATGCTTGCTTCCACACACTCCTCGACCAATGAGTCAACTGTTTCTGCTGGTATATTTGTCCAAGCGTGTCCTTCCTCCTCCATCCTTGTAGCAAATTTTTCTATAGACTGATGGAAAACATTCCCCCAGTCCATTGCTTGGAATTCATATATTTGTCTTTCTTTTAAAGCCAATCCATATGCCAAAAAATGAGCATATGCACAGGCAGAATACTTTTCAAGTCGCGTAACACTGCTGTCTAACACTCTTGCATATAGCTGTTTGGCAATATTGGCAGAGATAGCATCTCCCGGCTTTTTATAATGACTAGCCTCTATCATCCGATTCATAAAATAAAATGTCTTTTCTTGCTCCCGATACCAGTTATATATTTCCTTTGCTGTACTATCAATCTTTCCCTTTCTTTCTTGTAATGTCTTTATAATATAGGATAACGCTAAATCATTGGATAGCTCTAAATCGCAAAAATCCTTCTGTTCCCATTGTTGTATCTCCAATCCATCAAATAATTTTTGAATCTCTGGGATAAGATATGCAGGTCGAAGGCTTTTCCCTTCGCAATTCACTTTACTATAAGATAAATATAGATAATGTGTCGGCTTTGTCATGTTTAAATATAAGTAAAATTTCTGAATGTATATCTTTTCCTTTCCAGTTGGTGCAATGGATAACTTTTCCCTTGTAAAGGCCCCCCTGTCTCGCTCTGATAGTAAGCCATTTTGACTTTGATTACCAGGTAACCAGGTATCATTCATTCCTACAAAAAAAAGTGCTTTTACATCCGTCAATCTGGTGCGCTCAATGTCGCCCACAACTACCTGATCTATGTTAGGAGGAATCACACCTACCTTTGATTCTTCAAATCCTGAATCCAGTAAGTCTGCATATTCCTTTAGTGAAATTTCTTTATTACCAAGCACCTCTACGAATTTATCAAATAAGTCAATTACAATCCGATATACTTGTGCATACTCCTTTGCTAGTGCTTGTTCTCCATTTTGTTGGAAAAACTCTTCATATTCTTTTAACTGTTTTTGCATATCCTCTTTTACTAGAAAATCATAGAGTGCAATGGTAATATCTTTCACTGTTTTTCTTCGCTTACGTAAGCTTTTAGTTACTGACTCAATACGTTGTATAAATGTTACACGCACATGATTCAATTTACTTAGCTCCGCTTCCGCAATCCCTTGATATCTTCGTATCCAAGGTTCGTCCCATTTTCTATAACCACGAATCCCTAATGCAATAACATAATTTTCCAATAAGTCTATCTGTTCACTTTTGAGAGGGAAAAGCCCCGTCCGTAAAAAGCGAAAAACACTCTCATATGAGAAATTTTGAATAATCATAAACAAAAAGCTTCGAATATATTCCACAAATGAATTTAACAAAATACTTCTCTTATAATCCATAAAAACAGGAATCCGATACATCTTCAGTGCGCGCTCCAAATGTTCTGCATACGTGCCCATGTCACTTACAATAATCGCTATTTCTCTATACCGAAACTGTTCTTCTCTTACAAGGCGGTGTATTTCGCTTGCTACAAAAGTGGTCTCCTCTATTGGGTTCTTCACTTCATGTATGGAAATCGAATTCTGGATTTTGTGATAATGTTTACAAGAATACCGAAATATTTCAGATTCCAAGAATGCCAAAGCTTCATTTTCTCGAAACCTATACACTGGTTTTTCATACAAACACACTGGTTCTTCTATCTCGATGTTAGCTTCTTTTGCAATTTTCATGAGTGTTGTTACTGTTTCTTTGCTTAATGCAAATAGCTGGTACTTGTGCTGGAGCTGATATGGGTTCTGATTCTCATCAATTGTTACCGTAACCATCACTTGATCGCAAATGCACATGAACTCTCGAAGCAAACGATGTTGTACTGGTGTAAAACCAGTAAATCCATCTAATACAATTACACTATTCTTTAAAATTCTTGATTCCTTAGCCACATCGCAAAGTACATCTAATACTTCTTCTCCTGTAATATATTTCTCTTGTAAGTAATCCCTAAATCCTTTATATATAATAAAAAGATCCTTCAATTTCCAGTATAAGTAGGATCCTTCTCCCTCTGCACTCATCATTTGCTCTAATTGCTCTTCTTTGATGTCATATTGAGTGAATTCTGAAATGACTGACTTGACCTCACTGATGTAACCGAGCTTCTTAAGATTTCCTCTCAAGACTTTTAGTTCTTCTATATATTGATCAGCAATACTTCTCAAAATAAGGTTTTTCCCAATATCATCTAATACTATTTTTTCCTGATAACCGACTTCTTCAAATATGCGATGTGCCAGTCGCACAAAACTTAATACATCTATATTCATAATCCCATGGTTCGGATGCATTGTAACAAAGTCTTTTTGTGTCTGCATGGTAAATTGTTCTGGAACAACTACCACATAATTCTTTTTGCTATTTTGCCGTGATTCTTTGATTATTCTTTGGTACAAATAGTGGGACTTTCCTGCCCCTGAATTTCCAAATATAAATTGTAGAGACATCTTTTCCTCCTGATTACTTCTCTTTTCAACTTGTCACATCTTATCTTAGCATTTTTTTTAACTACAAACAAGGACAGGGATTTCCCTGTCCTCACACAATCTAATTCCACATCTTTCTTTAAAGTAAACGCAACTTTTCTACAAATTCAGTTCCTAACGTTATCGAGCCAATATATGCAACCTCCCCTGTCATATAAGCTTCCCAATTTTCATCGATTTCAACTTGTAGATCCCCACCTGGCATGTGTACTGTTACACCGTTGTTTGTAGCACCTAACTTATAGGCAACTCCAGCTGCCGCACATGCGCCTGTTCCAGAGGCAATTGTATATCCTGCACCACGTTCAAAAATTTCAATCTGAATGTTGTCTTTATCAATGACCTTTAATAATTGGGTGTTAATTCTGTTTGGAAAATACCTTGCACATTCTGAATAATTTCCAATCTTAGTAACTAGCGGCTTGGAAATTTCCCTCATAGGAATGACACAGTGTGGATTACCAATGGATACACAAGTTGCTGGATATAGCGTTCTTCCAAATACCATATCCTCATTGATTACTTCTCTACGTTCCCCCACCACTGGAATTTCATCACTCCAAAATGATAACTTTCCCATAGAGACCTTTAAGCGGCTACCTTCTTCGTTTAGATATGTTACTTCTACAGCCCCTCCTGTTGTGTGGATTGTAACATGTTTTTTTTGCACATATCCTGCATCCTTTAGATATTTTGCAAAAATTCGAACCCCATTTCCACTAGATTCTGTCTCGCTACCATCTGGATTATATATTTTTACATACACTCCTTCATCTTGAAAAATAGGTCCAACCAAGATACCATCAGAACCTACTCCAAAATTTCTATTGCAAATTAATTTTACATTCGCTTCTGTTAATTGCAATTCATTTTTATTTGGATCAAAAATAAAATAATCATTTCCTAAACCATCATATTTCTCTAATACAACCTTCATTGTCGATATCCTCCAAATTCTTTCTATTATAAAAATTATGAGATTTTTATTTTTCTATATTATATTATATCAAGCATTATTTTTTATTCATAGCAAAATAATGCTTTCTATATTGTAAATAATGCTCTATAATATCTTTCATAAGAAAAACATTTAATTATGGAGGATCGTATATGAGCTCATATCAAAAACGAGGGTACCTAAATAGTGAATTTAAACTATTTCATTTAACAGACATTCATACAGAAGATTTTGAATACCACTATCACGATTTTGATAAAATTACAATATTCATTAAAGGGAATGTCCGGTACATGATTGAAGGAAAATCTTATCTCTTACAACCTTATGATATTGTATTAGTAAATCACAACGATATTCACAAACCTTTTATTGATCCTTCTGTTCCTTATGAACGTATTATTGTGTATATTTCACCTAATTTTATCGAGGCACATCATGCTGCAGACTATGATTTAAGTTATTGTTTTCAAAAAGCAAAAGAAGAACATTCTAATGTTCTTCGTATTCGTTCTTTAGAAAAGAGTATCCTTTTTCGTGTTACCAAAGACTTGGAGGATAGTTTTACTGATACAGCATTTGCCAATTCCCTATATCGCCAAATTTTATTTTTAGAATTTATGATTCATCTAAATAGAGCTGCGTTCAAGCAAAATTTAGAATATATTGAAACTACTTCATCAAATAAAAAAATAATCGAAATTATGGACTATATTAATAAAAATCTGACCAGTAACTTAACTGTAGATCACTTATCTAAAACATTTTTTATTAGTAAATACTATATGATGCGCCTTTTTAAATATGAAACTGGATATACCGTGGGAAATTATATCAATCAAAAAAGGCTATTGCTTGCAAAAGAGCTGATTCAAGAGGATATTCCAATCACCCAAGTATGCTTTGACTGTGGATTTAAAGACTATTCTTCTTTTTATCGCGCTTATAAAAATTTTTATCACGAATCACCACGTACTAAGCAAACCTTATAATATACTCCCTCGCTTATTTGATCCTTTCGTAAATTTCTGCCGGTATATATCCTTGCACAAAGATTCCATTCTCCCTATATTCTTCTTTCTGTAATTCTCCATATTTACGTATCAGTTGAATCTTTCCGGCATCTGCGTACGAATACGTTTTTTGAATCTCTATTTTCTGTCCTCGCAACACTTGTTCTATTACCAATTGTAACTGATCTAATCCTACATTTGATTTTGCAGATATCTTAACTGTATCATCTGCTTTTAAATCTTTTAATATTATTTCCTCTTTTAATTTGTCTTGTTTATTGAACACTGTAATAATCGGCTTATTCACTACTTCCAAGTTCATAAGTGTTTCATAAACAATATACATTTGTTCATCCATTTGAGGATTAGATGCATCTACGACATGTAAGATTATATCCGCATACTTTGCCTCTTCTAGGGTGCTTTTAAAAGCTTCGATCAAATGATGAGGCAATTTGCGTATAAATCCAACAGTATCTGTTATTAGGATCTCTTGCTTACTTGGTAAACAAAGACTTCTTGTGGTTGGATCTAAAGTAGCAAATAATTTGTCCTCTTCCAAAACATTTGCTCCTGTCAGTGCGTTTAATAGTGTGGACTTCCCAGCATTCGTATATCCTACGATAGCTACGACCGGAACATGGCTCTTTTTCCGTTGTTCTCGAGTTACTTCTCGGTGCCTTTTTACATCATTCAGCTCCCTATTTAATTGAGCAATCCGGCCTTTGATTAATCGACGATCAATTTCCAACTTTTTTTCTCCTGGCCCTCTAGTTCCGATTCCTCCACCTAATCGTGATAAAGATTTTCCTAATCCAATCAACCTCGACTGTCTATACTTTAGCTGTGCAAGCTCTACTTGAATCTTTCCTTCGTTAGTAGTTGCCCTTGCTGCAAATATATCTAAGATAATCAAGGTTCTATCCATCACTTTTGTCTCTAGTGCATCTTGCAAATTTCCTAGTTGCGCTGGACTCAACTCATCATCACATATAATACCAGTAGCCTCTTGTTCCCACAAAAGATCCTGGATCTCTTCCAATTTCCCTTTCCCAACATAGGTCCCTGGGTGGATGGATTCTCTATTTTGAACAACTCTTCCTACCGTTACTGCCCCTGCAGTCGCTACAAGTTCTTCTAGTTCATCCAAAGAATTTTCTGTATCTTCACCCTCATTTGTACTGACACCGACTAAGATCACACGTTCTATTTGTTTTTCCAATTCAATCATTTTTGTTTCTCCGGCCATATAACTCCTATCTTGTCTCTAGAAATTCAGCTTCTTTCGCTGCCTTCTCATCATCTGGATATTTTACAATATAATCTTTTATTTTAGCTTTTGCATTTTCCCAGTCACCCATACGCTCATATACAGATATTTCATTGAATTCCATTTCTTGTACTAGTTGCTTACTATTTCCTTCCACAGACAACCCCAAATTAAAATAATTTATTGCTTCCTGCCACTCTTCTAACTTCATATTACACATTCCGATAAAGTTAAATATAGTACCCGTTCTCTCTGCTCCTTGATCTATTGCCTCTTTAAATGCATCCCTTGCCTTTTCATATTCTTCTAATTCCCAATAGGCAATTCCCCGACCTCGATATGCCTCCGATATTTGTTTTTCTTTTTGGATTGCAGTATCAAATGCCTCGATTGCCTCATCATACTTCTTTTCTTTTAGTAGCGCTGTCCCATCCTCTACTGGATTGCTACATCCAACGGTTAAACAACTTACTAGAACAACTACAATACCAATATATTTTTTCATTTTCTCTCTCCCTACTCCGGATATTGTGCTACCCATACAGAATTAAAAATGGCTAATATCATAACCCCAATATCAGCAAATATGGCCTGCCACATGGTCACATATCCAAATACAGCTAATAACAAAATACCACATTTAACCAATAGCGAAAATACAGTATTTTGTTGTACTACACGAAGTGTCTCTTTTGCGATTTTAATAACACTAATAATCTTAGATAATTCATCATTCAACAGTACAATATCTGCTGCCTCAATTGCAGCATCGGATCCTAATCCCCCCATTGCAATGCCCACATCTGCTCTCGCCAAAACAGGCGCATCATTAATTCCGTCTCCGACAAATGCCAACTTCTCTTCCTGCTGACATGCCAAAAATTCCTCCAAATATTCCACCTTGTCTTGTGGCAATAAATCTGCATATACATAATCAATACTTAACTTCTTCGCAATAGCGTTCGCTTCTGCTAAATGATCTCCCGTTAACATAACTAACGTAGTAAAATACTTTTTCTTTAACTTCTGCATGGTATCCCTTGCATCCTCCCGTATGATGTCTGCAATTATAATATACCCTGCATATTGATTGTCTACCGCAACATGGGCAACTGTTTGTAACTCTTCTATCTTCTCATACTTTATATTTTCCTGTTCCATAAAGCGACTATTTCCGATATACACTCTTTTTCCATCAATAGTTGCTTTTACTCCAAACCCATGTAATTCCTGTACTTCACCCACCCTATTTTTATCAATTTCTTGTCCATATGCTTCTCGTATTGATTGGGCAATTGGATGGTTTGAATACCCTTCCCCCAATGCAGTAAGTTCCAACAGCTCATTTTCCTTTAAATGAACTGCATGAATTTTTATTACCTCAAAAACCCCTTTTGTAAGAGTTCCAGTTTTGTCAAAAATAAATGTATCCGTCTTTGCCAGGGCTTCTAAATAATTACTCCCCTTTACTAGTACTCCATGTTTGGATGCCGCTCCGATGCCACCATAAAAAGCAAGTGGGACTGATATAATGAGAGCACTTGGACATGCTACAACTAGAAATGTGAGACTCCGATAGACCCATACCAACATATTTCCTTTATCAAAAGTATAACTTGGTACAACCGTTAATAAAATTGCAAACAATACAATCAGTGGAGTGTATACTCTTGCAAATGCAGTAATGTAATGTTCTGTTTCCGCTTTTTTATTAATTGCATTATCTGCTAAGCTAAAAATCTTAGACGCCATTGAGTCCTGGTAGCTCCGTACTACAGAAGCCTCTATAAGCCCCGTTAAATTAATACTACCACTAAAAATCCTATCTCCTTCTTTCACCTCTTGAGGGATAGATTCCCCAGTTAACGCTTTCATATCTATGTTACTGGAACCATCTGTTATTACTGCATCGACTGGCACTTTTTCTCCTGGCCTTATAATAATAATTTGATGCAGCTCCAAGTCTTTGGGGTGTACCTCTACCGCCCTTCCTTCCACTTTTTGAGTGGCTACCTTCGGTCGAATATCCATCAACTTTTCTATCGTTCTTCGCGAGCGCCCTACTGCTATAGCTTCTGCCGCCATACCAATTTGAAAGAATAAAAGTACTGCAACCCCCTCCACATATTTACCAATAGTAAATGCGCCTATGGTTGCAATCACAATCAAAAAATTTTCATCTAAAAAATATCTAGAAGCAATATTTTCTCCTAATTTTTCAATTACACTGAATCCTATTACAATATAAGCAGCAAGAAACAGTGCTAATTCAGCCACTGTTTCTAAATTATATTGTTTAGACAATATAATAGCTCCTACATAGATCGAACTTCCTATTCCAAGTTGTATTAAAAATTTTTTTCCTTCTTTCGTCATTCTCGTTCCTCGTATAAAGTTATTTATTCATTAATATGTTCCATTCCTTGATTCATGATAGTTTTTATATGGCTATCTGCCAAAGAATAAAACACCGTTTTTCCCTCTCTACGATTGGCCACCAATTTCATCTGTTTCAAGACACGTAATTGATGTGAAATGGCTGATTGTGTCATTTGCAGTACTTGTGCTAAATCACACACGCACATTTCGGATTGAAATAATACATATAATATCTTTATTCTAGTCGAATCCCCAAATACTTTAAAGAAATTGGCTAAATCATTTAAAACTTGCTCCTGAGGCATCTGTCCAACCACTTTCTCCACAACTTCTGTATGCGTATGCAGAAAATCACAGTGTTCTACTTTTAAATCAGCCATATGTTCTCCCTTCATACGAATGTTATCTTTTATTATTATTGCAAAATTATCCACTATTTGCAACCCTTTCCCATATACTTACTGTTAATTATTGGTTTTTCTTCAAATAAGATATACTTTTTTACTAAAATTTTTTATTTTTATATAAGATTCTAACTGCATTTAGAACACAAATCATTGCTACTCCCGTATCAGCAAAAACAGCCATCCACATATTAGCATATCCAGCAAATCCAAGTATCATAACAAGCGCTTTGATGGCCAAGGCAAAAATCACATTCTGCTTTGCAATACTGTTCGTTCTCTTTGCAATTGACAAGGATTGTGGAATTGCCTCCATAGAAGATGTCATAAATACAACATCTGCTGCTTCAATTGCTGCATCTGCACCGCTGCCCATAGCAGCACCTACATCTGCACCTGCAAGTACAGGAGCATCATTAATCCCATCACCAACAAACATGACTGCACCTTGTACCTGACGGATTTCTACTAATTTATTCAATTTATCTTCTGGAAGTAATTTTGCATATACTTCATCCAATCCTGTATGCTTTGCAACTGCCTGTGCACTCTCTTTTGCATCTCCTGTTAGCATGACAGTTCGAATTCCCAGGCTTTTTATTGTTTTAACAGCCTTAACTGCATCGCTCTTCACTGTATCCGCAATTAAAATATATCCTAAAAATTCCCCTTGATACGCTAACAGAACCTCTGTACCAAATTCACTATGATATTTAGTTGGTATTACAATTTGAAATGCTTCCATTAATTTCATATTTCCGCATAGTATTTCGCCGGATGCTAGTGTTGCCCTTATTCCTTTTCCAGAAATCTCCTCTACTGCAATCGGTGTTTCTATGTTTAGCTGTTGCCTTTTCGCCGCCGATACAATACTAATACCTATAGGATGTGTGGAAGAAGATTCGCAACTTGCTGCATATGAAAGTAGGGTTTCTTTTGAATAGTTACCTATTGTAATGCAATCCTGTACTTCAAAATTTCCCTCTGTAATAGTTCCTGTCTTATCCATCACAATTGCTTTCACATGATTCAAAGCCTCAATTGCCAACCCACCTTTAAATAAAATACCTTGCTTAGATCCAGCACCTATCCCAGCAAAAAATGCCAACGGTACACTTAATACCAGAGCACACGGACAGCTAATTACCAAGAATGTAATCGCTGTGTATACCCAATGGTTCCAATTTCCAGTTATAATGGATGGAATGATTGCAGTCAACACCGCCACCAAAACTACGATTGGAGTATATATACGTGCAAATTTAGTTATGAATCGATCTATCTGTGGTTTGCTTGCTGCCGCATTCTCAACGGAATCTAAAATTCTGGAAACCATAGAATCTTCTAATATTTTTTCCACTTTAATCTGTAGAAGTCCTGACGTATTTACACATCCTGAGATAACTTGACTACCTATACCAACTTTAACAGGTACAGGTTCGCCGGTAACTGGTGAGGTATCAATTCTACTTTCTCCATCTATGATAACACCATCAAGCGGTATACGATCCCCCGGACGAACTAATACAATGTCATCCACCTTGGCCTGTTCTGCCGGAATTATGGTCACATTCTTATGCTTCAAAAGATTTACTACCTCTGGTCTCATATCCACAGCATCCATAATTTGTCTGCGGCTCTTTTCGACTGCAATATCTTCAAATAATTCACCTACTCTGTAGAACAACATAACTCCAACCGCTTCAGCAAAATCTCCGATTATAAAAGCAGCAATAGTAGCAAGACTCATAAGAAAATTTTCATCAAAGACATGGCCTTTTGTAATATTTTTGATGGCCGTTAAAACAATTTTCCATCCCAATATAATATAGGCAATTACAAATAAAACAGAGGCTGCTGGGAATCCCTGATGTTCTAATATAATACCTAAAATGAACAAAATAGCTCCGGTCCCAATTTCTATAAAGCCCCTCTTTCGTTCTAAATCTACTTTTTCTGATTTTTCTTTTCTGTTTATTTTCTTTGTTACAATAACATCCGCCTCTATTCCACTACAAATGCTTTGGATTTTGTCCAGCAATTCTTTATCTGTATTTGTAATTAGCTGCAACTGCTTTGTTGTATATGTCAAAATAGCTTCTTCCACTTCCGGTAATTCCTGAATCTTTCTTTCCATCTTTGCCGCACAATTTGCACATTCCAAATGCTCAAGAATATAGAGCTTTTTTATCTGTTTACCATCTTTCAAATCCTTTGTCTGTTCTATTTTTGACTTGTGACCATGCTCTTGATGCACCTCCTCATGTTCATGATGTCCTCCACATCCACATGCATCTTCGTGATGTCCTCCACACCCACAAGAGTCTTCGTGATGTCCTCCACACCCACAAGAGTCTTCGTGATGTCCTCCACACTCACAAGAGTCTCCGTGATGTCCTCCACACTCACAATTGTGATGTTCTAATTCATGTATGTGATTATGGGAATGGTTTATGTTATTATAATTGTCACTCATAATAGTCCTCCTTTATATATGAATATCTGTTCATATGTTCATATAAACATATTTTTCTTTTTCTGTCAATAACTTTATGATATTATTCAAAATTACTATACCTTTGCAACGAAATTCTTATTAAAAAAAGACCAAAGGATATAAACCATATCCTTTGGTCTTCCACTCATTTATAAGTTCTTTTTTTTGGCTTCTAATGCTTCCATAAGTTCACGTTCATTATCAAAAATTCTAGATACACGAAATCTTTTATGAATTTTATAACTTTCCTTTTCAAAAATTTTTTCAAAAACTTCACCCACATTATCTACCTGTTGCAATTCCTCCCGTTCCACACCCTCTGTTTTTACGAGTACATGCCCATCAAATACAATGGAACTACCTTTAGTCATTGCATACGAAATATCTTCTATTCTATAAAAAATAAATTCATTTCCAGCTCTAGAACTATAGGTTGGATAATATATATATATATTATCTTCTTGTAGGAAAATACGATATGTTGAATTAATATAAATATCATAAAAAATAGATAACACAATCGTAAAAATAGCAAAAATGATAATAGTAAACACTGGTATTCCATATTTTATTATTGTGAAATTAACAATAATACCTGTAATCAGTACTGCTACTATACTACTTGCCAAAACTCCTAGTAGATATCCACGACGCACATCCATAATTGTTTTTGTTTGCTTTAATTCCATATCCATCCCTCCATATTTTTTCTATAACAAATCTCTCATTAGTTTTATTATACTCCTATGCCTTCTATAAAATCAACGCTTTTTTCTGCTAATGTAGCAAAGGAAAATCCTAATTCCTACTGTCTTCCACTGCCCCTAAAATGGCTTCATTAAATGTTGGATGTGCACGCATTGCATACATCAACTGTCTAGAAGTTAGCCCATTTGCAATTGCCGTTGCAAGTTCTCCAATCATATCAGTAGCTCTTGGGCACATCATCTGCGCACCTAAGAGCACATCACTATCTGCCGCAAAAAGTACCTTAATAAACCCCTGCTCTTCTTTGGTAATTATGGATTGCCCATTATTGCTCATGGTGTATCTACCACATCGCACTTGGACGCCCTTGGATCTGGCATCTTCTTCTGTAAGCCCTACCGACGCTATCTCTGGATCAGTATACAAACAACTAGGGATAATAGACATAGAAACAAATAGACAACTTGGAACCATTGATAGAATCACCGATGGTTGCAGATTGTTCATTCTCTCTACTACATAAGTAGCTTGCGCGGATGCTACATGTGCAAGCTGCACTCCCCCAATTACATCACCGATGGCATAAATCCCTGGAATATTTGTCATAAAAAATTCATTGACACGTATTTTTCCATTATCTGTTTTAATATGTAATTCCGGAGCAAATAATTCATCTGTATTAGCACTTCTTCCCACAGACACTAGTACTCCATCTACAGAAACTGACTTGGTTTTCCCCTCATAAATAAATTGGCAAGAAAGTCCATCCTCATTACTTATTTTTTCTAATATGCTCTCCTTAAAAATCTGTATCCCCCTATGTGTTAATATATTTTCCAATGCATTGGAAAATTCTACATCCATAGTTGGTAACAACCTATCTGCCGACTCAATCACAGTAACTTGTGTCCCCAGGGCGTTAAAAATAGTTGCCAATTCTAGCCCTATAACGCCTCCCCCTAATATTAACAATCGTTTATATTGGCTTTCATTAGACATTAATAATTCTTCACTGGTCATAACTCCTTTTAGGTCCGCTCCCGGAACATCTACCATGTTCGCCTTTGCACCAGTAGCAATTAATATATTCTTTCCACTATAATACTCAACCTGCCCGTCATCTAAGGAAACTGCTACTCTCTTATCTGCAAGAATCATTGCTGATCCTTTGATAGAAACAATCCCCAATTGTTGAAATACCTGCTGCAAATCATTTCTCATCTCAATAGCAGAAGCATCTTTGTACTCATATACCTTTTGCAAATCGAATCCTATATTTTGCGCAGTTAATCCAAATTTCTCACAATCTAGCATATCTCGATAAAGTGTTGCCGCATGAATCAATGCTTTTGTAGGAATACATCCTCGATTGATACATGTGCCACCGATTTCACCTTTATCGATAATAACAACCGACATGCCAAGTTTTGCTGCCTTCTTTGCTGCAACATAACCTCCCGGCCCAGCACCAATAATAAGTAAATCATAATCATATTTCATTCATATACCTCCTGTATATTTCATGTATTATCTGATTGACTATTTGATTGTTTCTTTCTTATATATTCTCAATTTGCCAGTCAATGGGTGTTACTCCATTTGCTTTTAAAAATTCGTTTGCCTGACTAAAGTGTTTGCATCCAAAAAATCCTCTATATGACGATAATGGACTTGGGTGAGGTGCTGTTAAGATAAGATGTTTCGGATTCGTAAGCATAGGTATTTTACTCTGCGCTGGCCTTCCCCATAAAAGAAAGACAATCGGTCGGTCTTGTTCATTTAAAGTACTTATCACGGCATCCGTGAAGTTTTCCCAACCTTGACCTTTGTGTGAGTTAGCCTGATGAGCACGAACAGTTAGTACTGTATTCAAAAGTAGCACCCCCTGGTCCGCCCATTTTTTTAAATATCCATTATTTGGAATAGTACAACCCAAATCTGTCTGTAATTCCTTATATATATTCTGTAATGATGGTGGAATTTCTCTTTGATCCGGAAGCACAGAGAAACTCATACCGTGTGCCTGCCTTTCGTTATGATATGGGTCTTGTCCTAACAATAAAATTTTAACTTTACTTAATGGCGTACAATGAAATGCATTGAAAATATCATTTGCGGGTGGATAGACAACCGAACTACTATATTCACTCTTGATAAATTGATATAGTTGCTTATAATAAGGCTTACCGAATTCTTCTTTCATAGAATCTAGCCAATCATTCTGTATCCCTGACATATTACACACTCCTAACTGGTATTCCTTTGTCATTTAGATAACGTTTTACATCCTTAATTTCTAACTCCTTGTAATGAAATAGTGATGCAGCTAGTGCGGCATCCGCTTTTCCAATTGTTAGTGCATCATAAAAATGTTCTACACTACCTGCACCCCCTGATGCAATTACCGGAATACTGACACGTTCTGCTATTCTTCTCGTAAGCTCCAGGTCATATCCGGCTTTTGTTCCATCACAATCCATACTAGTTAACAATATTTCGCCAGCACCTAAACGTTCTACTCTTTCCGCCCACTCTATTGCATCAAGCCCTACATCGATTCTTCCTCCGTGCTTGTAAATATTCCATCCTGTCCCGTCTGCTCTTTTCTTTGCGTCAATTGCTACCACTACACATTGACTTCCAAATTTCTCAGCAGCCTCCTGAATTAATTCTGGATGATCAATTGCTGAAGAGTTAATAGATATCTTATCTGCTCCCTCTCTTAATAAGACTTTAAAATCCTCTACCGTACGAATTCCACCTCCTACTGTAAATGGAATAAATACTGTAGCGGCAACCTTGCGTACCATATCAAGAACAGTCTCTCTTGCGTCAGAAGATGCTGTAATATCAAGAAATATTAACTCATCTGCACCTGCCTTATCATATGCCTTTGCTACTTCTACTGGGTCTCCCGCATCTTTTAAATCTACAAAGTTAACACCTTTCACCACGCGGCCTTTATGTACATCTAAACATGGTATAATCCTTTTTGTAAGCATTTTTAATCCCCCTAGCTAATTTCCACAAAATTCTTCAACATCTGAAGGCCAACATCACTGCTTTTTTCTGGGTGAAACTGACAAGCAAAAATATTTCCTTTTTCTACTGATGCATGAATTTTTGTAGCGTATTCTGTTGTCGCCTTTACAATTTCTTCTTTTGCCTCTAAATAATAAGAATGTACAAAATATACATAGGAGTTGTCCTTTATACCTCGAAACAAGCGTCCATCTTCTTGCAATTTCAGTGAATTCCATCCCATATGTGGGATTTTTAGTTCTTCAGCTTCTGGTATTCTTTTTATCTCTCCTGATAGCACTCCTAACCCATCCACGCCTGGAGCTTCGTCACTACGATCAAATAACAACTGAAGGCCTAAACAAATCCCTAAAAATGGTATATTTCGTTCAATTACTTTATCGATCACCTTATCTAGACCAAAATAACGTATATTTTTCATTGCAGCTCCAAACGCACCTACTCCTGGAAGAATTACTTTATCTGCTTTCAAGATTTGTTCTTCATTTTTGGTGATTACCACTTCTTGGCCTAGTAAAAGTAATGCCTTTTCTACGCTTTTGATATTCCCCGCATCATAATCTATTATCGCTACCATTTATTTTTTCCTTTCCTTGTCAGCGTCATATATTCCGTTACCTTTTTATCGTATTAGTGTACCATATGTACTAAAAAAAAGAAACGGTGCACTAATAATCTTCACCGTTTTCACCGTTCTTTTTTTTATTATTTTATTTTCTATCTAACTCAAACCAAAATTCTACTCCATTGTCATAGTTTTTCACTCCATATGTTTGATGAAAGGATTCCATGATTGCCTTTACAATTGAGAGACCAATTCCATTTCCTCCATATTCCCTAGTTCTTGCCTTGTCCACCTTATAGAATTTATCCCAAATTTTATCAATATCTTCTTCTGGGATTGGGTCACCGGTATTAAACACGCTAATGCGCGCCAAATTTTCTTCAAGACCTATTTTAACCTCAATTATCCTTTCATTATCTACATGATTCAGTGCATTACTGATGTAATTTCGTACCACTTGTTCTGTCTTAAATTCATCTGCCCATACATAAATTGGTTCCTCTTGTAAAAAATTAAGTGCTACCTCTTTTTGCTGTATTAGTATGTCACAACTTTGAATGACACCTTTGATTAAATCCACAATATCAAAGCGTTCTACTTGTAAATTTTCATTTCCAAATTCCAGCTGATTTAATACTAGTAGATTTTTTACCATCTTATTCATCTTAGATGCCTCATCCATAATTACTTCACAATAGAAGTCCCGGCTTTCTACATCCGTATTGATTCCTTCTTTTAGACCCTCCGCATAACCTTGAATTAGTGCAATTGGTGTTTTCAATTCATGAGATACATTGCCAATAAATTCTGTTCTCATTTCCTCCATTTTTTCTTTCTTTTCAATATCTTTTTGTAATTCAAAATTGACTGACTTTAATTCTGAGATTGTACTTTCAAGTTTGGCTGACATTGTGTTGAAATTTTGCCCAAGTATCCCCAACTCATTATCTCCACCACTTGTATATTTTGCTTCAAAATCAAGCTCCGCCATTTTTTTTGACAATTCTGCTAGTTCTAATATAGGTTCCGTAATCCGCTTTGCAAAAAACCATATTAACAGGACACTAATTAAAATTACAACAATACCTACATATAGTAAAAACTGATTCGAAATGGCAGCACTTTCCCTCAAACTCTCAAGTGGAGTTCTCATTATAAACGTATAGTCGGAAGAAACATGCCCCCACATTTCTATATACTCTGATTGATTTCTCTGATCTGTCAATTTGCAGATCTGATATGACCTTGTGCTTGATAGAATCTTCCCTCGTGATTGATTTTGATCTAACAAATACCCAAACAATTGATTCTTCAATACTGCCGCTTCTCTCGCAACCCACATAAGCTCTGTTCCGTCAGAATTAAGCACCACAAAAGATATATTTGTTTTCTCCACTAATCTTTGCAAGTTTTCCTTTACTTCATTGTCTGACAAAGTATCGTCTTTAATCGCGTTGTTAATTGCCTGATACATTGTCTTTAGATCTTTCTCCTTGTTCAGTATGTAATATTGTTCTAAAAACACACCATTTACTAAGAGACACGCTATCAATATAAACATGACAAGACCTGTAAACGCTATTGTCATTTGCTTTTTTATTGAATGTTTCATATTTGCTCCTAATCCGCCACTTCAAACTTATAGCCCATGCCCCATATGGTCTTAATGTAATCACCTTTCTCCCCCAATTTACTACGCAATTTTTTCACATGGGTATCAATCGTTCTTGCATCTCCAAAATAGTCATAGTTCCATACATTATTTAGTATTTTTTCTCTTGAAAGTGCCAACCCTGCATTTTCAACAAAATAAGTCAGTAGCTCAAATTCTTTGTAACTAAGGTCAATTGGCTTTTCTTCTATCTTTACTAGGTGTGCCGCTTTATCAATCATAATTCCACCTGCATCAATTACCTCCTCATCCGATAATAAATTGGTTCTTCTAAGTATTGCCTCCACTCTAGCCACTAGAATCTTTGGACTAAATGGTTTTGATATATATTCATCAACACCCAAGTCAAATCCTTGTAATTCGTCTCTTTCATCCCCTCTTGCAGTTAGCATAATAATTGGAACCTTTGAAGAATTTCTTACCTCACGGCATACCTGCCATCCATCCATTTTAGGCATCATAACATCAAGTATAATCAGCGAAATATCATGATTGTCGTAAAACTCGTCCATCGCAGCCATTCCATCCTCAGCCTCCAGCACTAAAAATCCTTCTCTTTCTAAGAAATCACGTACTAATTTTCTCATCCTGCTTTCATCATCAACCACCAGTATTTTCAACCGTTCCATATGTCCACCTCATATCTTTGAAATTATATATTTTGTTTTCTTTTATTGTTTATATATTATCATATAATTATGTTTGTTTTGTGAAATACTTTAATTTTTACATTGACAGCTTCTAACAAGTCATGGTAATTTAAGTGTGTTAATTGTATTAATACACTTGGTTTACCATTGGGAGGCGAAAAATGATTATAATTGATTTTCAAGATAGAAGACCCTTATATGAACAGATTATTTCTCGTTTTCAAGAATTGATTCTAAATGGAGTATTAAAACCAGACGAAAAACTTCCTTCCGTTCGCTCCCTTGCGATTGATTTATCCATCACTCCAAATACTATTCAAAGAGCTTATTCAGAAATGGAAAAAAACGGTTACATCTATGCTATAAAAGGGCGGGGGAATTTTGTTGCTCCTAACAGTTCACTCAAAGAGCAACGGATCAAAGAAGTGCAACTCCAGTTAAAGACATTGATTAATACATCAAAGAATATTGGTCTTAAACGGGAAATGATTGAGCAATATTTAGATGAAATTTATAGGAGGGAAATCCATGATTCAGACAAATCAGGTCAGTAAAACATTTGACAATATAACAGCAGTTAATGAGGTATCCTTGACCATTCCCGATGGAAGTATTTTTGGACTTCTAGGTACGAATGGTGCTGGTAAAAGCACTCTCTTACGTATGATAGCAGGCATTTACAAACCTGATGCCGGAACAGTTACATTAGATGAAAAAATTATTTTCGAGAATCCTTTTGTAAAGAAACAGATATTTTACATTTCGGATAATCAATATTTTTTTCCAAATACTACATCTAAGGATATAAAAACATTCTATCAATCTATATACCTTGACTTTCGAGATGATTATTTTGATGAGCTGATGAATACATTTGGCCTAGATACCTCTCGTAAAATACGTACTTTTTCGAAAGGTATGAGAAAACAACTATCCCTTTTATTAGGAATCTGCGCATCAACTAAATATTTACTCTGTGATGAAACCTTTGATGGATTAGATCCCGTTATGCGTCAAGGCATGAAGAGGCTCTTTGTAACAGAGATGGATTCTCGAGGACTTACCCCTATTATTGCATCGCACAATCTAAGGGAATTAGAAGATATTTGTGATCACATTGGTCTGCTTCATCAAGGTGGTATCTTACTTTCAAAAGACTTAGCCGACATAAAAACTAATATTCATAAAATTCAATGTGTATATAAAGAAGAACGGGAAATTTACCTGTTACATCATTTATCCATGCTACAATATGAAAAGCGTGGCTCTCTTATTACAATGACTGTCAAAGGTGAAAAACAGCAAATTCTTGATATTCTTCAAAAAGAGGATCCTGTCTTTTGTGAAATCTTACCGCTCTCTTTAGAGGAAATATTTATTAGTGAAACGGAGGTAGCTGGTTATGACATCAAACATCTTGTCATCTAAATTATGGAAAGAAGATTTAAAGCGACGTGTCTGGTCTATTGCTTTGTGCAGTACTACCTTTTTATTTTTTATTATTACATTTGTTCTCAGATTTCAAGGACAAATTCATCAGATGAATGAACAAACAGCGACTTTATCTGACATGTATAACTTTATCAATGGATTTTTAGGTCCTACCAACAAAATACCAGTTGGCATTGGTATTATAAGCTCTGTAATAATAGGAGTACAAGGATTTTCTTATTTATTTTCTTCCGATAAGGTAGACTTGTATCACAGTTTACCAATAAAACGAAATACCCTATTTACTACCATTTATTTGAACGGAATGCTTATCTATATTATTCCTTACACCATCAGTGTGCTAGTTTGTTCATCGCTTGGTGCTGGCAATGGGTATATTACTTCTTCCATGGTAAAGTGGGTTGCTTTAGGAGTATTCGTGCATATATTAGGGTTCTTATTATGTTATAATTTTACTATACTGGCCGTTATGCTAACAGGCAATGTAATTGTTGCTATCCTTGGGGCCAGCGTATTTTATTCATATATTCCAATTATAATCATCCCTGTAATCCAGGCTTATAGTGATAGATTTCTAGAGACCTATTATGCAAACAACCATTTTGATACTTTGTTATCTTTTTTTTCACCAGTGTCCATTTATTATTATTTATCAGGAAATGTTCTTAACAATATGACACAGTGGCACCTATTAGATCATGTCCCTTATATGATCGGTGCCATTGTATGGTTTATCTTATTACTTTTGCTTGTACTATGGCTTTATCAACATAGACCCTCCGAATCTGCTGGACGTTCGATGGTTTTCTGCAAAACCGAACCAGTGATTCGCTTTGCAATTGTAGTACCTCTTTCTCTTTTATGTGGTATGTTCTTCTCCTCGCTCTCAGTGAATGAATCTAATGCTTGGTTAATTTTCGGCATTGTTTTAGGCGTTATAATTATACATGGAGCCATTGAGGTTATTTATCAATTTAATATTCGTGGTGCTATTTCACATCGAAAGCAACTGTATTTTTCTATATTTTTAAGTTTATTTTGTCTGGCCTTTTTCTGGCTAGATATGCTTGGATATGATAGCTTCTTCCCCAAATATAAAGAACTTAACTCTATTTCTATTGCTGTGAATAACTTAGATGTTTCAGTAAACTATGACGATGTTCTGGGGAATAAAAACAGTGAAGACTATATTCTGTCCCAAATGCGTTTGACAGGTAAGGACATGGAGAGGGCCTACTCGTTCCTTGATAATGCCATTGACACCCCAGCTCCTAAAGATAAGCAAACTTCACATTTTACAGCACCAGTTACCGTTGCGTATCACATGGGTAAACATCATACAGTATACCGATCATATATGATAGATATTACAGAACAACAAGCGTTATTTGATTTACTCTATACAAGCTCAAACTATAAAACAGCTGTCTTCCCTATCTATCCGCTAAGTGAACAGACGCCAACCGAAATAACATGGACCAATGGCATAGAATCTCTTCAATTAGCACTTACTGATGTACAAAGAGAAGACTTGACAAATCGTTACCTCAAAGATTTTTCTTCATTAAGTGCAAGCACTTTAGCACATGAGACACCTATTGGAAGTTTAGACTTTCAATTTGTCTCAGATACTTTAATGAGTAATGCTAAGAATTTTTCACAACCGGAAAACCACAATGTGTATTATATTTATAGTAATTTTGAAGACACGATTTCATTTTTATCTTCTATTGGGATTCCAGTTCATAAAACAATTCTAGATTATGATATCATGGAACTCTCATCCAGCTATACACCGGAAGTTCCTGACACTATGAAAGAAGACGTTTACTTAGATCCAATCTTTCAGATTGAAACGGATTCTAATATTATAAACGAAATGAAGTCAAGCTTTGTACCCACGGAATTGACTAGCTCTAATCAATCTATCTATCCTTACAATTGGAATTGGGAATTTACATTGCAAATTAGGAATAGTGAAGGTCAAAGTAGTCATCGGGTTACTTGTGTTACTACAAATCCAAAGCTCGCAAAGAAGTTGTTATTAAAATAATGTTGTTTCATACAGAAATATAATCTAAAAGAGCATTCGAGAAATCGAATGCTCTTTTAGATTTAAATTATTTATATTTTCTTAATTCACAGTAGTATATAAAAATAAGAGTACCGTTAATACGGCACTCTTACAATGGACCTGGCGGGAGTTGAACTGTATCGTACAGTTTTTCAAACAAACGCAAACAAATAGGCAGTATAATTGAAACCCTTGTGTTTACTAGCTTTTTGGATTAAAATATTTTTTATTTATACAAAATATATTTATCATAAAAATATTGTTTTTGAATAAAATGCAACACGAAATGCAACACGAATTTTTTATAATATTACAGCCCCTAATCCATCGGAAAAGGGGCTACTACTATAACTATATACTCAACACACCGTTTGCATCTGCAAAGTATTCCTTGTCCCACGTAACCTTAACATTCTGTACCATCTTACCATCTTGATTGAAAAAGTATTCCTTCCCTTTCCATTCAATCTTACAATTGCGTGCCATATGGCCTTGCGAATCCAAGAAGTACCACCAGTCTTTGTCCTTTTGCCAATCGTCAGCAACCATCACACCGTTAGAATCTAAGTAATAACATTCATTCTTCCACCAAATCCATTTATTGGCTACCATTGCACCGCTATCATCGAAGAAGTACCACTTATCTTTCCATAGAAGCCATTGCTTGCAAATCATCCAACCATCTTTATCAAAGAAGTACCATTTGCCACCGATGAATTCCCAATTGTAGATTGTGTAAGAACCGTCTTCGTGCTTGTACCACCATTTGTGCTTATTACTATCCCATATCCAACCGACTTGACCATCTAGATATAACTTAACTAAACTTAGGAATCTATTCCAGCCTAAATCAAGTGTTCGGTGAGGGCAGTATTTTCCACTCTGTGATTGATGGGTAAATACTTTATCAATTCCCCATCCGTATTCTTTACATTTTAAAGCTACAAGATATGCAGCGTTTAATTCTGCTTGCGTAAATCTATCTCCACCGCTTCTAGAATAGCAAGTTTCAATACCAAGATAATTGAGATTGCCGTACGTAGCCCCACAGTGCCATGCATTACGATTATCTGGAATACACTGTACAATTCTTTCATGATCCACTGCGTAATGAAAAGAGGTGTTGCTGTTATTCCCAACCATATAAGATGCTTCTGACATTGCACTGGCATCATTTGCAGTATTATGTACTACAATTCCACGTGGTGTCATTCCGTATGGTGCTTTCATGGAATACTTGCTTTCCGATAACCATAAATTAGTTTTCTGCATTCTTATCTTCTCCTTCCATATCCTCGGTAAATGTATTTTCCTCTAGATTCTTTTTATATAGGGCTTGATTGAACTCAACCGTTTCCTCTTCCATACGAAATACAACTTCTTGACTTCTATGCATACCTATTCCTCCTTACCACTTTGCTTAATTAACTGATTCACATATGTACTTGCTGCAGCCACTAAAATACCTTGTATAAACGATATAAATATAGCCATTGCTACATCGTTCCATGCATTAAATTGAGCTGTTGATAGCACATAGAGTGCACTTAATAATATCCCTATTCCTCCTAGAACAAATGGGATGTACTTATCCTTTAGTGACTTTAAATTCTTTAACCATATACCAATAAAGTATAAGACTATAGCTACCACTAATAATTCTGGTTTAATATAATTTGTTAAAAATTCCATTGTTAATTCTCCTTTACTTAATCATTATTAATAGGTAAATTACTCCACCTGCTACTGCCGTTCCAATGGCTCCAAGAAAAGCGTTAAATAGTGTTCTTGTAGAATCCTTCCATCTTGTAGCTGGTTCTTTCTCTATGCTTTCAACTTTTTCTTTCAAGTCGTTCACGCTATCATTAGTTCCTTTTACTTGCTCAACTAACAACACCATTGTTTTCGACAGCGTATGTATTTCGTTTATAATCGGCTTAAGTTCATTGATTTGATGCGTGTTGCTCTTTGCCCGCTCTTCTACTTTGGTTAATCTGTTTTCGCATTCAAGTTCATTCATGGCATACCCCTTATAATATTTTGTAAAACCGAATATATAGATTTGCTGTATTCCAATTTGTCCCACGCTCAATACTGTTAAAAGTCATTATCTTTGTTGATGGATTCCACGCAATTAAGCAGGATATAAAAGCGGTTGTATTCCAAAACGTAGATAAAATAAATTCTTGTGCAATTGATGCATCAATGATTACACTCGAGACATATTTATCGTATGCAGTTGCTCCAATCGTACATAGGATATTGCTTGCATCACCTATACTAGCCAAGGATACTTGCGTACCTACAGATGGAATTGCAACTTCTGATATTTTTTGGCACTTGATTCCGTTAATTGATACTTGCGTGTTATCTACCCAATCATACCAAGTACCAGAAGGCTTATCATATCTTCTAGTCCAAATTCTTCCTTGCACTGGATATACTTCCGATACCTTTAATACATGCCAACCAGAATTAAAGTATTCGTACGACCGAAACCCAAGTACACAACCAGGTGGCATCCTAACAGTTCCGGAAACTCCATCATTATACAAGCACCAACATTTTGTATTTAATCTATCAGTAGGAGTATTTACGTCTATTCGCAATGCATCGTCTAAAACTTCCCCATTCGAGTGCAACTTGTTTAGGTAATCAAAGTTTGCCATGATGTCTGCTTGGGCTTTGGTAACATCTACTTTTGTTGCATTAATTTGGCTTTGTAAATTACCAGCAAGTGTTTCGTCTAATGCAGAAGCCACGAACTTCATATACTCGTCTAATGATGCTTGATATTGCGCATATAGAGATTGTGTATCTACTGCCTTCGGAAGATTTACAGTAATTCCACATAATTCATTATTTAACCTAGTATCTGTAATCCTAGATTGTGAAACCACTGTACTATTCCTTGCGATAAATAAATCAGCTATTCCAAGTTCCCAAACATTGTCATTTCGTGTAAGGGAAGGTGCAACAGGATTTGTAGCTGCTACCCCTTTTAATACGTACAAATCAACATTTCTGAATTCTATATTCCTATTTCTTCTTAATACAACCCTATCAATTCTATCTGAGCTTTCACTTGCTTGTACAATTAATGTTCTATTGTCGTTTTCAATAAACAATTTACCTTTCAAAACACCACTGCCCGGCTTAACAATAACCGTCATTTCTTCTGTACAAGTAACTACTTGGAATCCATCGGATGGATTAGGCCAAATACCGTCACTATACATTCTTTCGTAATGTTTTGATAGAATATCTGAATTAGAAGCCCTATCAAGAATTGCATGTCCTTCTTCGTCATAACCAGTTATTTTACTGTCCCAAGGATAACTTATCATTATTTAATCCTCACTTTCTCGTATATTGTAGGCTTCTTATCGCCAAATATTAGCTTTATTTCTTTGTTACCATTTTCGTACACTTCATTTACTTCTATCAATCTAGCTTCATACGATAGCTTCATGCTTTCAATTACAATGTCACACTTGTCTCCTATATCGTAGTCTTCCAAATATACCGAACCACTTTGTAAAGCATCAAACTCAAAATTATATACTTTTAAATACTTAAGAGCTTCTTCTAATCCTTTTTGTCTTAGAGTTTGTTTGTACTCTGCAAGTGTTTGCTTCGTTTCATCGTAAGATTCCCCCTTTGCATCTATAAATTTCTTCTTTTTATAGCCACCATTTGATAAATCAACAATTTCTATAATTCTATCTGAAGCTTCACCGCTTCCACCTACAACAAAATAGTTTTTATAATTGCTGTCATCTATTTCAACCTTTACATTCTTTAGATTCTTGAATCCATGCGAGAATACTACAAAATTGTTTTCTGTCTGAGACTGTGTCCTATTTAGTCCTTGGTATATTTCAAAATAGAATTTATTATCTACATAGCTGTAATTGATTCTATAGGCAAGCTCTTGCGTCTTTAATACATCTGTAATTGATTTCCCAAGCTCAGTTCCTGTATCTTGCCATAGTATTTTGGTTCCAAGTGTTTTTTGAGATTCTTTTAAGTATAAATTAGGAATATCTTCCTTATATGTACTAACTTGTCTCCTTACCTCTGTAGTAATATTTCCATTTGCATAAAACGTTGGATACACAATTTTATCATCCAATATTTTATTATATAGAAATCCAGTTAACACGATGAAATCACCATTTATAGATTCCTCTAGTTTTGGTTGGTTCAATATGCCAATTTCTTTTCTATCAACAGCATACACATATTTCATATTAGGATCATAATCTTTGGACAGTATTTGAATTTGAAAATCTCCATACTCATAATACTTTCTATTCCACTGTAAATTCAGATATTTAAGTGCAACATCGCCAACTGGAATGAAGTCCTTGTCTAACGTCTTTAGTTCCATGCTATACCCCCAAGTATTGTTGATTGTAATAGATAGTCACATCTAGGTTTGAATCTCCGCTATCTGCTCCAAAAGATATCTTATTATCTCCGACATCCAATTGCATACTTGTAAATTGAGAACTTCTATCTAATAATCTTGTTGATTTAACTCCATTTTTTGTTATGTTATTATTTACGAAATCCATGATTACAACATCGTTTGCGACTAGAGTATCTAATACACGTACATATTTCCCATTCTTAACAAGTTTAGGATTCACCACTTGACCTTTTGAAGTAAACACAGCTTTACAAAATGTTTCCACATCTCCATCATTGGAAATATCAACAATATTAGCAAAATTATATATGCCAACATTAAATCCTTTTCCAATAATACTCATATATGGGAACCCACTCATAGGTGTTATTGCTGCTATATTCTTTCCAAAGTTATCCATTGACTGAAAATATGGGTTTAGACATAGAAAAGTACCAGCTATCTCTATGTTTTTATAAACATTAGCAGAAGGGCATTTGAATCCTATTAATTCCGCATCAATCCACTTTTGATTACTCTGATATGTAACGTATAATTTAAACCCATACTTAGCATTGAAAAATGAAATCACTTGTTTTCTAGCAATCTCATTCAACCTTGAATCTTTTAGCTTGGCAGAAAATTCAATTTCTCTACTGGCTATTCTTTCACCAGTTTTAAAATCACCATCACCGACCGCATTCTTTTCTGTGAATTTCTCAATCTCTGGATAGTCAATACCTTTTATTTCTGTAATACCATAATCAGTTCCATCTATAACAAATATTTTCTTATCACTTCTTTCAAATTTTAGTATTACATTCTTACTCATTAATAAGCACCTGCCAATCCATATGTTTGTTGCATCCTTAGTGTCCTAGCAATTTCTACCGGCGACTGTACTGGTCGATTAAAATTGATTACTTGTTGCGTTGTTGTCTGTGCCATTCCTCTGTTGCTACCGTTAAAGAATGCCTTGGCTTGAATACTATTCACACCAGCTTTTAAGTTGTTTTGTATTTGCTTCATTGGGTCCTCTTTTTCAAACCCAACATATATACCTTGCCCCAAGTATTTACCAACTTCGTCTCTCATAACTTTAGACGGTGAAGCTATCCCAAATTTGTCTTTAATAAAATCAACAACATTCTCTACCCAACCGCTAATTTTTTCAGTTATCCATTTGTATCCGTCTGAAATACCATTCCATATTCCTTTTACAAGGTCCTTACCAGCTCCGGCCATATCTGAGGCTTTACCAATTACCCATTGAGCCGAATCATATACTAAGTCACCAAATGCATCTAATACAATCCTTGCATTATCTTTTATACCTTGCCAAATATTTCGTACTAATTCCCCTGCAGAGTTCCATAATGAAGATGCTTTTCCAATGATCCACTGCGCAGAATCATAAACTAACTGACCGAACGCATCAAGAACCAGTTGCGCATTTGCTTTTATTCCTTCCCATAGTTTTAATACCAATTGATATCCAGCATCAAAAAGAAGATAAATACCGTTTAAAATGCCTTGTAAAATCATTTCTATGAGATATCCGGCAGCATCTAACATAGCTGGTGCATTTGTTATAATAACAGTAACTAAGTCGTATATCATTTGCCCAATTGCCGTTGCAATCTGGTCCTTATTTTGATATAGGCCTTCAACAAACGAGGTAACAAGTTGTATTGCTGCTTCCAATATATTAGGTAGCAATTCACCTAACCCCTGTAAAGCTGATACAATCATAGAAGAAAGACTTGCATTTAATTGTTCTTGATTTTCCAATAATCCATTAGCTAACGATTCAACAATTTGTAGTGCCGCTTCCAATATATTGGGTAATAACAAACTTATACCGTTGATAGCAGAAACTAAAATTTCCGTTAATCCATTGCTTAACGCTTCTTGATTACTAGTTATTCCGTCCAATAATGTAGTAATTAAATTCATTCCCGATTTAAATAAACCAGGCAAAATATCGTTAATTATTTCCGGTATTCTTGAAACTATTATAGGCAACAACTCTTCTACTAGCATGCCGATACCCTTTAATGCGATGCCGACCCTTGGAAGTATGTTTTCAGCTACAGAAGCAACACTTGAAACAAAGTTATCTATCAACACGTTAAAGTTAGCGTTATCATCTGAAAGGCCAACCAATAAATTACTCCAAGATGCCATCATTGCGCCTACGCTACCTTGAATTGTTTTGCTTGCTTCCTCTGCTGTAGTGCCAGCAATTCCCATTGATTCTTGCATTACATGGATTGCTTGCGTTACATCGGCATAACTGCTTATATCGTATTTTATACCACTGATTTTACTAGCATCATCTAGCAAGCGTTGCATTTCTTCTTTTGTTCCACCATATCCAAGCTTTAAATTATCCAGCATTGTATAATTCTGCTTTGCGAACCCTTGATATGCATCTTGTATCGAACCAATGCTAGTACCCATTTTATTGGCATTGTCCGACATATCTATAATTGCAGAATTTGCATACTCCGCAGCTTTTTCTGTATCTCCTCCAAGGCTTTGTAACAAACTAGCCGAGAAAGATGTTGCTGTTTGCATATAATCATTTGCAGATAATCCAGCAGTCTTATAAGCATCGTTCGCATATGCTTGTAACTTCTGGCTACTGTCTTTGAATAATGTATCAACACCACCTACAAGTTGTTCATAATCTGAGAATGCCTTAATAGATAATGTGGCTAATGCACCGATGCCAGTTGCAGCAGCTGTTACACCTGCGACAGTTGCTTTTAAACCAGTTGCTACAACACTTCCTACACCTTTACCAAGACTTCCAAGCGCTGATGTTCCTTTTTCAAATCCTTTTGTATCTATTTTAGTATCAAACAATAATGAGCCATCTGCCATAATTACACCACCTTCAACGATTAGTCAAAGGCGCGTAATGGCTCTGTATGACCTAAATTTTTATTTCAAATTTATGTTTACATTTTTTATTTTTACAAGTAACATATAACCCTTTTGATTTTGCATCTTCATCCTTGTATATTGGCATCCTATACCCACATTTAGGACATTTAATCTGCTCCATCGAAGTAGTTGTCAAACTCATCTTTAATCTTCACGTCCTCCTCTGTTAATACGATAGGTAATGCCCATGTTTCGCGTAATCTTATACCGTCTTTATCTGTTCCTTCATACATTCTGCATTGCATAATATCTGATAGCTTACAGTCATGAAGACCTTTTAACAATGAAATAAATTTATACCAATGCATTTCAGCTTCTAATAGATCAATCTGATAAACATCGTAAAATGCACTGTATATGTAATCACTATCAATTTCATAGTCAATGACCTTTTCCTCTGAACTACTACCAGTATCATTTGGGATTACTGTCTTCGGATAAGCAAATTCTAATATACTCTCTATATCTAAATGTAGCGGTATATCATTTTTAAATATATACGAAACATATAGACACCCTTTTCCATTCCATTTTTCAAACTCAATGCAAAATCGCAACCACACTCTAAAATCCGTATATATAGAATAAGGTCTACCGTCTACCATAACGGTATTGGGTAAACCTTTTTTTGTTAGGTCTATCATCGCTTTTTAGACATCCGGGCAATTGCTTCTGAACTTTTAGCAAGATCAATAGCTTTGTCTAAACCTGGGATTTGTAATTTTTCTGCTGTCTGTTCTTTTCTGTAGTCCTCTACACGTTTGATGTATGCATTTTCAATTCCAAGATATACAATAGATAAGGTAGATAAATCAACGTCTTCTAACTTTTCAGCATCTAAAATCTTCTCTGCATTTTCTTTTCCAAGTATTTCTGTAACAAACTTGTATTGCGCTCTGTATGATGCTGTTTGAGATACGGAATCAGCTTTTCGCACATTATCCATTTCAGCAGCAACTTTCAATGTTTTTCTCGGCAAATCAAATGATTCACCTTCCCAAATAAATGTATCTACCATAATTTACACCCCCGATGGTTTAGATTCTGTAAATGTTACGACACCAGCTTCTGATACTGTTGCAGAGCCTTTCTTTGTGGTTCCACCAAATAACAATTGAAAATTCAGTTTTCCGTCTACTGCGTTTAAGTCCTGCACAGATAATACGGAATCTGTTTCCCATGCCTTGTATCCACCACCGGATTCCGGTTCTTGCATAAACACGATCATAGTTGCAACATGTGCTTGCGAACCTGTCTTTTGCTCATAGAAGTATGGCCAGATTAACTTATAATCTTCCTCTTCCTTGTACATCGCCAAGTCTTGGTCAATAGTCGGTTTATATGTCTTCAACTCTTCTGAGGGAGATTCGTCTGCAATAAAATCAAACGTTTCCGTTTCTGGATTCATTGAAATAGTTAATGACGTTGATTTTTTAATTCTTTTATATGTATCAGCCGTCTTAATAAACAATCCAATTTGATGCTTTTTTACCATAATTCTCTATTCCTTTCTATTTTTCTTATATAATGTATTTGTATAGATGCTTGATACAATGATTCAGATGCATTATCTGCTGTTTCAAATACATATGGGTTTCCACTTACTGATATCTCTAAGCATTCTCTGTTGTTGTCCATAATCGGAAGAATACCATCCACATTGCAATCATCTACCCAGTATGTGAAGTTCTCCCACCATTCATCATTGCCTAGACGTTCACCTTGCGTTTGAGAGCCTTGTCTTGCATAAAATATATAGGTCTCTGTTAATTCATAGGAATCATCACAAATGTATTCCTTTCTAGTTCTATCTGGTGTCTTAAAAAGACCAAAGCTATCAGATGAAGCTCCAACGCTATCCACATCTACTTTTACAATGTCTAAGTTATACTTCTTAAGCCAATCGGCTATACTCTGTGATACTGTCATTATTTCGCTCCCGCTATTTTCTTCGCTCCACTAAGTATCTGTGTTCTTCCACCATTGTTCATTGCTCTTTCAAAGAAGTAATTCCCACGCATTGGTGCACCTTGAAACTGAGCCGGAACGTAATACCATTTTCTAGCATAAGGTGTGTGGTAAGAAACTTCACCGCTTCCAATCTTTGTACTTCCTATTCCACTACGTTTGTACTCTCCTTGGTCAAAAGGAACATACGGATCGCACTTCTTCAATACTTCACTGTCTACATACCTTTGTACTTTTCCACGTTCCTCTAATCCTCTCTCATCCAACAATTGATTAAGATTTTTCATTTCAAACTTAAAGCTCATTACTTAGCTACCACCCCTATATGTTGCAATCTATCTCTATTTGTATTATCAGCTACACTTGCAACTGTTACGCAATAGTATTGCTTACGAAAATCAGATAGCTTTACAATATCAATGTCAAGTTCAGAAAGTACAATAATATCCATGTTGTCAGATTCATTCAACGTGAAATGTGCTATCGCATCTTCAAATTTCATTTCATTATACTCATTGCTAGGAACATATTTCTTTAGAGAGGTAATAGGAAATGTAACATCTACATATTTCGCAATATCTATTTTCCCATTCGACACTGTCTTTTCTGTCTCCTGCGACCACTGTACACCGTGTACTACTGTCCTATTCCAACACTCAGAACCATCTTGTTTCTGATAATAATTATAGATAGTAATTGTATCTGTAAATAGCATCTACAACACCCCCATAAGCCCGGTACCGGATAGCCATTTTATGCAAACTTTCCTCAGTTGTTCTTCTGCCTGTTCTCTAGTTACAAGTGCATAGTTTTCCGAATAACCTTTATTACTAACAGAATTTACACCATTTCCAGCACCATTTTTTTCTTGTGATGCAAGTTCATTCAAGACATTACATACGCAATTTTTAACTCTAGCAAGCTTATATCCTGTTGCTTCATCACTTCGTCCGTTTGTGTTAATAGATACTATTGCTTCTGCTTCACCAATTAACTGATCGAATATACTCTTTTCTACTTTTTTAAAATGGGAGTTATAATACTCCCAATCAATGCAAGACATTTATAACTCCCACCTTTCTATTTCATTAAGACGTTTTTGGTAGAATCTTAATTCCTTTTAATACACCTGCTTTTCTACTGTTTTTAAGAACGGCACCTGCAAGCAATTCAACCTCACCTTTCTTAACTGCTCCTGGAGCCTTTAAGTCTGGCAGATAGGTGGTTAACATATTCGTACCATCTACAGAAATACCGTGAAATGCATCCAAACCTAATTTTACTGCATAGATAGCTGTTTCACCATATGCACTTTGGCTAGGTGTGCTTATTTCTACTACATCAACAGTTTTTGTCCCGTTGTAATATTTTCCCATATCTAACATTGGAATCCCATTGTAACTCTCTACTACCGTTCCGAAATCATTCTTGTTTCTTTCGTAGTAACCAGCTCTTCGTGCCGCTGCCCTTACCTTAGCAAGCATTTTATCATTCATCATCAAAATGTCTGGCTTTCCATCAAGCATTCCTAAGAATGCATCCAATTCATCTAAAAATGCATTATATCCACTATCTACTAATGCACTTGTTGATAAGTCACTTGTTGATGTCACTTCTGTTTCTGTTCCAGATAAGATTTTCTTTAATCCATCAAATGTACTTGTCACATAACCGGTCCCACTTGATGCGGATGTACCATTAATAACAAGATTGTGGAAGTAATTCGCACCAGCTTTTGACTTTTGCTCAATTTGGAAGTTGATTTCATCTACTGCTCCACCAGTATTTGCAATTACTCTATCAATTTCAAAAGAACCTCCAAGAATAATTACCTTTGCACTTGCTTCTTCCCTCTTTGCTTCGCCAGGTGTATATTCCGTATTGATTGTTCTAGTCCCTACTGTGGAAGGTGTTTTTAATCTCACGTAACCATATGTAAGTGTTGAACCACCAGTTCCAGGCGATACAGTATCATCAAACGTAAGCATATCAAGCAAGATAGATGCTCGTCTGAACTCATCAATTACGTTCTGATCTACTTTGTCAGCCATGCCGACTTTTGCTTCTTCTAATGTTAAAGCCATATTTTATCTCCTTATTCTCCATATTTTTCTTTTAACGCATCTTTTAACGATGGTTGACTATTCGGTTTCTTATTACCAACATTGCCAATAGGTGTAAATGTTCCTTCTGGTGTAGCATCTGGCTCACCAAACAACATTTTGCTATCTTCCGCTTCTGTTAAAGCCTTGATTGCAGCCAAGATATCATCCTTCTGGTTCTTAGATGCTTTCAAAGTCTCTACGTCCAATAATGCTTGGATAGCTTTTACATTCTTCCCTTTGGCATCGGAAATACTTGATTTTAAAATATCATTGAAATCTCTGTCAGCAATCTTGTTTTGATATTCCGCATCCTTATTTTTCAAATCTGTTTCTAAAGTAGTGATCTTTCCTTGCAACTCGGTTACATCTACACCATCAAACTTTTTCAAGTCACCTTCTAAGGTTTCTACAGTCCCTTTATAAGTTTCTATATCACCTTCTAACTTTTCTACTTTACCAGTCTGTACTTCATAGTCTTTTACTGTCTTGTAATTCTCTAGAACAGATTTCTCAAAGTCTTTCTTCTTGTCTTCTGGAACTTCCAAACCAAATTCTTTTAAAATTTCTAATATATTCTTCATCATTTATCTCCTAAAATTATTTTTGAATCGCACTTTCTGCGATATGGGTTTATAAGTATCTCTTATATTTATTATAAGCATAGCTTATTAATAAGTCAATAGATTAATAAGTACATGCAATAAAAAAGCCACTACCAAATTAATGGTAATGGCAAATCTTTATTAATTAATGTATATTTTAGTAATCTGGGCATCCAGATGTAAAGGTTATATCGAATTTATCTATGATTTTACTAACACTTTCTCCTTCAACAATTCCTTTCTCAAAAAAATCATCATAATTTGAGAATATCTGATCGTTATCATCGTCATATTCTTTTCCCATGACAATATTACCTTCATCATCAAAAGGAGATATTACATACCTTGCATTGTTATAACTGAATTCTATATCAGCACCAAATTCTATTAATTTCTTAAACTTATTTTTCATGGTAATTCACCCCTTTCTCAATAATATCATCATTCATTTTCAAATCTTTATTCGAAAGCTTTTTCCATCCACTACGGTGTTTTTTATTTTCATAGTTAAATGTATGTTTATGCGCTCCAGTAGGATGCCACTTCGGATGTGTGTGATCAGTGGTATCATAATCAACTTTTGCCATTCCATCATCTCCGTATACCCTACGTTGTTTTACTTTTCCGTCTTTATCTACTAAGTCGGATATAGAGCTATTTTCCCCATCAATCGGAAGATTTCTCATACTATCACTAGTCTCAATGATATTTCTTTTTTTAAGCATTTTCTTATAATTTTCTATTTCTATTATATCATCTTTCTGCTTTTTTACAACCTTCTGATATTGCTTAAATGCATTTGTTTTTTCAATATCTGTACTTCTAGTCTGAATTCTCAACCTATTCACTTTTTCACTAATGCCACAATTTTCTGAAAATGCTTTATACTCTGCGGTTTGACATTTAATCCTTGTACGTAATTGTTCCGTATCTCCACCAAGCGCACTCTGTGCTTCAATCTCCCTCTTTGTTGCACGTATATTTCTTTCCATAGAACGTTGCTTTGTTGTCGCTTCTGAGTATGTATATTCCTTTCCATTCCACTTAGTCGGCTTTGGTTCATCTGGCCATTCTGTAGGCTTACTTATTCCTTCAAAGAATGTATAGAAATCATGCCGACAATTGCATCCTTTCAATCCCAATGGATTATGCGGATATCCTGTGGCATCTTCTAATTTTCGTATGACATATCCTAATCGTATGGATTCCTTCTTGCTTATTCGCCCACTTAATGAATAAACCTTTCCTTGCCAATACGCATGATCTGATGGTCCGTGGCTTCCATCACTTCTTGCGCCAAAATGTGAACTAACCTCTACTAAATCTTCTCCATTCTCAGTTGCATTTGCTAATGATATTTGACCAGATAATTGAGTGGAAGCTGTTCTGATTGATAATCTAGCTGCAGTATCTAATTGCATTGTTCTGCCACTTGAATATTCAATTGTTCTTAACCCACTCTTAGCCATTCTTCGTACACACTCGTCAAGTGCCTGTTGTGATGAATAGTTTCCACTTGTAATCTTTAGTAATGCAAGGTCAAGTTCATGTTGGTATACATTCTTCAATTTTGTAAATCCATCTACTCCCTTAAATCCTAATGTCTTTGTAAGGTTTTTAAGCTCCTTATTTGTTTGAATAGACATAGCTGTAACAAGTTCATTAAACGCACTTGTCTTTGTCAATGTTTTCCCTGCTGATTCCCATAATGACATATCATTGTTAAAGGACATATTTCCAGATTCTATTACCAGCTTATCACCTTCGGTAATTGCATCTTTCTTTGCCTGGTCTATCAACGCTTGCACTTCCTTCTTATGTTCGATAGTATTTTCCGATACGAACTTTTGATAATCTGCATCTGCATTCATATATTTAAAAACTTCTTTTTGTATTTGTGCTGGGCTATACCCTTTTTCCTTTAGTGCCTTTGCCATTAATTCAGCAGTTTCCGTAAATCTACCAGTCTTTTTTACTCTTCTTGCTATGTCAGCAATAATGCTCTGTTCAAGTTCTTGATAAATTGGCACAAGCCTATCACCTAATAATTCTATTTGTTCCTCTGTTAACATAATTTCACCCCATATTAGTGTTTGAGCGCCACCCAGCAAAGTGACGCTCTAATGAAAGGAGGTTTATATAGTATCGCCCTAGTCGGGCATCTCGTCTTGTTCATCGATAGTTGCACTTACAATTTCTTTTGCTTCATCCTCTGAAAGATTATACTTTTCCATCAAATACCAAACACGAATGATCGGATATTCAAATGATAATGCATCTGCTCTCATGGATTCTAACTTACTGGTCTTGTCCTCTATGTAACTATCATCAAAATCTACTAGAACATCATATTCTAGGTCGAACTTTTCACCATGATATGTATTTGCAAACCACATGATTGCCTTACAAATATCTTGAATATATTGCTTTGCTTGTTCTCTCTGCTTGTTCAACTCTTGCATGCTGTCTTGACGCTCTCCAATATACTCCGTGGCACTTTTTATTTGCCCATTCTCAAAAGTGTATTTCTTGGATCCAAATCCAAACATCATAGAGAGTAAGGAAAGAAGCAATTCAAATGTTTTAGTAATTTCTTCTATTCTGATTTTAGGATTATACTCATGTATAATATCCTTGTTATCCGGAAGTTTTTCACCTAAAAGAACAAATGTCTTCTTCGCTTGCTCATTTGGTGTTATAGGTTTACCGTTTTCATCAAAGCCACATATTACTTCATTCACTAACAATAACTTGTCTGCTTTATCTAAATCACCAAACAGAACGTTATAGCATAGGTCTAGCATCTTTAACACTGGTATTGCTTCCCATAACTTTGGAAGTCCAAATCCATGCATATCCTCTAAGTTATTCACTTCTGCATTTTGCATGACCGCAAATGGCTTTACTGGTCCGAGGGCAATGTCCAATATCGCTTTTTCCTCTATCTGTTTTCCGTTTGAATCAAAAACATATGTAGATGCAAAGTAAACTTTCTCAACAATTCGTTTGTATGTGAGAACCTTCTTTTCATATCTTTCTCTTTCCCTAAGAGTAAATACTACAAGGGTAGTTTCCATTTTCCCATTTACAAGACTTGATCCGGCAAATGCTGCTTCTATGATTTCTCCATTAACTACTGTAAGTGGTATATATCCTTCTGCATCTACGTAGTTTAGTTTGATGTCCCCACCTGTCATTGTTCCGTTGCTTAGAACAATGGCTCTATCAAGTCTTACATAACATGCCACCGTTCCATCTGCGCTTGTCTTTTCTAGTTGCCTTCTGTACATTGTTTGGAACTTATTATCATCAAGTACACCATTAACAAATTCATTCTGTACCTCTGATTCTCCACTGTTAATTTCTACTACTTCACAAAGATTCGCTTCATCGCTACACACTCGCTTAGCAAAGTTTAACTTCATTAGTTCATAAACTACACCTTGCACAGTTGTTCTTTTATGAAAGTCTGCTATTGTTTTATTTGCATACCAGCTATCACATGCTTTGATAACCTTATATGCCTTTTCATTCACATCATATCCTAGAGTTCCTAGAAACTGTTTTATTGAACTGTTCATTTTTGCACCCCTCTAATTGAAGAACCAGTTATACTTTATATTGTACTTTGCCATGATTAGTGACTTTGCTATCTGCTCTAGTAATTGATGTTGCTTTTCGTCAAAGAAGACATCTTCTATACCCATATCGCTAGAAGTAAAACTCATCAGCTTAAAATGTAGTAACTCATGTACTAATATTTTCTCATGTGGCATTTTTTCTACCATGTCATTTGGCATCTCATTTGCATATCTAATGCGAATAACACCGCAACTGTTTACCCATTGCGCTTCACTCTCTCCTGCTAGACCAGCAATATCCTCACCATGCGCCAGATAAGCTTTTATATTCCAATCATTTAGAAACAACCTCTTTTTCCATTCCTTTAATGATTTGTTTAATTCATCCTCGTTCTCGAATATCATAATTGGTTCGCTCATTCTTTTTCTCCTTATCTATTCAAATCTATATATTCTACAAAATCTAGCCATGTATAGCAAAATGCATCCCACCAGTCATTACAATTACCAATGTTTTTATCTTCCGGTATGTCTGGCTTCTTTTCGTCCCAACGTAGAATTGATATTGCTCTTATGGTATTTGCACATCGATTATTCAATTTCAATCTTCCAGTATTAAATAACAGATCAACTGTCTTTGGCCTTTCTGATACTTCATTTTTTCTACACCCTTTTATATTTCTATATGGTAAACCATTTTCCTTTGCTGAACTTCTTATTGAGTTTATAAGTGTTGTACTTGCACTATCCGGGAATATCCAATCAACTCTACCGTATTTTTTTATTGCCATTTTATAAAACTCTATAAACTTATCACAAATATTCTTTGCATCAATCTCTTGTTTTACTGGAAGTCCATCTTCCTCTAGAAGTCGAAGTTCCTTATATCCGTTGATATATCCAGTTAGATTAAATGTTGTTTTTGAACCATTTCCACCAAAGTCAATGCCAATGATTATTTTGCTGAATCTTACTTCTAGTGCTCCTTCAACAGAAAATATGTCTGAATCATCAAATAAATACTGTTCTCTATTTTCATTAAAATACCTAAAAATAAGACCTTCCGCTAATGCTCTCTCACCTAATATATCTCGCTGATACCAAACGGTACCTTTCTTGTAAGTTCTAAGATTCTCACGCAACTTTTCGTTAGTTACACTCATATTGTCAGCAATTGTAAAATGTCCATAATTATAGCCATATTCGCTTGATTCCTCTTGTTTTTTTTCGTGAAAATCAAGTATGTCCGTGTAATACCAATGTTCTGGTTCCTTAGGGTTTAAATCATGGAATATCTTTCTATCATGACTAGAGAGTGTACGGTCAAATACTTCTTTTAAAAACTTTGGATGGCACTCATTTGCTTCTGTTACATATGCCATTCCATATGTATTTCCTTTGATTAATTTCTCATCACCATCTTTACCACCGCCAGATACAAGGACAACCTTTTCTCCTGTCTTCGTCTGAACATATGTGCATACCCTATCGTTATACTTCCCTTCTCTGCATCTTCCTTCAAAATAATTTAACAGTCCGTAACCATCGCAATCTAATATGTTTAACCTTGCTGTAGAAACCGAAACACCAGCCACTAAATGTATTTTGTTCTTGTGAGTTTCAAGCAGTGTACAAAAAATAAATGTTTCAAGAACATTCTTCCCACCACGCTTTCCACCTTCTGCTACATTTAGCCAACTATTAAAACTTCTGTACATATATTTTATTTGTCTATTTGTAAAATGTGCTGGCTTATTCATTCTTCATACACTCCCTATTCAAAATCAGATATATCTCTGTCTTCCAACGGATTTAAAATTAGATCAGCTAATACTTTCATATTTTTTATAATATCTGAATTTGTTTTTTTGTTATCAACATCTACTTGTCGTTTGTCTCTCCATTCCTCCGGCTTGCGATTCTTCAACCAAAATATCTGAGCTGTCGTATCCGGAACAACTTCTTTTTCAACTACCTTTGTTACTTTCAATTCTTCTGTTCCATTATTTTTATCAACAAACAATTCCTTAGTAGTTTCTTTGTATTTATATCCTAATGCCCTTTTCAGTAGTGCATTTTCTACTTCTATATCAACTACTTCTTTTCCTCTTTTTAAGGACTCCAAAATCTCCACATGGTCATTCTTCCAGTTATTCAAAGTAGATACTGCAATCCCAATATTATTAGCGATCTGCTTATCAGTAAGCCCATCCCTGGCATAGGCTTCTAATCTTCTTCGACCATCGTCTGAAATCCAATATTCATATTTACCTTTTGCCATGTTCTCACCTCTTACTTATTAGTGTGTCTTATATGTATTATAAGCAATACTTATGATTAATGCAAGTAAAAAGAGCATACCTAAGTACGCTCTTTAAGACCTTGCTGAAAACTATGAAATATTTTATATCCAACACTGTATTTGCAATTGATACATTTCTTCGGATTACCTTTGACACCCAACTCACAAACCATTTTCAAACTTGGGCTTTCAGATGTTATTCTTCTTTTTATTCTGCATAAAATTGGCGGTTTTATCATCATTTAATATCACCCCTTAGCCTTTTTATAACTTCCCTTATATTACCACCGCTACTTTTCAAATATTCTTCATAGCTGCTGAAATTATCAAGTTCCGTATAAGGACATCTGTCATGTTTACAACACCATCCATGTGATAGCCTGTCCACCTCATATCCCTTCTCTATCATTTCTAAATTTTTAGCCTTTTGCTCCTTTAGCTCTGTGAAATGTTCGCCAGTCTTTCCAATACCTATGCTTTCTGTACAATATTCACACCCTCGCTTATGTATTTCCTTCTTAGGAATTCGTCTCAATCTCGCACCCCTCTCTCTTCAAATACTCCCCAGCATCCATCCTTGGCAAGTCCGCCTTGAATGGCTGGTGTCGATATGCTTTTATTGATGATTCCGTTGGCTTTATCTCTTGTGATATGCTACGGTTGATGTCTGCTATGTGCTTGTCTCGTTTAAGTTTTTCTGTGCTCATTACTCTATCTCCCCTCTTTCAAATGGAAGTATTACTTCATCTATTGCACGTCGTGCTATTTCTTTTGATTTAAATACATTTGAACCATGAAATATCATTGTTGCATAAGAAGTAACGAAATATTTATTTTCTTCTGAGTCGAAACGTATAGTAAACTTCATCACTTCCCCATCCTTCTTTTCTTCTCCACTTACATAACCGTCATTCTCAATTGCGAACTTCCATAACAAACGTGATAGTCTTTCTTGCTTTGCTCTTTCTTCAAGTAGTTGCTTATCTTTGCATGGGAGAAGTTCTACTACCTCAAGAGGTGTCCACAATATACATTCTGTTATTGCGCTTTTGGGATTAATATAATAAGCACTTTCTCCATCCTTAACATCAAATGGATTTTCTTTCTTTACTTCAATTCCTAATTGCGCTAACTGCTCCTGTGTTAACTCTTTTTTCTTTCCATTGATTACTAAATAGTTTTCACTCATTACTGCTCCCTTCTGCTAACAATCATAGTATCTCTTTAGCCACAAATTCTTTATTGGTGTTTTTGTGTAAATAGTTCCAAAATAATAATCCTCGCAGTACCCCTGATGTTGGTCTACATACTCATACAACCCGAAATCATCCCTTTGAGGTTTTGATGCTACTAAACACTTATTTTTATCTTTATCCAACCTATATAATTTGTTTTCATTTTCGTAATGTTTTTCTAATGTCATGGAACAAGTATCTTGTCCACTCCCATCAAAGTAGTAGTTATATTTTTTTTCCAACTTTATTCTCATTTTGTTGTGTCGCGCAATTCTCATCATCATAAACAACACATACCACTTTTCAAAAATTCCTTTCATCTACTCACCCTTCCTCTCTTCCAACTTGGCTTGTGCTTCCTCTAGTGTTAGGAATACAGTTTTTCCAAAATCTGCTATACATGGTTCGATTTCATCTAGGCACTCACTTTGATATTCTCCGCATTGTTCAGAATACGCAGAACATAAAAACACAGTAGTTTCAATACAAACATTAATTTCGTCAACATAATATTCTAAGATTCCAAATGCACTACAATATGCATAAACCGTATCTCCAACATTGCAAGGCAACTTCAAACTCTGCCCCAGCTCTGCTTTTAGCCTATTCACTTCCTCGCATTTTGCTAAATACAGCTTGTCTATCTCTTTTAGCTTTTCTGGTTCTAGTTCTGTGTCCTCATACTGCTTTAACTTTTTGAACACACATAATAGTTTTAGCATTTCCGATTTATTACAAACTACATCTAAGTCAAATGCTAAAGCTACTCCACCTTTTTCACTTTCCATTGTCAATCTCTCCATGATTTACACCTCTCTTAGTTGTTTTTCTAGTTCTTCTAATTCGCTTTTTAGAAGCTCTATAAATTTCGGTCTTAGACTCTGTGGCATATCGAATAATACAATTTCACGCATATAGTCTGAAACCGTAAAACACAATCTTTTCTTTTTAAAAATCCTTATGTCTCTATTTCTTTCGCATTTAAAGATAGCACCTTTAATATCATCGATTTGGTTTTTTAAATCTGTTGCCTTTTTTAATTGTTCATCAGTCATGATTTACCTCTCTTTCTTCTTGAACTTATACACATCGTTCCTTTGCGCCTTTATTGCTGAACGATAACCTTTTAGTTTACTTGCTCTGCTTTTACTCATGTGGTACCTCGCTTTCTAACTGTAGCCATTTCAATGTAATCGATTTGCATTCATAGCAATTCGGCTCATGACTACAATCCACGACGCATGTCTTTGCAAGGCATCCATCCATTTCTGTTATGAAACCTGCCAATTCTTCGTCCGACATACTTCTTATTCTGTCTGCGTTGGTTTGTGAATCTTTGTCTGATTTTTCATATTTCGCTTTTGTTTGCTTTAATGCAACTATTCCATTATTCAATGCGCTTCTAATAGAAATTAGTCTAGCTCTTGGTTTTGCTCTTTTTGAATACTCTTTTTCAAGCATTTCAAGTGTTTCAATATTTCTATCTATCTGTCTGATTAATGTATCACTCATTCTTCCATACCTCCCGAATCTTATTTCTAAACCACGCTATTTCCAACACTGCCACTCCAAGAACGAATACTGCTCCATCTACGCATATAGCAACGTCTAGTAGTCCTATGATTGATTCCATGCTATTGTCCGTCCTTTCTTGCACTTCGGATGTTGCAATGCCTTAATTGCTCTCTGATTAACTCGTTTGATTTCCTTAACTCCCTTGTGTACTCCTTACACGGTTTTGTTATCTCTCGAATATGCTTGTTGCGCTTTTTCTCTAGTGCCAGTAAGGTCATGAATGCTATAACCAGTATTGCTAATGTGGATATAATTAATATTGATGTCATATCTATTCACCTTCTTCCGTAAAAGTTTTAAGCATGCACTCCATCTGTGTTTCGAGAAACATCCTATACTCTGCATATAGTCTACAAACGTCTTCTTGATTAGTTAGATTTCCAAACTGTTCTTTTATGAATACTTTTGCATCTACACTAATTTCCATATCTATTCCTCCTACATCTATCAAACTAAAACACTATATTGTCTCTGTTGTTAATTACTGCATCCGATATATGTGTGATAATAAAATTCATCACTTTACTTTGCCGTAATTTATCAGTTGCACAAAGATTTCGAATGCCACTCTCCATGTCTTTACTTGAATAACTCATATCAACTGTTTCTAAGAACTTTTTAGCCATTTTTATACATTCGTCAGCATACAAAGGTTCTAATTCATGGTGTAGGGAGAATCTTCTCATAACTGCACGATCTATACTCTGTGGGGCATTTGTTGCAGATATGATAATCGTGTCATTCTGTACTTGGTCAAGTTGCTGCAATAATGATATAGTTGTATTATTTCTTTCCTTATCACATCCACTACTTCCGCTTTGCCGTTCCTGTGCGATACAATCAATTTCATCAAGCATTGACCTAGTCAAGCATTTTTGTAACACTAGTGTATAAAATTTCTTACGCTGCACGACATCGTGCAGCATAAGGTGTAAGTCCACCGTTTGCACGATGTGGTCTTACGTG
>JBQKKG010000011.1:0-124110 GCA_052116865.1 Lachnospiraceae bacterium LCP25S3_G4 | reverse complement strand
ACAGACGTGTAAACAACAGTAACTAATCAATCAGCTGAGCTCCGCTCAGTTTCAAGCGGAATAGCGCTCCGTTCCTTTGGAACGGATGCGCAGATTTCGCGGAATATGCATTCCTATCGCTGTCCAAAGCGATTTATAAAACGACCAACGTATCTTCCATCTTTTCTCTGCATAATTCCTGTGCCCAGTTCCTTGCCATTTATATCTTTTCCCATATACAAGCTCCTTTCGTAAGCGAAAACAACCTGCGTTACAGGAATCATAAGTACATAGCAATGTATGGACTTATGATACTATAAAACAGGCTGGTTGGTGTGTACTATTTAATTTTTTATTATTCGCCATCTTCATAGGCTAATTCCCGCTGTTACGATCAAGCCATTGGTCTAGTTTCTTCTTATTGGCGTAATATCGATTGCCGATCTTGAAGGTAAATGTACTTGATGGGTCTTTCAATAATTCCCTTGCTTTGGTTTTTCCTATGCCTAGATATGAGCAGAACTCTTCTAGGTTGAGTAGGGCTTTTTCGGGTTGTTGATTCATTGGGGACCCCTTGCATTTTTGTGCAAAATAATAGCCCCAGGTTATGGGGCTTGGTTCATTATCGTATTCGTTTATGCTTTATACTACCCTTGAATTCTCTTGAATCTAACATCTACGATGATTCCTTGTTATCGGATAACTCTAAATTATCAAGGATTGCTATATCTGCTATATTAACCGCACGTTCAAGCTGTTTTCCTACTTCAATCAAATCATCACTGAAATATAATCAGTGCTGGAAGTTATATTTATATTTTTTAGTCATCTTTTTTTCCACGAGAGTATGACTCTTTATCTTTCCATACTCCATTGTATCGTTGTCTATGTGGTGATACCGTATGCTCACTTGGAGAAGACTTCACAATATCATCTGAAGATTGAACAGATGACGTTAACAATTCTTCTGAACTTTCGTTCGGAGTCTTTGTATTTGTTGGTGGAATGTAGTTATTATCACTATTTGAATTTTCGTTACTCGATTTTCCACTATTCGAAACCGCCTTGCCAGCAGCTGCGCTCAAGACTATCAAGCCTGCCCACTTTCCTATTTCAGTCAAAATAGGATGTCGATTGCTGAATTTCTGAGCTGCATCTGCAACTCGTAAAATCTGGTTTCCAATACCGACTCTCTTTTTTTTCGATGTATTGATGTTTGGTGATTTAGGTACATCTACGATTCTTTTAGTTGTGACATCCTCTGTTGGAGTAGTTTCATTCAAATTTATTCTTTTTCTATCAACCTCAGAAAAATTAGTATCGTTATTTGAATGGTGCTCTGTATTCTCTTTTGAATTCCGCATTGCATTATTTGTATTTATTATTAGCTCAGACAATTCAATAACTTCACAAGGTTCGACTTTATCTAAGTCAAATTCTAACATTTCGCTTGTATTAGGATTATAAAACCCATTTGTAGGATTTTGAAAATTTCCATTATGAGCATTGAAATGTTCTGATCTTGATAGAAATTGGATGTTTTGAAGATTTCCTTGATACTTAGGAAATTTCTCTGCACTTTTCATGTGATGACCTTCTAATGCTTTTCCATTATCATCATATGCTTTTCCTCTATCAAAAATATCCTGTTGTTGTTCAGGAGTCCAATCTCTTGTGCCTTTTCCTTCGCAAACTAACTGTTGCTCTTTGGCCCAAGCTGCGGAAATTACCTTATTTGCATCAGAGGTTCTTCTTGACATAGCATCAATCTCCAATTCCAAGCAGCTCATAAAAGTCATTTAAAAAAACAAAGAAATCAGCATATGTTTCATCACTCTCTATTTTCCCAGCTTCGTGATTATAGATTGAAATTTGCTCTCCTGATTTTTCACATACAATAGGGTCTCCAGATGATAATGTGCCAATAACAAGATACTTGTCATCAAGCCTATCATCGTCATTAACATCGATTAATGGTTTATGCACTACACCATATAGTTGAATGCCTGCAGGTAAAAAACATTCGCCACCATCAGAAAATAGTAACCATTCTTTGAATTTCAATGGTAGCTTAATTCTATATTCTTTTTCAAACAGCGCAATTTGCTCTTCTGATGCACCATCAAAAAAACACATCTTCCCTTTTTTGTTGAGCTGGTCAACAATATTCATTAATTCGTTTGAAATCATATGTTTTTCCTCCTTATCTTGTTCTATAACAGTGCTTGTAAATTTTGCGTACGAGAATAAGTTGTCAAGTTTAATTATACAGAATTATATTATTATTGTTTTCTAAGTTATTTTCATCACACTATTCTTGTCCTTTTAGATTGTGCATAATTCTTTTTTCATAGTAATTTCTAGCTAACCTTCGCTGCCTTCCAAATGCATTCCAATAAATTGCAGCATTATCAATTGCATAACGCATTTCAAAATCTTCTCTAATGTCTTTTTCCGAACTCTGAGCTTGCTCATCTATAATAATATACACGCAAATATGATTGAATGTTTGTGAAATATGTCTATATTTTGCAATTGTTCTACTGAGATCACACTTAAGAACTTCAAAACTCACACTAAAACCAGAAGGAAACATTCTTCTAGCCATATAACTATGCTCTTTTTTTTCATTTTTGTAATCCTTTGTTAACCATGACAAGTCATAATTCAATTCGGAATAAATATCACAGGTTTGAGCAACTTCAAGTAAAATATTTCTGTCTATATCTTCCATTACCCATACACCACTTGTATTTGTATATTTTGAAATATCATTTACCAAAACTACATATTTATCATTATCTTTTTTCACTTCCAATACCTTTTCTTTTTTCATTTGTCACCTTTATATTCTTTTTTGTCGTTCATCCTGTGGATTTCTTCTTGAGATGTCAACTATTCTAGTAATTATTATCAAAAATAAAATACACTCTGTTTCACCTTAAATTTTTTCCTTATAAAATTCAGACAAAATCTCAACCGTCTCCACATGTGGGGAGTTGGAGAACAAATCCACAGTAGAAGAAATTATTTACACTCAAACTCTACGCCTAAAATTATTTCTTTAAAGTGTTTTTTGCAATAATTTCCAAAGCAAGGTTGTTTTGATTTGACATCATATTCTGTATAAAAAATTTTCTTTCATCCTTTGGTAATAGTTCTGATGAAATTAACAATGCTCTTTGTCCCCAAATTCCTAAACTTTGATATTCTTGCTTAATTTCTCTAATCCACGATTTTATTTTTGCAGAATATGCAGCTAAAATTATTTCACGCTTTATATATTCATTAGAACTATTGAACATCCCCATAAGAGTAGTGATATTATCAAATTTATTGGTATTTGTAAATAAATTCAAAACAGAAATTTGAAAAAAATCATTTGATTTAATAATCGGATTATTTAATAATTTTAACAATTCTCCTCCTATTTCATCTAACGCTGAATCACTTTCTTCCGCAACAGATGCAAAATATAATGCAACATCACTAATGGCAGGTGTTAATCGTTCAATTTCTTTTACTGCTATATTAATTGCAGTATCTACTCCTACATTACTTAATCGTCTGAATAGCCACCTAATTCTTTGATAATCTGGATTTTTTTCAAAGTAACCAACTAATATTCTTTCTATCCTATCGGGGCTAAATACTTCTCTATCCACTTCCGAAATATTAGAAATTCCTATCATAGCATATGGATCTGTTGAATACTCATTTATAATATCAATCATTTCCTTTTCTAATTCATTTATCGGATTATCATTAAACATTTCTTCACAATGATTTTGAAATTCTTCTTTTGAATAAATTCTTGTCTTATGTCTTTGAATATTTAATTTTAATGAGTCTAGCATTTTTGCCATTTCATATATAACAATTTGCCCCTGTACTTTTGTATTTACAAAAATAACAATATCATCAGAATATCGACAAAAATCATATCCTTTTGCCGAAAGACTTTCATCTATTGGAATCAAACACATTTCCGCATATATATGTATAGCATGAGGTCCAACCGGAATTCCTTGCGAAGTAGTTTGCGTAGTATTTTGCAACATACTCTTAATTGCTTTAATAACTTGGTTCTCAATGCCACAATCGATCAATTGATTTTCCAATGTATGATGATAAATTCTATTATAAAAATCGGCAATATCAATATAAACTACATAATTATATTGCTTGCAAATGATACTAGCTGTGGACCAAAAATCTTTCCATGCTTCTTTCTTATTATAAAATTCTCCTTCACTATTAGGCATAAATCTATAATTAAATACCTTCTTTTCTTCAAGAGGAATTCTTTTCTCTTCAATCTTATTCCCAAACTGATATGTTAATGCGACTAATAATAAATTGTCAACTGGATCAAGTTGAATTGCTACCCGATATGAATACTCATCTTTTGGAATAATAAATCTTCTATAAGACTGCCAAGAATAGTTTCCAATATCAATCTCTGATAATTTTTCGGTTAAATAGTTTTCATCTTCAAATAACACATCATATTCTTTAAGTCGTGGAAATAAATCTGTGTCTTTCTGATTTTTAATATGCTTTATTGCCCAAGTAATTGACTCTTTATCAATCTTCATTATCTCTCCTCATGTTTATTATCTTATATAATTTACGCTATTTAATATTAAAGCATTAATATAAAATAGCTTTCTATTTCGTACTAAAAAAATCTCGAAACCCTTGCTATTTGCTCTTCATTAAGTACTTTAATTTTTTTATTAAATCTAATCTCCTCTTCCGTGACAGAATCAACACATGGTTCTAGCCATTCTATTTCTTCAAAATCAAAACCATATCGTAATAACCATATGTCCAAATCTTTAGCTGTTCCATACTTAAAATACTTAGATAATATCAGTGCTCTTTCATCATGATATTTCACGTAATACCGGCTAAATGCAGTAAAATAAATATCAATCAATTTAAATCCAATTAATTTATCCAAATAATCATATGTATCATACACAATCAAATCATATTCAATTTGAAATATTTTGGTTTCATTATATCCAAACATACTAAACACATGTAAGGATGGATTTGGCAATTCTGCATACTGTGAAACAAAACTAGCATACATGTTTGTAATTTCATTAACAATTTCCTTACTTTTATTCGTATCACTTTTTTTTAGTTGTTCTCTTAGTTTTCTGTACTCATTCAAACGTGTGGCATATGAATATCTATACCAACAAATTTGTTTGAATGTTCTTCCATATATTTTCCATAATAAAATTTTTATTGCTGTATTTAATACAGCACGCTCTCCATCAACAAGATTTCTTCCCAAATATTCTTCATATATTTTCACAAGTATATCATAAAGTTCTAGATTGCATTCGGTATCACTATTAATTTTATCTAATGAAATTAAGTCTTCTTGTTCAAACATACAAGTAATTGCTTTTGAAACAAAATCCATTACTTCACTTTTCTCTAGCTCTTTTACTTTTGTTTCTGGAAGATTATACTCATCATTAAATGTTCCTTCTCTAATAGCTTGTTTAAACTCCTTATAATCATTTGAAACACTGTCTTCGTCAATATCTAGCAATGACTCCGTACTCATCTCGTTATCTTTTGTCATTATATTTCTAAATAGACTCTTATTACTATCCTTAATAACAACTATTCCATAATCAAATTTTTTTTCAGAGCTTGACCTTCCTGATCTTCCAATAAGGTTTTTAAGAGATAAGCTTTTACTTGCTTCAAATTTATTTAAATAAACCAAATCAAATGGCATATTTATACCTTGTTCTAAAGTAGATGTTGCAAAACATATTTTACAAAAGCCATCAATGGTAAATTTTTCAATAACCATTCGAGCGTGTAACGGCAATGAACCATGATGAATCACAATTCCTCTTTTTAGCATGTCTAACATAAATGAGTAATGAAATTTTTTTCTGTCATCTTCAGCACCCAGATATGTTTTAAGTTCATCAATATATTTATCTATTTTGCTTCCTTCTATGTAATTACATAATCTAATATATTTGTCAAAACGTTCAAATGCTTTTTTATTATATATACTGGCTTTTGCTGTATATATTAACACGCTACCATTCTCCTTTATAATCCTTTCTACTGGATCATGCTTAGCTAATATTTTTTGAGATCCCATAATATCCTTATTTATACCAAAATGATAATATTTATTATTTTTATCAACACAGTAAAACATCTGGCCGACATTTTTTTGTTGATATTGGATTGCTAGCGAAGTTTCTTGATTAAAATTATTTTTCATTATTTGAGCGTCTGGATTTTTTACAAATGGATGTGCAAATACTATCCTGGACTCAGGAAAAGCCTTTTGAACACGTCGTACAATACTGTCGAAGTACATTCCTCTTTGTGTTTCTTCATTACTCAATTGTGCTTCATCAAATAAAAATAAATCTACTTTAAAATATTCTTTATATTTAAATAATTCTTTTGCTCTTTCCGGAGTTAATATGAATATATTACGACTTGCTCTTTTACAATTTATCTTATCAACAAAAGTTAATACATTAACAGTTCTTACATCTACTATTTTTGATATTTGAATATTATATTCATTAATTAATGCTCTGGAAGGCACTATAACAACAACGTCATTATTACTATCTTTAATCAAATTCCGAAATACAAATGATTTACCTGTGCTTGTAGGTGCTGAAAAACTAAAGCAATGGTTACTTTTTATGTTTTTTACTATATTTGCCTGTACTGGCGTATAGTATTCATTATATTTTTCTTTAATATAATTTTTGTATATTTCAAACACATTACCTTCCAAGGTATGACTTTCCGTATTTTTATAGAAAGTTCCCATTAGTTCTAATACTTTTTCTTCTTGTTTATGAAAAATCTCATCTTGATACATTTTCATATAAGATAAAATTTCCATTGTTGTTAAAGAATTTGGACCTTCTCTAAATAATTCACTTATAGTTTCATTTAGTATTTCCTCAATATTTTTATTTCTGATTATGTTTTCAATAATATTATTCATATGTTCACCGCCACAAGCACAACTTCATTATGTTCCTCAATTATTTGGTAATCTGAGTTATTTTGAATATTTATAATTAGTTCTTTAGTATCTGTACTTTTAGCTGCAAAACCTACTGCATAACCCTTAAAACCTAATTGTGCATTTTTTAATGCTTGTGGTGAACAAAAATCTCTTAAATCTGCTAAATCTTTTAAATCTTTTTTATCTCTTACAAATTCAACAATTTGCTTTAGTCCCGTTCCGTATGCATTCCTATCGTTCAAATATTTTGCCTCTCCAAACAAAATTATATTATTCATATTTTCAGAATGAAAATCAAAACCTGGATTCCCTGATATCTGTTTACTGTATAATTCAGATAATGGTATATTTGAATATTTCATTTCACCATATAAAACCTCTCTTGATAACTCTGAAACCACATATTCTCCAGCCTTACTTGTTATTTCATCGCCAACAGAATTTTCAAGTTTCATACAAATATCATTTACCGTTGGTAAAGCACGTGCCTCAAAACTATCTTGTAAGAATTCCTCATCAAATTTTTTTATCCATGATAAATCTGAAATCACTTTAATTATTTCTAATAATGTTTTAGATAAATCTTCAGGCTCCACCCTTACAAATGTCACTTTATTACTTATCCTGACAATATCATGTATCTTCATCCTAAAAACTCCCCCCTTTTTAAACCTTTGTACATTTCTTATTTTCTCGTATCTACATGTGCAAAATTTCTTTACCGATAAAAAATCCTTACTAATTTTAATTATATCTCACCTTTTTATATTTCTGCTTGCTACTATTTGGCTTATCAGGTACCGTCATCTCAATCAAACCAAGTTCTAAAGCTGGTAGCAAATAGTTCTCTCTAAAGGTTGGTCGATGCTTTAATCTCAGTAATTCCATAAGTTCTTTTGTTGAATATTCTTTGTCGTCGATAACTTCTAATAACCTTTCAACTTGTTCGATTACTTGTTCTGTAACTTGTTCGATGTCTGCAACTTCACACAGTGTATCATAAATAGCCGTTAGTAGAAATTCAACGAACTTCCCCGAATCAGCACTATGGTCACATTCTCCAAGCACTTTGTAATATTCATCTTGCCGTTCTCTGATCAATGTTTCTATTGGAAGCCATCCAAACAGCGACTTCCATTTATAAAGTAATAGGGTCTGCCACATCCGCCCCATTCGTCCATTCCCATCTGCAAATGGATGAATAAATTCAAATTCATAATGAAACACACAACTTTTTATGAGTGGATGTACTTCAGCATTTTTTGCCCAATCTACCAATTCTTTAATCAGATTTGGCACTTGATTTGCTGGTGGAGCCATATGGACTAACTGTTCTCCAGCAAAAACTCCTACACCACCACTACGAAATGTTCCTGCCTCTTTTGTTAATTCATTCATCAACACTTTATGTGCTTGAAGCATATCCTTAATGGAATATGGATTCATTTCCAACAGCCTATTGTACGCTTCAAAAGCATTCTTTACTTCGCATATTTCATCTGGTGCACCAAGAATTCTTTTTCCATTGATAATATCAGTTACCTGATCCAAAGATAAGGAATTATTTTCAATTGCTAACGAAGCATGAATCGTACGGATTCGATTTTCTCGTCTAAGTCTTGGGTTATTACTCATATCATCATTTATTGTGATTTTGGTTATTATTTCAGTAATAGCAGAAATTAAATTTACTGTTTTATCTGTTATTGTATATGGTGGAACATAACCTTTTTCGCTCATATTTACCTCTCTGCGTGCTCGAATTTACACTTGCATGATTAAACTTCATTGTTTTATCACTTGTACAATATTATACCGTACAAGCTTTAATAATACTACTACTTTTCAAATGATTTGCAAAAATATGTGATAGCAGAAAGTGCTATCACTTTAATATTTTAGGGGTTTTAGGGGATTTTCCCCTAACAAGAATAAATAAAAAGAAAGATATAATAAAAACAAAAAGCAGCATGCCAAAGTCACCTTCACAGACAACTTCAAAACACACTGCTTAACATACATTCCATGTACCGATTCCCATATCACAGATTATCTTCTGCAATCATTTTTCATCGTTACAATTCATTTAATTTTTACACATTACATTCAAAAGACCTGACACCATTTGTCATTCCAAACCAAAGTGGCACCACCTTATCAGATAGCATTTCTGACATCTTTTTCACCCGTTTTTGACTCCAATTTTGACACTTTTTGACCCCAATTTGACCCCAAAACCCACGATATTTTACGATAAGAAAAAACACTTCCAAATCGCTGCAAACCCCATAAACACTAGGCTTTTACCCCACTTTCCTACAACTCGTAAGGCGTCACCTGATATACATAATAATTCAACCAATTCGTATACAAATTATTCGCATGCGCCCTCCACGTCAACAACGGTCGGTTCTCACAATCATCTTCCGGATAATAATTTTTCGGCATGATAATATCCAGCCCTTTTCCTTTATCCCTCATATATTCATTATGTAACGTCATCCGGTCATATTCTGGATGCCCCATTACAAAAATCTGCTTTCCTTCTTCTGCAATAGCTAAAAATACACCTGCTTCTTTAGATTCCGCGAGTATTGTCAATCTTTCTTCCGCTTCGATTGCTTCCCTCTGTACTGTTGTGTGTCTAGAGTGAGGCGCTAAGAACACATCATCGAATCCTCTTAACAATGGAGTCTTACGACTATCCACGGTATGCTGGAATACTCCAAATAGCTTTTCCTCCAAATCAACCTTATTAATTCCAAAATGATGATACAGCCCAGCCTGTGCTCCCCAACAAATGTGAAAAGTCGAAGTCACATGCTCTTTCGTCCAATCCATGATTTCTTGTAACTCTTCCCAATAATCAACCGCTTCAAACGGCAATTGCTCTACCGGTGCTCCCGTGATAATAAAACCATCAAATTTTTGCTCTTTGATTTCTTCAAAAGGAACATAAAACTTATTCAAATGGCTTGTCGATGTATTCTTCGATTCATGACTAGACACATGAATAAATACCACATCTACCTGAATCGGTATATTCGACATAGAACGAAGAATTTGCAACTCCGTTTCTTCTTTAAGCGGCATGAGATTCAGTAGTCCGATTTTGATTGGTCGGATATCCTGGTGCGTGGCACGGAATTCATCCATCACAAATATATTTTCCTGTTCAAGTATTTCTTTCGCTGGTAAGTCATTTTGTACTCTAATCGGCATCTGCATTTCCCCTTTTTATAAATTTTCCTGTAGTTTCATCCACATAACTCATTTCATCATATTCCATAGACTCTGTTGGCAATTTCTTTTTTTCTAACTTTTGGTCAATAATCATCCCAACAATATAATAGATAACGGCAAAAGTCGGAACTCCAATAATCATTCCAACGAATCCAAATAGTCCACCACCAAGTAAGATAGAAAACACCACCCAAAACGCAGAAAGTCCAGTAGAATCTCCAAGAATCTTTGGCCCAATAATATTACCATCAACCTGCTGTAGAATCAGAATAAATATGATAAAATAAATACCCTTCATTGGATTATCAAGCAGAATCAAGATTGCACTAGGCACCGCACCAATATAAGGTCCAAAGAATGGAATGACATTAGTTACCCCCACAATGACGCTAACAAGTAAGGTATACGGCATCTTTAACAAAGTCAAGCACAAGAAGCAAATAACCCCAATAATGAGGGAGTCTAATATTTTCCCAATGATAAACCCACCAAATATTTCATTACTTTTTCTTGTAATGTGTAACGTCATGTTTGCGTGTTCCGGACTCATAATTGCATATACAATCTTCTTACATTGACCAGAAAATAATTCTTTACTAGTAAGAACATAGACCGATATAATAATGCCAATGACCACATTCAATACTTCACTAACAAAGCTAACCACACCTACAGTTAAACTGGACATCAATATATTGGTCTGCTTTAGCAAATCCGTTTTCATCCAATTTTGGAAATATTCCGTTCCTTGTTTTGCTACATTTCTTAGTAAAATACCAAGGGTAGACTGATCCGTTTCAATGGCGCTTAACTTATCCACCCAACTATTCATCTGATCTGGAACTGTATAAATCATATCTCGAATACTTTTGTAAAGTTCTGGAATTACCATATTACATAGCGTAACAATCAATGCCATCGTAATAATTAGTGCGATTGCAATGCCGATACCTCTTGCAACCTTATGAACTACATCATCTTTTTTAATTTTCGTCTTCAAAAAGGGAGTTATTCGACATTCCACTGCATTTACGATAGGGTGTAAAAGATATGCAATCACCAATCCATACAAAATTGGTTTCAAGATAGTAATCACTTGACCAAAACCTTCGAAAATATTGGTAAATCTCAAAAATACAAAATAAAATACAATACTAGCAGCAATTACTATGAAAGTTGACATACCACGGCTAAATTGTTGTCTCAGCTTTGAAGGACCACGATTTCCAAATTTAGGCTGTTTCTCGTAATGTCCATTCCCTTCTCCATCATGTTTCTTTATCTCTTTTACATTTTCCTTTATGTCCATATTCTATATTATACCAATCATCTTTCGACAATGGTCTCCTTTCCTACATATGAAGTCATTATACAACTCTCCCGACACATACGTCAATTCTTTCTTCCAACATCATGCTATCTTACAGGATATAAAAAAACAGAAGTGTTTTTCATACAATAGTACCCTTTACTATTATATTCAAAACACTCCTGTTCACTAGTTACATTACGGTGTTATCACACCTACTATTTGCAGCAACTAAAACTTGCACATTCTGTTTGTCCACAATCACAAGCTCCATTACCCTCAACACTGATTTTACCTGCATGGCAACTACAATCTTCGTTGTAGTCACAATTACAAGCTTTACAATCTATATTGCTTGTTGGGGATGCTGATTTTGCCATATTTGAATAACTATCATCCTTACGTTCTTCAAAGCTACTACAGCAGGTACCACTTGCATTCTTTGCAGATTCACCGTCCACTTTAATCGTATCTTTCGCACAATACATTTGTTGATTGTGTTTACAATTACTTACTGAACATTTTAATTCTGGCATGATCATACCTCCTTGAATGGTTTTCTTCGCTACAAGATGGTAGTATCTCCAATTTGTTATATTTTTATGTGCAATCTTAAATTATTTCTTTTCAGATTCTTGCACTTCAATTTTTCTTATTTCTTTTGTTCTGATTTCCTTACAAATCTCATCGATAAATGTTTCCAGAGGTTTTTGACCTTCATCTCCAAGATATCTGCTTCGTACAGAAACTACACCATCTTCTTCCTCTTTTGCTCCAACTACTAGCATATATGGAATTTTATTCAATCTTGCATCACGGATTTTATACCCTATCTTTTCACCTCGTTCATCTACCGAACAACGCACACCATTTTCTTTCAATTCAGATGCAACTTTATTTGCATATTCATGATATTTTTCTGATATAGGTAACACTTTCACTTGTTCTGGACATAACCAAGTAGGGAATAGACCAGCATATTTTTCAATCAACCAAGCAAGCGTTCTCTCATAACAACCAAGAGAAGTACGATGAATAATGTATGGACGCTTCTTTTCCCCATCTTTGTCAATGAATGTCATATCAAATCTTTCTGCAAGGAACATATCCAATTGAACCGTAATCATAGTATCTTCTTTTCCATATACATTTTTCGCCTGGATATCAAGTTTTGGTCCGTAGAATGCTGCCTCTCCTTTTTCTTCTGTATATTGGATTCCGATATGATTTAAGATATTTCTCATCATTTCTTCGACTTCATTCCAAGTTTCTCTTGTTCCTAAATATTTTTCCATATTATCAGGATCTGATAAGGATAAACGATATGTTACATCTTCTTCTAGCCCTAAAGTAGTTAAGCAATATTTTGCTAAATCTACACAACCTTTGAATTCTTCTTCTATCTGATCTGGCGTTACAACTAAATGTCCTTCCGATATTGTAAACTGCCTTACTCTCGTTAAGCCATGCATCTCACCTGAATCTTCATTTCTAAACAATGTAGATGTTTCCCCATAGCGACAAGGTAAGTCTCTATAGCTTTTTTGACTTTGTTTATATACATAATATTGGAATGGACAAGTCATTGGTCGAAGTGCAAACACCTCTTCATCTTTATCTTCGTCTCCTAGCACGAACATTCCCTCTTTATAATGTCCCCAATGATCAGAGATGACATACAAGTCTTTCTTTGCCATAAGTGGAGTCTTTGTTCTCATATATCCACGGCGTTCTTCTTCATCTTCGATCCATCTTTGTAGTGTCTGAATCATAATAGTTCCCTTTGGCATTAACAATGGAAGTCCTTGCCCAATTACATCTACGGTTGCAAAAAGTTCCATCTCACGGCCCAGTTTATTGTGGTCACGCTTCTTGATTTCTTCGAGGTGCTCTAGATATCCATTTAATTCATCCTTTTTGCTAAATGCGGTACCATATACACGCGTTAACATTTTATTTTTTTCGCTTCCTCTCCAATAAGCTCCTGAAGAAGAGATTAGTTTAAATGCTTTAATCCCCTTGACACTCATTAGATGAGGTCCTGCACATAGATCAACAAATCCCCCTTGATCATAAAAAGAGATAATAGAATCCTCTGGTAGATCATGAATCAGTTCTACTTTATAAGGTTCTCCCTTTTCCTCCATTAATGCAATGGCCTCTGCTCTTGGCAATTCGAATCGTTCAATTTTAGCTCCTGCTTTGATGATTTTCTTCATTTCCTTTTCAATGGCATCTAGATTTTCTCTTGTAAACGGTTCACACTCGAAATCATAGTAGAATCCGGTATCAATGGATGGGCCTATTGCCACCTTTGCATGTGGATATAAATTTTTCACTGCCTGTGCCAATACATGCGACGTTGTATGACGAAGTGCCGCCAGCCCTTTTTCGTCATTGGCTGTTAAAATACTCAAATCACAGTCTTCTTCAACTACCGTTCTTAAGTCTACAACCTTACCATTTACTTCTCCTGCTGTTGCAACTCTAGCCAATCCCTCGCTGATATCATATGCAATATCAATGATTGATTTACTTCCTTCATATTCCTTTATAGATCCATCTTTTAATGTAATCTTCATATTAATTTCCTCCTTTTTTTACTAGTTTAACGTTTTTGAGTATTCATATCCTTTTAAAAACATTTCATGAAATGCAACTCGTTCTTTTTTTAATGAGATTGGCTTTCCAGTGTCATTCAAAAAGCAATGTTTGGTGATTCCTTTACAGTGAACCATCTGAGTTTTATCACTGATGACTTGATAAGCTACCAGTAATTTAATTCCATTGTACTCTTTCACTTTGATGGGAATCGTAACGGTATCTCCATAACGTACCATTCTTAAATAGTCAGCTTCTACTCCAAGAACTGGGCTTATAATACCGCTTTGTTCCATCACATCATAACCCAGGCCCATCTGTTCCATAAAGTCAGTTCTTGCTTCTTCAAACCACCGAATATAATTCGAATGATGCACAATACCCATCTGATCCGTCTCATAATACTGGACTTTATGCTTATACGTTTGTATGCTTTGCACCGAAATCTCCTCCTTTAAAAAATAAAAAGTCCCTTGCAATAGTATGTACTATTGCAAGGGACGAGTGATTATTCATCTCGCGGTTCCACCCTAATTGCCTGACTACTGTCAGTGCCACTTCACCATGATGATAACGGTATCACCGGACTGTTTTCAGCCACTCCGAGGTAGTTTTCAAATGTTTCTGTAATAAGAAGCTTCCAGCCCTAGACTTCTCTCTCTGTATCCGTTCACATCCTACTCTTCTCTTCAACGTATTACCTTATATGTCCCTAATTATAACACTGTTCTTATATTTGTCAATCTAATCTTATGATCGATTAAAAATATAAAATTGAATTACAGCAAAGAATTCTCGCACCATATAATTTACAAAAAGTACAGGTTTGCATCCTGCTGAGATACCATATACCTTTTCAAACCCTAGTGTTCTTGCTAATTTAATGGAACGGTAAATATGAAAATTATTTGTTACAATACCAGTCTTTCGATGTCGTTTACTCATTAATTTCAAACTATACTTTAAATTTTGTCTTGTATTCCTAGACTCATCTTCCAACAATATACGGGGCTCTTCAATGCCACAATCCATCAAATACTCACTCATTGCTTGGGCTTCTGTAATATCCTCACCAGTCCCTTGACCACCAGATACAATGACCATAGTTTCCGGATTCTCATACAAATAGTCAATTCCCTTATCCAGCCTTCGTTTCAAGGAATCTGTGATTCTAGTCCCCCGAACCTGTGCCCCTAATATAATAATGTAATCTAATTTTTTTGGTGCCCTACTTAACATAGCACTACCAATTAGTATTTCAACCGCCACAAAAATAATACCTGCTAACACTAACATCGTAAGGAATATATACTGAATCCATTTTGCCCAATGATTGATCGATATCCCAAGTATTATATTGCTAATCCCAAGTACTATCCAAAAAAGTGCAAATGTAGAATTCCATTTTCGCGTACTCCAATACATCAATCCATAATAACCTATACAAAGTATACCTAATACAATAAATACATTTCTCATAGTGTACCTCTCAGATTCAATCATTTATCTGTACATAGATGAAGGCGTTCTTACGAACGCCTTTTATTTTCCTATTTACCGCAACACTTCTTATACTTTTTACCACTTCCACATGGACATGGATCATTTCTTCCAACTTTTTTCTCTTTACGAATCGTACCAGAAGCTTTTTGTTCTTTATAAAGTTCTTTTTGACGTTCCGGTGTAAAGATATCATTCCACTGTGGTAGCTCATATAACCAATCAGCTTTGGCGTCAACCATATTCTTATATAATTTCTCTTTATCAAATGCAAGACTTACTTCCGTATCTTCTTCCATTGTTTCAATAGGATTCTCTTCTTTTAGACTCTCATTAATTCCATCTAAGAAACCTACCATGGTAAAGATCTCTACATTATATTTTTCCGCTAATTCTTTTACAGTTCCAGTTACTTCTTCCTCTGGATTTGACAAAAGCTGCTCATAAATTTCCTTTTCAATCCCAAAATATGTTCCCCAGAATTGTTTGATTTGCCCATTATCCATCTCTTTATTATAGGCAGTTTCTCTCCATTGCTCTAATAATGTCATCTCTATATTACTCCTTTGTATTTCATTCATTTTATAAATATTAAATTCTACGCCCTATTATATACTATATCTGTGTTTTTTTCAAAATATTTTTTCTTTTCCCTTCATTTCTTTCAATTAGAACAGGACTGATGATTGCTTTTTTTTATAAATAACGATATAATTATGTACAATTCATTCATATTCGGTCTATTTGAAAGGAGTTTTTATGAAGAAAATATTTGCAATTTTGGGTGTCATTGTATTAATTGGTCTATATTTAAGTACTCTAGTATTTGCCTTTGTAGATCACAGTGCATCCTTACATTTATTAAAAGCATCTATTGCTGCTACTATATTGTTACCGGTGTTGCTTTACGCCTATACTTTGATATTTAAAGTATCAAAAAAGGATGAGCAGGATTCTGACAAATAATCTTCTTATATATAAAGTTCTGCCAACACAAGTGCAGGACTTTTTTCTTGTATATTTTTTGACTTTTTATTCTCTCTTTCCACTTCTCGTGCTCTTATCTCTTGTCTCTTCCATAAATATTCTTCCATAGATATTATCTCATTTGTTGTTTGATTATTATTCTGTCTCATAATAATACCTCCATTTCTCGCCATAGTTCCGACTCTATTATTATATGTTTACTTTTCTGGTTGTATGACACTTTTTTATTATTGTTGCTCTATATTTTTACTACTCTTATATCATACCGATTAAATATGTCAAAGTTATGTCAAATATCTAAAAGCTTTATAAGCTAATTCTTAACAATTTCTGATGTTTTCTTGAATAAATATTCAGTTTTTCTTGACATCCCCCGTAACCCCCACTACACTAGATATATTGATGAAAAGGAGTGAGTATATGGAACATTTAATTATACCCGAGGGATATCAATCACCTCTAAGTATTCGAGAAACAGAAGTTGCAATCAAAGAAGTAAAGGACTTTTTTGAACGAGCATTGGCAAAGTCTTTACACCTAACACGTGTTTCAGCACCATTATATGTAAAACCTGAGACGGGTCTGAATGATAATCTCAACGGCGTAGAACGACCAGTCGCATTTGGAATTAAAGAACAAGATGACGCAATAATAGAAATTGTACATTCCCTTGCAAAGTGGAAGCGTTACGCATTAAAAAATTACGGGTTTCATTCAGGAGAGGGACTTTACACAGATATGACGGCCATCCGTCGTGATGAAGATACGGACAATATCCATTCTCTTTATGTGGATCAATGGGATTGGGAAAAGATTATATCAAAAGAAGAGCGCAATACAGAAACCTTGCAATATACCGTTCGCAAAGTATACTCTGCATTGAAGGAAACAGAAAATTATATCTCCAGACGCTACAACTACATAGATACCATTCTTCCAGATGAGATTACCTTTATTACTTCTCAAGAATTAGAAGATCTATATCCAGATAGCACTGCCAAAGAACGTGAATACAAGATTGCCAGATCTAAAGGTGCTGTGTTCATTTCACAAATTGGAAAAACTCTCGCTTCAGGTGAAAAGCATGACGGTCGTGCTCCAGACTATGATGATTGGGAGCTGAATGGTGATATTATTGTATATTACCCAGTCCTCGATATTGCATTAGAACTTTCTTCTATGGGAATCCGCGTGGACGAAGACGCACTTACCCGTCAATTGTCCCTGGCTGGCTGTCCAGAACGTTCTGAGTTAACCTTCCAAAAATCATTGTTGAATGGGGAATTACCATATACCGTAGGTGGTGGTATCGGTCAATCTAGAATTTGTATGTTCTATCTACGCAAGGCCCATATCGGAGAAGTTCATTCTTCTGTGTGGCCAGATGCAATTGTCGAAGCTGCCCATTCTGGAAATATACAACTGTTATAATAGCATAAAAAATAGAACGGGAGCCCTGCAACATCGCTCCCGTTCTTATTTTTCCTTATTTGAAATTTCGATATATAATTTCTTCTCTTCCCGGTCCATTAGAAACCATAGTAATTGGGTACCCTAATTTTTCTTCAATAAATTCAATGTACTTTCTGCAATTTTCCGGCAATTCTTCATACTTTGTAATACCACGAATATCACAATTCCATCCCGGAAGTACTTCTAATACTGGTTTTGCCTTTTCCAGTAAATGTGTCGTTGGGAAGTCTGTCGTTACTTCTCCATTGATTTCATAACCGACGCAAACCGGAATCTCCTCTAAATATCCAAGGACATCAAGAACTGTAAATGCCACATCTGTAGTTCCTTGCATTCTACAACCATATTTAGATGCTACCACATCGAACCATCCCATACGTCTTGGACGTCCCGTAGTGGCTCCAAATTCACCGCCATCACCACCGCGTTTTCTAAGTTCATCTGCTTCCTCTCCAAAAATCTCGCTTACGAACGCACCCGCACCTACTGCACTGGAATATGCTTTACAAACCGTAATTATCTGCTTAATTTCATATGGTGGGATGCCTGCACCAATCGCTCCATATGCCGCTAAAGTAGAAGAAGATGTTACCATAGGGTAGATTCCGTGATCTGGATCCTTTAAAGAACCAAGTTGTCCCTCTAATAAAATTTCTTTTCCTTCTTTCATTGCTTGATGGAGGAATAAAGAAACATCACACACATAAGGCTCTACCATTTCTTTATATTCATGAAGTTCTTGTAATAAACTTTCTGGTGTTATCAACTCTTTTTGATACAAATGTTCTAATAATACATTCTTTTGCTCACAGATTTGAACAACCTTTTCTTTTAGTAGTTCTTCATCAAAGAGTTCACTTACTTGAAATCCAATTTTAGCAAATTTGTCAGAATAGAAAGGTGCAATCCCTGATTTGGTTGAACCAAAAGACTTCCCTCCCAATCGTTCTTCTTCATATTGATCAAACAGGATGTGATATGACATAACAATTTGTGCTCTGTCCGAAACTAATATTTTAGGCATAGGAACATCTCTATCTAAGATAGATTGTACTTCTTTAAAAAGTACTGGAATATTTAAAGCAACCCCATTACCTATAATACTTGTTGTATGATTATAAAACACGCCCGATGGTAATGTATGAAGAGCAAATTTTCCATATTCGTTTATAATAGTGTGTCCTGCATTAGCTCCACCTTGAAAACGAACTATAATATCTGATTTCTCCCCAAGCATATCTGTAATCTTACCTTTTCCTTCATCGCCCCAGTTTGCACCTACTACCGCTTTTACCATACCATAGCCTCCTGTATGTTGTATTTTTGCCACTTAATCAGTGTCTTTATTCGCACTACCCGAAAATTATACTACCTTTTATACTGATGTACAAGTTTTTTTTCATCTCACCTTACATTAATGGTGCCACAAGCCGCAATACATTTCCTACCGCCTTCTCTATAAACTTTCTGCCATTGATATCTGTGAGTGATATCTTTTCACATTTTTTAAGTGTTTCTTGAAAATCACATTCAATATCTGCTACTACTGGATTATCATAAATAAATGCTCCACATTCAAAATGTAAGTACAGACTCCGATAATCCAAATTAATCGTTCCAACTGTTGCTGTATCATCATCTGACACAAATACTTTTGCATGTACAAAACCCGGCGTATATTCATAAATCTGAACCCCCGCTTCTAGTAATTCTGCATAATAAGTCTTTGCAAGTGCAAATGCATACCATTTATCTGGAATATGAGGCATAATAACAATAACTTCTATTCCGCATTTTGCAGTATATGTTAGATTTGTAACCATTTCATTGTCTAAAATCAAATAAGGGGTCATAATGTGTACATATTTTTTTGCATGATTTAAAATATGAAAATATACCTGCTCTCCAACATTTTCATTATCAAATGGACTGTCCCCATAAGGTAACACATATCCAAGATCTGCCCTCTTGACACTGCTTTTTGAAGATAGATACTTTTCATATTGTTCCGGCTCTTTGACATTTATATTCCACATCTGAAGAAAAAGCATAGTAAAACTTTGCACAGCCTCTCCCCGCAGCATAATGGCGGTATCTTTCCAATGTCCAAAACGTTCTTTTTGGTTGATATATTCATCCGCGAGATTCACGCCACCGGTAAAAGCAACTTGTCCATCAATGACACAAATTTTCCTATGATCCCTGTTATTTTGGTGTGTAGACATAATAGGCTTGATGGGACTAAACATCTTACACTGTACGCCTACCGCCCTCACCTTCTTCGGATAGTTATATGGTAATTGTGCCATTGAGCACATACCATCATACATAAATCGGACTTCAACCCCTTCACTTACCTTTTCTCTTAACACATTCAAAATTGTATTCCACATCACACCTTCTTCAACAATAAAATATTCTAAAAAAATGAAATTCTTTGCCTGCTTTAACTGATGCAATAACTCTTTATATTTTTCTTCTCCTAACGGAAAATATGTAACCTCTGTATTGCAGTGAATTGGAAACCCTACCTGTTGGGATAAAAAATGTGCTAGATTTGCATTTGCCGGTTTATCATTCCTGATATCTTCCACCAAGCGATAGTCTTGAGTCATATAATTTCTGGTCTCCAGATTAAGAATTGCCAGACGTCTTCCAATATATCTTGTTCCAATCTGTAGTTGCACAAAAATGTAAAATGCAGCACCTACAACTGGTATAACCAGAATCAACAATATCCACGATAATTTAAATGCTGGATTTCCCTTTTCATTTATAATCTTTATCACAATTAACGCACTCAGAAGAATAAAAAATCCATACACAATCCAGCCATATTGGGCCAAGAAATTTATACCTACTACAAATACAGCTATTTGCACAAGTAATAACACAGCCACTAATGCGGCTCTACTAAAGACTACGTTTAATAATCCTTTCTTTGCTTTTTTTACATTTCCATTACTCATGATACTGCCTCCATACATCAACATTAATCTATTCGTATAGTCTAACATACTTTATTTTTATCTACAACTGAACAATTATTAACTTTACTCTTTTCATTTTCACGAAAAAGTATTACAATGTTATGTATTAAACATACTTTTATGTAGAAAGGGGTAATGTCATAGTGCGAAAAACAGGCAAAATTTTATTAGGACTTGCAGCACTTGGAGCTGCTGTTGGTGTGGGTCTTGCATATTTTTGTAAAAAGGATAGTTGTTGTGATTGTTGTGGAGACTTCCCGGATGATTGTGAAGACGAGGATTTCGATTTAGATGATGATTTAGAGCCAATTACTGACCGTGAATATGTTCCTTTAGGAACTGTTCCTACAACTTCTGACGCAACCCAAGAAAAAGTCAATGAAAATATTGACGAAGTAAAACATCTTGTAAAAGATGGCATTGATGATGCAAAGGAATTTGTAGATGAAAAAATCAATATTGCAAAAGAACTTGTAGAGAACGTTGACGACAAGGTGGATGATGCAAAGGAGCTTCTTGATCATAAAGTAGATGAAGTTGCTGATGCAATACATGAAGAATTAGATTCCTAATCACCACAGTCAATTTAAGGTAAAAATGAAATAAATACAAAAATACTTAGCATTTATACACCAATCCAAATGATGTAGTGCTAAGTATTTTTATATTCTTTCTTCTAATCTGCTCTAATTCCATGCCTGCGCTAATAACGCTATCGCTTCTTGGATAAATGATTCTGATAGATTTGCATAACCTAATAGTACGGTTGATGGGATCGCTTTTGATTTATCTGTATAATACTCAGAGAGTCCATACACTCTGACACTTTTCTTTTTTGCCTGCTCAATTAATTCTTCTTCACTCATCCCATTGTGAAAGGTCAATAACAAATGCACCCCTGCATGTTCTCCAGAAATCGTACAGATATCTTGTAATAACTTTATGGATGTCATTAGTGTGTCGTGACGATTTTTATACATAGCCCTCATTTTATTTAGATGTCTCTCATAGTATCCATCTTCCAAAAATCGTTCTACAATTAACTGATCCACTTTGGAAACCGTGGAAGATACAAATTTGCATTTTTCTCTATAAACTTCTAATAACTCTTGTGGTAACACCATATAGCTCATACGGATCGCCGGCGCAATAGATTTGGAAAATGTTCCAAGATAAATAATCCGGTCATTTCCATCATGTCCTTGTAGTGCCGGAATTGGCTTTCCTTTATAACGAAATTCACTGTCATAGTCATCCTCTATAATATAGCGTCCAGGTTCTTCGTTTGCCCATTTCATTAACTCCATTCTACGCTTTATTGGCATAACAATGCCAAGGGGATATTGATGAGACGGCATCACATATGCCATATCGGCACCTGATGACCTTAATTGAGATACTTGCATTCCTTTTTCATCCATGTCAACTGTACATACTTCATAAGAAAGTCGTTCAAATAAGCGATATGCCTGCTTATATGTGGGATTTTCAAATGCGATCTTATGATTGGGTCCTATAATAGTGCCGAGTAACATAAGTAAATAGTCATTTCCCGCACCAACAATCAAATGCTCTGGACTGCAATTCACCCCTCTAGCTTGATACAAGTAATTACAAATGGCACTGCGAAATGTATATTCTCCTTGCGAATCTCCTAGATGAAATAACTCCATTTTATCATCCAGCAAAACATCCTTCGAGATCTTCCGCCACGCACCATATGGAAAGCTATTTAAATCAATTCCTCGAGGTGAGAAATCATATTTATAAATGATTTCCTTAGTTGGTACTTTTGCAGATATTGGTCTATTTAGTTTAGCAAGCCGGTACAATTCCTCAATCTGTGCTACAAAAAAGCCCTTGCATGGCTCTGCCTCAATATACCCTTCCGAAAGTAACTGTTCATAAGCTAACTCTACTGTACTTCTACTTACTTCCAAATATTTGGATAATACCCTGGTAGATGGTAACTTTTCGCCACTTCTTATCTTTCCATTTTGAATATCCTCTTTAATAGATTGATAAATCTGCTCATATAGGGGAATCGGTTTCTTATTATTAAGATTAATCATTAACTCATTCATTTTGATCCTTTCAGTTAATTGGGGACGGGGGCGATGTACATCGCCCCCGTCCCCAATTAACAATTGCCCTGTCCCTATTTTGGTAGTTTAAAAGAGCTCTTTAATGATACTATTCTATTAAATACCAATGCCTCTGCCTTAGAATCCTTTGCATCCACACAGAAATACCCATGTCTTACAAATTGATAACTATCATACCCTTTTGTATGTTCAAAATTAGGCTCTACATAACACGTTCTAATCTCCAATGAATTCGGATTTAAATTTAAAGATCCGTCTTCTTTATTATATACACCCTTTTCCTCATCTACTAAATTCTCGTACAATCGTACCTCAGCTTCAACTGCATAAGGCGCTGCTACCCAATGAATGGTACCTTTTACCTTACGACCTGTAAAGCCTGTTCCACATTTTGTCTCTGGATCGTAGGTACAATGAATCTCTGTTACTTTTCCATCCGCATCTTTAACAAAACTCTCGCATTTTACAAAATATGCATGCATCAAACGCACTTCATTCCCCGGAAATAAACGGAAATATTTCTTAGGAGGTTCCTCCATAAAGTCATCACGGTCAATATATAGTTCACGACAAAATGGTACTTTTCTAGAACCCAACTCTTCATTCTCCATATTATTCACAACATCTAAGTACTCTACTTGTCCCTCTGGATAATTGTCAATAATTAATTTTATAGGATCTAGTACTGCCATCATACGTGGTTTTTTCAACTTTAAGTCTTCGCGAATACAATATTCAAGCATTGCGTAGTCAACAGAACTATGGCTCTTTGAAACACCACATAACTCTACAAACATCTTTAGCGATTCTGGAGTAAATCCTCGCCTGCGAAGTGCTACAATGGATACTAATCTTGGATCATCCCATCCATCCACAATTCCATCTTCTACTAATTTCTTAATATATCGTTTGCCCGTCACCACATTTGTTAAATATAATTTTGAAAATTCAATCTGTCTTGGTGGCATCTCAAATTCACACTCTCTTACTACCCAATCATACAATGGCCTATGGTCTTCAAATTCCAACGTACAAATAGAATGTGTAATCTCTTCCACTGCATCCTCAATTGGATGCGCAAAATCATACATAGGGTAAATACACCATTTATCTCCTGTATTATGGTGTGTCATACGAGCAACACGGTAAATAATTGGGTCACGCATATTGATATTTGGCGATTCCATATCTATTTTCGCACGTAATACACATGCTCCATCTGGAAATTTACCTTCCTTCATCTCCTCGAATAATTGAAGATTCTCTTCCACCGTACGCTCACGGTAAGGACTGTTTTTCCCTGGCTCTGTCAATGTCCCACGATACTCACGCATTTCATCTGGTGTTAGATGACAGACATAAGCTTTTCCCTTTTTAATTAACTTTATCGCACACTGGTACATAATATCAAAATAATCAGATGCAAAATATAAGTGTGTTCCCCAATCAGCACCTAGCCATTTGATGTCTTCTTTGATTGATTCAACAAATTCAATTCTCTCTTTGGTTGGATTCGTATCATCAAAACGCATGTGAAATGTTCCATTATACTTTTGTGCTAATCCATAATTCAAAAGAATTGATTTTGCATGTCCAATATGAAGATATCCATTTGGCTCTGGTGGAAACCTTGTACAAACATGATCGTAAACACCCTCTTTTAAATCCTTATCTATTTCTTGTTCAATAAAATTTTTAGAAACTACTTCATTGCCTTCCATTGTAGCCCTCCTCGACTCATATTACATTTATGCTCTTTATCTTATCATAAAATAAAATAAAGGGCAATTGTGAATTGGGACGGGGGCAATACACATCGCCCCCGTCCCCAATTTATTATTCCCTATTTATTGACATATTTATTATATCACGCTAAACTTAACAAGTTGAAAGGAGATTATTATGAATTGTCCAAAATGTAAAAATGAAATGGAACTGCGTCATATGGAAGATGGTGATTTTGCCATTTGTAGAAATTGTAGAATAAAGAAACGTGTTGTAAAGAAACAGACCTCTTCTGAACAACTACGTACAAAATATTCCAACATACCAGATAAAGAAGTACGTCATAAAAGAGAAAAAGAAATGAAAAGCGCTTATAATGACTTGATGGATGTAGGGAAGCATGAAGAACCTGGTAATAGCTATCTAGTGCCTATTATTCTTGGTATTGTCATTGTGATAGTGTTAGTAATTTTAGCTATGAAATTCTATTTATAATTGTAGTATGAATCTATCTATTGAAGAGATATTTGCAAATTGTTCATTTATCAACAAAAAAATGATTCTAAAGACATTTCGTCATTAGAATCATTTTTAAGCTACCGACGGGAATCGAACCCGTGACCTCAACACTACCAATGTGAATTTTACACCCTACAAAGCCTATAAAACCGTTGTTTTGACTAACTTTTGACTAACTTGATTCCGTATTTTAACGTTCTATTCCTTCTATATATATGTGTGTTTTCTAAAAGCCCCTAATCCATCGGAAAAGGGGCTATTACTATAACTATATACTCAATACACCGTTTGCATCTGCAAAGTATTCCTTGTCCCACGTAACCTTAACGTTCTGTACCATCTTGCCATCTTGATTGAAAAAATATTCCTTCCCTTTCCATTCAATCTTACAATTGCGTGCCATATGACCTTGCGAATCCAAGAAGTACCACCAGTCTTTGTCCTTTTGCCAATCGTCAGCAACCATCACGCCGTTAGGGTCTAAATAATAACATTCATTCTTCCACCATATCCATTTATTGGCTACCATTGCACCGCTATCATCAAAGAAGTACCACTTATCTTTCCATAGGAGCCATTGCTTGAAAATCATCCAACCATCTTTATCAAAGAAGTACCATTTCCCACCGATGAATTCCCAATTATAGATTGTGTAAGAACCATCTTCGTGCTTGTACCACCATTTGCGCTTATTACTATCCCATATCCAACCGACTTGACCATCTAGATATAACTTAACTAAACTTAGGAATCTATCCCAGCCTAAATCAAGTGTCCGGTGAGGGCAGTATTTTCCACTCTGTGATTGATGTGTAAATACTTTATCAATTCCCCATCCGTATTCTTTACATTTTGAAGCTACAAGATATGCAGCGTTTAATTCTGCTTGCGTAAATCTATCTCCACCGCTTCTAGAATAGCAAGTTTCAATACCAAGATAATTGCGGTTTCCATACGTAGCACCACAGTGCCATGCATTTCGATTATCTGGAATACACTGTACAACTCTTTCATGATCTACTGCGTAATGAAAAGAGGTGTTGCTGTTATTCCCAACCATATAAGATGCTTCCGACATTGCACTGGCATCATTTGCAGTATTATGTACTACAATTCCAAGTGGTGTCATTCCGTATGGTGATTTCATGGAATACTTGCTTTCCGATAACCATAAATTAGTTTTCTGCATTCTTATCTTCTCCTTCCATATCATCTGTAAATGTATTTTCCTCTAGATTCTTTTCATATAGGGCTTGATTGAACTCAACCGTTTCCTCTTCCATACGAAATACAACTTCTTGATTTCTATCCATACCTATTCCTCCTTATTTTTTTCTACATCCTTTGTCTTATCTTCCACTTGTGACTTTACGTATTTAATAATTGGCATTAAAAAAGGAGGTAACTGAACCCCCATGTCGGATACATTCTCTAATATACTTATCATTTCATTTAGCGCTAACCATATCGTTACAATACACGCTATACCATACGAAAATGGTAGGGTTATTCCAATAATACTTCCAGTGTGAGCTATTAACATATCTAACACAGAAGCAACGATAATAAGCATGTACATGATAACTTTTTTAAATATTCCAGCCATTCCTTTTTTAGAATTTACCTTTTCACCACGCTTAGGTGCTGCTGGTATCGCTGTAAAATAATCAATCACGTTGCATACTACCAATACAAAAATAGGAATCGCCAGTATTCCAAACAGGCTTGTAAGTGCTGCAAAAAATACTGTGATTAGTGCTTTAATTTTATTTACTTCTTCCATATTTAACCTTCTTTCCAAATAAAAAAAGAGCCTACACGCTCTCAACCTCTAGTTCTGCTAATATCTGTTTCTTTTCATCCTCCGTCAATCTTGGATAACTGTCTAAGATTGCCTTTATGTCCTCGCCATTTTCTAGCCTTATCTTAAATGCTCGAAGCATTATTTTGAGTTTCAGATTCAACACTCGTCCCACCCCCTATTGATTCCGCAATTGCTAATACTAATTCATTTGTAGTTGACGTTAACTCACTCGTAGTTGAAGTAAGTTCTTTGATTTCAACTTCCTTTGCACTGATTTCCTCTTTTAGAATGATTATCTGACTTTCTGCTTCTTTTAATCTTTCAGTAGGCCCCTTTTCTTTTTGTTGCATACAAACCTCAAAAATACCACCTGTGTACTTTGTAATAGCTGCAAATGTTGTGTAATTCTCAAATACAGAACTGTCTGCTTGCATCTTCTTAGTGGCAAATTCACTACTAAACAAGTGCTCTAGTTCCTCTTGGGATAGATTGATAACCTTAATCTTTAATACTGCGTCTGATTCCTCGAATGATTGAATCTCTAATTTCTGCGAATCATTAAATACCAGTTCCATTTCCTGCACCTCCTTATAATATTTTGTAAAACCGAATATATGGATTTACTGTATTCCAATTTGTCCCACGCTCAATACTGTTAAAATTCATTAGCTTTGTTGATGGATTCCACGCAACTAAGCAGGATATAAAAGCTGTTGTATTCCAAAACGTGGATAAAACAAATTCTTGTGCAATTGATGCATCAATGATTACACTCGAAACATATTTATCGTATGCAGTTGCTCCAATCGTACACAGTATATTGCTTGCATCACCTATACTAGCCAAGGATACTTGCGTACCTGCAGATGGAATTGCAACTTCTGATATCTTTTGGCACTTGATGCCGTTAATTGATACTTGGTTATTATCTACCCATCCCGCCCATTGGTTTTGTGACTTATTGTATATATTTGTCCATGTCCTTCCTTGTATAGGATAAAGCTCTAATATTTTAATCATGTAAAGGTTTCCGTCTAAATACTCGCAAGTTCTAAATCCCAGCTCGCAAGTTGGTGGCATATAATATGTTGGACTAACTGAACCTTGCCCATTAACACACCAAGTTTTGGTATTCTTTCTTCCTGTTGGATTAACAAGGTCTATATCGCGTGTATCTGCAATTATTTCCCCATTCGAGTGCAACTTGTTTAGGTAATCAAAGTTTGCTAGGATGTCTGCTTGGGCTTTGGCGAGTGAGCTTATTTCCGAAAACAATTGAGTGACTGAAACTATGCTTATACCTTCTAAAGTCACTCTGTATAACGGCATATCAGAAACTAGTGCCCCACTTCTTATATCACCAACAACATGAGCAGGGTCTTGCGGTGTATTAGTTGTAGACGTACCTTGAATTACTATTAATTTCATATCTTCTAGTGATGTGCTCGCATTTTTTGTTACTCTCATACAAATCAAGTCATTTCTTTTTTTGCCAAGTTCTCCATTATTTATCGTTACATCTTCATAATCATTAGCCGGAATCCTGCCTTGTTTCCCTTGGTGAAAAAGTTCCCCATCAGATAAGCGTATTGTATTGTTGTCAATTGCTGTTGCGTATAACTTTGAGCCAATATTAGCAACAAATGAACCATTTCCTAATATACTCTGATTTCTACATGTTTCATCATCACTTGTAATGTGCCCTTTTCCCTTTTTTCCTGTTACCATTTTAAATCCCATTTAATCACCAACCTCATAATTTGTAGTTAAATTGTCCTGTTGCCCTTTTACTATTTTTCTTGTTATTGGTTTTTTCATAGATATACCAGTTATATACTCTTTTCCACCTATAATATCTCCTAGTTCCATATCTTTACCGCTTATTTTCATTTCCATCTTAGATGATTTGTATTCTTCTTTTAACTTTTTTTCTGTTTCAGAAACTAAAAGTTCATAGCTTTCTACAGATGTATTTTCATAAGTTTTTGTTATTTCATCAATTCCAAAATAATGTTGTACATCTGATAACTCACCATACGGATCCATGTACTTGTGAACTACTTGTCTTTCTTTTAATTCACCTTTACCAAGTCCTATCATGTGATTTACAGCATGCTTTGTTTCTTGCATAATAAAGTTGACAGTTCCATTATCGTATTGCTCGTCGGATGATATGTCGTTGATTTTTACAGCAGTTATATTAACCATCTTTTTATTAAAGAATATTTTTACTCTTGCATTATTTATCTCTAACATTTTCTTTATCTGTGTGTATAAATTCTTGTATCGTTCGCACTGAAACCTTGGTATATTAATATCTGATGGAAGAACACTAAACAAGCTGTCTAATGAACACCTTTTAACAAGATTCCTAATCACATTTTCAGCATTTCCACTAATTATATAGAAGTCTTGTCCAACATCCGGCTCTATAATCTTGCTTTCTAGCACTCCCCTCCATGTTCTTCCTTTGTACGTTATCCTTTTTTTACTTGTATCTACTTTTATTGTATCAACAATCCCTCCGTATTCTGTTCCTTCAATATAAAACATATAATCATAATCAAGCACATTATTTGAAGTACCAACTGTTATTTCAAATAAATTATCATCACCAATATCGATATCTACATTGTAATTTTTTAGAACACCAATTTCTACTCCATTTTTATCCATGTATATTAAATCCATATCGGCTCGCTCCTTTCTTCTATTATGCATATTTCGAAGCTAAAATCCGTACTTGTTGAAACGGAGTGTGTACCTGGTCTTATCTTTTCATAAATATAATCAATAGTTCCTCGTTTGCTATAAACATTTACCTTCTCACCATTTATTTTTGTCACATACACTTCTTTTGACATACTGTCTATTGTTAAATATTCCCCAGTATTAACTACGCATGAAACTGAATATTCGTGGCTATCAATAAATATTTTAGGATTAACACATGCACCGTATATTCTAAATATAAAACATGAATCTTCAAAATTAGAATTTACTAATTCCATATTGCTTGTATCTCCTGCAAAATCATATTCAAAATCGTATTCAAAATCTAACCATTCAGACAATTGCTCATTTTCTTTTTTTTCAAATGTATACAACGTATTTTTTATCCATGATGGATTTTCAAATAAAACAGTTAGCGTTAAATTGCAAGATATATTATTTTGTGTATAATCAGATTTTTTTGAAGAAATTATATAGCATTCTGATTTGTAATCTCCTATTTCCATAGTGCCCTTAATTTTGTCTATAATATCTTTTTCTAAAATCTCATATATTCGGTTCCTAACTTTCAAGGATTCTTCTCTTGTATCGCAACATATAACAACTGGTAGTTTCTTTTTTGTGATTGCACGCGTGAAGTTTGATATCTTACCAAAGTCAGAAGAATAAGACCACTCATAGTCCCTCAAATCGTTCTCATTTATCAATATTTTCCCTTCTCCAAATACAATTTTTTCACCGTAATGGTTTGTGTATATCACACTATCACGCATACTTTCTCACCACCCTTATTATCTCTCTGCTATCCACATCAACGCTTACACCATTTACTAATGCATCTACAATCATTTCATATAAATTCTCATTTAAAAATCTGATTTCTGATAAAACAGCTTGCATAATTTCCGCTAATCTATCATCGTTCAAAGTGCTTTTTGCACCCAATGGCTGTACTCTTGCTCCTGCTGGCAAATCTAGTAGTTCCGGTCCTGCTTCTCCAACAATCGCCTTACCACTTCCAAGAATAGTTCCACCTTTTGCAAGTAATGGTATATGTCCTATGTTTACTCCATTTCCTCCAATACCTGGAACCCAATCCGGCACCTTTAATTGATTAAGGCTATCTATAAATTTATTTACTATTCCAATTACTGCATTAATAGGTGTCTTTACAACTGATACAATTCCACCAAATATTCCTTTTACAGCTTCTACTATTCCACTAAATGCTTGTGTGAAATTTAATGTAAAAATACCAGTTAAGAAATCTGTTATTCCTGTTAAAATTGGTTTTAATGAATTGTTCCACAAACTTTTAATTCCATTAAAGCAAGCATCAACAACTGGAACAATTATGTTGTTAAATACATATTTAAAAGCTGGCGCCAAAACGTTGTTTATAAATGATCCTATTGCTTCTAAACATGGTTTCAAGTTTGTATCCCAATATGCTTTTATATCAGTTACGGCTTGTGCGAAAAATTCTTTTATTTCTGGCATCTTCTGAGCAAAATAACTAGCAACAAGTGATACTGCCATTGATATAAAATCAAATACAGGTTTTCCAATTGTATTCCAAATTGTTTGAATAACCGTAAATAAATCTAACATAATAGCTTTTAAAAATTCGACAACAAGAGAAAATGAAATTTGTTTTTCACTTAAAATGCCATCTAAAATTGAAAAAAATTCTGATATTTTACCAAATACCGCTGTAACTATAAATCCTATTACATCAAACACAGCTGATATTACAGTTTGTATTTCTGGCATGTGAGATAATATCCAATCTAAAAACTCTTGAAAAATAGGCATAACAGCTATACCGATTTTATTTACTATAGCTTCAAATGCTTGTTTTACATCATCTATTGTGTCTCCTAAAACAACACCTGCAGTTACAGCATCATCAGAAACAACAAGACCGAGGTCATGTGCCCTTTGCGTTAATTCCTCCATTCCAGCAGCACCACCATTTAGCATTGGCATCATTTCAACACCAGACTTACCAAATAGTTCTGTAGCAAGTCTCGCTTTTTCTGTTCCATTTTCCATGTTTGCAAGTGCATACATTGTTTCGTTCATCATTGTTTCTTGGTCTTTTAGATTTCCATTAGCATCAAATACGGAAAGACCTAGTGCGTCAAATTTCTCTTGTGCTGATTTTGTTCCGTTAGCAGCACCATCCATAGATGATACAAGTGTTTTCATACCAACTTCTAGTTTGCTTATGTCCATTCCGTTTTGACCTAAAACATAGCCCCATTCTTGATATGCCTGCTTTGAGATTCCTATTTTTGCAGAACCTTTGTCTATTTCATCCATTGCTCCCGCTGCTTTTATAGCAACTCCGCCAAGAGCCACTGCTCCTGCTCCTGCTGCAGCTACAACACCAGCGCCCCATTTTGCAGCTGTGCCAACTCCTTGTAAAAATTTATTACCTAGACCACTTGCTTTTTCGTCTGTTTTTTGAATGGATTCATTCGCCTTGCTATTGTCAACAAATATAGAACCTACTAATTTAAAAATATCCAATGTTACACCTCCATTCCGTGGAGAATTTTTATTTCTTGTATAATTTCTTCTTTATTTCTTTTGTCAATATTTTTTCCTGTTGCGCTTTCAAAGTATTCTTGAAATGAAACATATGTCTTCTTGTCCATCCTTGGTAAAAACGTTAACCATTGTTGAAATAATCTTTCTTCTTTCTCTTTTTCTCTTGCTTTTTGCAAAAATAAAAGGAAGTCATTGACTTCCATAGATAGAATATAGCTTATATTGTTATACCTTCTGAGTATCAGTTCTTTGGCTTCTATCTCGTCGTCAAAGCTGATACAGACTTGAAAAAAACCTTCCAACTTTCAAAGTCAGCACAATCCTTTAATCCAGTAACTAAACTTATGATATCCATTTCTTTTACTTCTTTCACCGAACATTCTAATGGGCCAGATAAAAACTCATAGATTTCAAGTTCCGTCTTGCTGCCACTAACCTTTTCTAATAATTTAAAAATTATATCAAATCCCAATTCACTTACAGATGTTTTTTTCTCTCTGGCCATTTCAACAATTTGCTTAAACTCTGTTTTCAAATCTGCTGAATTTATAACTTTTATTGCTTTAAATACATCCTGTGTTTGTAGTTTTCTCATATTTACCTCCTAAAAAACCGAGGGCACTAAGCCCCCGGTACTGTTACTGTTTCTATTGCAGGATACAAATTACTTAATGATGTTATGATTTCAAGCGTGTTAAGTGTAAGCGATGCTCTAGAAGCATCCATTGAAATTCTCCCTTTTACCGGACCCCTATCACCGTCTGCATTAATTTCCCTATATTCTCTTTCTACCAAGAATTTACCACCACCTCTTGACAACGCAATTGGTGTTTCTTCGATATATAAGATACCTGCATTTGTCATGATAGCATCATTTACATTTACTAAAGACCCGTTAACTTCAATTGTCCAAGGCTCTTTTGTTGTTGTTGATGCACTATCTGTATTGTCATATACAGCTGTAAATACTATTTCAGCAACTACATCGTCTTTATCTGCAAATGTCCACTCAATATTACCCATATTAATTGCATTTTCAAGTGATATGGTTATTGGTGTTTTATTCTTTGTTGTAGCAACAAATTTAACCTTTTTAAAATCATTGCTAGTAACTACTCCAGTTCCTTGATATTTAGGCATTTTACCACCTTACCTTTCATAATTTTGTATTAAAACTCTAACTAATCTATGTTTTATTTTTTTATCTTCATCTAGTACCTTTCTTCTATCAATTAAGTAAAAAGTTGGAAGAATTGTATTGCTAGGTATGTTTTTCGACCTAAATAATTCCTCAATTTCATCAGATAGATTTTCAATTAAAAATGCACTTTCGCTCTTGTCCCATATATCTATCTCTAAAGTAATATCGCTTCTATTCAAATCGTTATTGTTTATGTCAGACAATGCAAAGACTACGTGTGGATACATTGATTCGTTAACTGCATTTTCGTAATATATATTTTCGCACTTTGTTTTTAACAATTGCATGACCAGTTTACGTAATTCATTGGTTTTACTCACTTGCATCACCTTCCATTTCACTTTCATTAATTAGAGCCAAAGCTGATGCTTCATCCTCAAGTGAACTAAGATATTGACTTTCAATTTTCACAATTTCCGCTACATTACTTTCAGCAGATTTTGTTAATAATCCAAGCCTTGGAGTTCTTGAACTTCCGAATTCTTGAAAATATGAATAGAATCCGTCTGTCTTTCCTGTTTTAAGTCCTATTTGAACTCTTGGATATTGTGTACTAGCACTTGAAATAACCTTATACTTTGTAGCCCTTCCACCGTCACCAGTATGCCTTTTGAAATGTGAATAATATCTATCCCTAAATTCTTTCACAAGAAATTTGCCAACATCTCGCAACGCTGCTCTTGTAAGTTCGTGAATAAGATACTGACACTTGTCCACGTTAGATGTATACTCAATTCCATTTTTACTTAATTTTACAACTGATTTCGGCACACCCATTAGTCAATACCCCTCTTACACACAATTTCTAATTCATTTCCGACTCTATATGTACGTATAACGCTATAATCTTCTTCTAATTCTCTTTCTTTGTATCTTATTATACTTTCTCCGCAATAATCGTAATAGTCCGCAATAGTAAATTTAATTTCTGGTTTTAAACCAACAGATTGCGCTTGATAAAATTCGCTTTGCGTTATACTCTTTAATTCAGCAAATACTATTTTTTCAGTTTCTGTATCTGTTATGTCCCCATACTCATTTACTGTTTTTTTGATTTTAACTAATTTGATTATATCGTTGTACATTTATAATCACCTGCCAAACTCATTGCATCACGTAAGTTCTCGTAATTTTTCCGAGATTGATCTCCTTTACATAGATAATCAAAATGCCATTTACAATATAGTTCACATGCTTTTGTTAATAACTCACTTTGCTTATTTTTATCAACTCCCACCCGCTCTAAATCAAGCAGGCAGGCATCAATATTTCTCTGGATGTCTTTATTAAGCAATTCGTGATTTATCCTCATAGATTTTTTTATTTCATCCAGCAATTAAATCACCCCTTTACTAGGCTGTTGCTTTTGCAATTTTAACAAATGCTTCTTTGGCTTGAACTTTACCATCAAATATTGCACATCCTAAGAAATCAAATGAATTCTCACGCACTACAAACTGTGATGTTAATGTTACATCTTCCTGCAGGTTTCCTAGATATCCTCTGTAGAAATCTCCAAGAATTGCTTCATGTGCTGTTACTCTGTCATCAAAGTTAACAACCTTACCCATTACTCTGTATGTTCCATTCGTTTCTGTTACTACATTATTCTTGCTGTTGTTCATTAATTGATAGAAGTCTGAGAAGAATGTACTTGATGACATATACCATTCTGCATCTGTTAAGTATCCACCGTTCATTAATGAAACTACTGTTGTTACATTTGCTTCTGTCAATGATGCTGCTTTAGCAACTGTTACCGAGTTTGTATTATCCCATATAATTGCGTTTGCTCCCTGTGGCTGGTTAGTACCAGTCCCACTAATAATTAATGCATTGATCTTATCTGCAACTTTGCGAGCAATTTTATTTGTTAACCAATTTTCAAATGCATCAATAGACATTGTTTCGACTGATTTTGAAATTGTAACAAGTTTCGTAATTTCAAATCCATTTAATGTTACATTTGATAATGTGTCTTCATCTCCTGTGATAGAAGCGCCTTCTGTATGTAATGCTGCGTCTGTTGTTGTTCCTTCTGCTGGTACAGTTACACTACCAGCTATATGTAAAAGCTCAATTTTATCAAGCATTGGGCAATACTGCTTAACTTTATCAATTATCTTATTTGATGTAGTTGTTGGAACTACTGAACCTGCACTAGATGTTCCTGTTGTAAGAGCTCTTTTTTCGGCATCCGTAAGTTCCATCTTTCTGATATTTTTTAACCATGCATTTCTGTACTCTTTTGATTCAATTTCAAATGTTCTTTTTTCTTCTTTCACAATTGGTTCTCCTTTTTCTAATTGGATTTGTGCCACTCTTTCTAACGTTGCTTTTCTTGTCTCGATTTCTTTCATTAAATTGGTTCTTTCTTCTAGCAACACATCTGTTTCCGTTGATAATGCGCTAATGTCCGCTCCTTCTATTTCCAGTTCTGCTTTAATAGATGATAACCTAGTTTCAATTTCTTTTAATCGTCCCATTTTAAAATACTCCTTCTAATTTTAGTTTAAGTTTCAATAGTTCCTTTGCACGTTTTTCACTTTCCGCTTCTCGTTTTTCTCTTTCCGCATCAAAAACGTTACGTGCTGATATAGTTGTTGTGTCATATGCCGGAATGTCCACAGCACTAACATCGTACAACTTATCTATCTTAGTAACCGTCCGTATTTCCACGTTCAGTCCATCAGATCTCTCAATTGATTCGTATGTACTTTCTTTAACAGAAAAAGCGAATGACATTTTATCTATCAATCCGCTTTTAATATCTCTATAAAGTTGTGCATGTCCTTCATCATCACCCATTAGAGTTGATATCATGTGAAGTCCGTCTTTTTTTACTTCCAATTCTAAAGATTTGTTTCTAGTTCTCGAATATACCCTTCCGCAATGGTTGAAATTAAATATAACATCCGTCATATCTGCCCCATTGAAAGCGCCTTTATCTATTTTCTCTCTGTATTCGTAATGTTTTCCTTTGTATAAAATTGTTTCAGTATCAAACACGCACGGAACACCCTCTATAACTAGAGACTCTGTATCATCTTCATTTTTTCTTGTTTCAATTTTTGTTAGTTTAAATTCTCTGAACTCTACGTTTTTATCGGCCATTAATTTCTCAATATTATCTGTCTCTCTACTCATTGTCCTCACCGCCTTTCTCATTATTATTAACTTCATTTTTTACTAAGTTTTCTTGATCATCTAAGTTATTTGTTTCAATATACTCTCTACGTATAAACCTCTTATCTCCATTTTCTACTGGTGACATGTTGAATATTTCAAGTCCTTGGTTATGTGTCATGAATCCTCTATCAAATAGCTGTGTAACTGTTTGCAACTTTTCAGTGTTGCTCATATACTGTGATCTGTTAGCAGTAAACATGATTTGATTTCCAAAAGCTACTTGTCTTTGATTAAATTTCATATTTGTATGTACTAGACTTGCTTCAATTGCAAAAGGTTCAATTTTTCCTTCATAATACGCAGACCATTCATCAGAATTAAACTTATTTTGTAATATGTTCTCATTTGTTCCAAAATAGTTGAATACATTTTCTTTTATTTGCGACATTTGAATTGGATTTACCACAAATGGCTTGCTATCTATCTGTTTTACATCCTCGTATTTCGTATCAAATAGCAATACACCACCATTATTTTCAGCTGAAAGGTTGCTTTTCATAAAGTTCTTTTTTTCTTCCTCAATGTCTTTCGGCTTTAATGTCTGTGCAAGTTTTGCCATAAACCTTAATGATGCGCTATTTTTTACCCCCTCTATGATTCCTTGATTTTGCGTATGTATCAAATCCATTGTCGGTCTAAGACATGCATTAGAATCTCCAAACAGTTCATCATTGTATTGGAATTGGTTCATGATTCCTACTTTTTCAATCTCTATTGAACCATGTCTACCGTTTCCGAAATCATATCTAATATACCTATTTCCTTCATAATCAACTATGCTTGTCTTTTTTGTTGACAGAGGGTAAAATCCTTCTATTTCCATGCAATCATCATAAAGAGGTGCTATAAATGCAGTATTATCTACCATGTACACAGTTGCAAGCCTGTACAAGTACTTTTTTGTATCCATCAAGTAGTTTGGCTTTGTCTGTAGCATTCTTTCGAGTTGCTTGTTTCCTGTGCCTTTTACTTCTGGTTTTAATTTACTTACGTGTGTTGCAAAAGAATGTATTGCAGACCTAGTCAATTCCATTTCATATATGCTCCCCTCAAAACTAGTAAATCTAGGTATGTACGCATTCATGAGTTTGAAATAGTCATTTACTTTTTGCTCCATCTTCTCTTTTTTTCTAATAGAATCAAAAATTGACATCTAATTCTCCACCTCCCTATTCAGATTTATATATACGTCTTTTTTATCTTGTAGCCCCTTGTATCCCATAATAAATGTTACTGCTCCATCTATACGCTTTCTAGAGTCCAGTTCCTTTACTGGCTGTATATTTCCGTTAACATCTGTTTTTGCTTGTGTATTATATAAACACCACCTATCAATTGGGTTATTATCATAAATCACGTTATGTGCTTTAAATTCAGCAGCTAAATCTTTCATTGGTTGACTTAGACTCATAACTCCTTGCCTAACTGGAATCATAGAATTCTTACCAAATTCAGATTTAAACTCTCTCAGCAAACTATCGTCTATGTGCCACGGATCAAAGAATATAAAATTAACATATAAATCTTCTTCATCCCGCAACTCTTTAAACCATTCAAGAAATATCCTTTTATCGCATTTATTCCCTTGGCAAGTTCTTAACCAACCTTGAGTTTTCCATAAACTATATGGTACGCTATCCCTTTCTCGTCTATCTCCTTTTATTTCCTGCAAGTCAATTACTTCCTGTGGTATCCAGTACATAGACTTCACATAAATTCTTACATCTCCTGGTCTCATACATAATACTTTTGCACTGTTCAAGTCTGTTGTATCGGCAGCATCAAATGACCCTATTGCATAATCAAACTTATAATCTAAAAGTGCATCTACAAGTTTAGTCTCATTCTTTAAATCCTCAAACCTAAGCCATGCAGTCTCAGATGTCTGTGGAATGTTGAAATCTTTAACCATTACTGTAGGTTTGAAAGATGGATCGTCCTTCGCTTTATCCACCATCTGCCTTAAGTAATCAACTGATTTAATTGTTCCTAGCCCCGGGTTAGCTTTTATCCAATATTTCTCATTGTCCCATTCTTTAGGATTATCCAATTCATAAATAAAAGGCAAGAACCGTCTATTTTCTGCCTTACCTTCTAAAATGTTTCTTGCATATTCATATTGTTTATCAAATATTCCCTCTCTTATGAATCCATTTGTTGTTATGCAAAAAAGCAACGGTTGACTTCTCGCCCCCATTGCTTGTTTTATCAAATCATATATATCTCTATTTTTTATTGCTGCAAGTTCATCTATTACTGCACAATGCACATCCAACCCGTCTAAGCTATTACTATTGCTTGCTAATGCTTTTATGTAACCAAAATTAGCTTTAAAATACAAATCTGATGCTCTCTTCTTAATATGTTTAGAAAGCATAGGGCTTTGCTGTACCATTTTGTGACAAGCATTAAATCCAAGTTTTGCTTGATCTAACATCGTTGCAATATTATAAATTTGTGGTGAACCCTCCCTATCATTTACTAACATATTGCATTCAACGGCTGCTGTTTCTGTTGTTTTCCCGTTTTTACGACCTTCTACAATAAGACATTCGTTGTACTGTCTTATATCGTTATCATCAACGAATCCAAATAGTGCTTGTAATCTCGCCTTTTGAAATAATTCTAGCTTTAAAGGTGTTCCTAACCTTCCACTTGGCTGTTTGCAGAATTTTTCAATGAAATCCGTATGCCTTTTTGCTATTTCCAAATCAAAATGAAATTCGTTTGGATTCGAATACTGTTCTAGTAGAATATTGCTCACACGCTTCATTTTGTCACAAGCTGTAATTTTATTATCAAGTAAGTCTGTAAAATACTTCTCAAACTCTATCATTTTTTACCACTGATAAAATCCATTAATTCATCACTTCCCCTTTGTCCGTCTGGAAGTAAATCAAGAAGTTGCTTAATGACCGAAGTATAGTTTTTTATCATTGTATTATATACATCTACTTCGCTTGACTTCTTTTTCCCAAACTGATTTGCACCATTCATATATTCTTCCGTACATCCATGCTCAGATATATACTCCTGCAGCTTTTTTAATTCCTCTGACATAAATGCAGCATTTTCTATAAGCCTGTCTACTACAGCCCTCTTATCTTCGTCTATGTTTTTAAATATCTTTTTAAATCTTTCTAATTCGCTTGAAATCTTGTCAACTCTTGCCATCTTTCATCACTTCCCTTCATACCACACGGTCATTAATTTTTTCACTTGTGAAGATTATACTCCACCCAACGGTTCCCCAAATGATATGCGCTTTGAATTTTATGGGGGGCATATTTGTTTTTTTATCTTGGAATAGGTTGGCCGTTTTCATCAAACATACATATACATTTTTCTTTTTTATTTAATCCATGTCCTTCAAACTCGTCATGACATTCCTTGCATACATACATTAAGTTGCAATGGTTCAATGCTATGTCCGGATCACTTATGTTAGATGGTGTAAGTGTTATCTTGTGATGTAATATATAACCAACATTATCTTTACACTTCTCACACAGTCCACCATCTATCTGTATTCTCTTTGATATGTATGACTCCCTACATGCACGCCATGTCTTACTCTTATAGAACTTCTTAGCAAACTCTCTAGCCATATCTATTCCACTTTCTTATTCTGTACTTCTTTATATACTTCTTTGTGTAATGTCCATCCCCTGTTGTGTCGTAATACTCACCAACAATGTCATAGTCAAATAGTCTATCGAATATTCTTTTTATCGCTCTTATCATATACACACCTTCTATCCTTCTCTTTTCTGTACTGCATACTACCATTGAATTGAACGGCAACTATCTTACCGCATTCCTTACTACATCTATACCCACATGTAATACATCTCACGTTATCACCTCATACTTTCTCGGAGGAAAGCCACTGTCCTAGGTTTCATACAGTGGCGCAAATGAACATTAAAAAAGCACCTAGATTTCTCTAAGCGCTTCTTTACTAATTACATTATATCATTTATTTCTGTGAAATGTGTGAAAGTTTAAGTAATTACTAATCCTTTTAGATATATTGCTTCTTTCCATTTCAACTTCATCCGCTACTTTACTCTGGCTCATTCCATCTATGTATGTTAGTTCAAATATCTGCCTTGTCTCACTATCTGGTATGGTAGCAATGAACTCTTCGATTTTAACAACTAACTCTCTGACCTCGGTTAAACGATTCTCTTTAATACTCACCAGCTTATTCAATGCGTCCTGCGCTTCTGGATCATGCATCTGTACGCTTGTCCTAATCTCCGTATATGGAAAGTCTGCACTTGAACCTTTTACCTTTCCGCATACAACTTCTATGTCCTTGTCATACAGTTTGTCCAGCTTACGTTCTAACATTACTATCTCTTTCTTTAAGGCTCTGTATTGTCTTAGTTCCCTATCCCTCAATCTCGCACCCCTCTCTCTTCAAATACTCCCCAGCATCCATCCGTGGCAAGTCCGCTTTGAATGGCTGGTGCCGATATGCTTTTATAGATGATTCCGTTGGCTTTATCTCTTGTGATATGCTACGGTTTATGTCTGCTATGTGCTTGTCTCGTTTAAGTTTTTCTGTACTCATCTACTCTATCTCCCCTCTTTCAAATGGACGTATTACTTCATCTATGGCACGTTGTGCTACTTCTTTTGATTTAAATACATTTGAACCATGAAATATCATTGTTGCATAAGAAGTAACGAAATATTTATTTTCTCCTGAGTCGAAACATATAGTGAACTTCATTACTTCCCCATCTTTCTTTTCTTCTTTACTTACATAACAGTCATTCTCAATTGCAAACTTCCATAACAAACGTGATAGTCTTTCTTGCTTTGCTCTTTCTTCAACTAGTCGCTTATCTTTGCATGGCATGTATTCTTCTGCTTGTGTCTTTGTCCAGTAAGTACCTTTTTCTACACTTCTTTTAACGTTTATATAAAATGCCTCTTCTTCGTATTTAACATCAAATGGATTTTCTTTCTTTACTTCAATTCCTAATTGCGCTAACTGCTTCTGTGTTAACTCTGTTTTCTTTCCGTTGATTACTAAATAGTTTTCACTCATTACTTCCACCATTCCTCTCTTCCAACTTGGCTTGTGCTTCCTCTAGTGTTAGGAATACAGTTTTTCCAAAATCTGCTATACATGGTTCGATTTCATCTAGGCACTCACTTTGATATTCTCCGCATTGTTCAGAATACGCAGAACATAAAAACACAGTAGTTTCAATACCAATGTTAATTTCGTCAACATAATATTCTAAGATTCCAAATGCACTACAATATGCATAAACCGCATCCCCAACCTTGCAAGGCAACTTCACACTCTTCTCCAACTCTGCCTTTAGCCGATTCACTTCCTCGCATTTTGCTAAATACAGCTTGTCAAACTTCTCTATAATCTGTTCATTATGTGCCATTCTCTCAGCTAACTTTTCTAGAAACTCATATTGTTCGTCTTCTGCTAGCGTTGTGATACATACACCATCATCAATTTGATAATCGTAATGCGAAAATAACACATCCCCGTTCTCATCTACATATGTCAATCTCTCCATCATTTACACCTCTTTCTGTATATTTATCAATCAAATAATTGCACCATCCGTCAAGTTGTTCTTCACTAAAACTTCCTTTACATTTTGCTTTGTGACTTATTTTATCCACGCTCATAACAAGTGAATACCCTTGTACTGTTGGCATTTCAAAATATGCTTTTGTTTCTCCGTTTCTTGCTTTTCCCAATAACATATCATGTGTTTCTTGATAAGTTTTTGATAGCAAAATCACCATATTTTCTAACCATTCTTCATACTCTTTACTTCGATGATTAACATCTTCTCTGCTGATTACGTCTGCGGTTTTCATATCCTCTAAAATACAACTAATATCATTATCAAGCGTCATATCGTCCTTTGTATGCTTATCTATGAATTTTATAAGGCTTTTTTCTTCAAAATATCTAGCCATTATTTACACCTCCTCCCTAATAATTTCGTAAGTGATGCTATCATGATATTTCCCATATCTATCCTTGAAAACATCCCTTAAAACAATTTTTCTACCATTATACTTTTTACAAAACTTATCATAACTACGCTCAACAGGATTTCCGCCAACCATATACCATTCAATCCTATGTAGTTTTAAATTTTCAATCAGATTTGTCATAACATTAAAAATCTCTTTTCCTATCAGTGCATTTCCTCTGTCAAAAGACATTAGCCCAAAGTTATTAGCCTGTGAAGAATACCAATCAATTTGATAACTAATATACCCGACTAATTCTTCTCTTGCGTTTATGATTGCATACTGATATGTCTCTTTGCTTGGTTCATCTTCTATGTTAGGCATATAATTATCGCAACTACCAACTTCATACATAAGATAGTCTGTATATTGCAACTTTTGGAATTCTTGCAATAGTTCATTCTTCCTTAATATTGCTGGAATTAACATGATTTACCTACCTTTCTTCTTGAACTTATACACATCGTTCCTTTGCGCCTTTACTGCTGAACGATAACCTTTTAGTTTACTTGCTCTGCTTTTACTCATGTGGTACCTCGCTTTCCAGTAGTTCTGAATTCTCCAAAATATTTCCGATTACTTCCATTGATTCTATATAGTCATACATATGTTCCTCTTCATATTGTCCACCTTCAAGCAATACTTCAAAATAAAATCCTGCTTCGCTTTCGTTCCACGATATTCGCCCCATACATTCTGCTTCTGTACAACAAACAATATTCCCCTCGTAAATCTCAACACCGTTCTTGTCATGAAGTCCTGTGCTTCTAATTAGCTCTATATATCTCTTATCACAAACACATTGTTCATCAAGTCCGTCTTCATCAGTAAAAAATATCTTTATCTTTTCACCTTTGAGATATCTAAACCCGTCTATATCGACTAAGCACTTGGTTCTTTTATCAAAAGCCTTTAGTTTAATCTCTCTCATGCAGTACCTCTCTTTCCTTAAAAACATTTCGTACAATGTCGATTGCACAGTTCTTTTTTATGTATCTACCTTGAAACGGATATTCTTTTACTATTAATTCTATGAAGTTTTCCAGTTCTCTCACAATCTGTTCTTCAAGCTTTGATTGATTCTCAAGTGCTTGTATTGCCATTTCTATAGTCCTATCACATTGTTTACAATTTCCCATTCCATTCGTGCATTCATCACAAGTTCTTATATATCTTAAATTTGTCCTAGCTTCTCTATTTGTCATTCTTCCATACCTCCCGAATCTTATTTCTAAACCACGCTATTTCCAACACTGCCACTCCTAGAACGAATACTGCTCCATCTACGCATATAGCAACGTCTAGTAGCCCTATGATTGATTCCATGCTATTGGCCGTCCTTTCTTGCACTTCGGATGTTGCAATGTCTTAATTGCTCTCTGATTAACTCGTTTGATTTCCTTAACTCCCTTGTATACTCCTTACACGGTTTGGTTATCTCTCGGATGTGCTTGTTACGCTTTTTCTCTAGTGCCAGTAAGGTCATGAATGCTATAACCAGTATTGCTAATGTGGATATAATTAATATTGATGTCATATCTATTCCTCCTAATTTTTCGTAATAAAAAACCAACTACCGAATATTGATAGTTGGCTTTTATACTTTTTTCAAGCACAATTTTTTCTGTTTTTTCTTCCCATTTATGGTATAGAATAAGTTTATTTCATATCCATTTTTTAATTTATCGCCCCAACAAATGACTCCTTCTTGTTCTATTGTCACCTCTTTTCTGTTTTTAGGGCCTATATTTTGCAAGTCTTTGCATAACTCTTTTACATTCTCTTCTTCCAAACAAATAATTTTTTCTGATGTTTCTATTTTAATAGAACAATTATTTATTCCACTTACGTAATCCTTCTCGTTATATACACAAATTTTACATTTAACTTTATACTTTATTGGATTATTCAAATAATTTTCTTCACTCCAATGTTCTTTGTTGTATACTGGATTAAAGAATAATGGTTGCAGTTCTTCACATGATACGCACACTTTTTTTAATTTATCAAGAAAAAAATCAATAATCATATCTATAATCTTATTCATCACATTCCCCTAACAACTAATTATTTATTTATAATAATACATTGTTTTACCAAAACTATCAATATTCAGTTTTCAAGGTGCTAACTACTCTATAATCTTTTTGCTATCTCATAGATCACATTTACCGTTACTCCATTACCAGCTTGCTTGTACAATTGGCTATCAGAATTTACGCTAGCTGCTAACTCAAAATAATCATCTGTCCAGCCTTGCAATCTAAAACATTCTTTTGGTGTTAATTTTCGTATGGCTATGTAACACTGATACTTTTCACTCCAAATAGCGTAAACTGTTAGGCTTTCAGATACTTGGACCATAATCCCTTGATTGCAGCTAGTATCCAATGTGTTGGCAACTCCTTTTCCCACCCTACCACGTCTTGTATCGCTACCTGGTACTGATAGGTTTATAGAATCACCTTCATGTGCTATTGCATATCCTTGTTTTGTTGCTTCCTTTATTTTTAAAACCACTCCACAGTCATGCTTTACGCTTTTAATACACCGCGAAACTCCTTCCAAACATCCTCGTTGATATTTCGGACTTGTTTCTGTATAAATACCACCAAGCACATCTATTGCAACTCCATGTCTATCTTGGCTTGTAAGTGTAAACATCGGTTCTCCGTTTTCTTTAAACCTACGGCCGTTTTGTCTTTTTTCTGCTCTGTCTGGTGTTAGGACTGGAATTGCTATTTTGTTTCCTTCCCCTTTATTCGTAGTAATCGTCGGTGATAGACTAGTTGAATCAAATACGTTCCCATTCATTCCATTTCCAGATGGATTGACATTGCATATAACCGCAACATGTGGTTCTATACCTCCACCCCGGCACGTATCAAGTGTTTCGATAATTCCATCTTCTGTATATGTTTGAAGGTTACGTCTGTACCCATCTCTATGCGCTACGATTGAAACACTATTTTCTCCATCTGATTCCTCGATAGGAAATACTTCTCGTCTACTTCGTCCTCTAAGATGTCCGATAATGAACACACGCTCCCTGTTTTGTGGCACTCCATAGTGCTTAGAATTGATAACTTGCCATTCTGCATCGTACCCGATTTCGTCCAATTCAATTTGAAGTTTAAGGAAGTCTGACCCTCCATTAACACTAAGTAGGTTTTTAACGTTCTCAATAAATAGGATTGAGGGTCTATCTTCTTCTTTTGTGTCTCGTATAATTCTTGTAACTGTGAAAAACAAACTGCTACGCTTTCCATCGAATCCAAGTTGTTTTCCTGCAACTGAGATATCTTGGCAAGGGAATCCGAAACACCAACAGTCTGCCCTTGGCACGCTTCTGGTTTCCACTTTTCTAACGTCATTTGCGTACCATTCTCTGTCTGTGAAATCAATTTCATTTATGTACTCCTGTCCTTTCTTATAATCGTTTAACTTTAACAACCGTTCCTTTTCATCTTTTGTTGTCAGGTGCATTGCTTTATATCACACGACGGCAAATTTATCATATTCACAGAATCCAACGCATTCATGCCCAGCAAGTTCCATTCCTGCTCTGAATCCTCCGATTCCGGCAAACCAATCTATAAATTTCATACCTCTTCCCGGAGTAAAGACGTCTTTTATTGCGGCCGCAAAACTCTTACTCCTTCCTATTTTTCTATCAATGTACTCCTTTTTCTTTTATTCCAACTAAATCTAAACCATCAAAATCCATGCTATACTGTCCGTCTATGTTCTTATCTTCCATCCACCAGTCGAATACTCCTTGACCGTTTTTCCATCCCATAATGTTTTTGTTTCCGCACTGTTCTCTGTACTTTAACATTCTGTCAAATGCCCTTATATATGCTTCTTTGTATTTTGGATATTTAGCAAATTCTTCTTCTCTTCCTTTGCCAGACATTGGGCATCCAATGCATCCGATCCTGCCACATCCTCCAGGGCACCCACCTTTGTACAATGGATTTATTACAATTTCTTCATGTCTGATATACCACCATAAGAATTCATCATCCCACTCTAGCATTGGGTTAACGAGCGTCTTGGAAGTTCTATAGCAATTTTCCACCATTCTATGCGATTCTGAATTATCGTAATTTAGTACTACCACCCCCCCCTTGTTTGTTATACGAAAATTTTCATTGTTTGTATTTTCTTCTGTTCCGTATATGTTTAATTGTCCTTTTATTATTTTTTTAGAGTTCTTTTCCTTGTCATTATCAACGTACTTTTTTATTTCTTTATTTGGCTTTGTGAATGTGACAATCCCTTGATTTTCACTTCTGTTTATACTCTCGTATTTTCTTACACCGGTTAATACCTTTTTACCAATACCGCTGTATTCTTTTAAATCCTCACAACAATACCTCATTTTTCTAGTAGGTGGTGTCTTATGCCTAACAATCAACTGCCACATTGTTTCTTTTGGATATTCTATAATTACCCCTTTTTTACTTCTTATGTACCTTACTGTTTCTGGTACATCTACTGTTGTATGATTATGTACGCAAATGTGATTAACACGGCTTTTTATTGCTAGATGCCGAAGTACATCACTATCTTTACCACCACTGTACCCAAGTTGATAGGGTTCTGATCCTGCAAATGTTTGTAGTATTTCTATTGCTTGCTTTTCTAGATTCATTTTTTGTAAAGGAACCGATGCATCTTTACTCTGGCCAGAGTTCCGACTCCTTCCTACTATTCACCCTCTAGTTTTCTCTGTACGGCTCGTACAGCCATTTTATTGCTTTCACGTATACTATTTACGTATTCAGCTAAATCTCCCTTGAAATCGTCCTCTAATTGATTTCGCTTATTTACTCTTGTATATCAACTGGAAGAACAATACCTAAGTACATTCCTTTGTAATCCCTTACAAGAATAATATCTTTTTCCCCTTTAATCATGTAATTGTTACTTGCTCCATACATCTTAAGAAACTCTCTATTAACCCACGCATAAGTTCCGTCTTTTGCTTTTAGCTTAATCGCAACATTTTTATGCGATAATATTCTTGCTTCGTTCGTTTCTTCCGCGTAGACGTTTACCTCTTGCAGATGCTCTTTGGATAAATGCTCTGCACTATACTTAAATTTTTTACACTTGGTAATGTCGATAAGCAAATCTTTTTTATCTATGTAAACACCCTTGTATCCATCCACGATTAATACATAATCCTCAAAATCCGCATAATACATTGGTGCTCTTTTAACTACTTCTATCTGAAATTTTTCTTGTACTGTATAAGCCATTTCCTACCTCCTAATCTTCTTCTTTTTCTTCTTGCTTCCAACTCTTAATACCTTAGCTTTACAATGACATTTTTCGCAATTCATCGTTATGCTCCTTCTCTGCTTCAATGCACGTTGTATGATAATCAAATTCGTTGATGGTCTCTCTATGCTCGTGTGGCTTAATCTCTTTGTTGCATATTCTGCATATTGGGATTGTGACCTTTGATTTCATAACATCACTCCTTTACCACTTAATCCGTTTTGCCTTTTCTGAACAACCTGCAAGTGCGTTCCCATTCCTTTGCAAATTCTTCGTATTTTTCAATACTTCCGCACAATGTTCTTTTTTTATTGTTTATTTCTCTCTCTTCTAGCGTATATATTTTTTTCATGCCCATATGCACGTTACTCCTTTACAAACCTAATAGTTGTTTCTCTAAATCATCGATGTCAGTATTACGTCCATCAAAATTTGAAAATGGTTTTTTCTTGTTTCGTTTTGGTGGATATATGCTCTTCCAGTTGCTCATGATTGATTCGTTAATACTAGATATCACCACTTCCTCTGAATAGGATTTGAGCATTTCATTAATTTTTGAAACTAATATCTTTATTGCCCTATCTGTCATAGGTGATTTTGTTTTCCTACGCATTTCAATAAAATCCAATACCGAACTATTCAACATTTGAGAATCGAAATACACTCCTTTATCTTTATTTATTACATTGTTTACATTGTTATCATTATTGTTTGTGTTCCTCTGCTGTTCCTTTGATGTTCCTCTGCTGTTCTTTTGCTGTTCCTTTTTAGTTTCTAAAGTTTGGAAATTGCTGTAGTTTACAATGGTTATAGCTGTTCTTTTGTTGTTCGCTTTTTTACTTATCATTTGCTGACTTTCGAGCAGCTCTAAAAACAGTCTTGTCTTCTTTCTTCCCCACCCCCAACGCTCAGAAAGTTTGACTTCTGAGGTGATAAAACTACCTCTTTCAACAGTGATAATTTCATTCCCCAACATGAATTCTTTGTCAGAATGATTCGCCAATAACAACATATCAATCCATGCTTGACCTCTTGCAAAGGGCTTGTCATCCCAAATGAAACAGTCTTGTATTTTTCTCGATAGGCTTATCCAACCTTTATCCAATTCTTAATCACCTACCTCGGTTATTACTACCTCAATTCTTGGATTATACTTGTCTATGTAAAACGAATCGGAGAATCCTCTAATTTCCTTCCATCCGTCATTTTGAATTGTTCCACACTTTACCAATGCGTCTTGGATAAACTTGTGTGCCACACCAGCTATATTGTCCAAATCTCGCTTTTTATTCGGCTCGTAGAACAAATACTCTATATAAATCTGCTTATCGATTCTTAACCGTTTTAATTGCGTTCTGATAGCATTTGTAATTAAAAATTGATATTGCTGTTTCATGTCATTGCCACAACTATGCTTCTTGCTGAAACTTCGCTCTGCTTTCAAATACTCGTTTAGCCCAGGCAATGTTCCTTTTATCGTAAATTTATACTGCACTCCCGATTTATCCCCTTTCCCCTCCGACATTTAGCCGGAGGTAATATAATGGCCTACGAAATACTGTGATATATTATGTAGTACATGAACGGTTAACGAGTTACTTTATCCTTATCTCTTGCGAGTTTTAAGGTTATAAATAGTTCCGACCAAATTCTTGGATAAACTCTTTTCTTGTTCCTATGTTCTGCTCATACCATTCTTGGCATCTACGCTTTAAAATTCCGTCTATTTCAAGGTTCTTTTGGGTTCTCTTGAAAAATACTCCATTCGGGTGTAAATCTCGCCTTAAAGGTGCGATAAATCCATATTTCTCCGATTTTGCCTTAAATGGACCACAAAATACGTGATGACGATCAATATATGGACTACCAGTGAACATACAATAATCAAGGTTATCTGCAAGAATGGTGTGTAGCTTCTTCATAGTTCCACCTTCCATTGCTGTTTTAATCTTTCAATCTGATCTGGTGTATATGTCTCTATTCCTAATTCCTTTGCTTCTGATACCGTGCCATCAATCAAGATAGACATTTCCTCGGTATTGTATGTATGACTTCCACGGACTAAATAATAAACTCTGTATACTTGTCCATCTGCCATTTCTTTTGTATGGGATGTAGGTCTTAGGTGTACTTCTTCGTACTCTGAAACATCTATATCATCACGGACAATAAAGTTTTGAAGTTTTCCATCCACTATTTCAAGCTGTCCGTGCTTGTTTAGCAGATTATTCTTAATGCTTGGATTGCTTGCACGAAGTACGTCTGCAATCTTTCCTACTAACACATGAAAATATGCATTTGCATTTAATGAACGTTTTTGCGTATACTTTTTAAACTCAATGTTTAGCTTGTCCACATCTTTAAGCTGTTCATATCTCTGTGTTACATCCTCATTGAATTCAAAGGAAAGTATTGCTTTACCGCTTTCATAATCTCTGCTGATACCGACAATTCTCCCAGTATGCATTAATCATCACCATACCTATCCTTTAGCGCTTTAAGCATTGAAGCGGCTTCGTGTTCTGTCAAAGTTTCCCATGTCCGATTGTTACTGCTATTCCATGCATCTGCATCTATTCCGTGACTAATGCACAACTGTTGAATGGTTTCGATTTTACCTTTTGATGCATTCTTCTCTTTCGTAAATGGTATATTTGATTCCATTTTGTTGTATTCTTCCTTTAGCCACAAATCAAATCCTAACCCTGTATGTATTGCAACGCATTTTACAAATGCTCTACACATACTATTCCAAACTCTCTGCTGACTCATAGAATTGTCTTTTACAGGATTGGCTCCGTTCATTACAGGTGTTTGCATTTCATAAACATTTTCGTCAATAACAACCTTTATTCGTGTTTCATAACATCTATTGATATTTCCTTTTGAATCTTTAAATTCAACATTTGACATCCTTAAGCTATTTCCAGTTAAAATATTTTCTATTGGCTCCCAGTATACTTTTTCCGCTCCATGTTTGTGTAACAAGTCAATACACATAGCCCAATTCAAATATGTTAAATCGTCTCTCTTTTCGCAAAATGGTCTAACCTCTATCTTTCGCATTTCGTCATAGTTTTTTAATGCCATGCCATAGAACCCTCCTATATTCATCTTTCAAACATTGTTTACTTATGTATCCAATCTCCGCTATAAAACCACTCAACCAACATTGATTCAAAGTCTTCCATATTTTCTGCATTCCAAGCTATGTACATAAAATTAAACTTTTCATCATCCGTCCCGATCTTGCACTTTTCACAAGCCACGGAAAACGCATCTTCTTCCGTTACTGTAAGTCCAATATATTTTCCAATCCCTTTATACATCCTACTCACCTACAATCTTTACAGCATGTCCTAACTGCTTTTCAATCTCAGCTACGGTCATTTCCTTGACTTCAAATTGTGCGAAATGCTCCTTGATGTCGGTTATGAATTTGTCTAAATCGGTTTGCAAATCAACACATAAAAATGTATCGCTTGTATCATAGTCGAAGAAAGTTGCGTAACTATCTTTTTTATGTATCTGTAAACTTGCATCCTCACAATACTTTTCCGACAACTCACACACCAAGTCAACTACTTCATGGAGCTTGTCCATGTAGGTGGCTTCTGCTAGTCCTGCGAACATTTCATCTGTCCAATTCCAATTTCCCCCATCCTCTTTGATTGCATATGACATAGAAGGTCTTACTCTTATTATTTCAACAGTTTTTCCTAAGAAATCTCTCATTTGGCAAGCAAAGCCAATACCATGTTTACTATATTGTGCATTAACTTCCAAATCCTCTCTTACCATTACTTTGTCACCAACTTTATATTCCATATTGCTTTCCTCCTAATTTTGATTTATAATTACCTTGAATATTTTGTTGAGTGCTTTAGGTTTGCCGACCTTTGAGAGCACTCTTTTTTTATGTAATACCTTGCTAGCAACCCACCAGCTACCATTGAACTAATACCACTTACCATGTATACCGCCATTGCTGATTGCGTTATGGTTGCTGAATCACTTCCACCACATGCACCGACTAGTAGGAAAAATCCGAATACCATTAGGCTGGTGGATGTAGTCTCGACTATTTTCTTTTTCAATGCTTGTCCTCCTTTCTACCGCCTATTTTTTAATCGCTTCGAATACTCTATGTGCCACTTCTCAAATTTTGTTGTATCAAACAAATACTTACCTCCTTTTTTTGTAGTTACAACTGGACACCCTTGCGCCCTAGCCATATTAAGAAGCGTATCTCTTGAATATCCTAGCTTTTTCATCTCTGTTATACTCATTAGTTGTTTTGGAAAATCCATAAAATCACCCCTTTACGCAGTTTCTAAATTAAGTTGAGCATTTATATCTCTGATTGTAATTTTTGTGTTGATACACGGCTCCCAATCTAAGACATAACTTAATGCTTCCTCATACTTTAACTTTGGTATATTATTTCTAGAATTAACATGGAAGAAATCTTGTATATCATGATTACATTCGCTAAACACCTTTTTACTAAGCGTTCTATATGCATTTGATTCCTTTCCACCGATAATTTTCATTACTCTTGCATTAACAGCCTTTTTCAAGAATTGTTGCTGTCCATAATCGATTGTCATGTTATTTTCTAGGTGTTCAATTCTTTCCTCATGGTTATCTACCATTCCTAATTGAATACGCATCATTTCTTCATTTGACAGTTTCTTATGATATGTACCAGTCTTACGAATGGATGGAAGAACATCGGATGTTACCCATTCAGTAAAACGTTCCGCAGATTCTTTTCTGCTTTGAAAAATTAGCTTGTACATATTTGATTCATTAATAAAGTTTGCTTGCTGCCTTCTTCCCAAAGAATCGATGACCTCATTTGAAATGACCCCACCATCTTTCAATCTTGTTTTTGCCTGGCTTATGTTCGAAATATCAAGTGCCTTACAAATGTCTGTCATACAAAAATATGGTTCATTATTTAGTTGCACTGTTCGTATCTGCCCGAACTCAGCATTTTCAAAAATCTTTAATTCATTCATTGAATTCCTCCTTAATATTGTTATTTTTTACCTTTTCTCCTATAATTTAAGTACCGATTGGCGACGGAATACTAAAGAAAGGAGATATACTATATGAATAATATTGCAATTACTTCTGTTATTGCTGTTTGTGCAATTGTGTCACCTATTCTAACTTCTATAATTAATAATCACTATCAGTTAAAAATCAGAAAAATTGAAGCTAGCCAAAAACTTTTCGAAGATACTGTTATTTATAAACGCAATGTTTTTGAATGTTACCTAAAACATGCCGGCCGTTGTATTGCTAGATCAGATGCAAGTACATTGAAAGATTACGGTGAATACCATTTAATCGCATTTATGTATGCTACAGAAGATATACAGAAAAGCATGTCAGTAATACATACAAAAATGTTAGAATACCAATGGCAATCAGCTTCAAAAGATTTTGAGCAACTAATTCCTAAAATTAACGAATTTTTAAATGATCTACGACATCAATGCATCTGATTGTATTTACGAAATGGTATAACAGAATAAATCGATAACATGACATCTGAAATAAGACGAACCGATTCATAATCCTTATTTTTCAAACAATTTTCAGAAGCTTCCGCTAATAGTTCCAGCTGTTGGCGGAGGATTTCATGGTTGTCCATCTCACTTATTTCTTTTTTTATCATCCATTCTCCTTTCAGTCCTTTTTGTCGGACAGTTGTTTTGTTATTATGTAGTTGTTCTGCATAAAGCTATTTTTTAGATATAAAAACTACTTTGTTTCCACTTTTGTCTACTTTTTGAAGAAAATTTTTTCTTTGTCAGTGAGACGAGTTATACCAATCTCATTGCAAAGAATATCAACTTCTCTCGTAGTAAAATCAACTTCATTGTTACATTTCTTTCTAAAATATTGCCTAGAACACCCAATTTTGTTGGATAAATACTGTTTTTTCTTTCCAGAAAATATAATAAGTTTTTCAAGATGTTGTGTATCAACCAATATATATCACTCCCTTTCTCCAATATTTTGTGTTTCCGAATCCGTCTACATTTTTAATATAATCTCTGTTTCCGATTTTGTCAACAGTTTTTTGCATTTTTTGTAGATATTTTTTTCAACAAGTGTTATAATACCATTAAATTAAAAAGGATGGTGACACTATGACGGTAGGAGACAGAATAAGAGAAAAGAGAGAAGCTATTGGAATTACGCAAGAAGAACTTGCTAAAAGACTTGGATATAAGTCAAGATCATCCGTAAATAAAATGGAAACATCAAGAGAGCTTCCATTGAAAAAGGTTGAAATGATGGCCGAAGCGTTATGCTGTTCTCCATCGTATTTGATGGGATGGGACGAGGAAGAAGAGTTAGCAGATGAATTGTTAAATGTAATGTATAACGACACAATAAATAAAATCAATAAAAATATTATGAATATGTCAGATAAACATTTAAAAAGAATTCTAAAATATACTGAATTGATGATGGAAGAAATAGAGGAAGAAAAAGAGAACGACTAATTGCCATTCTCTTCTTTTTTAACAATTCCTTTTACTAAAATCATAATTGTTGCTAAGACCTTTGCACTTTTAATTTTAGACAAATACTTGTTAATTTCAGTTATGTAATCGTTGTCCATCATCCTTCGCCTCCTAATCGAACTAGGCTATTATCTTGTGCAATTAATATACTATAACTTTTTACTAATTGCAATAAGAAAATAGAACAAATGTTCGTGTTTAATATTGTGAAATATTTTGTATTATATATACTAAACAATTTGTCGATTTGGAACTTACTCGTTTTTTGAATTTGTCCGACATGTCGGACACTTTTACAATAAATTCGATTATTCACTGAACGATACAATGTCATTTAACGTTACGTCAAGCGCATAACACAAGTAACACATAGTCTCGATAGTTGGTATATGTTTACCATTTTCAATATCATTGATTGTTGTCTTGCTTATGCCGGATAAAATTGCCAGCCTACGTATAGACATTTTTTGTTCACTACGTATACTATAGACATTGTATTTAATTTTTAAATGCGCCACACATTTCACCTCGAATATAGTGTAGCGTATATATGTAATTTGGTTAATAGGAAAAATTTGGTTATTCTAAACTGTTATTAATACTGTTGTATTAATATAGATGTGGCGCAAATTAGGAAAGTTGATTAAACTAAGGAGGACATTATGGCTTTTGGAATGAAAGATGTTTTGCAAGGAGCAAAAAATTTAAGTGGAAGTGCAATACTGCAGGGTGGATTAGGAAATTACAGTGAAATGTCAGTTGAAAATATGCAAGCTGAATACGGAATGTATCTAATGGATGACGAAACAATAACTGTTGGGTTTAAGTTAGTACGTGACGCTTTAATTTTTACTGACAGAAGAATTATTTTTTCAGACAAGCAAGGTGCAACAGGATCAAAAGTACGTATAGAATCTATTAACTTATATTCTATTGTTGACGTGACAATGGAGACAGCTGGTTTCGGTTTTGATGATAGTGAGTTAAGTTTTACCTACATTAAAACTGCTGATTTAAAAGCACATTCTGTTGAGTATGTTTCACATAAATTGGAGTTTCCTAAAAAATATAATGTTCAACCATTATACAAATTGCTTCAAGAATTGGCATACAGTAATTGTGTAAGAATTAATAATTTATAAACAAAAAACAGCCGCATTTCTGAGACTGTTTTAGAAGATACTATTCTAGATACACTAGATATAATAACGACTTTGCACTCATATTATATCATATTACGTGTACATCTAGCAATAGGTGTATTTTTTGTACGTAACTTTAAAAAAAGGAGGTGATTTAATGGGGAAATATAAAAAGAGATCAGACGGACGATATGCTTCAAATATAATTATTGGAACAGATGAAGAAACAGGGAAAAGAATTTATGCACCAACAATATATGCTTCATCTATTGATGAATTAGACAGAAAAAAAGCATTGATAAAAGCAGATTTAGATCGTGGAACATATGCAAACGATAAAGGATTGACCGTTGGAATATGGGCGGATAAATGGGTGACAACATTTAAAGAAGGTGTTGTTGCTAGTTCTACACTCGGAAATTATAAGAACATCATTAAAAACCATATAGAAGAACTTAAAGATATACGTCTTAAGGATTTAAAGAAAAGTGATGTGCAGCTTCAAATAAACAGAAAATCATCTATGCCAGAAATACAAAGAATGTTAAAAATCACAATCAATCAAATGCTAGAAGATGCTATTGATGATGGATTAATTTATAAAAATGTTTGTCGTGGAATAAAAACAACCACTTTACAGAATCAATCAAAAAGAGCACTGACAGATTCAGAAAAGAAAGCAATTAAAAATTGTGATTTCACAGATATGGAAAAGGCATTTGTTTATATCTTATTATTTAGTGGTTTAAGACGTTCCGAGGCACTCGCGTTAACTAAATCAGACATAGACTTTAACCGTAATGTAATTAACGTGAATAAGTCTTTGACATGGTCTAACGGAACGCATTTAAAGGCTCCTAAGAGCGTTAAGTCGAATCGGTGTGTAAATATGCCAACAGACCTAAAAAACTGTCTGAAATCTTATTTAAATGGATTGCAGAGCATATATTTATTCCATTCATCAAGCGGACAACTTATAAGCCAAAGCACATATAAAAGATTTTGGAATGAAATATATAACAAGGTTAATTGTGAACTTGGAGGAACTAAAAAAGAAATGAAAGGAAATAAGGTTGTGAAGCAAGGAATCAAGGCAACCGATATTACACCTCATACTTTCCGTCACAACTATGCAACGATGTTATATTATGGTGGAATAGACGTAAAAGAAGCGCAAAGGTTATTAGGACACTCTTCTATAAAAGTAACACTTGAAATTTACACGCATTTAATTGAGGATAACGATGATTTGAATGATAAGCTGAATAATGCTATTTCATTTTAGTTTTTTGACTAACTTTTTGACTAACTTGACCTGTTTTTTGCCCTACTATTGTCTGACAATTTGGCACTGACTAACTTTTGACTAACTTAATTTTAGAAAACTACGTATTATATCGGACAATTTAAAAACAGCCGCAAACCCTTTAAATATAAGGGCTTACAGCCATTTTTCATTAAGCTACCGACGGGAATCGAACCCGTGACCTCAACACTACCAATGTTGCGCGCTACCATCTGTGCCACGGCAGCCTACATCCATATTCGCTTCTGAAAAGCACCCATGTGATGCAACGTTTATAATATACAATAAACAAACTAGGTTTGTCAATATTTTATTCAGATAAATTCTAAATAATGATTTTAGCTGCTTTTCCCTTAATTCTCTGTAACGCATTATCAATTGCCTTTGGACTCTTGTCCAGTAATCTAGCAATGGTTTGATAGTCTGTACCTAGTAAATGTAAATAGAGTACTCGATTTTCAAGATCACTTAATCCTTCTTTTAATTTAGTTTCAATAATCTCTAGATATTCTTTATTCAAAAATAATTCCTCTGGGTTATTTAACTTTTCTGACTGAATCGTATCAATAAGTGGCGGTTTCCCTTCTGCAGAGTCTTCGTCCCCCTCATCATAGATTGACACATAGGAATTTAATGGAAGATGCTTTTTTCGTTTAGATGCCTCAATAGCCGAATACATCTGCCTAGAGATACATAATTCTGCAAAACTATAGAACGTTGAATCTTGACTAATATCATAATCCCTTACTGCTTTGAACAGACCGATCATGCCTTCTTGAATGAGATCATCATTATCTCCCCCAAGTAGATACATTGCTTTCGCTTTTTTACGCACTAAATATTTATATTTATCCATAATATAATCCGTTATACTAGCATCTCCTTCACGAAGATTTTTAATCAATTCTTCATCTGCCAAAGTCTTATAATTATTCATAGATTCCACCAAACTCCTTATTGACTTCCACTAACATCGGTCATTGATCACCCATTACCCTTTAGTTTAATCGTTGTCGCACAATCTCATATGCTAATACTCCTGCTGCTACAGAAGCATTTAAAGAATCAATATCACCTTTCATTGGAATTGCTGCAACATAATCACAGTTTTCCTTCACGAGACGTCCAACGCCCTCTCCTTCATTGCCTATGACCATTCCAATTGGTCCCTTTAAATTCAGACGATACATGGACTCTCCACCCATATCTGCACACACAAACCAAAGACCTTTCTCCTTTAATTCTTCCATTGTTTTCACAAGATTGGTTACTTTTGCTACTGGTGTATAGTTTAGTGCTCCAGCCGAAGTTTTCGCAACAGTTGCTGTCAGACCTACAGCTCTTCTTTTTGGTATAATTACCCCATGTGCACCTGCTAGATTCGCAGTACGAATAATAGCTCCTAAATTATGTGGATCTTCTATATTATCCAGTAAAATCAAAAATGGATCCTCCCCTCTATCAGCTGCTAACTTTAGTATGTCTTCGATTTCAGCATATTCATACGCTGCTGCATGAGCAATTACACCTTGGTGCTTTCCTGTATCAGAAAGTTGATCCAATCGTTCTTTCGTAACAAAATTCAAAATGGTATCATGCTTTCTTGCCTCTCTTACAATGGTTCTAACAGGCCCATCCTGACAACCATCTAAAATATAGACCTTATCAATCGGCTTCCCTGCACGAAATGCCTCCAATACTGAATTTCGACCTTCTATCGTCAAGGAGAGTACTTTCTCTCCCATTTGCTCACTAAATTCATTTTTCTGTTCTTTACTCATGATTATTCTCCTATTTCTTTTCTTGTAATGTCAAACTATCTAATCCTAGTTTAACCAAATCTATCATTCTTTTCCACTCTTTTTGTAAATAAAGATAACCCATGAGTGCTTCAAACCCTGTTGCCCTTCGATAATCCGTCACAGACTGATTCTTTGCTGGCGAAACTGACTTGGCATTCCTTCCCCTCTTATAAACTGCCAGCTCCTCTTCCGTTAGTATCCCCTGAAGCGTTCTCATCATCAGTGATTGGGCAGACGCTTGTACTAGACTACTAGTCTCTTTATGTAGTTTTTGTACTTGCTTATTTCCCTTGTTAATCACAAGACTTTTGATAATTAAGTCATAAATACTATCCCCTATATATGCCAAGGTAAGAGGTGAATAACTTTTAATATCCACCTCTTGCATCTTGAATACATCTCTCATATAAGGTTCCAAATCAAATGCTATGCTTTCTTCCATTTTACTCCTTCACGTGTATCCTCCAACAGAATACCTTTTGCTAATAATTCATCACGGATTTCATCCGCCCTTTTAAAATTCTTGTCTTTTCTAGCCGCTTGACGTTCTTCAATCAATGCTTCAATATTTTCTGCAAGCAATTCTTCTTTCTTATCTACTATAATACCAAGAACGTCCGCTAATTTCACTACTAAATCTATTAATTTTTGTAAATATTCTTTAGAACTTTCACCACTAGTTGTTGTATTCGCAAATTTTACAAGTTCAAAGATGGAAGCTATTGCATCAGCTGTATTAAAATCATCATCCATTGCTGCTTCAAAGCCAGTTACAAATTCATTTGCTTTCTTCCAATGTTCCTGTTCTTCTTTCCCCATCATTTCTAATTCAGTAGCACCCAATAAATGCTTTAGATTATCAACTGCATTGATGATACGATCCAAACCATTTTTGGAAGCTTCCATAAGATCAGCACTGAAGTTCAATGGACTTCTATAATGTGCACTTAACATAAAGAAACGAAGTACTTGAAGGTCGTATTGTTCACTGATTTCACGAACAGTACGGAAATTTCCAAGTGATTTTGACATTTTTCTATTCTCAATATTTAAAAATGCATTATGCATCCAGTATTTCGCAAATTCTTTCCCATTGGCAGCCTCACTTTGCGCAATTTCATTTTCATGATGAGGAAAAACCAAATCTTCTCCTCCAGCATGGATGTCAATTTGTTCTCCTAAGTATTTCTTTGACATAACTGAACACTCAATATGCCACCCTGGACGACCTTGGCTCCAAGCAGAATCCCATGCTGGTTCTCCTTCTTTCTTTGGTTTCCAGAGCACAAAATCTAACGAATCTTCCTTCTCTGATTCTCCAGTCACTAATAGCGAACGTCCACCAGATTGTAAATCATCTAGATTCTTATGAGATAACTTTCCATATTCTTCAAATTTTCTAGTTCGGAAGTATACCGTTCCATTTTTCTCATATGCATATCCCTTAGCGATTAAGTCTCCTATCATCTCTAGCATACCACAGATTTCCTCTGTCGCAAGTGGATGCTTTGTTGCCGGTTTCACATTCATTCCTGCCATATCTTTCTTGCATTCTTCGATATACCTTTTAGAGATTTCATCTGCTGATACCCCTTCTTCAATGGCCTTTTTAATAATCTTGTCATCCACATCTGTAAAATTAGATACAAAATTAACTTCATATCCTTTATACTCAAAATACCGTCTCACTGTATCAAATACAATCATCGGTCTTGCATTCCCAATATGGATAAAGTTATACACGGTTGGTCCACAGACATACATTTTAACTTTTCCTTCCTCTAACGGAATGAATTCTTCTTTACCTTTTGAAAGTGTATTATATAATTTCATATTTCGACTCCTCTGCTTTCTCTTTTAATTCTTCCAAATCTTGTTGCTGTAAACATTTCATCTTACTTTCTAACTTCTCTAATTGCCGTTTGAGCCGCTTATTTTCATTATGCAGCTCCCTCAAATCATTTAGCACTGGATCTGGCAAATGCACTTGGTCCATATCTGTTCTCGGCACTTTTTGATTTCCCATTCGCACAACACGCCCTGGTACACCTACCACTGTACAGTTTGGCGGCACCTCTTCTAATACTACGGATCCTGCCCCAATCTTAGCATTTTCCCCAACGGTAAAAGAACCGATTACTTTCGCTCCTGCACTGACCATAACATTATCCTTTAATGTTGGATGCCTTTTCCCCTTTTCCTTTCCCGTACCTCCAAGTGTCACCCCTTGATATAATGTCACATTATCCCCAATGATTGTCGTTTCCCCAATAATTACACCACTACCATGGTCAATAAATAGTCCTTTTCCAATGGTTGCCCCCGGATGAATCTCTATTCCAGTCTTTCTAGTTGCCCGTTGAGAAATCCAACGTGCCAAAAAGTAATGGTTTGATAGATATAATCTATGGGCAACTCTGTATTTTAGTATCGCCTTAAAACTAGGATATAATAACACTTCTAAGCTAGATTTAATCGCAGGGTCGCGTTCTCGGATAACATTTAATTCCTCTTTAATATAAGAATAAACCCCCATAAAACTACCTCCTCTCAATATAAAAGGGTGTAATTCGTCTCCTAAAGAGACGAGATTACACCCGCGGTTCCACTCTCATAAAGGGATAAACCCTCCACTCAACACATGTAACGTATGTGATTCGTATTTGGCTACTGAAATTTCACCAAATCAGCTCCCGAATGCACTTCATATATATTTCCCTCAAAACTGCTTTCAGCCGGTGGCAGTTTCTCTCTGACAGTTTCATACATACTACTCTTTTCGATCAAGGCTTTTCAACTTCTATATATGGTATATAGTGTATGAAATAATTACACATTTGTCAACCTTTGTTATACTTTCCACAAAAAATTTCTGGAATTTTATCAATATATTTTTTACCTAATAACGTATATTCATAGTTCCATGTACAGTAGCCATCCACTTAATATTCCCCTACAATTGTAGCCTTAATTAAATTTGTTTTCCCTGGATTTCCAAGTGGAATACCAGCAGTAAGTACCACTACATTGCCTTCTTTTATATACTTCTTTTTCTGAGCCGCTTCTACAGCGTGCAAAAAGAGAACTTCCATGCTGTATTCTTCTCGAATTAGTATCGGAGAAATCCCCCAAGACAAATTCATTTGTCGACATACATGTGGATAAGTTGCACATCCAATAATATGGCAGCCTGGTCTAAATTTTGAAATCATCCTAGCCGTGGTGCCTGTTTTTGTTACAGTAATAATAGCAGCAGCCTTTAAATCCATTGCCGTAGTGCAGGTTGCGTGTGATATAGCTGCCGTCATATCCGGATTTTCTTCTCGTTCTCTTCGACTAAAAATATAATTGTAATCGATATCTTCTTCAATACGGCTTGCTATCTTTACCATGGTACGAAGGGACTCTACTGGATACTTTCCTGCTGCTGTTTCTCCTGATAGCATAAGCGCACTTGTTCCATGGTAAATAGCATGCGCCACATCCGTTGTTTCTGCTCTGGTTGGTCTTGGATTTTTCATCATAGAATCTAGCATCTGTGTGGCTGTAATTACTTGTTTTCCTGCATTATACACCTTTTGAATAATCATTTTTTGAATAACCGGAACATCTTCTAACGGTATTTCTACCCCCATATCTCCTCTGGCCACCATAATACCATCTGCAACTTCGATAATCTCATCAATATGATCGACTCCCTGTTGATTCTCAATCTTTGCAATGATATTAATGCGATCACAGCCTTGATCATAGAATATTTTTCGAATAGCCATAATATCCTCTGCCGTCCTTGTAAAAGAACAGGCAATAAAATCAAATTCTTCTTCGATACCAAAAAGAATATCCTCATAATCTTTTTCACTAATGAAAGGCATCTGTAAATTTGCTCCTGGAACATTAATACCCTTTCGATTCGATATTGTTCCTCCATTTTTTACTTGGCAATGAATATTTTTTCCCTTAATTTCTACTACTTCTAGTTCAATTAAACCATCATCAATTAAAATCTCACTACCAACTGCAACATCTCTATAAAGATCTTGATAAGAAATGCTGACGCCGTCTATATCTCCCTTATGAGAATCAGCATATAGCGTGAAACTTTGTTCTGTCTCTACGGTAACCGCACCTTCTTGAAAGCATCCAATTCTTATTTCAGGTCCTTTGGTGTCTAACAATGCTGCAATTGGTTGATCCTTCCTTTCCCTTAACTCCTTTAAGAGGTCTAACCGTTTCTTTTGTTCCTCATGCGTCCCATGGGAAAAATTAAATCTAGCTACATCCATCCCTTCATCTATTAATGTTTCTAATACTCCCTCTTGATCCGTAGAAGGACCTAATGTACATATAATTTTCGTCTTTCTCATACTCATACCTACGCTTTCTATTCTTCATTACCCTTACAGTATCATTTATCGATATGCCACATACGTCTTTTTCCATCTTGATGATGAAGAATCTGCATTAGATATAAAAAGTCATCCACAATTTGCATGCAAAGTAGTCTCATCCTAGTATAAGCCTCTTGAGCAGTTCCTTGTAATAATATAAAACATAATGAAACAATACAAACAATAATTAACTTTGGTATTTGCAATCTATTTGTTGTTGGAAGAACTTCTTCTTGCTGCGCGTAAATGTTTGATTCTACTGAAGTGAAAGAATGATTGTAATTCAAATTTCTCCATTCATTGGTATATGCTAGTAGTAGTAACACACCAAGGATAATTGCTAGCGCTTTTACCCATTTTCTCTCCATTTCAAAGTCCCTCCTCCCGAAAAAATTATCTCTAATTTTCTTATCCTTTTTTATCACCGATTAATGATTTAATTGCCTGATATAGTTCGCCACCTTTTTTACTTTTGTACTCTTTTACTAATGCATTATTAATCCCTTGCTTGGTCTTGTATTTTTGTATATAGCCCACAACTGTCTTTGCAGTTTCTTCATCTGTGATCACCTCTGAAACTTTATGCAATATATCTTCTCTTTCTTGTTTCATATTTCTGCCAGAGACATCTGCCACTAAGGAAACCTTCATACTCCTTTTGTTCCAATACATGCATATGCTATTGAATCCATTATCCCTGCTAACAATATAATAATCCTCATTTTTATTACTTGCAATTAAATATCCTAAAAATGTTGCTAATTGAAAATCAAGTGCATTTTTAAATCCTACCTCCACTTTCTGAAATGTTATTTGAGCCTTTGATTCATTGATTCTTTTATGCAATCCAAACGTCAATGTATCTGCATTTTCACTATAAAAGATACAAACCCTGTCGCCATTTTCCAGTTTATTAATTCCATTCAACCCATCTCTTTTAACGTTTTCATAATCAACAATATAATATCCCATAAAAATCCTCCTTTACTTACTCCCGATATACTTCAGTTTTTCCACAAACCTTTCTTCTATTCTATCGTCTATTTTACACCATAAAAAAAGCACTGCATTGATATTCTTATCTTGCAGTGCTCTTCATCTAATGTGGTATTCCTGTGCTATTAGACAATTTCATTGATACATAACTGCTCAAAAGAAATATCTAACATGCATTTCTCATATATGTCCTCATCTATTGGTCGAATCATAATCTTTGGTCGGTCTATGATCTGAAGTTTCATCCGCTCCACTAAATCTAATTTAGAGTATCTACTAACTGGTTCTCTCACCTGTAAATACCCCTCTTTCGCTAGCAAAAAATATCCCACCAACTGTGCACCGTCTTGCACCATAATAACTCCTCCATGTTGGCTTTCCTGCTCCCGAATCAACTGCCCAAAATATGCCTGATCTCTAACGGTATATATCATATACTTGCTTCTGAACATTTCTTCTGCAAATACACTTAGAGCCTCACAATCTTGTTCCCTTGCATACCGTGTTTCATATCCAGATATTTGAGGCACTCCCATTTCATTTATACTTCCGTCGTATTTGTAATGTACTTGCGTAGCGACAGTTTGAAATCCATATGGTGCATAAATGGATTCTGCTGCAGGCATTAAAAATGTAAATGGTTCTTGATACTTTTTCATCTCATTCATTGCCTCACTCAGGAGCTTCCCCATATATCCACGTCTACGATATCTCTCATTCGTTGCGACTGCTACGATGTAATGAGTTTGGTAGATACTATTCCCAATATGCATGTCATATGGATTCAAATGTATCATACTAACAATGGCTCCATCTTCTTCTATCACGTAAATATCATTCTTCTTGGTTACACAAGTATAATAATAATCCAAAAATTCCTTTGTATCCTCTACAAAAACCTGTTCCCAAAGTGCCCTTGTTCTTCCATGCTCATTAGGTTCTAATTTTCTTATTTTCATTAACGCACCAGCTTTCTATTGATGTTTACATCCACTGCACCCCGAACAGCCTGTCCTCTCATTGGGCGTTACATCATAACTAAAGTTGGTGATTCTCTCAATTGCACAAATCGCATGTGCGGAAATACCTTCTCCACTTCCAGTAAAACCAAGCCCCTCCTCTGTTGTTGCCTTAATATTTACTTGATCCATTTCTATATGAAGCGATTTTGCAATATTTGTTCGCATAGCTTCTACATATGGAGAAACTTTCGGAAGTTGTGCAATAATCGTCGCATCTATATTTTCTATAATATATAACTGCTCTTCTAGCAATGTTCCTACTTTCTCTAATAATGTAATACTAGAGATATCCTGATATTCTACTTCTGTATCTGGAAAATGTGTTCCGATATCCCCCAATGCTGCTGCACCTAGAATTGCGTCCATAATTGCATGAAGTAAAACATCAGCATCCGAATGTCCCTTTAACCCTTTCTCATATGGTATGTGAACTCCTCCAAGGATTAATGTTCTATTTTCTACTAATTTGTGAACGTCGTAACCCATACCTATTCTCATGATTTCACCCCTACTTCTATAACATCCATATTTTATTCTTTTTGCTCCTTATCAATATCCTCAACTTCCAGATGTTCTTTCCCAACTGAATCTTGTCTGTCTGTGATTTCTTCTATCTTATTATCTTCGTTCTCTTCTTCCTCTGATTCTTCCTCTGTATTAGTGGAAGAATGTAATGCTGATTTCAGATTAAGAAATATTATAATACCTCCTACCGCTATGAAGAATACCCCTGCAATCAAAAATAATACATAATTATTTGGTTTTTCCTTAAGCACATCCATAAATAAGCTGCCCCCAAGATAAATTAAATATCCTCCAACTATTAGCCTTAGTATGTTTCGTGATTTATCATTCACAAGTAAATCCTCCTCGTAATCGTATTATTTATTCTTTATTACAATACACTAACGTATAAAAAGTGTCAACGAACACCCCTCTTTCTTTCGCAAATTTTTATATTCTGAGATACAATTTTAAAAAATTAAAAAACTTCGAAAAAAGTATTGACATCTTGTCCTTTTCAATAGTATAATAGCAAAGCGAGTTGAGGGAAAACAACTCACACGACTTCGGGATCATAGCTCAGCTGGGAGAGCACCTGCCTTACAAGCAGGGGGTCACAGGTTCGAGCCCTGTTGGTCCCATTAGCAGAATTTATCTATTATTCTGCAACATACATACTTTAAAAGTATTACAATATAATATGGCGGGATAGCTCAGTTGGCTAGAGCACACGGTTCATACCCGTGGTGTCGCAGGTTCAAATCCTGTTCCCGCTATTAGTAAAAAGCTTCTATAAAATTATAGAAGCTTTTTTGTTACAATTATGTTAGAGAAAAAGCCATTATTCTTCCTTACTTTCATCCCTACTTTCAATGATATTATTACTAAAGCAGCCCCCTTTTCTAGGTGCAAATATAATTCCAGTAACAATGCCTGATAATACTAATACAAGTGTTAATAAAATTTTTTCACTCATGGTCCATTCTCTTTTATAAAAATCTCTCAATTTGACTTTCATATATAATCCTCCTTATAAATAGTTATACTAGTAACTTGATGTCTTTATCATACACGTTCCATGAACATTGGACAAGGTGTTATATAATTTTTTTTCATATTTTAAAAGTGCCTCACATTGATAAATCATGAGGCACTTTATTATATTTATGTTTTTAACGAAGCAAGAATTTTTCTGCCATATCTTTCTGTATTTGTGCCTGACTTGATAATTCCTCACTTGCTGCTGCGCTTTCTTCCGCCGTTGCAGAATTTGTCTGTATAACGCTAGATATTTGATCAATTCCCATCGTAACTTGTGAAATTGATTCTGCCTGGCTCTTAGATGCTTCCGATATCTTATCAATCATCACAACTGCATCTTTCGTAGATTCTACCAAAGACAACATTGTTTCTACTGTTCCCCCTGTAATCTGTGTTCCTTTCTCCACTGCCTGTAACGAATCCTCTATTAGGGCAGTAGTATTCTTAGCTGCTTCTGCACTTTTTGCTGCTAGATTACGCACTTCATCGGCTACCACCGCAAATCCCTTCCCTGCTTCGCCAGCTCGAGCTGCCTCCACAGCTGCATTTAATGCAAGTATATTTGTCTGGAAAGCAATATCCTCTATCGACTTGATGATTTTACCTATTTCTCCAGATTTATCACTAATATCATTCATAGCATGCACTAATTGTTGCATCTTTTCGTTACTTTCTTGTACTTCCCTGCCAGTTATGTTCGCCATTTCACTTGCTTGTTGTGCATTTTTAGCATTTTCTTTTACTTGGCTTGTAATTTCAGTGATTGTAGCAGATAGTTCTTCTATAGAACTTGCTTGTTCTGTTGCCCCCTGAGATAATGCTTGTGCACCACTAGAAACTTGATCCGAACCACTTGCTACTTGTTCTGAGCCTTCTACGATTTGAGAAAGAACATCATTTAAGGATGCTATGATTTGCTCCATGGAGGTCTTTAAATCTGAAAAATCTCCTTTATATTCTTTTTCTATGTATAATGAAAAATTCCCATTTCCCATTTCCCCCAGATGATACGCCACATCTCCAATAGAAGACTTCAATTCCTCAACCAACGTTCGCATACTATCTGTTAGAATACCAGTTTCATCTTTCGATAATGTTTCTGGGACTGTTGTTTCTAAATCCCCTTCAGACAATAGAAGCATTCGTTCTGCACATAATTTAATTGGATTTGCGATTCGATTTGCAAATTTGATAGCTACCATTAATCCAGCTATCATAAATAATATTGCAATACCTATAGTAAAATATATAGATTTAATTGCTTCTCCGATAAATTCGTTTCGCACAGCGCAAACACCAACACTCCAACCTGCGGTATCTGAGATTGGTGCATAAGCTAAGATTTCCTTCTCTCCTTCCCAAGTATAGGATCCTGACCCCTTTTTACCCTCAATCATCTTTTTTTCTAATGCTGCCAATGATTTTAAAGACGGTTCTGCCTTTACATCTTTTTGTGTATTTTCTACACATACTTTTTTCATATTCTTACTAGCAATTGTCGTTCCTTCACTATTCAAAATATAGGTTTCCCCTTCTTTTCCAACATCTATACTGGCTACAATATCATTTAAAAATGTTTCTGTTGGTACAAAGTATACAACACCTATTACTTCCGTATCCGGGATTCCCCCTTCCCATAGAGGAGCTGAGATGATAATCGTAAGTTTTCCTGACTTCTTGCTAATAATGGGTTCGGAAATACTCGTTTTCCCTTCCATAGATTCTTTGAAATAAGACCGGTCCGAATAATCTTGTCCATCAAATATACCGATTCCATCGCTTCCTATAATATTTCCTCTTTGAAATTCATGGCTATTTGCTCTTTGATCAATGATTGCTTGTTTTTGTGCAAGACTTGTCTCTTCACTGGCTAATCGTGCAATGCTTCCAGTTTCAATTGCGATATTCTTATACGCTTGAATTTCGTAATGTATCCTATCCGCTGCAACTTCAGCAGTTTCTGCCAACGTTTCTTCCACCACATTTTCAGAAGCTCTAAAGTTCAAAAAGCACCCTAAACTTCCCAAAGCTAAACATAGTAGCACTATTATCGCTAATATAATTGTTATAATTTTCGCTTTGATACTTTTCATTTGTTAACTCCTCCTTGGCTTTATAATAATTTTATATTAGCATAACTTTGCTTGAATATCATTACATAGTTTACATATTTTTACAATTTTCGACTTTTTTTGCATTTATTCACTCTTTGTTTTTGTATAAATGGGGGTTAGTACTGTGCTATATCAAATCCGCTATTTTGTATATAAGTTTCTCTGTTTTTTCCCAGCCAAGACAAGGGTCTGTAATGGATTTCCCATAGACACATTCTTCCGGCTTTTGTGCCCCATCTTCTATATAACTTTCTATCATTAATCCCTTCACCATATGTCTAATATCTGCGTTCTTTTTACGGTTATACATTATATCTTCACTGATTCTTATTTGTTCCAAGTAATGCTTGTTGGAATTTGCATGATTGGTATCAATGATTGTTGTTATATTCGTAATTCCTCTGTTTTGATATTCCTCATATACCTTAACTAATTCTTCATAGTGGTAATTTGACTTTACCTCTCCATATGAATTAGTTCCACCACGCAAAATTGCATGTGCCAACGGATTTCCTTTGCTCTCCACTTCCCATCCTCTGTATATAAATCTATGGGGATGCTGTGCGGCTGTAATAGAATTAAACATAATTCCTATATCACCACTAGTTGGATTTTTCATACCTACGGGGATATTAAGAGCACTTGCCGTTAATCTGTGCTGCTGATCTTCCACAGACCTTGCACCTACCGCCACATAGGATAAAAGGTCCGACAAGTATCTATGATTTTCTGGATATAACATTTCATCTGCACATGTAAATCCTGTTTCACGAAGTGTCTTCATATAAAGTGCCCTTACCTTCGTAAGTCCTTTTAGCATATCTGAATCGTGCAAGGGATCTGGCTGATGCAGCATCCCTTTGTAACCATCTCCTGTGGTTCTTGGTTTATTCGTATATATCCTTGGTATAATTAATATCCTATCCTGTACTTTATCTTGTACTTTCCGTAGCCTAGAGATATAATCAAGTACAGATGCTTCCTGATCTGCAGAGCAAGGGCCTATAATTAGCAAAAATTTATTTAGTTCACCTGCTATAATTGCCTTAATTTCACCATCCCTTTCTTCCTTTATCTTTAACATCTCCTGGGTCAATGGATATTGCTCCTTAATCTCCTTAGGAATTGGCAATTTTCTTATGAATTCGCAGTTCATTGTTACAACCTCCTCTAACTTCTGATCGTTTAAATCATATCCAGCAATTGCTGCATAGATTGTGTGGCTATCTCATATGTTCCAATTTCATTTACTAAGATGATAGAACAATCATTGCCACTTGACTTTTTATCATGGACAATCGCCTCTTTGATTTTATAGTTATCCAACCATGATATATCAATGCCATTCTCATTGATTTCAATTCCAATATCAGCTAATTCTCTTATTAACCCAATGTTTCGATAGGCATTCAGTAATCTGATTTTGGTACATTCATTAGCCATATATAGCATTCCAAGAGCAACACTTTCTCCATGAAGCAATCGACCTTCACCTGCCGTTTCTATTCCATGACCAATTGTATGTCCAAAATTAAGTATCTTTCTAATACCATTTTCTCGTTCATCCTGCTCAACAATATACTTTTTAATACTTAAAGAACGCTCTATAATCCAATCCAATTCCGATAAGTAGTCTTTCTTTTCAAATAGTTTAAATAAATTCGAATCCATAATTGCCCCAATCTTTATTGCCTCAATTAATCCATTCGTAATTTGCCGCGCTGGTAAGGTATTTAATGTTGTGGGATCAATTAGCACGGACTTCGGTTGATAAAACGTACCTACTATATTTTTTATTCCCTCAAAATTCACAGCAACTTTTCCTCCAATGGATGAATCCACTTGTGAAAGAATGGTAGTGGGTACATTATAGAAATCAATTCCTCGCATATAAAGAGATGCTATGAAACCCGATAAATCACCAACTACACCGCCTCCTACTGCAACCACACAGTCCTCTCTTGTAAATTTATAAGACAACATATCTTTCAAAATCTTTTCCACTGTTTTAAATGATTTACTTTGTTCCCCTGCTTTTACAATCTCTATATATGGTCTCAAACATTGATTTGCAATCTTAGTTGCGTATTCTATGGGAACATGTTCGTCCGTTATTATCAGCACTTTTCGATTTAATTGAAAATATTCGTTATTATAAGTTAGTGCGTCGCGCTTTATAATAATATCGTAACTATCCGTACCTAATTGCATCTGAAGTATATTACGTTTCATCTTTTTCACCCTATATTCCTTTTTCATACTCATTTTTATATTATATCACTTCATAAAAAAGATTGCTATTACGTTAATATGCCCCCCACAAGTATGAATACTTGTGGGGGGCATCATGAATCATAATACATTATCTGTATCCTCTTATTTGGTTTCTAGAATAAATTGCATTGTATTCTATTTTCCCATATGTCTCTGCGACCTCAGATCCATCACCCATCTTAGATAAATAAAATTCATATTCCGCCTCTCTATAACGGAATCGTATCCTTTTTTTCCCTCTGTTTATCCCTACACATTTCGCCTGAAATATGCTTAAATCTCCATTGGGTTTCAACAAATTGTATTCCGCTCCTATAACAAACATTCTATCACCTACCTTTTATAACTAAATTGCTATGTAATTAGAATTTCATAAACTATATATATATTTTATACTAATCATTCTGTAATTACTAGTTTAATTTCCTTCTTCTCTAATTCTTCTCCATTGTAAACTGCAAGATTGAGCCTATGCTCTAGCTTAGCAACTACAACCGCCGCTTCCGCAGCACCTATCACATTTGTTGCAGTTCTTGCCATATCTGCAAGACTGGAAATGGGGCTTAAAAGTATAATAACCTCCACTGGTAGTCCTGCAGCCATAAATACAGCGGTAGCCGTAATCGTGGCTGTTCCCGGAACACCAACCGTTCCGATTGCTACAACAACTGACAGTACTACCAAAAATAAATATTGTGGTATTGTATATGTAATATCTAAAATATGAATGGAAAACACCGCCAGCAATGTTGGCCATATTCCTGCACATCCGGGCATTCCAAGATTCGCTCCAAGTGTTGTTGTAAAAGTTGCTACATCCTCTTCAACACCTAATTTTTCCGTTAATTGCTTTTTAGTGACAGGTATAGTTCCAATACTACTTTGCGAAGTAAAAGCAACGATTCCCGCTGGAAATATTCCCTTAAAAAACTGTATAGGATTTAATTTCCCAATTAATCCTATAATTGTCCCTTCAACCACAAATATCTGTACAACACTCAATGCATACACAAGTATCAATACACCCAGAAGAGGAAGCAAATCATCCAAAGCATTCTTACTCACAGACCTTCCAATCAAGGATATCACTGCGTATGGTGTTAGTTCAATCACAAAACTCACTACTTTTCCCATCACCCTATTTCCTGCATCGATGATTTCTTTAAATATGGAAATTTTATCCACCTTCTCCTTTATAAGTGCGTTATAAGCAATTGCTACAATAATTGCAAATATCACAATAGGAATTACCTGCCCTTCTGCCCAATGTTTTGCAAGATTTGATGGAAATAAACTCGTAATTGTCTCCATCATACTTGGCACTTCCCTTGCTTCATAATTTGTAGCCAATTCGTAGGAAAATCCGTTCCCAACATTTGTTACTATTGATACAATTAGTGTTATCACGCTTGCAAGAAATGTATTTAACAGTAGGAATATAATTGTTTTCCATCCAATCTGCTTTAATCTAACTTCATTTCCCAAATTGGTAATACTAGAAATAATACTGAATAGTAATAATGGTACAACGATTGCAGAAATCATCTGCGTATATATGGTGCCAAAAACCGAATAATATTCAAACGTCCCCTTAAATATCAGTCCTACAACAACTCCAAATCCAACTGCTAAAATTGTTAAACTCCCAAATTCCACATTTCTTTTCTTTTTTAAAAAGTAAATGACACTATAAAAACCTGCTACTACAAATAGTGCTCCTAATTCTTGTATATTTATATTCATCGTCTTATTCTCCTTTTTTGACCAATAAAAAACAGTCCCCCACGAGGTGAGCAACTGTAATGTTTCCTTATTCCATTTGACATAATTTCTATCTCATATGAAAATTACACATTTGCTCGCAACTTAAGTAAACGTTATGACAACAACACATACCGCTCATTATACAACTATTCTTGTTTACTGATTCACTTAAATTTGTGTTAAATATTCTCATATTATTTTCCTCTTTTCTTTATTCCTACCATTTCGATAAGTCTAATATGTTTTGTATTATATATTTCTACTAGAACTTTGTCAACAACTTTTTCACAATCTAAACATCAAATGATTCCATGTTATAGTTTTGTGAAGCGTACTTTTCTTATCTTCCCTTTTAGTTTTTTGTCCTGCAGTGCAGCATGAACCATTTTCCCTTTACTATTTAAAATTTCAACGTATGATAAGCTTTCTCGAATGTCAATAACTCCAATATCTTCTGATTCTATTCCTGGAATATTACAGATTGTCCCTACAATATCTACTGCTCTGATTTTACTTTTCTTACCTCCACCTATAGATAATTTTGTAATAGTGCATTGAAAATCAGATCCTTTTTTCTTTTTTAATACTACCTTTTCTTTCTGTCTTATCCAAAAACACATTTCATCTTCCGCAGAAATGGGGTTCCACTTTGCTATCGGCAATCTACTTCCAGTATAGTCTTCTATCATTTGTTTCATTTTTTTATCATTATTTGTTAACAAACTAATTGCAGCACCTGAATTTCCATTTCGTCCAGTCCGACCTATTCGATGGATATAAGTCTCTTTTCCAAGTGGAAAATCATAATTAAACACATGGGATAACTGTTCAAAATCAATTCCTCTTGCAACTACGTCTGTAGCAATTAAGTAACGAAATTGCCCCTCACGGAATCCTTCGATGGTACGAATACGATCTTGTTGGTCTATGTCTCCGTGTATCATGCCACACTTTACACCGTCTTTACGTAATTTGCGACATAACACATTTACCATTTCTCTTGTCCCACAAAAAATCATACAACTGTCTGGGTTTTCTTGAATCAGTAACTGTAAGAACAATTGATATTTATCTTCATTCTCTACTTCATACAATGCTTGCCTGATATGGGCTTTATCTTCTTCGTTTTCCTCAATACTAATAAAAAGTGGTTCTTTTAAATACTCCCAAACAAAATGTTCCAATTCCTTCCCCAACGTTGCTGAGAAAAGCATACGTGTACATTCCCCTTTTATGTGAGACAAGATTTGTCTTACCTCATCAATAAATCCCATGTCTAATAACAAATCTGCCTCATCAATTATAACAAACTTCACCATTGATAGATCGAGACTTCCCCTTCTGACATGATCCATCATTCTTCCTGGTGTTCCTACTACAATATGACACTTTTGCTTCAACGTTTGAATTTGTTTGTCGATGGGAAACCCGCCAAAAACATCTGCTACTTTTAAGCGCTTTAATCGACCGACATGGTAAACCTCCTGCTTTACCTGTACCGTCAACTCTCGAGTTGGCTCAATAATGATTGCCTGCGGTTTATTTTCATGCCAAATCACCTTTTCGCACAATGGAATGGCAAATGCAGCTGTCTTTCCGCTTCCTGTCTGTGACTTTCCTACGATATCCTTCTCTAGCAGTGCTGGTGGAATCACTTTTTCTTGTATCTCCGTCGGCTTGGCGTAACCTAAAATGTTTAACGCTTCTATAATTTCTTGAGAAATATTAAATTTATCAAATTCTTTATTCATCTACGATCCTGTCTGAACAGGCTTCTCTATGATACCTGTTCACTTTTATTTTAATCCATCTTTAAATATATCCTATTCCTCTAATGATTACAACTACGTTCCTCCTGTGATTGCCATAATTCGAATGTCATAAAACCATTACAAATAAAGTAATTTTTTCTTATTATATTATGTGTTCTAATTGATCAGATGGAAATTGGCCAGTCTTCCTTGTCCTATCATATGAAGATTTTATTTGAATCTGGCGTTGCGGAAAGTAGACAAGAGGGAAAATGGACACATTATAAGCTTAGTACCTCTGGGAGTCAGTAAGTTACAGAACTTTTGATAGAGCTAACACAATATAGCAAATTTATTTCAGATATTCCACCTGTAGACATTGTGATTACAATGGGATGTAATGTTCAATGTCCTTTCCTACCTTGCAAATACAGAGAAGATTGGGGTCTAGATGATCCTAGTGGGGAATCTGATGAAGTATTTAAAATATCATTCTTCATTCTAGCTCTTTACCTTTGTAAAAAAGAGGCTATAATGAACTTAAGCAATACAATTACAAAAGATAGAAAGGACGAATATTATGAACTTAAAAGGAACGCAAACAGAAAAAAACATGAGTTCTGCTCTTATGGGGGAATCTCTAGCACGTAACAACTATACATTTTATGCTATGCAAGCAAAAAAAGAGGGTTATCCTGAGGTTGCAGAGCTTTTTGAGCGAATGGCAAAAAACGAAACTACACATGCCAAAATCTGGTTCAGCATGCTTAATGATGGATTGGGAGAGACTAAAAACAATTTAATAGCGTCTGCACAAGGTGAAAATGGCGAGTGGAAGAACATGTATCCAAACTTTGCTCAAACAGCTAGAGAAGAAGGGCTTCCAGAGGTGGCTGAAATGTTTGAAAGAGTCGCTGCCATTGAAAAAGACCACGAAGCGACCTTTTTAAAAGCCGTAATTTCAATGAGTACAAAGGATAAACCTCAAGAAACAAAAAAAGAACAAGAACCTGAAATCATAGTAAAAACAACGAAAAGTGGATATCGATGTCAATTCTGTGGAGCCACATTTGAACATCGTCCAGATGTATGTTCTGTTTGTAAAGCAATTGGTTCCTTTGAAACATGCACAATAGCGGACTAACTCCAGAACTTACTCACAAAGGCAGAACCAGTTATGGCTCTGCCTTTATCATATATCCTAGTTTATTTTTCTTTTGTTACTAAAGAATCCACGTTATCCTTTGTTACTAATTCATTATCTAAGATAATATTTTTTTCTACATCCTTCCCTTCTAGATAATCAAAAGCTGTATTTAGAATTGCTTTTCCTAAGAAAAATGGAGGTTCTGCTATTGTCGCTTCTACTTTTCCCGACTTAATTGCCTCTAAGGTATCGTCAATTGCATCACAACCTATCATCGTAATTTCATCTAATCTTCCTGCTGCTTCAATTGCCTCTAAAGCGCCAAGAAGCATTTCATCATTTGCTGCATATAGACCATCAATTTGTTTGTTAGCCTGTAGAATATTTTCCATAACACTCATTCCCTTAGCCCTGTCAAAATCGGCAACTTGACAAGCGACAATCTCCATATCTTGATGTTCTTTTATCACTTCGTTAAATCCTTTTGATCTATTCTGTGCTACATTTGTTCCCATAATACCCTGGATTTCAACGATTTTACCTTTGCCTCCTAACGTATCAACTAAATATTGCCCTGCAATTTTCCCTGATTTAATTGCATCGTATCCTATATGTGACACTACTTCACCACCATTAGATTCACGATCCATTGTAAATACAGGAATACCTGCTTCATTACAAGCCTCTACTGATGCAACGATTGCATCTGAATCACAAGTATCGATGATAATTGCATCTGGATTTTTCGTAATTAAATTCTCAATGTCTTTCATTTGTGTTGTCGGATCATCTTGTGCATCCGTAATATGCAATTCGATGCCATGTTCATCCGCTGCCTTTTGTACACCATCTTTTACATCTACAAAAAATGGATTTGTTTGTGTGTTCATTGACAGACCAATGACATACTTTTTATCACCACTCTTGCTTGTTTCTTCCTTTTTTGTATCATCTGTCTTTTTGCTTTCTGCGCCTCTTCCACAACCTGTTAATAAAGTTGCCCCTGTTAATACCATTGCCATTGTGAATACTACTGCTTTTTTCAATTTCATACGTTTCCTTCCCTTTCTTTTTACTTTTTCTTTTTCTTTTTACATTCCCGATTTATCTATTCTGCTTTAGCAGATAAATCCTTTACTTTCTTATCCACTAGTACAGCGATAAGTATGACTGCTCCTTTTACTATGCTTGTGGCGTGTGGATTAACGTTCATAAGTGTTAAGATGTTATCAATAATTCCCATAATCATAGCTCCAACAACAGTTGGTAACACAAATCCAGTTCCACCGCTTAAGCTTGTTCCACCTAAAATTACAGCTGCAATTGCATCCATTTCGATTCCTTCACCAGTAGTTGATTGAGCAGATCCCAGACGTGCTGTTAACACAATCGCTGCAATTCCGCACATCAATCCATTTATGATGTATACGAACCACTCTGTCTTTTTAGTAGAGATGCCCGATAAGCGCGCTGCCTCACGATTTCCACCAAAAGCATATACACTTCTTCCATATCCCGTCTGTGTTAATACAAAATGTGCAAGAACATAAAGTATGACTAAAATAATAATAGGAACTGGTATACCAAGCAATGTACCTTTCCCTAGGAATTTATATGCATCTATCTTCACTGGAATAGGTGATCCTTTTGTATATACCAGCACACACCCTCTGAGCAATGTCATCATACCCAATGTAGAGATAAACGGTGGAATCTCACATTGTGCAACCCAAAATCCATTGACTATTCCGCATAACAGTCCAATACCAATTGCCGTTGCAATCGCTAACAATACACTTTGTGTGGATGCAAGAACCCCTGCTGCTAGAACTCCTGCCAAGCCTAAGATTGAGCCAACGGATAAGTCAATTCCTCCTGTAAGAATAACAAAGGTCATTCCACATCCAACAATTCCTGCAACTGTTATCTGCTTAAGTACATTAAATAAATTCGTAATACTTAAAAAGTTAGGTGATAGTATGGTTGCAACAATACAAATAAGTAGTAAAATCATTACAGAACGGTATACGTTGATTTGGTTAATTAATCTCTTTTTATTCATTTTCACTTACACCTCCAGAAGCGTGTGCTAAAATTGTCTCTTGGTTCATTTCTTCTTTTGAGATTTCAAATACCAAACGCCCTTCTCTCATAATCAAAACTCTGTCACTCATACCAATAACCTCCGGTAAATCTGTAGATATTAATATGATACTTTTTCCTTCCTTGGTTAACTGATTCATAATCGTATAAATTTCCGCTTTTGCACCCACATCCACGCCTCGAGTAGGTTCATCAAGAATTAAAATCTCTGGATTTGCCTCTAATATTTTTGCAAAAACTACTTTTTGCTGGTTTCCACCACTTAATTTTCCAGCCGACTGTTGAATGCTACTAATTTTAATATTTAATTGTTCTACTTTTTCATTTACCTTTTGATACTCAAGCTTTTTGTTAAGATAAAAGAACTTTGTAAATTTCTTTAGTGATGACATGGCTACATTTTCTTTGATGCTTCTTATCAATACCAGCCCTTCTTGTTTACGATCATCTGATACGAATCCAATGCCAGCTTCCAATGCTTTTTTAGGCGTGGAACAATCTCTGACTAATCCATTCATAATGATTTCTCCACCTTGCTTTGGAATGGCACCATATATAGCTTTAGATAACTCGATGGTTCCAGATCCTAGTAATCCGGCAATACCCAGGATTTCTCCTTTGTGTAGTTGTATACTAACATTGCGTACACCTTTACTCACAATATTTTTAGCTTCAAATACAACCTCTTGTTGTTGATATTTTCTTTCTGGGTAAAGGTTCTTTACACTTCTACCAACCATCATTGATACCACATCATCATAGTTGGTCTCCTCTATAGACTTGGTGGCTATGTATTTTCCGTCCCTAAAAACAGTTAGTCTGTCTGATATTTTAAATATCTCATCCATGCGATGGGATATATATAATATTGCAATATTATGACTTTTTAAATCTGCAATAATAGAAAACAGTATTTCAATCTCCTCATCTGTCAATGCAGCAGTAGGCTCATCCATGATGATTACTTTTGCACCAATGGTTAAACATTTCGCTATTTCCGTCATCTGTGATTCAGCAACTGATAGATTTCTTACTTTCGTCCTACAATCAAACTTTAATCCAAGTCTATTTAACACCTCTTGTGCGTCATGGTACATTTTTTTCCAATCAATTGCTCCTGACTTTTTCTTTGGCAAACGACCAAGATACATATTCTCCGCTACTGTCAAATCTTTTACCATGTTAAATTCTTGATAAATCATTGCAATACCTTTTTTCTCGGCTTCTTTTGTTGAATGGAATGTAACATCCTCTCCATTCACGTTGATATTTCCTGATGTATAACCTTGAGCTCCTGCAATAATTTTCATCAGTGTAGACTTACCTGCTCCATTCTCCCCACACAATGCATGTACTTCACCCGGATATACTTCTAAATGAACGCCATCAAGTGCTTTTACACCTGGAAAAGTTTTTACAATATTCTCTAATCTTAAGATAGGTTCCTTTTGCATGTTTTCACCCCAACGATTTTCTTTAATATGCACAGCCTGCAACTAATATCACATTGGTATATCCTGTAAATTCTCCTGTAAGAACAATTGCCTTTACATTTTTACTCATTTCTTTTAATTCCTTGTGTGATACATAATTGATTGTTATACTTTTTGGCAATATACCTAAGGCTTTCTTGTGAATTTCAGGACTCACTTCCAACGCTTCCTTTGCAAAAATTGCACCTTCAATTACTAGTGTCTTTTCTATTGCTTCTAATACTTCTAAGTATCCTGGATTTCCTTCCTTCCATCCAAGATCGATTCTTTCTACTCCCTTAGGAATAGGAAGTCCTGCATCTCCAATGATCAGCATATCCATGTGTCTAATTTCAGCTAATACTCTTGATAGCTGTGGATGAAAAATTCCTTCTTTTAACATCTTAATCCCCTCCTTATTGTGCCGTCAAAAATGCATCAATTTCAGCTCTCGTTGGCATAGATGGTGTAGTCCCTAATCGCTGTACTGCTATCGCCGCCAACGCATTAGCAAAAACGGCCGACTCCCATAGGTCTTTACCTTCTGACAAGGCTGCAACAAGCCCGCCATTGAATGCATCTCCTGCACCAGTTGTATCAATTGCTTTTACTTGATATGCAGGAATAATTCCACGTCTAGTTGGTGTTGCGATGTAAACACCTCTTCCACCCAATGTAATTAATACATTTTTTACTCCCTTCTGGAAAAACCAGTCTGCTGCTAGCCCCGCATGTTCTTCTGAATCGATGCATATTCCAGTTAATAGTTCGGCCTCAACCTCATTGGGAGTAATGAGCTCAACCTTGGCAAGTATTTCATCGCTAATTGGCTGAATTGGCGCCGTGTTAAGTATTACTTTTACTCCGTTTTTATACGCAATATCTATCACTTTTTCCACAGATGAGACATTCGTCTCAAGTTGTGTTAATAAGTATTCTGATTCTGCAATTACATCCGTAATAGACTCAACTTCCCTATCTGAAATTGTATTGCATGCTCCAAGTATCACTACAATCTCATTCTGACTTGTATGCTCGTCTACCATGATAAGAGCGACCCCTGTCTCTGCCGAATCAGAAATAAAAACCCGCTCTGAACTCATTTGTAATTCTTTCATCGCATCTAATGCAACATTTGCAAATGCATCTTTCCCCAATTTTGTAATCATGGTTACATTTGCTCCTGCTTTATGTGCTGCTACCCCTTGGTTAAATCCCTTACCACCTGGGCCCATTTTGAACATACTTCCTTTTACCGTCTCACCAGGTACTGGAAGATGAGGTGTTCTTCCCATCAAATCAACTACAAAACTTCCAAATACAGTTACCTTTTTACTCACGACCTTACTCCCTTCTATCTTCTATATAAGCACTACTCCATTACCGGCGCCAATTCTATCTGCTCCTGCATCAATCATTACCTTTGCATCTTCTGCTGTTCTAATTCCACCACTTGCCTTTACGAATGCCTTGTCTCCTACCGTTTTTTTCATTAGTGCGACATCCTCAGGTGTTGCCCCCCCTGTACTAAATCCAGTAGACGTTTTAACAAAGGCTGCATTTGCTTTGATTGATAACTCACATGCCTTTACTTTTTCCTCATTTGTTAATAAACAGGTTTCAATAATTACTTTTACAATTGCCGGCTTAGATGCCTCTACCACAGCCTTAATATCTTCATATACAAATTCGTAATTCTTTTCTTTTAATGCCCCAATATTAAGCACCATATCTACCTCATCCGCTCCTGCTTTTACACTTTGAGATGCTTCAAATGCCTTTGCTGTAGTCAACATGGCCCCCAATGGAAAACCCACTACACAACAAGCTTTTACCTCACTTTCTTGTAACTCTTTTGCTACAAGTGGTACATGGACACTATTTACACAAACTGAAGCAAATCCATATTTTTTTGCTTCTTCACAATATTTTATAATAGTTTCTGTTGTTGCATCTGCTTTTAACATTGTGTGATCAATTTTTTTACTGATATTCATTTTACTTACCTCTCCTTTTCATTGTGTAACCGTTTACATAATAGTGCAAAAAAATTTATGTAACCGTTTACATTTTTATGAAAATATTTAGCACCCTCTCGGGCACTAAACTATTTCATTTTCTCTGAACCTCGTAGTAGCACTTGATATGGAATATTCATTCTAACCGGATTCTTTGGAACCTCTTTCAGATTTAATCTTTTTAACATTAGATGCATAGCTTCCCTACCTTGTTGCTTAGCATCTCGAGCTACCACCGACAACTTGTATTCGATTAATTTTAAAATTTCTATATCATCAAAACTCACGATGGAAATTTGTCTTCCAATTTCTATTTTATTTTTTGTAAAATACTTTAAGCACCCCATGGTTGTCAAGTTATTCGACGAAAAGATAGCCGTAGGAGAATCTTCTAACTGAAGTAATTGTTCCGTACATTGATACGCTTTTTCAATTTTAAAATCTCCAGATATAATATACTCTTCCTTAATAGATAATCCTGCTTGTTCCATCGCATTTTTATATCCCTTGAGTCGCTCTTTACCTGGTTTGGAAGTCTCGGGTCCTGTTATTATAGCAATCTTTTTGTGCCCAGCCTCAATTAACGTAGATACACCATCATATGCCCCTGATAGGTTATCAACAAAGACCCCTTCAAATTTTGCACCTGAAATATCACGGTCAACTAAAATTACCGGAATACCACTTTCCTGCATTCTAAGAAGTTTTTCTCTTGTTATGCTATCCTCCTCTGATACTGGAGTAATGATAACACCTGCTAATCTTTGTTTTGCTACTGTTTCTAAAAAAGCATGCTCGGATTGACTGTTTTCATTACTACCCATAAAATGAATGTTATAGCCATTCTCTTCTGCGACTTCGCTAATTCCACTAATAATACTAGAGAAAAATTCATTCTCTATATCAGGAATAATCACCCCAATACTATGAGTATCTCTCGTGCTTAAACTCCTTGCTATTGCATTGGGCACATATTGATATTCTTCAACTGCCCAAAGCACCTTTTTTCTAGTCTCTTCACTCACATATCCTGAATTATTAATCACTCTAGATATTGTAGCAGATGAAACCCCGATTTCTTTTGCTAGTTCTTTTATATTCATGTCTTCCTCATTTCAACGGATATGTAACCGTTTACATGTTTAATATATCACTCATTTTTGTTTTTGTAAATATTTTTTTATATATATTTACCATTTTATATGCTTTCACCAATTATATTATATTTATTTTGTTAACTATTACTAAAATCATTTCCTTTTTTTAGATAATTTTTCAATATATAATTTAAAAAGACTATCGCAATATACTATTCTCCTGTCAGTAGACAGCGAAAACAATCACTTCATACGATAGTCTCTTTTGGGATGTTATAACACTTAGTATTTTGAATCTATTTTATATTCCCCGCTTTGATTTAAGTTATCATGTTCCAAGATAGAATTGTCCGTATCATATGAATGATTTGTTTCTACATAAGATACATTTTTCAATCTAAAATTTTGTACGGAATCTTTCAGCATCTGTGCTTGCCCATTCAACTCTTCGGAAGCTGCTGCACTTTCTTCCGCTGTTGCAGAATTATTCTGCACAACGCTAGATATTTGTTCCACAGCTATGGTAACCTGTCCAACTGAATTTGCTTGTTCGTTCGATGCCAATGCAATTTGATCCACTAAATCTTCAACAGCTTTTGCACCATCAACCACACCAAGCATAGCTCTTTCTGTATTATTGGCTATCTCAGCACCTTTTTGCACCGCATCAACCGTTTCTTCAATTAGAGCCGATGTACTTTTTGCCGCTTCTGCCGACTTTCCAGCAAGATTTCGAACTTCATCGGCAACTACTGCAAATCCTTTTCCGGCTGCTCCTGCACGGGCTGCTTCTACAGCCGCATTAAGTGCAAGAATATTCGTTTGAAAAGCTATATCATCAATCGCTTTAATTATCTTGCTGATTTCATTAGATTTATTACTAATCTCATCCATGGCAGCAATCATTTCTTGCATTTGCGTATTACTCTCTATCACCTCAGTACCAGCTTTTTCAGCCTCACTCTTAGCATGCTCTGCATTCAAGGCATTTTGTTTTATTTGCTCTGAAATTTCTGTTATAGTAGCAGATAATTCTTCAATAGAGGAAGCTTGTTCCGTTGCTCCCTGTGCTAATGCTTGTGCTCCAATTGATACTTGTTCCGAACCACTGGAAACTTGATCAGAAGCTTGATTAATCTGAAAAAGTGTCAATGATAAATTGTCAATAATTTTATTCATTGAATCCGCCAAAGGCTTAAAATCTCCTATATACAATTCTTTTGCTTTGCTGTCCACAGTAAAATTTCCCTTTCCCAATTCAGCAAGTGCATACGACATATCTCCGATGATTCCAACTATCGTATTTACAATATCCCCTGTTGAATTAGCAAGAATTCCCGTCTCATCTTGTGTATGTATGTCCGGTATTGGCGACTGTAAATCACCTTTTGATAATTTATTTAGTCTATCAGCACAAAGCCCAATTGGTTTTGCAATCCCTCTTGAAATAATGATTCCTAGTATAATAGAAATCGCTATGGAAATTATTATAATAATACTGGATGCAACGATTAACATATGGCTAGTAGTCGTTAATTCATTGCTTAATTGATTTCCTCTTGTTATCTTATCGTTCATCAGATTTTTATACTGAGAATAAAGCTCATCAAAAGCAGGTATAAGTTCTGTCACTACCATTTTATGGGCCAACTCTGTCTGGGTTATATCCGTTGTATCTCCTAAGTTGATTGTAGTTTCTTTAATTTGAACCCACTCGTTCTTTGCCTCTGTAATTTTCTCAAATATGGTTCTAGCTTCTTGAGATGTTAAGCTTTTTTTTACATCTGGCTCATATACTTCTTGATACTCTTTCCAATTTTCCTCAAACTGCTTCTTTTGTGCTTCTATATCTTGTTGATTTGTAAAACTAATGATATTACAGACAGACGTTTGACATTTTGACAAAGCAAGCATGGCCTTTCCAATATTTCCCTGCGCAAATCCATAGTCTATTAATGCATTTGAATATCTTGTATCGCTACTTTTCATTGCTACAACAGAAACTACACCAGAGATACTGGCTATCAAAGATATTGCCACAAAAGTTAATATTAGTTTTTTTCCTATTTTCATGTTTTTTAACATAGTTCTTCTCCTAAGTAAAATTCCCTTTCTTTGGGGAAATATTTCTAAAATAAATTTTCGAATGCTAGCTTTTCCCTTCACTCGTCGCTAGGATTTTAATTTCTCCTGCCTTTTCAAGTGCCAGTTTTGCTACAACTGGCCCAATAATAGAGTATATAAATGTGGAACAAAGTATAGTCGTTCTAATGTCGGCTGCATAATCGGGCACTATTTTACTTGCCACAACAATTAGACCCAACGCAACCCCAGCCTGTGGCATAAGTGTGGGTCCTAGATACTTACAAATCTTTTGCTCCTGATGAGTGATTTTACCTCCCGTAAAGGCTCCAAGCATTTTTCCAATAACCCTCATTATGACATAAATCGCACCAATAATACCAATACTACCTAACGCTGATATCTCGAACCCGGCACCTGATATGATAAAAAATATAATATAAATAGGTGGGGTGAAGTCATCAATAATATTTATGATATCTTCGCTTTCCTCAGATATATTTACAATGGTTGCTCCCATAGCCATACAAGCCATCAAAGCTGATCCATTTAATGTCTCTGCCGACCAATAAGCTGCTGCCGATATGGCAATCATAATTGGCAGTCTATTTGAATGCTTTTTAAAATATCTGTTGATAACAACAAGAGCTACTCCAAAAACAATTCCAAGAAGTACCGATACAATAATTTGATAAAATGGACTCATAATAGAAAGCCAGATATTACTGTCTTTCGAAGACATTGTTTTTACAATCGTAGATGCAAATCCAAATCCTATAAGAGCTACCGCATCATCAATTGCAACTACACTTAACAACATATTTGTTAGTGAGCCTTTTGCTTTGTATTGATTGATAACCATTAATGTTTGTGCTGGCGCTGTTGCAGCTGCAATTGCTCCAAGCATAATGGAAAATTTCATATCAAATCCACATAAAATGGGCACAATAGATACTAGAATGATTGCTCCGAACGATTCAAAAATTGCAATCACAATCGGTGCTGTTCCAACGCGCTTAAAATAACTAAACTTAAATCCAAGACCAACCGTAAGTGCAATAAATGCAAGTGCCAAATCTGAAATAATACTAAATCCACTTATCATAGATTGTGGGATAATATTAAAAACGGATGGCCCTAACAATAATCCAGCAATCAGATAGCCTGTTACATTTGGCAATTTTATCTGTTTTACAAGACGTCCACATAAAATGCCACTTAGCAACATGATAGCTAATGCAAAAATAATTTTATTCTCCACCTTTATAGAACCCCTTTACAAAATCAATCGGAACAGTAAATACGACGCCTGTATCTTTCTTTGTTAAATCTCCGATTACATTTTCTATAGCTTGAATGGCTACTGGAACTTTACACTCGTCCAAAACAATCATAATCAATTTGCTTTTTTCAAAATCTTTCTTCAAAAATGCACGAACTGATCCTAAAAATGGCAACTCATCTTCATCATATTTACTATTTAGTAAGCGTACCATTCCCATACTATCAACTATTGTTGCATCCTTAATCCCCCACTGAATAAATTCTGCCAAAATTTCATCCAGCTTTTCTGTCTTATTTAATACAAAATATAACAATTTCACAGTTTCTTATCCTCCTTTGCAAAGTGACAACTTCATTTTATCACCTAGTTGTTACTTTGTAAAGAATTCTCTACTATTTGAAATTATGTTTTTTATTATATAAAAAATGAGTAACTACATCTGGATTCGAGTCTTGAGTGACGATAAAAATAATATCGTTTTCTAATAATTGTACATATGGACCAGGTGATATCAATGTTTGATTCTCTCTTAACACTGCTACAACTGTAGCTCCTGTATTTTGCCAAAATTTTATATCTGTAACATTTTGATTCACATATAAGCAGTCCGTGGTAATTAAAATCTGAAATGGAACAAATGGGTTTAAGGAACGAAAGTGTTCTGTTGCAGAAACCAATTCCGTCAAGTGTAAATCCAAATTATCCATATCTTTTCTCTGTTGTTCAATACAGCAAAGAATATTATTCTTTATTACATCTAATGATTGCCGACTTTCTTGTTGTTGTATAAATTTTTCTGCATTTTCATAAGATTCTATCGTGACTCCACTACCTTTTTCCGAACTAACTATATTAAGATCTGTTAATACACAGATTGCCCTTCTTGCCGTTTCAGCTGATACTTTATACTGACTGGCTAATGTTGAACGCGCAAATATTTTTTGCCCTTCTTGAAACTCTCTACTTACAATACGCGTTGCTAATTCTATTGCAATATGTTGATAACGAAGCATGGAACTTCTTTGATTTTTAACATTAGTTTCTGTATTAGACATCTATTTTTACCCTTTCTAATCAAAATATTTACATCTTCCTTACAACCTTTACTCTTTTATTATACACTATTTTTACCATGGATTTGTTTTTATTCCTAAGAAGTAACAAAAAACTGTTATTAACATAAAATATTGTATATCTATGAAAGGAATTAATGACAATGACTAATTATACTGATATAAATCCATCACAAATCACTAGTAAGTATGCTACTTGTCCTGCTGTTGGTTATCAAAAAACTAATATTTGTGTTCCCGTAACTGTATCACCTTTTGCAAAAATAGGAACAACCAAAACTACTTGTTGCGGTAAAGCAAAAGTTTCAGCTGGAAGTACTGTTTGCAAAGGTATTAAAAATGGTGTTTGTAATTTTACTATAAGTCAAACAATATGGGTAGAAGTACCAGTTGACTTTGGCGCCTATGCATCAGTTGGCGACACATTTGTTGATTGTATCGATGCTTCTGCAGATAATATCTGCACGAACTGTAAACCTACAGATAATTTATAATTTGTATTAAAAAGTAACACGTGTGGGGTTATTTATTATAAATAGCCTCACACCTCTATGTATATAACATTCTTTTCAATATGAATCTTCTATAAGAGTAAAATTTATTATATGATTTTAGCTAAATTATAACAAAATAAGATTTTTTACATATAATGTTATAAACATCATAAACCGAGGGTCTTTTAATATGGCTGAAAATCAAACACCACAAGCTTGCTCTGGAGTTGGAAGTCAGCTTGCAACAATTTGCCTTCCCGTGTCCGTAACTCCATATGCAATAACAGGTCCTGCTTCATTCCACTGTTGTGGTGACATGATTATTACACCTGCTTGTAATGAATGTTGCGGAAAGGAAAATGGCAGCTGTGATTTTACAATAACTCAGACAATTAAAATCGATATTCCAGTAGAGTTCGGAGCATCCGTTAAGATTGGTGATACCTTTATAGAATGTGGATGCACAAGTGTTGAAGAATATGACAATGCATATTGTACTCAAGACGAATAACAATATAACAAAAATAAAGCTGTATCATTTTCACTCATACAGCTTTATTTTTTTAAAGGCTTATAAGCTAACAAAGGATTATTAATTTCTCAAATCTACGTGCAACTCATTCCTAATGATATCGGCTCTTAAAAATATTCTCTGTAAAGATAAGACAATCCGTTCCGTCACGGTATATATTGTAAAAAATCAAGTGTTTAAACAGATTTTGTTGTCAGTATATAGAAAAAACTTCTCTGTCGATTCTTGACAGAGAAGTTTCTCTATTACTTGATTGAAATATAAGTATCAAAAATTTAAGAGGCCTCAATCGTTCTACTTAAAATTAGTCTTGCAATCTTTTCACTATGTACGATGTAACTTCCATGTCCCTCCCCCGGTAAAATACGGAGTGTACTATTAGGAATATGATCGGCAATAAACTCTGTATGACTCTTTTTAACCATGTCACGACTTCCTACCAATACTGTGGTCGGAATCACAATATTATGCAACATCTCTGCAGTAATATGGGGTTCTGTCAGCATCATTTTCATCTTTGGTTCTTTTACAATTGCGTTAATACATTGGAATAACTTCAGCCAACCCGTTCTAATTCCTTCTGGCACTGTATTTGCGCCGCTTATAATTATTTGCGACAGCAGCACTGGGTACTGGACAGCAAGCAACAAGCCGATAATTCCACCATCACTGAAACCATAAAGAATCGGACGTTTCAGTTTTAGTACTTCAATAAAACATCTTACATCCTCGGCAAAATCCGCATAGTGGTATTCCAGCACATCTTCACTTTTCCCATGGCCACGACTGTCAAGTGCGTATACCGTAAAATGTTTCGCAAGAAGGGGAATTGCCTTATCAAAAATTTCATGTGTTTCCCCGTTTCCATGGAGAAGAATGAGTGGTTCTCCAGTTCCATATTTTTCATAATACAAGTTCGTATGATTCCCCTGACACATCATTGGCTCTACCTCATTTCTTAAAATATCGAATTAAACTTCCATGATGTGATTACTCTATCACAATCATACACAAAAAACAATTGTATAAAGGCCGCAGAATATGATGTTCATGACATTGTTTTCTCCTAATTAATAATGATTTAGCTCTCTTATAATCCCATTAACTTAATTTTTGAAATAGTGTATTGATGTCAATCTTACCATACCCCCATGTATTGTTCGGATAAACGATTCCTCCATCTCTTTCCGCTCCTCGTTTTAAAAAACTAGAGATTTCGTTCCCCGTAATGGAAGTATAATTCCCTCTCAAAACCGCCCACTCAAGAATCATTGCAATGATTCCAGCAGTATAAGCAGCCGCAGCTCCAGTTCCTGTTATTTTTCCATATTTTCCATTCAAGGTTGCACAAGTAAGCTCAAAACCTGGAGCCGCAAAATCTGGTTTAACAACATTGCTCCTAGTATAACCCCTTCCAGATTCTAAAAGTATACTATTATTTCCCTCATTATACGCTGTAACTGTCATAGGATTTAAAGCATTTCCTGGGGATGTTATCGTAGTATTCGGATTTGATTCTATAAAAAATGTTTCTCTAGATATTAAGTTGCCCGCAGGAAGCCATGCATGGAACGATGATACTTCATTTTCAAGGTTACGCACTTTAAATTTCCAAATACCTGCTAATGGATTTTCCATTCTTACCAATATCATTTGATCTCCTGTTTCTGCTTCTACAATAATGTTGTTTATCCATACCACAGATGACTCATAGATAAAACTAAATTTACGACATTCATTAAAGCTCGGAAGTACTTCATGAATTATTTCTCCTCCCGGCGTCATAACTTCCACCGAAAGACGTCCTGGTGCATAACACCAAATTTCAAATGCAAATTTTTTATCTTTATTACTAATCTTCAGTTCAATATTTTTGGTAAAACTAGCAGAATCTACCCTTCCAAAATAATGCCTTTGCTCATTTGCTTCGTTTCCAGCTGCAATAGCAACACCTATTTGTGGCATTTGTGAGATATAGCTAAAATAGCTACTACCTGCACCTCGACCATCGTGCCCTCCCTGACTCGTTCCGAATGCAATACATAGGGAGAGCGGATATTTTATATTTGTTGATACATTTGTTAAATAACGGGCTGCAAATAATACATCACTTTCCTGATAGCAAATTGCTTCTTCTGATATAAAAAATATAGTTCTCATATTTTTTTTTGCTGGCTTTAACTTAACCACTACAAATTCTGCTGAAGATGCAATACCACTAAACTCATTATCCAAATCCTTTGAACCTGCAGCAACACTAGCAATTGCTGTTCCATGTCCTATTTCATCTATAGAGGGAACAATCGACAATGGATTATCACTTTTTAACGCTTTGTTTATCTGCTCTTTTGTATATTCTGTACCAAACGAAAATCCTTCAGGTGGTTTTCCATCTTGTATTGTTTGATCCCAAATGGATAAAATCCTTGAAGTACCATCACTATTTAAAAATGCCGGATGTCGATAATCGATACCAGTATCAATTATTCCTACTAATACACCTTGCCCAAACAATGCTAGATTTGGATTTCTTTGTATTTTTTCTATTTCTGTCTTTTCAAGATTAATAGTAGCATTCAAGGTATATATTGACGGAAAAATAGTATAAGGATGTACACCAAGATCACACACCTTAGTCTCTGTATTTTTAATATGGATTAGAGAATGTTTTTCATTAATAGGTGTTATGATATCTTCACTATCATACAAATATGCAATTTCACGATTTATCAATAAATCATAATAATTTTCATCAATATTTTTATTTATAAGATTGTCTCCTTTCCTCTCTGACTGCGCTACAATGGTTTTATCTAATATTTTTATATGGTCAGCTTCATAAAGAAACCATCTATATTTATTCTTCCATACCCCCAGATATTATTGGGGTAAATAATTCGCGTATCTCGTGTAGCACCTCGTATTAAAAGACTATTAATATCGATTCCTGTAATTGACGTATAATTTCCTTTAATAACTGCCCATTCAAGAATCATAGCTACAATTCCCGTCGCATATGCAGTTGCTGCACCACTTCCAGTTAACGTACCATATTTCCCATTAATCGTTGCACAAGTAAGATTATAACCAGGTGCAGCTAAATCTGGTTTAATTCTATTATTTCTTGTATATCCTCTCCCTGATTCTATAAGAATACTGTTATTCTCCTGATTGTACGCCGTAAAAGTCATTATACTATCAGCATTTCCTGGTGATGTTAACGTAGTATCTGGATTGGATTCTATAAAATAGGTTTCTTTTGATATCAAATCACCTGCTGGGAGCCATGCGTGAAATGAAGATACCTCATTTTCTAGGTTACGAACTTTAAAGCGCCAAATTCCTTCAATAGGGTTTTTTAGCCGAATTAAAATTAATTGATCTCCTGTTTCCTCCTCTATAGTAATATTACTCACCAAAGCTACTGATGATTCGTATATGAAATTAAATTTACGACATTCTTCAAAACCCGGATAAATTTCACCTGTAGTATCTCCAGTCGGAGTGGTAATAATTACGGAAAAACGACTTGGCTTATAAGGCCAAATTTCAAATGCAAATTTTGAATCTTTTTGATTTACCTTTAGCTCGAACTCCTTTGTAAAGCTTTTGGAATCTACTGTTCCAAAATAATGTCTCTGATTATTTCCTTCATTCCCTCCTGCAACTGATACTCCAATTTGTGACATTTGATTTAGTAATGCTAAATAATCACTCGTGGCTCCAAGACCATCATGTCCACCTTGTGTAGTTCCAAGTGCAATACAAAGCGCTAGAGGGCGCCTTAAACTTCTTGCAATATTAAATAAATAGCGAACAGCAAATATGACATCACTTTCTTGATAACAAATGGCATCCTCGGGAACAAAGTGAACTTGCCTAATCAATTTTTTTGCTTGCTTTAGTTTCACAACTACTAGCTCAGCAGAAGGAACAATCCCACTAAAATCGTTATTTAAATCTATCGAACCAGCAGCAATACTAGCAATCGCTGTTCCATGTCCAATCTCATCTATAGATGGAACAACTGAACTTGGATCATCACTTTTTAGGGCAAGATTAATCTCTGGTTTTTTATATTCTGTACCAAACGGAAACCCTTGGGGAGTCGAATTCTTTTGTATGGTTTGATCCCAGATAGATAAGATCCGTGAAGTTCCATCACTATATCGAAATGCTGGATGCGTATAATCAACACCTGTGTCAATTATACCGACTAATACACTACTTCCATAAAGTGCCAAATTAGAATTCCTTCTTATTTTTTCTACTCCCGTATCCTCTAGATCAACCAATGAATTTAAAGTAAAAATAGATGGAAACACACGATAAGGATAAACACTACAATTAATGTTATCTTCTTCTTTTCCTGGAATAAATATAAGCGAATTACTTTCATCTAAAGGAATTATATTTTCCTCACTTGTATACAAATATGCCAGCTCATTGCTAACAATTAAGTCATAATAATTTTCATCAACTACTTTATGGATATCCCTCCCTCCTTTCTATCCTCGCAATTTTTGAAATAAGCCATCAATATTAATTTTCCCATATCCCCACATGTTATTAGGATAACTAATTCCTTTCTCTCGATTAGCACCACGTATCAAAAGATTATTAATTTCTATTCCGCTAATAGAAGTATAATTTCCTCTCGTAATTGCCCATTCAAGCAACATTGCAACAACCCCTGAGGCATATGCCGCCGCCGCTCCTGTTCCAGTAACTGTTCCGTACTTTCCATTTAAAGTCGCACAAGTAAGATGAAATCCGGGCGCAGCAAAATCTGGTTTTATTTTATTAAGTCTGGTATATCCTCTTCCCGATTCTATGAGAAAACTATCATTTTGTTGATTATAAGCAGTTACGGTCATTGTTTCTGCATTTGCTGGTGAAGTTATTGTTACATCTGGATTCGATTCTAAAAAGAAAGTTTCATTAGATAACAAACAACCAGCTGGAAGCCATGCATGATATGAGAATGGTTCCTGATCAAGATTGCGAAGTCGAATTTTCCATATGCCTTCTACTGGGTTTTCTAATCGGATTAGAATTAATTGATCCCCTGTTTCCTTTTCTACAATGTAATTATTTACCCAAACCAATGATATTTCATTAATAAAATCAAATTTTATACATTCATTTAACTTAGGAAAAATATCATGCGTAGATTCTCCCATTGGGGTAATAAGTTCAATTACAAGACGACTTGGTTGATTGCCCCAAATTTCCAGCCCAAATTTTTTATCTTTACTACTTACTTTTAATTCAAATTCACGTATGTAACTGTTGCCATCTAGTGCCCCATAAAAGTGTCTTTGGTTGTTACCCTCATTTCCGCCTGCAACGACAACGCCCATTTGTGGCATTTGATTGATAGATGATAAATAATTACTAGTTGCTCCAAGTCCGTCATGGCCACTTTGTGACGATCCTAGAGCGATACATAAAACAAGTGGGCGTTGCAATCTTTTTGCTACTTCAATTAAGTACCGAGCCCCTAGTATCATATCACTTTCTTGATAGCAAACAGCCTCTTCTGGTGCAAAAAAAAGAGCTTTTGTTCTACTCTTTGCTTGCTTTAATTTAACTACCACCAACTCCGAAGATGATGCTATTCCAGTAAAATCATTATCTAAATCTGGTGAACCAGCAGCAATACTAGCAATTGCAGTTCCGTGACCATTTTCATCTACAGATGGTACAATTGAATGTGGATTACTATTTTTTAATGCTATATTAATCTGAGCATTATTATATTCTGTTCCATAAGTAAATCCTTTCGGTGGTGTACCACTTTGTATTGTTTGATCCCATATTGATACAATTCTAGAATTCCCATCATTATGTAAAAATGCTGGATGTGTATAGTCAATTCCTGTGTCAATAATACCTACTAAAACACCGTTTCCAAAAAGTGCTAAATTCGGATTCCGTTGTACTTTTTCTACTCCCGTTTTTTCATTATCAATTATAGCGTTCAAAGTATAAAGTGATGTAAACACATTATAGGAATATATTCCGAGTATGCAAACATTTGTTTCGTTTCCTTTAATATGTACCAGCGTATCCTTTTCATTTAACGGTGTAATGTTATCTTCATTTGTATATAGATAAGCTAATCTATTGCTTATAATCATATCATAGTAATTTTCATCGAGAATTTTATTAATAGTAACGCCTCCTTTTATGTCCTTTGTTATTGAAACAAACCGTCCACATTTATTCTCCCATATCCCCCAATTTTATCCTGATAACTATTCTCTTCATCTTGCACAGCTCTTTGTATTATAAGATTTCTAATATCATTTCCTTTAATCGAGGTATTTTTCCCTCGTAAAACAGACCATTCAAGAATCATGCCTACAATTCCAACAGTATATGCAATCGCAGCTCTAGAGCCAGTGATTGTACCATATGTTCCATTCAAGGTTGCACAGGTAATTTTAAATCCAGGCGCTGCAACATCTGGTTCTGTATTATCATTCCTTGAATTTCCCCCAGATTCCGGAATAATACTATTATTCTCTTGATTATAGGCAAATACGGTCATACAATGCGGAGTATTCTCCGCAGAGGCAAAAGTGGAATCATGATTTGACTTTAAAAAAAAGGTATCCCTTGATATCAAATCAACCGACGACAGCCAAGCATGCAACATAGAGACCTTATTATTTACATTCCGAACTTGAAAACTCCAGACACCCCCTAGTGGTTTTTCTAGTCTTATTCGCAACACTTGGTCCCCTACCTTTTTTGAGATACTATACTCTATCCATATTGTGGATGACTCATATAAAAACTCAAACCTTTGACATTTATTAATTTGTGGAAAAATCTCACCTGTAATTTCCCCAATGGGAGTAGTGACTTCAATTGACAAACCATCTATTGGATAAGACCAAATTTCTAATTCGAGTGTTTTCTCTTTTTCACTTACTTTTAATTCGAATTCATGCTGATACGTTTTAGAGTCCACCATTGCATAATCGTTCTTTTTACAATTCCCCTTTTTTCCTCCTGATATGACAACACCTACTTGTGGTATTTGATTTATATATTCTAAATAATTCATTGTAGTTTCAATTCCATAGCAGTCATTTTTTATAATATCTAAATCAACACACAAAGCAATTGGTCGTCTCATTTTTTTAGCTACATTAAGTAAATAATGTATTGCAAGTATCACATCGCTTTCTTTATAACAATTATCTTCTTCTTTTAATTTGACTACTACTAATTCAGAAAATGGCACAATGCCACTAAAATGCTTTTCTATGTGTTGTGATCCTGCCGCAATACTTGCTATGGCTGTTCCACGTCCATTTTTATCCATAGAGGGAACGATAGAATATGGATTATCGCATTTTAGCGCTTGATTAATTTGCTCTTTCTTATATTCCGTACCGTAGTTAATGCCTTCCGGCGGTGCTCCATCTTGTATGGTTTGATCCCAAAGTGATAAAATGCGTGATGTTTCGTCTCTATATAAAAATGCTGGATGTGTATAATCAATTCCTGTGTCAATAATACCAACTAAAATGCCTATCCCCCAAAGTGCTAGATTCGGATTTCTTTGTACTTTACCTACTCCTGTTTTTTCATGTAACATAATCTTATTCGTGTTATTAATATCTACACCTCCCAATTCACTTATAATATGGAATATCTATATATCTTATGATAACATTAAAAGAAAATTCCATAACAGCCGTTCTTTTGCTGATATGGAACTTTTTTTATTATATAATTCTCTACCCTCTTCCTAAAATGGCATCCATATCTTGTTCCGGCGCAGTAATCGGCTGTAAGTTAAAACTATCAACCAGTGCTTTGGCTACTTTTTCTGATAAAAATGCTGGAAAAGTTGGTCCAAGATACATATTCTTTATTCCCAATGAGAGTAGTGTCAATAAGATGCATACCGCTTTTTGTTCATACCAGGTTAACACGATTGACAAAGGCAAATCATTGACAGAACACTGGAATGCATCTGCAAGTGCTAAGGCTACTTTAATAGCGCTATACGCATCATTGCACTGCCCCATGTCCATGATTCTAGGGAATCCGTTGATTTCGCCTAAATCAATGTCATTAAATCTGTATTTTCCACATGCTAACGTTAAAACGATTGTGTCCATTGGTGTTTGCTTTACAAAATCAGTATAGTAGTTCCTCCCCGGATGTGCACCATCACATCCACCCACTAAGAAAATATGTTTTATATCTCCCTTTTTCACCGATTCAATAATTTTATCTGCATGAGATAAGACAGCTCCATGTGCAAAACCAGTTGTCATAATGTGCCCCCCATTGATTCCACTCATGCTACAATCATGATCATAGCCACCTAATTCTAACGCTTGTCTGATAATAGGAGTAAAATCTTTATTTCCATTCTCATCTGCTTTTATATGAATTAATCCCTCATATCCAACAACTGAGGTGGTATAGATTCTATCTTGATAACTTGGTCTTTGAGGCATTAGACAATTCGTAGTAAAAAGAACTGGTGCGGGAATATCCTGAAACTCATTTTGTTGATTTTGCCAAGCTGTTCCAAAGTTTCCTACCAAATGAGGATATTTTTTTAATTCCGGATATCCATGTGCCGGCAACATTTCTCCATGTGTATATATATTGATTCCTTTATCCTTTGTTTGTTCCAATAGAAGTTTTAAATCATGAAGATCATGACCCGAAATTACAATAAATGGACCCTTTTTAATATCGGTATTTACCCTTGTTGGTGTTGGAGTACCAAAGCTTTCAGTATTAGCTTTATCCAATTGTTCCATGCATTTCAAATTAACTTTTCCAAACTCCATGATAAGATCTAACCACTCCTCTACGGAATGCTCCCTATTAATTTCACAAAGTCCACGGTAAAACCAATTTGTTACTTCCTTATCCTCATATCCTAGATTCCTACAATGATGCGCATAGGCAGCCATCCCCTTCATACCAAAAAGTAATGTTGACCTTAAAGAAACAAGATCTGTCTCTCCATCCCATAGACCAACTACTTTACATTCACTATCTCCACCAATAAATGTAATCTCATTTTGTACTCTACTAATAAACTCTGTTATACTCTCATTATCAAAATTAACATTGGTCAGTGTTACAAATAATCCATCGCTCACCAATCTATCCGATATTTCAGTAGCTTTATTAGACCTAACAGCTTCTGACAATCGAATTAACTCATAAATTAAATCATCTTGCAATTTTGCTGTTTTAGGCTGCTTTCCACATACACCTACTTTTACACAACCTTTATTTCCTGCAGTTTGTTGACATTGAAAACAAAACATGTCTGACATTTTTTCTAACCTCCTACGCCCTTTTGATTATTTCATTATTTTCTATTATTTCAAATTTTTATAATATTATAAGTACTTTATGTTTTATCTCTATTTATATTTACAACTATAAATATACCCCTTAACTCTAAGCAGTGAGCAAGGGGTATATAAAATCATTAACTTTGCAATAATTAAAGTAAAATACCTAGATCATAAGGAAAGCATCCTACTGGTACCGTTGCAACAACGGTATTGGTTGTTCCATCTATAACAGAAATTGTATTATCAGAAGAGGTGGATACATAAATGAAATTAGTGGTCGGATTCACTGCTATGAAGCCTGGACTATCTCCTACCGTAATGGTATCCACTATCGTATTATAATTCCCATCTATTACTGATATGGTATCACTCACAACATTCGCGGTGTAAATGAAATTAGTGGTCGGATTTACTGTGATTCCTATAGGTAAGCTACCAATCGAAATGGTTGATACAACGGTATTATCAACCCCATTAATCACAGAAACCGTTTCGTCGACTTGATTTGTTACATAAATTAAGTTTGTAGTAGCATTTACCGCTACCATTACAGGAGAACCACCAACAACAATGGAATCAACAACGGTATTAGTTACTCCATTGATTACGTCAACAGAATTCGCCTCTAATCCTACAACATAAATAAAATTTGTATCTGGATTAACGCCTATTCCCTGTGGGTAATCTGATACTGGTATAGTATCTATGACTGTATTTGTACTACCATCAATCACAGAAACTGTGGCTAAACTAGTATTCCCAACATAAATCCGATTAGTTATCGGATTTACACTTAAAAATAGAGGATCATCTGTCGGAATGGTTGCGATTACTGTATTAGTACTCGCATTGATTACAGATACAATATTAACTTCTCTATTTGTAACATAAATTAAATTTGATAAGTTGTTAACTGCAATGCCCCTAGGACTTTGACCAACCAGAATAGTATCGATGACAGTATTTGTTTCTCCATCAATTACAGAAACTGTGGTGTCACAATAATTGGCAACATATATTCTGTTAATACCTTGTGACGGACAGTTTGTTTTAATGATTGTCTGAGCTGTTGCGATTCTACCGCAGTAAGTCACAGTTGCTGTAATACTTACATTTCCTATCGTACCTGGAGATACATTTAAAGTTGCTGAGAACATTCCCTTTGTAATTGATGCGGGATTCGGGCTTATGAGTACCGAACCAATACCAGAATCTATATTTGTGGTAAAATAAACATTTCCCGATTTTAGCGGAATACAACAGCATTTTACTGTTCCTTTTATATTAAATATACAAGGATCCACACTTTCGTTTATCATTATATGAATCTTTGGTTTAAAAATTGACTTTATAATATTCCTAATACACATATTATCACCTCTTACAACATTATATGAATAATCATAAATTTCGCCATTCATGGCATTGAATGCACTGTAAAGAGTGATTCTTCTAATTATATTTAGGCAAACGTATATCATCTCTACTGATATCATACAAATTCTCAAAAGATATTTTTTCATTCACAATCCATATATTTCTTTCTATCTTGTCAATTTTGGATACCATTCCCATTTTTTCCAAGTATGCTCCTTTATAAAAATAAACTGCTTTGACCATATCGTTTTTTTGTACCTGTCTCAACTTTTGATCTAATTCTTCCATATAATCCTCGGAAAGTTCTATCTTTGGTACTATAATCTTTTCTCTTTTTCTCAAAGCTTCCGAATATCCCTTAAGTGCTGCGAACGGCATAAATTGTTTTGCCCTGTTTTCTCTACTCATCCTTGACGCCACTTTTATGACCCCCAATCTGACAATTTCGTTCCACTGTCGTCGCCCCAGTTTGAAGATTCATTCCTTTTAAAATAGCATTTTTCCCAAATCGTTCTTTAACCTCCAATATAGCTTTTTGTATCTGGTGTTCCTTTTCCATGTCCAACGGTTCTGTAAACAAATCATATTGCTGATACGCTTCATCCTGTACATGATTAAACGTAATATTTACCCTGCGAATTGGTATCTGTCTATTAACAATTTGTTCATATAATTTCACTGCATAGTCTATGATTTTTCTCGCAGAACTTGTAGTAATCGGTAGCGATACAGTTCCATGTGCAGATTTTTCTTCTATATGCCTTGTATAGCTTATATGCAATGTGATGGAATTGGTGACCAACTTTTGATACACCAAATCAAGACAGAGTAAATCTGCCATCTCCTTTACAATCAATTTACCTTCTTCAAATTGATAATCCCTAGGCAACACTTGTCCACTGGAAATGGAATTTGCTTTCGGTTTATAGGACTTAATATCTTGCATCGTTGTAGTTTCCAATCCCCATGCATGGTCAAATAACAATTCCGCATCGATTCCAAACAGACCATATAATGTTTTTTCATCTGCTTTTGCAATCTCTCCCATGGTTGTGATTCCCATTCGCTCCAGCTGATTTGCAACACCTTTTCCGATCCGCCAAAAGTCAGTTAATGGCTTGTGATTCCACAATAGCTTTTGATAAGATTCTGTGTCCAGTACGCCAATACCATCTTTTGAATGCTTTGCGATAATATCCAATGCCACTTTAGCCAGATACATATTGGTTCCGATTCCTGCCGTTGCCATGATACCCATTGTATTCGAAATATCCTGCATAATCATACAAACCAATTCCTTCACATCCATTTGATACATAGGGAGATAATCCGTTACGTCTATAAATACCTCATCAATAGAATAAACATGGATATCTTCCTTGGATATATACTTTAAGTATATTTTATATATACCCGCTGCATAATCAATATAAAGCTGCATCCTAGGCGGTGCCATAATGTATGGAATACTTTTTGGTATTTCAAAAACCCGGCACCTTCCGGGAACTCCCAGAGCCTTCATTGCTGGAGAGACTGCAAGGCAGATTGTTTTATCTGTGCGCTCCGGATCAGCAACTACAAGATTTGTAGTCATAGGATCTAACCTGCGTTCCTTACATTCAACCGAGGCATAAAAGGACTTCAGATCTATGCAGACATAACTTTTATTTGTTCCCATTTCCCCATCTCTCCTTTCAAATTTTATATGTAAAATAGTTACGTGTCTTTATCTTATCAGAACATACGTTTGTTTTCAATGGGAAAATTTAGTTTTTATAATATATAAGATAGTACAAAAAATTAGAAGCAAGACTAGCGTCTCGCTTCTATACAACATTCTTAATTCGAACAAACTGCTATATGCTTCTCTACTATACCAAGTAAAAAATCAGCCACTACCGCCATTAGAGCTGTTGGAAGCGCTCCGGCCCAAATAATAGCCCCTCCATCCGTTACGTTGATTCCCCTTGAAATAATATCTCCAAGGCCACCCGCACCAATAAAAGTACCAATGGCAGTAATCCCAACTGCAACTACAATAGCGTTTCGGATACCTCCTATAATGATAGAAAGTGAAAGTGGTAACTCTACCTTAAAAGTGATTTGACTTTTAGTCATCCCTACCCCTTTTGCAACATCTAAAATGTTCTTATCAACATGTTTCACGGCTGTATACGTATTTTTTAATATTGGTAACATTGAGTACATAAAAACTGTCATAACTACAGTATTAGGACCTAGTCCCATTCCAACCATAAGAATAGATAACATCGCCAATGATGGAACCGTTTGAATAATATTCGCAAGTGAAATAACCCAACCCGCTAATTTACCATGACGAACGATAAAGAATCCTAGTGGAATTGCAACAGCTGCTGCAAAAATCACCCCATAAATTGAAATAAGAAAATGCCGTATAAATTGTGAACATACATAACTTCCGTTAACCTGATAGTATTGAATCAATTCCATCATTTTTCCTCACCTCCCCTTTGACTAATTGGAAGGATATCTTGCACTATATCATGATAGAGTGCTCGATCTGTCAAAGCCAAGACATCCTTACCCTCAAAATAATTGTGTTCCTCTAGAAACTGATTTGCTATTACACTAGGCTCAACCTTCTGTTCATCAGAAATCCGGTTTAAATACTGCATTGTTTCTGATGAAATTTCACCCTCTAATTTGAGCAAAATAGTTTCCAACTCAGGATACTTTTGAAGAAGCCGTTTCGTAACAACTGGACTGGCATCATAAGATGGAAATAGTTGTTTGTCATCCTGAAGAAGAACCAAATCATAGGCATTGATTCGTCCATCTGTTGAGTAGCCTAATACAACATCCATCTCTTCATTTTTAACAGCGTCATAAACAAGGCCTATCTCCATTGGACGAATAGAAGCAAACGAAAATCCATATATATTTTGAAACCCTTGATAACCGTCACCCTGACGATCAAGCCATCCAGTATCAACACCTACTCTAACTTCATTTGCATACTTTTCTAAATCGCTTACCTTTGTAATTCCTTTTTCTACAGAAAGTTTTTTAGAAACCATAAACGAGTAAGTATTTCCAAAACCATAGGAAGGAAACCATACCATATTGTATTTTTCATGATACCCCTTTACCACTTCCTCTATTGCTTTATCAGCATTCGTAATAGATTCTAACCCTAACTCACCTGTCAATGAAGTACCGGTATACATAGCCCCGGATACATTCGCATCCTCTCTTTCCAATGCCTGTACGATCAACATCGTTGATCCCAAATTATTAATTAGCCTTGGATTGGTATCAGCCAAATAGTGCTGACACATTTGCGCAACAACCTCCGCTAATATTTGCCGTTCTGTCGTGTTACCACCTGCAATAATGATACCATCACTTTTTACATCAGAACCTAAGCCAGGCAGAGCGCACGAAGTTAAGAGAAGTGACATGCTCACTAACAGACCTATCCATAATTGATAACACTTTCTTCTTATTCCAAATTTACGCTTCGATGCACTCATTTCACTCCTCCTTTCGCCGTTACAGCTGTCACTCTTTTTGTTATTGGTGTTAAGCCTTGCTCTATTTTCCCTAGAATTAGATCAAACATAAAAGCCATAATGGTAACCGAGATAGTTCCTGCAAAAATAGCGTTAAAATTAAAATTATTCAAACCCATAAAAATAAGATCGCCCAATCCACCTGCACCTATATACGAAGCAATCGTTGCCCATGATACAAGATATACAGCCGACAACCTAACTCCAGCCATGATAACTGGAAGTGCCAAAGGAATTTGTACTTTTGAGATAACCTGCCAAGAAGTCATCCCCATTCCCTTTGATGCATCAAGCAAATTCGAATCTACAGATGACATTCCTAAGTAAGTATTTCTCAATATAGGCAGTAGGGAATAAATGACTAATGCAACGATTGCCGGAGTTTTTCCCACCCCTAATATGGGAACCATGATTGCAAGTAACGCCAACGATGGTACTGTTTGTAAAATAGACGTCACTGAAATCAAAAATTGAGATATCTTTTTAGCCTTGGTCAAAAATATACCTAGTAGAATTGCAATCAAAGCACCTATTCCAAGTGCTACTAACGATATGACCAAATGTTCTCCTATCATTGTAAGCAATCTCATCTTGTTCTCTGCTAACCAGCTAATCATTGATCCCCCTCCTCTTTACTACTCTCATCTAGCAATCGACTCTCTGAAGTATCGTCAATCTGAGTATTTTCTTCGTCTGGTTGATAATCCTTCCACAACCCATCATAGATAACATCTACAACCGTAGCACGAGTAACAAGACCTAGCAAGTGTTGTTCTTTATCTACTACCGGCATATTCCTACAGCCTAAATCATTAATATAATAAATCACATCTCTAATTTTAGTGTCAGAATAAACGAATGTTGCCTCCTTTAGAAAATCCCTTACCATTTTACCGGCTGCCTTCTGTCGATCCACAGCAAATATATCAATATGACCTTTCAAGATATTATGATCGTCAACGACAAACAACGTATCAACCCTATTTTCGTGCATCATCTTGACTGCCTCTGATACCGCCCGTTCCTCCCCAATTGAATATGGATTACGAATCATCATTCGTTCAACCGATTCATAATCAAACTTCGCTTGACTAATTCTTTCTTCACCTAGCATGTTTCTAACAAACTCATTTACTGGATTTATAAGAATATTCTCTGGTGTATCAAACTGAATAACCTTCCCCTGATCCATAACAACCATTCGATCTGATAACTGTAAGGCCTCATCCATATCATGGGTGACAAAAATTATCGTTTTACCCATTTCCTTTTGTAGTTTTTTCACCAATTTTTGAAGTGTTTCTCTTGTAATAGGATCCAAGGCTCCAAAAGGCTCATCCATCAAAATAATATCCTGATCTGCTGCCAATGCTCGAAGTACACCCACGCGTTGCTGCTGACCACCTGACAACTCTGAAGGGTAATAATCCAGATAGCTATCTGGCAGATCTGCCTTGTGTAACAAATCACGAGCTACCTGATCCATCTTGTCTTTTGACCACTTAAGTAATTTGGGAACCATAATGATATTGTCGTATATCGTCATATGTGGCATTAGACCAATTTGCTGGATGACATAACCAATCCGACGCCTTAAGTTAACTTCATCCATTTTTGAAATATCTCGTCCATCAATTTCCACAACACCTTTTGATGGAATATTCATCCGATTAATCATACGCATACAAGTCGTTTTACCACTACCTGAAGTTCCAATAAGACAAATAAATTCTCCCTTATTAAATTTCAAATTGATGTTCTCTACTGCTACTTTATTGCCTGGGTATACTTTGCTCACATTCTTAAATTCAATCATCATAATCACTCCTTTTTTATTTGTACAAAAAATCGTTTCACTTTTATGAATATTAACTCCTCTCTACCTCATCTTTTCTAATAAATAAAAAATAAGGAACCTCGTACACCGAAATCCCCATCAAAGAAATTGATTTTTCACACTCTTTATGTTTTTTGCCTTGAATCTTTTAGTCATTTTATCATATAATCTATAATTTGTCCAATTTGTTTGTATTTACAATTGCTTTAAACAGATTCTTTAAATATTTTCTTTATCATTAACAGATTTTTTATCTTGAGTAATATGACATTATGAATTCCAGAAACAGAATCAAAGTACATAAGAAATGCGACCACCAAAGTGATCGCATAAACTTATATATTTTCAATTAATTAATCTTTCCTAATCGACAAGTGCCGCCAACCTTTTATCCATAATAAACATAAGAATCGCCGCTACAAATGCCACAAGTGCTACTCCAATACACGCATTCTTAAATGCAAAGTTTCCGCCAAACAAAAATCCATATACATATCCATATGTTTTTGCTGCTACGAATGTCGCAAATCCCCATACAGACATCATCACAGCAAGATATTTACTTGGTGAATATTTACTAATAAAAGAATGTCCAAGTGGTGAAAAGAACATCTCACCAAGCGTTAACAAAAATACCGATCCAATTAGCCACAGTACGCTCGCTTTATTCTGCCCACGTGTAATATCAATGATTGCATATAATACGTAGCTTAGTCCCAAAATGGCGATACCACAGCCAGTCTTTTTAAACAAACTCATATCTCCCTTTGGTCTTGCAGCAAGTTTTATCCAAAAAGTTGCCATAACCGGTCCAAGAATAACACAGAATAGTGAATTGCCCGCATCAAACCATGTGGAAGGAATTTCATAACCTGCAATCACCCAATTCATATTATCAGCCCAATAGTAGTATACTGGCAAATATGCAAGATACCAGAATATCCAGAATACAATGGAGAAGGCCGAAGCGATAATGATTGCCCCAATTCGTTTCTTTTCAATAATCGTAAGAGGCTTTTTCTCACCTTTTTCTTGTTTTTCTTGTTTTTCCTCCTTTTCCATTTCAAGCTCTTCTTCTGTCAATGTTTTTTTGAATGGACGTTTTCCTATATCTCCTAGAAAGCGCCAGCATATAAAGAAGTACCAGAATGCTCCGATGATCATAACAAGTGCTGCAATTTTAAAACAAGGTGCGAATCCAAGTATTCCATCTTTTGCAAATACATCTTTGTATAGTATCCCCACCAGAAATGTTCCTACAAAAGCTCCTACGTTTACCAACATATAACGCATTGAAAATGCAGAATCCATTTGTGCCTTATCTGTAATGACACGTCCAATAATTGGTCCATTTTTGAAAAGTCCAAGTCCTAAACTAACAAAAAAGATCATCATATAAACACCGGTTGTTCCAGTTGCAATAGATCCCATAAAATATCCAATACCTGCAATAATCATTCCAATAGGTGTTGTATACTTTGCACCGATAAAACGGTCTACAACAATACCACCAAGCAGTGGAATCAAATAAGAAAATGCGGTCAGGTTAGACTGCATATTAGCTGCTACTTTGTCAGATAATCCAAGTCCTCCAGTTGCTACGGATGCAGTTACAAAAATTAGAATCAATGAACGTCCAAGATAGTAAGACAAACGTTCAAAAATCTCTGTACATGCACATGCCCAAAATGCTTTTGGGTAACCTTTCTTCTGTGTTTCCATACTTTCATATCTCCTCTCAAGAATCTCTTTTATCTCATTTCTCTTAAAAATGCTTTATATCCTTTATATACTTCATATATATCGGATTTACTTGTTACCTCATGTGGCGCATGCATAGACAATACCGCTACTCCACTGTCAATCACATTCATGCCGTAATTGGCCATAATATAGGCGATGGTACCACCGCCACCAAGATCAACTCTTCCCATCTCTGCCGTCTGAAATCCGATCTGACTATCATCAAATATCTTCCTAAGTTTGGCTATGTATTCTGGATTTGCATCACTGGTACCGTTCTTTCCTCGGCTTCCAGTATATTTGTTCAGCACCAATCCACGCCCAAAATATGCTGTGTTCTTTTTTTCGAATGCATCTGCATGCAATGGATCAAAGGCTGCACTAACGTCAGAAGAAAGCATAAAGGAATTGCGCAGTGCACGTCTAACCTTTACATCAGTGGTCCCTTGAGTTAAGCTTGTAATCTCTGCCACAGTATCTTCAAAAAATCTGGATTGCATACCAGTTGCGCCCATACTTCCAACTTCTTCTTTGTCAACAAAAATACAGCAACTTGTGCGTTCTGGATGCTCCATTTCCAGCATTGCAAATAGTGAAGTGAATGCGCAGACTCTGTCATCCTGTCCATACCCTATGACCATACTTCTGTCGAGCCCACAGTCTCTTGCTTTTCCTGCTGGAACAACTTCCAACTCTGCAGACAAAAAGTCTTCTTCTTCTATATCATAGCTTTCGTTCAAATATTGAAGAATTGCGGCCTTCACCTCATCCTTTTCTTCTTTCATCTCTGTTAGAGGTTTCGTTCCTACCAGAATATCTAGTCTCTCTCCTTCAATGACCACACTTGCCTTTTTTTCCATCTGTTCCTGTGCAAGATGAATTAAGAGATCAGATACTACCAATACTGGATCTTCATCTTTCTCTCCAATCACAATCTTTACATTTGTTCCGTCTTTCTTAATTACAGTTCCATGAATAGCTAGTGGAATTGTGACCCATTGATACTTTTTAATTCCACCATAGTAGTGCGTATCCAGATATGCCATGCCCATATCTTCATACAGTGGATTTTGTTTAATATCTATCCTAGGAGAATCTACATGCGCCCCAAGGATATTCATCCCTTCTTCTAGTGGTCTTGTTCCAATCTGAAACAATGCAAGTGCTTTGCCCATACATTCTGCGTAGACCTTGTCACCTGGCTGAAGCTTCTGATTTTCTTCTATACACTCTGTAAGATTACGGTATCCACACTCTTTTGCCATGGTAATTGCAAGACTAACACATTCTCTCTCTGTTTTTGCTTCATTCAGACAGTGTTTATATTTATCACATAATTGTTCGAGTTCTTGGGTTTCTTTCTCCCCATACTCCTTCCACATATTTTTTCTTTCCATTGTTCTTCTCTCCTTTTTAGATTGCTCTTGTATATGTTTTTAACCACTCTTTTTCCTCTTCATCTAAATATGGTGCAACACGGTCATATACCATTGCATGATATTCATTCAACAATCTCTTATCTTCTGCAGACATCAGTTCTGGAATAATTGCATCAAGATCAAATGGGATGTAAGTAATCGTTTCCATATAAAGGAACTGCCCATACTCATTTACCTCTCCCTTACGCACTAGCAATTCATTTTCTAATCTGATTCCATGCGAACCCTCTATATAGATTCCTGGTTCATCTGTAAGTACCATGCCTTCTTCCAAAGGATGGGTTTCTCCTGCTCGGTATTTCCAACGAAATCCAGTAGGACCTTCATGAATATTCAAAAGATATCCAACTCCATGCCCAGTTCCATGATTAAAGTTCAAATTTCTGTCCCAGAATGGTTTTCTTGCAAGAATATCTAGAACCAACCCAGTCGTTCCATGCAAGAACTTTGCATTTGCCAACTGCAAGTTGCTGATAGCAACCAATGTAAAATGTTCTTTCCTCTCCTTGGAAACTTCGCCCAGTGCATAGGTTCTGGTAATATCTGTAGATCCCTCCATGAATCCAGCTCCTGTATCCGTCAAGAAAAAGTTTCCTTGCTCTAATTGTACATCAGTCTCTGGACTTGACTCATAATGGCAAAGTGCACTGTGTTCTCCATAAGCACAGATAGGCGCGAAGCTTGGGCGAATATAATGTTCCTGCATTTCTCTAAATTCATCCAGTTTTTTAGAAGCACTTAATTCCGTAATTACCATTTTGTCATAGTTTTCTTTTATCCATTTCATAAATTTCACATGGCAAACACTATCCTTAATCTCTGCTTCTCTGATATTTGCGATCTCTGTCTCGTTCTTCATCGCTTTGAATAAAATAGCCGGATTTCTTCCTTCTATTTTCTTCACTGTTTCTGGAATATTACTATAGATTGAATAGTTGATCTTAGAAGGATCAATCAACAGTTTTTCCTTCCCATCAATTTCCTTGATATCTTCGTAGATATCATTATAAGCATGGAATACAATCCCATCTTTTTGAAGATCCGCTTTCATCTCAATTGACAGTTTCTCTTCATCGATATATACGTCCATCTTATCCATGGTAATAATCGCATAAGACAATACCAATGGGAAAAATTCAATATCATTACCTCTGATATTTAAAATCCAGCAAATATCGTCTATCGTTGTAAGCACATGTGATGTGGCATGATATTTCTCCATCTCTTTACGGATGCGTGCAAGCTTTGAAGCAACAGACTCCCCAGTATATTTTTCTTCTAATGCAAATGCTTTCTCTTCACTAAGCGACGGACGGTCTGTCCAGATCTGATCAATCAAGTCTTCTTCATAATAGATCTTCCCCTGCTTTTCCGCTACTATTGTCTCGTATTCTACTCCTTCTCCCATAGAAACCACACGACCATCAAATGCAAGGGTGCCGCCCTCTGGAAGTTCCTGAGTGACATATTCGGAGATATCTGGAACTCCCGGTTCTCCCATCTTAAATAAATGAACCGGAGATCCCTCAAGCTGTTCTGCAGCCTGAATAAAGTAACGTCCATCGGTCCACAGTCCGGCCTCACCCTGAGTGATTACAGCAGTACCAGCAGATCCCGTAAAACCAGTGATAAACTTCCTAACCTTAAAATGCTCTCCAACATACTCACTCTGATGAAAGTCGGCGGTTGGCACAACATAAATATCAATCCCCTTTTCTTTCATCATTTTCTGCAACTGCATAACTCTTTCAGTAATACTTGACATAATCGCTTACCTATCTTTGCACATTTTGCACAAAAGTATCCCTTTCCTTTTTTATTTTCTTGTGATAATGCATTGTCTTTTGTTAACAATTTACAATAAACATTTCACAATGTCAAGTTAATACTCCAAATTTAGGTAATATTTCATTCCAGTTTTTAACGCTCTTTTGTTTACCAGTTTCTTCTCTTGTGCTAGAATACTAATAAATAAGTTTAGTTCTACCAAAGGAAGGAAATAAAAATGGGTGAAATTAAATACCGTACTTTGCGTGAAAACGTTGTAGATGCCATACGTTCAAAGATTCTTGATCATGAATTGAAGCCTGGTGCACGCATTATTGAGCAGGAAATTGCTGAAGAATTTGGGGTAAGTCGCGGTCCAATCCGTGAAGCTTTTCGTCAATTAGAACAAGAGGGGCTGGTTGGATATACAAGAAATGTTGGTTGTTCCGTTAAAGATATTACCTTTGAAGATTTATTTGAAGTATATATGATGCGCGGGACTTATGAATTGATTGCAATCAAGTCCTTTAAGGGTGCTATCCCAGATGTCACACTCAAGAAAATGGAACAGATAATAGAACAGATGAAAGAGGAAAGCACGGTTACAGAGTTAGTCAGTAATGACAACCTGTTTCACGAAACGATTATTCAAGCTACTGAAATGCAACGTTTGTTAAAAGCATGGAAAGATTTGGATTATGCTACCTTCCTTAGCTGCTATATAGAGACGCGTGATACCAAAACGCTCACAGCTAAGCAGTATCAGATTCATAAAGATATCTACGACATCTATTGTTCTGGCGATACGAAGGCAATTTGTAGAGCTATTACAGAACATTACTCCACTACACTAAAGCGTAAAATGGAGGAATCTGGTCTTTCCAAGGAATCTTTTAAATTCTCTACGGATATCATGGATACACTTCTATAGATTCTAAATAAGTATGTACTTAAAAAATGTAGGACGCGGCCAAGAGAAGCCAGCATCCTACATTTTTTTTAATCTTTCTATTCTTTTTTTTCATATTCTCATTTCTCCTGTTATCCCTTTACAGATCCCTTCATCATTCCCGAAACCAGATATTTTCTAAATACCAGTGCAGTGGATGCTGGCGGAATCAATGCTATCATCCCTGCAGCTGCAATAAGCCCATACTGAATAGAATCTTTGGTCATAAATTCCGAAATCACAATGGCCATTGGCTTTGTATCCATAGAGGATGCTAATATTAGTGGTATCTGGAATTGGCTCCAAGTATTTAAAAACATAATCAATATAATAGACAAAATAATTGGATAAGAAAGTGGAAGAATCACCCGAAAAAAACATTTTACCTTACTGCATCCATCAATCATAGCCGCCTCTTCTAATTCCTTGGGAATAGTTGCAAAGTGATTTGATGTCAGCCATACTGCCATGGGTAAATACGAACTTACATATACCATACTTAACCAGAAGATATTGTTTAGTAATTTTCCAAAAGAAAACATACGATACAGCGGGATAATGGTTGCCATTACTGGAATCACCATTGTTATTAAGAGAAGATTTTTTATGATCTTTCTCCCCCTGAATTCCATTCTTCCTAATACATATGCACTCATTAGTGCAATGGGAATCCCAATACATAAAGTAATGCCGACTGCTCTTAGAGAATTCCATATACCAGTAAAGAAAACCTGTCCTCTACGACTAGTTGTCGAACATAACTCTGCATAATTTGCCCAAGTAACTGTCTCAGGTAATAAGTTTGTCGTTTGTGCAAACATCGCATTATCTGGAGTAATTGACAATACAAATGTCCAGATAAATGGTCCTACTGTTAGAAGTAAGAATAGAAATGTTGCACAAATATAACCGATTCTTTTTACACCTCTCATTAATATTCCACCTCCTTATTCAAACTTCTAAGGTAGAAGATTCCTAACACGAATGCACAAAGCATTACCAGAAACGTGACGGCAGCCCCTTTACCAAAATTCAAAAATTCAAAGGTTATCAGATAACTTTCCATTAGGATATTTTTCCCCAAATCACTATAACCAGACAACGATACAATCTCATCAAATACATTAATTGCAGTAACAGATGTGGCTGTTAGTCCAACTCCTACAAAAGGTAACATTAACGGCACTGTAATTTGTCGAAATATCGCAGACTTATGTCCTCCATCAACCTTTGCTGCCTCATAGATTCCACTTGGAATGGATTGGCGTCCTGCCATGCACACCAACGCCATAAAAGGTGTACTTCTCCACACAACAACGATTCCAATGACTAATAAAAGCGTCCATCTAGAACTCAAGAACTCAATTGGCGTGCTAGTGAGTCCGATACTAAGTAATAGTTTATTTAAAAATCCATAACCTGAGAAAAAAACGAATTTCCACAAAATACCATTCACGTAGGGGGGCAGCGCCCACGGCAGAATAGACAGCGCCAATAGGGCCCCGGACCATTTTACATTCACATTGAGAAAACTTGCAGTCAAACATCCAAGTATCGTTGTAAAGACTACAACAAATACTAGAATCAAGACCGTATTCTGCATGCTATACCAAAAAGAATCTGATTGCAGAATATCTAGATAATTACGTATTCCTACAAAATGAATATCTGATGGTGCTGTTAATTTCCACTTCTTCAAACTATATGAAAAGGTGACTATGATTGGATAAAATACTAATACACCCATGATGATCATCATGGGTGTTAGTAAAAAGTAAGGTATAAGCTTCTTTTTCATGTTAACTTCCTATTATTCTTTGGTTAAGACTTCTGTTGCTTTTTCCATCTCTGCATACGCTTCCTCTGCTGTAATCTCTCCTCGTGCCATCTTGTTGATTGCATTATACATAGCACTACTCATTTCTGCATAGTATGAAGGTACTCCGTTAGGAAATGGAGAGGATATTAATTTTGCCTCATCTAACATTGCTCCAGCATTTTTAATCTTGCCAGCATTGATGAGCTCTTCTAATACAGAATTACGGGTAGGAATTGCACTATTCGATTCATTTAACTGCTTCTGCATATCGGCAGACGTATACCATTCGATGAATTTCTTAGCTGCATCTTTGTTCTTAGACGCTTTCGTCACACCAAGGGCTTCTGGCAGTGCCATAGTTTTAGTTGCTTTTGCGCCTTTACCTGGAACAAGAATTGGTGTAATCTCACCAACAACACTGCACTCTTCTGCATTTGTACTTCTAGATACAAACGAGGTCGGGCCTGTAAGAAAACTTGCCGTCCCCCCGCAGATGCGCTTGTATGCATCCATCCCTGAAGATGTCTTATCTTCTGGAGCCACCAATTCCTCCTTTACTAATGTTTCCATGTATTTCAATGCTTCTGTAACCGACTCTTTGTTTAGTGTTCCATCTTCATTCCATACAATACCATTCATCGTGTATGCAAGCCACATCAAACATGTAGATGTTTTTTCTTCAGCATTTAATGCAATTGCAAATGGATACGTTACTGTTCCTGTTGATTTTAACTTTCTACAATCTTCTAATACCTCATTCCAAGTCTGAGGCTCTGTTGTAATTCCAGCCGCTTCAAACTGTTTTGTGTTATAAAAAGACAAGCGATAATCGTTAGCGTATGGCATAGCCAATACTTGGTCATTAATTGTAAATGTTTCAATTGTCGGCATATCTGCTTTATCATCGTCTGATACTTCCAAAGGTTCTAACCAGCCCGCAGCTTCAAATTCTCCTACCCATGACCAGTCAACTTCAACAACATCTGCCACTGCTTCTCCACCACTTGCTCCTGTTGCCAGTTTCTCCCGAATATCATCCCAGCCTACTTCTGCAATATTTACTTTGATTCCCGTTTCATCTGTAAATGCTGCAAGTTGTTCGTCTGTCGGTACTCCCCAATCCGGTACCATTAAAGTAATTTCCTTGCCTTTAGAATCCGCTCCGTCAGATGCAGATTTACTACTTTTCTTTACACTACATCCTATCAACAGTGTTGCAACCATTGCAACGACCAATATGACACTAATAATTCTTTTCTTCATAATTTCCCTCCTGTATGTGATTTTTGCACTTTATATCTTTATTTTAAAATTTTAGCAACACACAGCATAGGGGTCAAATTAATATTTTCTATAATTCCTCATACTTATCGATTAAATCAATAAGTATATTATTGCTACTTTTATAATTAGCATAGTGTGAATAGGAATTTAGCTCTAATACTTCCCGATTGCCCACAGATTTACAATTTGTGGACACAATGTCTCATAGTTCCATATTTTATCACTTCTATCTTTGCTATTGGGATCATTTACTAAAAAGCCATTATCCCGATACCCTCTGATTAAGATAAAATGACCTTGTGTTGTAAAATCGCCTGGTCCCATACTACAGACGACTAATTTGCCTTCCTCAATACTCTCCTTGATCCTATATTCATCTAACGGTATCGTTTCACCAGTAAGCCCTAATCCATTTACACCGTCCGTCCAAAAATTCCAATCAGTTCCTTCCTCTGAATAGTATCCATTTTCATATGCATACTTTGACATTTTTCTCGGATTCATTTTATAATCCCCAGTACAATATAGATATACCATGGTCATACAAGTTGGACCACATCCTGCTATTGCAATCATATCATCCCCATATAAATCATATCCCCATCTCTTATCCCATTGAAATAGAAGCGGGACTTCACCCTTTTTTATATCACTCGCCAAATTAATTTCTTTCCCCAAATATTTTTCTTTCTCAGAATAATGAATAACAAAATCCCTTGCCTCTTTATTTTCCTTAAATAGTTTTTGCAATTCTATGGGCAATGTACTCAAATCCAGCTCGCTTTCCTTCTCCTCTAAATCTCTTTTTTGTTCAGGTTTCTTCTGGTCTGTCGTATGAAAATTTATAAATATGTGAAAAATTTTTCGTACACAAATAAATACTATAATAATAAAAACAATGCGAAAAATTAACTTACAAATTTTTTTTATTCTTCGAATCCTTTTGTTTTTATATCTTTTTTTCTGTCGTTTTTTCTGTTTCATCTCTTTCCTCGATCTGCTATATACTTTCAAAATGTCTTATATTGAAACTCCCCTTTTATTAACTTTTGCATCCTATTTGCTTTTTTAGAAAAGAGTCCTTCAAAAAACATTTATCTCAATTATCACAAAATATAATTAAATTATAGAATATCAAATATATCTAAAATTTTCATGTACTAATTCTTAGGATTTATTAAAGATTGTATTGCTAATACAATTAAAATACACCTGCGTTTTGTACGCAGGTGCACTATTAGTGGTTTATTCTATTGGGTCCTTCGTAACTCTTTCAATTTCAATCATCGTATACCGAAAGTTATAATTCCTCCCATACCTTACATACATCTATCCATTTTGACTAAAATATGCCTTAACCTTTTCAATTGCCATTTTATCCTCCCTTACAAATTAAATTTTTACCAGATTTCGAAAGTTCTTTATCGAAATAACTGCACTTACAATAAATATCATAATCGATGCACAGGCACTAACAAAGAATGTAGTTCCTAAATTTTCAGACAAAAATTTTCCTAATACTAGAATTGCGAAATAACTATGCAACAATCCAATGGATAATGGAAGAATATAAAATAATGCGACTTCTTTTCTAACTGCATTTCCTAAATCCCTTTTGGAAGCTCCAATATTTTTTAAAATTTTATATTTTCCTCGATCTTCCATTGCATCACTGTGAATTTTGATGTAGATAATACTTGCTTCCGCTAAAACAAACACAAAAAACAAAAAAGCACCAATTGCATATACAAGTTTGAGCCATTCCACACCTTTGGTTTTGTGAACACCTATCTGAGCTTTTAAATTATCTAAGAAATATGGTTGCAACTTTTTGCCCAATTGCTCTATCTTCTCTCTCTCTAATAAAAGCTTCTCGCTTCTCGCTTTGAATCCATAAAAATTATGCATCTTTCCATTCAGCTTCAACTGCTCATACTCTTTTTGATTCACAACAACGATAGGATGATCCAATAACGTACCCAGTACTTTAAATCGAATACCACTCTCGCTGACCTGATAAGCTTTATCTGCAACCGTTACAGTATTATTCTTTATGATGCTCATAAGCGTTCCTGGCCTTTGTACGTAAATCACCTGATTGTTTTCTACCATGGATTCACGAACCTTCTGTAGATCCCTTGCATTTCCATTTGCCTTTAAAATTGCTGTAAACTGCTGGTATGGCATTACGATATATGTCTCATTTTCCCCTGACTCAACCGATTTTAATGTACGATTCACAAGACATGCTTGTGTGCTTAAATCAAACTTCTCTTTTCCTAATACATCTGTAATCTGTTCTTTGATTCCCTTTTCATCTATCGGATCAATGGAAGAAAAAGAAATTGAATACAGCTGGTCATTTTGTTCACTCATAGAATAAAGATTTCTCATTGAAACAGCCGTTCCTAATACAGTGACTGTGCAAGCGGTCAAAATGCCAATGGTTGCATATGTTGTATAGTTCTTTTTAATTCGGTAAGCCAAGCTATTTAAGGTGATTACATTTTCTCCTTTATATAGTATCTTTTTATTACGAATCAGAAATTTAAAAATAGCCGGTAAAACTGCATAAAATAATCCATAGGTTCCCAGACATACCAACAACAATGTTTTCACTGCATTCATTTGAGACTGAATAACCAGATAGTAGCCATATACAATACATCCCACGGAAAGCATTGCAACCAGATAAGTTACAACATTAATTTTGGGCATCCGATCTGTCTTTTTACTTTCATTTAGCAAGTCAATAACCTTGCTCCTTGCAATATTAATAAACCCCTTTATACTCATAAGTAAAAATATTACCATGAAAATTAGGAAAGTTCCTACGATTGATGGCATAGTGATTGTAAATTTAACATCTACCTGGAATCCCGCCAATGTAAATACAAGCATTTGAAAAAACTTTGAAAATAACGTTCCAATCCCAATTCCAAGAAAGCAGGCGCTAAGACCGATTAACATCATTTCTGTAAAATAGATTTTTCCAATGGTTTTCAAATCAACACCCATGAAAGTGTACAACCCAATTTCCTTTTTTCGATTTCGTAAAAAAACATTTGAAGTGTACCAGATGAAGAACAACATAAATATAATTAAAACAACACTTACCAATTTCATAATCATATTCATATATTTTGCATTAGCTTCCCCTAACAGTGTCAATGCCTGACCATTTATTAAAATAAAAAAATTATTTAAAATTACAACAGAGACGATCATCGAAATAAAAAACATGGTATATGTCTTTATATTATTTTTAAAATTAGAAATTGCTATGGAAAATACACTCATTATTTGGCACCTCCTAAAGTTGCTAATAAGTCAATGATCTTTCCATAAAATTCTTTCCGATCCTTTCCTCTGTTCAACTGACATTTAATTTCACCGTCACTTAGCATATAAACCTTTTTCGAGTAACTTGCGCTAAAAGCATCATGGGTAACCATAAGTATCGTAGCATTCTTCTCTTCATTTACTCTTTTCAAACATTCCAATAAATCGATTGATGACTTGGAGTCTAAGGAACCAGTAGGCTCATCTGCAAAAATGACTTTTGGTTCTGTAATTAAAGCTCTTGCTGCAGCTCCCCTTTGCTTTTGTCCACCTGATAATTCATAAGGATATTTTTTTAAGTGTTCCTGCAGCCCAAAGAGATTTGCCATCTGATGTACTTTATCCTCAATTATTTTTGTTCTCTTTCTGCCCAGTGCCAGCGGGAGTGCAATATTATCCATTAGATTCATATTATCCAATAGGCTATAGTCTTGAAAGATAAATCCGATCTTCTCTTTACGTATCTCAGATAATTCTTTATTCTTTACTTTCGTTAAATCAATTCCATCTAGAAGAACCCTTCCTCGCGTTGGTTGATCCAAGGTAGACAACAAATTCAATAATGTTGTTTTTCCTGCTCCAGATGGTCCCATAATTGATAGAAACTCGCCTTCATCTACCGATAACGATATTTGGTTCAGCACCCTTGTTTTAAATCCTTTTAGTCCATACTCTTTCGAAATATCTTCTAATTTTAAAATTTCTTTCATGTATCATTTCCTCCAAAATCTCATTTCTAATCTGTAATTAGCTTACAATTCAATTTTAGCGGGTTTTGCTGTGAAAATCCTTCCTTTAACATTACATTTCAATATCTAATATTACATTTTTGAAACAGATGTAAAGTCAGAAATTTTATGAAAACTTATTCGAAACAGCGTATATTCATTCTTAACAGATTCTACTTCAAAGGAATTCCCTAATTTATCTAATATTTTTTTTGAAAAATACAATCCCATTCCTGTTGATTTATATCTGCTATTGCGTCCATTATTTCCAGTAAACCCTTTATGAAAAATACGCTCCTGGTCTTCCTGCGCAATACCGATTCCAGAATCACGGATATTCAGACAGACACAATGTTCCTTTTCCTCTCCATAGAATTTTATTTCTCCCGGATCTTTTGCATATTTGATTGCATTATTGATTAGCTGATCCAATACATACAAAATCCATTTTTTATCTGTATACAGCTCATAGTCTAAATTTTCTAACTTTATTTCAATCTTATTTTTAATCAATAAAAATGCATTACTTTTCACAGCTTCTCTTACGATTTTCTCTAAATTCTGCTCTGATATAAAAATGTCTTCGGCAGTTGCTGTTGCCCTACTTCCATACAAAACAGAATTTACAAGAAAATTTATCTTTTCCATTTCATTTTTTATTTCTGAACTTAACTGCTCCTCCTCCATTCTCTCCTGTAGCATAGATATCGTACTGATTGGAAGTTTTATTTCGTGTACCCACTTTGAAATATATTCTTCCATATCTTTTAACTGTTGCTCTTTTTCCTTTAACTCTTTCGCATACTTATTTTCTTTATGATTTATAATATAAGTCAAAATCTCTTCTTCCAAGTAATTCGGTTGTACGTCATCAATGTTAATATCCACCTCTCTCTCAACACTTTTATAAAGCATAGCAAAACGATTAATCCATCTTTTATATTGACAAAAAAATGCTGCACAATAGAATGCAATCAATATAACATCTAGATAATAAATTTCTTTCATTCCGCCCTTGATAAAAGTTAATAAGAGGAAATAAATATTGATAAAAATCAGAACGCATCCGTGAAACAAAATCCTTTTTTTATTTTCTCTACAAAATCTTTTCCAGTTCATTATACAAAATACCCGATTCCCTTTTTGGTCTTTATTACGTCATCCATTCCAAAATCTTTAATTCTATTCCGTAATCTGGTAATATTTACGGTCAATGCATTATCATTTACAAATTCATCATCGCTCCATAAGCTCATCATCAATCTTTCGCGTGATACAACCTTCCCTTTATTTTTAATTAACTGGGTTAGGATACGAAGTTCATTTTTGGTCAGATCCAATTCATTATTTTTATATTGGAGGCTACATCGTTCAATATCTAACATTGCCCCCTGATAGTACAAAAGAGAATCTGATCCTGCATAATCATAGCTTCTGCGAAATAATGCTTGAATTTTCGAAATTAATACTTCTACAGAAAAGGGCTTGGTAATATAATCGTCTCCTCCATAATTCATCCCCATAATGATATCCATGTTAGAATCTCTCGAGGATAAAAACAATATTGGAACCTTCGACACCTCTCTTATTTTTCCACACCAATAGAATCCATCGTAATATGGCAGATTAACATCCATTAATACCATATTGGGCTTTTCCTCTATGAATTCCTTCACCAATTCATGGAAATCCTTTGCAAGTTCTGTTTGAAATCCCCACTTTTCTAAAGATAACGCTAATTCTCTGGCAACATCCAGATCATCTTCAATAATTAATATTTTCTTCATGTTCCATTCACTCCATCCCTTGATACTATTTCCATATTCATAAGTTTTCAGTGCCTTTTTCATTATACATTGCTTGGTCGGCCGCTAAAAACAAGTGCTTCAAAAAAGCAAATTGCTAATTTGAATAATGATTCGTGCACCGAAGGAAAATTGTCCTCGGCAGGTTCCTCCCACACCATCTGAAATGCACAGCAAAATTATTGTCCATATTAATAGAGTGAAAATTCTGTTTTCTGTTGAAAGATGCTCACTTTTCTTCTCCAAACTTATGAATTTGGACACCTCCAAGGTGTCTCTATGGCAGATTATATCAAGTTCTCTCAAAATGCCTCAATTTTAAGGCTAATAAATTAACAAAACAACTTTGTGTCTAATTATACTGGTTTAAAATTGAAAAATCTATCTATATTTTCTTTATTTCACAATAGTATTTCATTTTCTTTTTTAAGAGTAATTTAGGCTTTTGATATGCTTCCACTACTGGGTGCACGGTATAAAAAAGGGCAACCACTGTTCGTGATTGCCCTTATGAAATACAATTTTTGCAAAATAAATTACGATATTACTTCTTTAAATACATCCTTTGATTTCATTAAATTCCTTTAAGAATCTGACTTTTTCAATACATTTTCTTGCTTTTGCAAAATGTAAACTTATCATTTCTTCCTTAGGATAACGTTTCGCATTTTCAAACCAACACCATGATACTGGCCATACATCATTTATTGGAAGTGTTCTTTTTAGAAACTCACACTCTTTTCTTACGATTTCTTCATTCCCTTTTAGAAAATAACTATCTTTGGACTTTATAAAATCAGAAGGGCGGTATCCATAATTATCCCATTGTTTTTCATCCTTTTGCATTTTCTGATTCACAATTTCACTCAATCTATATTGCAATTCATCATAATCATACCCTTTGATCTTCATTTTTTGCATTGTATCTATAAGAATAATATAACTCGCAGGTCCCATGTCACCCAAATTATTATCATATATTTTTTCGATATATGAATCTAATCTCTGTGTTACAATCTGATATATTGGTGTGTTTTCCATATACTCAAGAACAAAAGCACTTAATGAAATAACCACACCTAAACTTTCATTTTTATTATATTCCTCGCTATAATTATAAAAAGATGCATGTGGGTAATCTTGATTCGATGATACTGTAAAAATCCATTGTTCTATATCTGTTGTTTCTAGATATTTTTTTATTCCCTGATAAACCGGATGTTTCATATCATGAAACCCTACTATGCAAAGAGTTTCAATTGCATAAATGCATGCATAAGGTGTAGAATTGACATTCCAATTATCTGGATCAATTCCCTTCCCAAAACCACCATCTTCATTTTGATATAAGTGTATTGTATTTGCCACTTCTTCTGGGCTTCCATTTTCAAATAAACACTTCCAAATATTCAAATCTAATTCTCTGGCATTTCGATGCATCCAATTCTGAATAATTCCAAAATCTAAATTTGACATATCGCCACCTCCTTCACTGTATTATCTTAATTATATAAAATCTAACACTTAATTTTCTTGTAAAAATGCGACATTACTCAATGCATTATTTTTTGCTTCTTTTATTGTTAATGAATGATATCTTTTAAATTCATGTAATAAGTGTGCTTGATATATACAGCATCTAATATATTATATTTTTTATTAACTAAAATATCTCGCCATAAAAATTGATATTTTACTAAAGAAGTTAATTTTTTAGGTGAAATTCCTATATTTACTGCAAAAACTCTCTCTAATTGCCTCATGCTTATATGTAAATTGTTTGCTAATACAGAAATATCAAGATTACCTTTATATTTTATTATTTTACACATTGCATTCATCACATAATCGTTCATTCTATCCAAATGAAGTTTTTTCAATAAATACTTCTCTGCTAAAGCAATCCGTTGCTTCATATTTTGAATACAAAAAAGCATCGGTTCCATTTCCCTTTTTAATTCAGAAAAATGGTATTCCAAATCTAACGATTGATTCTTTATATCTATCAATGAATCCTCAGAAAAAAGGTATACACTCCAAGGATAAAATCGAATCGCAAATGTTGATAAGGTTTTTCCGTTATTGTTTCGATTCAGCTCAAATGGTCTATCATTAATTCCAGAAAAATGATTATTTATTTCATTATCTGTATAATTAATATCGAAAATAATATCCATACAAGTATCCGGTATGATAAAATTTGACTTCATGCCTCCTATTTGATTTTCTTCATATGGCGCTCTACTTCCCCAGAAACATTTTATATATGGAGCTAGTTCTTGACATGGTGCAACTTCCATATATGTTTTATCACATAAATAAGGGGTTGCAGTAATTGGATTATACATCTGGTGTAATTTCATAAATCCTCCTTCTATCATTATTCGTGTGCTTAAAATGACAAAGTTGCGAAACACCGAGTTTTCCCTAAAGACAGAAGGCTTGTCACTTTTGTTCGCAGACAATTCATCCAAAAAAACAAGAGCTACTAAGTTATATCTGAGCACTTTACTGTTTATTCTGTATACTCCTCATACCAAACTGTTTTATCTAATGATTTCCGTTCTTGAACGTGCCGTTCTGAACTTAAAAATCCCTCATTTGGATAGCCTAAAAAAAGTAGCGCCGTAGGCTCTATGTATTCTGGTATATCAAATTCAGTGCTTATTATAGCAGGGTCAAACAATCCCACCATAACACTGCCGATATTTAATTCTCTTGCCGCTAACATCATATGGTCGCAAATAATGCCTATATCCAAATCCCCAGAACATTTATTATCATATGGACGAACTAACTCGCCACGTCTATCACGGCATACAACAAGAACACATGGAGATCCAAAAGTTTTATATGCTTTTTGAACCTTTGCTATTTTTTCCTTGCTTTGGACAACAATAATTCTTTGTGGCTGTTTATTACAAGCAGTTGGAGCAACTCGACTTGCAGATAAAATTCGTTCCAACTCTGTGTGTATTATTTTCTGTTCCGTAAAACCTCGTGTCGTACATCGTTGTTTTGCTAATTCTAAAAAGTTCATGTTTTCCTCCTGCTAAAATATGAATAGTTTTCATGTTTTGATTTTATCAGAAAGCCTTCTCAGTGTCAACAGAACATGAATAAACTTCATATTTACTTGACCTCCCAACCAATCACAAGTATAATAAAAACGGGGTGAAAATATGACAGATATAAGAGTGCCTGTGCAAAAGCGTTCAATAGAAAAGAAGCAACGGATTTTGGATATAGGTTTTGAGCTGTTTTGTGAGAAAGGGTACAGTAAAACTAATACTATTGAAATTGCCAAACGTGCTGGTGTTTCAACTGGATCAGTATATTGCTATTTTAAAGATAAACGACAAATATATATTGCTGCTTTTCAAGGCTATCTTGAAAATATGTCTAAACAGTTATTTGAAAAATTAGAGGCGCAACAACCATATCAGTTATCAGACTTCGTAAAAAACTGGATAACTCTTTATCTTGGCATATATAACACCGCAGGTCATAATTTGGCACAATTAAAAATGATGATTTTAGAAGATGAGAAAATTAATCGTCACTTTTCTGAGTTAGAAAATAAATATTTTTTTAGAATAGTAAATATTTTGAGTAAGAATAATATCGCTCCTCAAAATGCATTTGAAAAAGTTTATATTTCTTGTATTTTAATTGACACATTAAGGCAAGAAACATCAGGTTTTTTTCATAGCGGATTGGATTTTGAAATTCTCAAGCTACAAGTTACAGAAGCCATTATCAAACTACTAGATAACTAATTTCATAAAAAGTTCAAATCATTTCTTTTTAACCCCTCATAAAACATCAAGTTCCTAATAAAATCAAATTAGCGTTAAATCAATATCAGGACTTCCTTCAATATTGCAGAAAGGGAAGCCACGGTTTGGGATTTTTGCAAGAACAAAGCTCATTGTGCAACGCAACCCTATCAGTAATTTCAAAACGGATAAGAGGGCATATTATAAAAGTATAACCCACGAAATACTCCGAATCAACAAATTCCTGTCCACCATAAACATCCGTATGGCAACTCATCTTCTTTATTCCAGAATATCTATATATTCTTCTAAACAAATTCCTTTAATGTATAGATCCTGTGCTGCCCGCTTTCCAACATATCTATAATGCCACGGTTCATTAATAACACCCGTTATTTCTTTTTTATCTGAAGGATAACGCTTTACGAATCCATGTTTGTACCCATTTTCCGCAAGCCAGTTATATACTTCATCACTGGAACTTTTTGTAGTATCAGCATTTATATCAATCGCAATACCTAATTGATGCTCACTCGTTCCTGGAGTAGCAACCCATTGTTCAGCAAGTTTTTTTGCTTCGAATTTTGAATAACCTTCCTTTTTATATTCTTCTATTTTTTCACTTAATAATTGCTGCTGCTTTTGCTGTGTTCTATATCCTGCCGCAACATACAAGTGTAATCCTTCCGCCCTCGCTGCATTAAACATTTCTTGTAATTCTGAATATATTCTGGAGTCCACTTTTTCACCGTTTGACAGTTCTGTTAATTCTACCTCATAATTATCGGGAATATAATTGTCACGGTTTACAAGAATCAGATTCCACCCATTGTCCTCATTAGCAACGTTATGTTTTACGATGCTGAACGAAGGAAATGTAAAATTAGAAACCGTATCTATCTTATGTTCCATCAACATATATATTAAAATAATAACTATCAGAATAACTATTAAACATATTTTATAAGTTTTTTTTCTAATAAAACGGGGTCAATCATTTTTTTCGTGGGATTGCCACCACGTAATGTATTGATTTGTTACGCCCCCCTTGACCGGATGGAAAAGCAATGCTGTTCGTTTATCACCGACGGCGAAGAA
>JBQKKG010000010.1:0-161094 GCA_052116865.1 Lachnospiraceae bacterium LCP25S3_G4 | reverse complement strand
AACACTTTGTTATATTTATTGTTCAGACTGAACCGGAAACATGTTCAGAAACAATCGGAATCAATGTTCAGCTGATAGCGGAATACGCGTTCAGTTGAAGCGGAATTTGCAGATTTAAGACAAAGCAAAAATTTATACAGTTTCACAAGGAAAAAACAAGAACTATAATACTTGATACACCGGAAGAAATGGAACTACAATATAGAGATATTGCACTGGAAATATTGAATGAAATGAAAACGTCTTATTCAATTGATACATCTTTACGAATCATACAAGAAATAGATTTTCGAAAAGAATATAAACAAAGATTAAGAGAAACATTAGATATATCTGTTAAGAAAGTAGATCAAATATTTCAAGGAATAAAAATGTTATGTAAGATACAATAGTAAAAAGGGACACAGTGATTTTCAAAAGGGGCATAGTAAAAATGAATTGGGGGCGTAACAAAATTCAATTTGCTACGTCCCCAATTTTCCCCAATTTTTCAATCTATGTTATCTGATAAGATTGTTCTGTTAGGTCTATGGTTACTGTGGTCCCATCACTAAAGGTTGTCCTTTGTATTTGGTAGTTATTATCGATAAACTCATGAGATACCATTTCGCATTTTGCTATGCGCTCATGTAGTTTTGCTACAATCTGGCAACGCTCATATGATTCTTTTTCTGTAAAAGAAAAATCAGTTTGAAATGCTCCGTCTATATTCTGGTAAGCGGCGTCACGAATGAAATATGGGGCACCGCCATTGAGAAGAGCATAAAGCATATAGTCATCATATTCGCTAACCTTATCCATAATCCAAGGTTCTATGACACAGTCATGATACACTAGATTAAATAGTGGAACTGCAATTCCGTTTTGTGGTGTCCCGGGTTGGTGCATCATAAAATTATAAGGAGCATAATGTGCAAATACTAAACTCTTCATACTCCAATCAGTAACTTCCTCTGAGCTTGGCAGGATTCCTTGAGATAAGAGATATTCAAAACAAAGACCACGGAATTCGAAACATTCTCTGCGAGTCATGCGATGCCATGGGTGATTACATTCATCACCATCGTTGCAGGTAAATACATCTAGATAAGCACAGTCAAGGTGAACATCATGAGCGGCAATTTCTGTAAAGTTTCGTTTTACATAGAATGGTGCTTGGGTAGCACACAGATACGTTTGATGCCCACCAGCCCAACGAGAGTGCTCTAATAGTTCTCCATTCATTTGTTGACAGCCAAAATTTTTATCAAAAGTCTTAGCTGCAAAGTAATAATCACGGTATTGATCGTGAATACCAAACAGGTAGCCACAGGATTGAATGGTATCTGTTAATGTTTTTAAGCCCTCCCAGCCGCCAGCGGCTTCACATGCGGGTAGATAATCTGGATGTTGGTTATCATATCCTGGCTCTGCCCATCCGTCGAGGTGAAGGTATAATTTCTCGAATCCCAAATCGTGATAATGCCGGATTTCTTTTGTACGTGCATCAAATGGAGTCAGATTATTGTTCTTGTTAGGGTTAGTTGGATCAAAAAACTCAGAGTCCGTCATAACTTGTGTTTTAATCCCTTTGTGCATAAAAGAACTTCCGATTAATCGATTTACAGAAGGTGCTTTTGCAGATTTTTCACTCAGAGAACAAAATAATCCTTTCTCTTTCACATAAGCACGATATACTTTGCAAATATCATTATAGGTACAATCTGATAAAAATGAGTATTTCATAGTTCTTCGGTAAGCGATCTTACCAAGGCTTGGCCCCCACTTCATACCAACATGTGTAAATGGTCCATTTTCGGGATGTTCTGCATAAAATGCGGAATCCCAGGGTTGTTCGCAGATAGCAATATAACCTTGATGCTCTTTAATTTGGCTAAACCAAGGCATATATGCACCAGCAGTACATAGTAGACCATCAAAGTAAAGCTTTTCTAATGCTACATTCCATGTATTTGGTATCAATAGTCCTTGTTGGATATTTAGTAATGTATACCAGTCTTCCTTTGGCGTATCAAAGGACATATACCCCGGCCAGTAGATTTCCTTAATGCAAACATCAGACTCTTGACATGGAATCCATTCAAAAAACACATCTCCAGTTGCTTGCTCAATCCAAACAATGGTTTCAAATGCAAGATTACAAGCGGAACCATTTACCTGAAATCCTTCGTAGTGTGAGATGACTCCTTGTCCTAAGCCTGTGATATAGTCTTTGTGACTAATCGTTTTAGCGCTTTGAAAGTATAAACTTTCATCTCCAATTGTAAATTTTGGAGTATAATCAGTTGCCCAGTCCCATGTAGTTCCTTTTCTTTTGATAGAAAAAGACAGTGTATCTTCATAGAATTGGAGTGTTGTGCCAGCGCATGTAACTAATTTCATATGTAAAATCCTCCCATCTTTCAAACACCTATCTTGTGTTTGGCTATCTCTCATTATATAATTACATCATGAAGTAGGCTTATAAGATTATCTAAGAAAATGGTATTATTATCTTTTTTTTCTTGCAATTAGAATAACGTAAATCTTACCAAAGACAATGGTATAATAATATAGGTTAAAATGATAAGCTATGTAAAAGAGACGGAGATATAATATAAAAATAGATAAAATAGACAGTGAAGGAGATAAGTGCAACATGAAAAGAGAAAATTTATGGAAGAGCTATGGTCAGAAAGAGCTACAGGAATTAGAAGAAGTAAATGCTATTTACAAGACTTGTTTGGATGCCGGTAAAACAGAAAGAGAATGTGTAACGGAAACTATTCGAAGAGCCAAAGAGGCTGGTTATCAGGATCTACATGAGATTATTGCAAAACATGGGAAACTAAAAGAAGGAGACAAAGTATATAGCTCCTATATGGATAAATCCATTGTTCTTTTTCAAGTGGGGCAAGAGCCGTTAGAAAATGGGATGAATATTTTGGGTGCCCATATAGATTCTCCAAGAATCGATGTGAAACAAAACCCATTATATGATGACGAAGGGTATGCTTATTTTGATACTCATTATTATGGTGGAATCAAGAAATACCAATGGGTTGCAATACCGCTAGCATTACATGGAGTCGTGGTTAGAAAAGATGGTAGCAAAGTTGAAATTGTCATTGGAGAAAAAGAGGAAGACCCAGTATTTGTCATTACAGATATTTTAATCCACCTTGCAGATACAGAGATGGCAAAAACAGCGGACAAAGTAATTGCGGGTGAAAAAATGGATTTGCTCATTGGAAATAAAGAATTAGCTGGTGTAGAAAAAGAAAAAGAAGCAGCGAAGGCATTCGTTCTTAAATTATTGAAGGATACTTATGCAATAGAGGAAGATGATTTCTTGTCAGCAGAGTTAGAGATTGTACCAGCTGGTAAGGCAAGAGACTGTGGAATCGACAGAAGTATGATTATGGCCTATGGACAAGACGATCGAGTATGTGCATTTACCTCTTTGTTGGCAATGTTGGAAAACAAGCCAGTGAAACGTACCGCATGCTGTATCTTAGTAGATAAAGAAGAGATTGGAAGTGTAGGGGCTACTGGAATGCAATCAAAATTCTTTGAAAATGCAGTAGCAGAATTGATAGATCGAGTGGAAGGATACTCGGAATTGAAATTGCGTCGGACATTAGCGAACTCAAGAATGTTATCTTCTGATGTGAATGCAGGGTTTGACCCATTATATGCTGATAAATATGAGAAGAAAAATGCATCATTATTAGCAAATGGATTAGTCATTAATAAATATACCGGTAGTCATGGAAAGAGTGGTACGAATGATGCGAATCCAGAGTATGTAGCAAGGTTACGGAAAATGTTTGAAGATCACAATGTAGCATTCCAAATGGCAGAAATGGGAGCAGTAGATGTGGGCGGCGGTGGAACAATTGCCTATATTATGGCGGTATATGGTATGGAAGTCATTGATAGTGGTGTCGCAGTACTGTGCATGCATGCGCCATGGGAAGTGACAAGTAAAGCAGATATTTATGAAGTAGTAAAGGGATACCGCGTATTCTTAGATGAAGCTTAAAGATAACTTCACCTAAGACGGAAGAAATATGGAACTATGGCTGACTATTATATAGGTGCGAGGTAGCTCGTTCTACAGCTTGTGTAATACCTTTTACAGAGGAGGAATATTCAAGAGGCGACATACCAGTTGCCTTTTTGAATTGCTTCGAAAAATATTGTAGAGAGCTATAAGAGAGGTAGTGTGCAATTTCAGTTAAATTCATAGTACCATCTCGCATAATTTCTTTTGCACGTTCTAGTTTCATTTGATTAAAATAATCCATAGCACCACAGTGCTTTTCTTTATGAAATAAAGATTGCAATGCAGAACGGCTTAATGAGAATTGCTCGCAAATGTGTGTGACGGTTAATTGCTCGCAAATTCTGAATTCCATATAATGAATTATTTGAGCTAATAATTCCGAATTGGCTGGCAAATCCATTGGAGCTGGAATTGGAACCGTAGTGATTTTTTCACCCTCGCTTTCCATATGGTTGCGCTTTACATGAATTAAAAATAATTCAAGATATATCTGGACTAATTGTTCAGCGCCAAAAGGGGCCGTTTCGGATGACTCTACTTGTTCGATGGATGGTAAGTGAAGTGGGGTGGTAAATGCGGCTTTTGCTTCTGCGATAATTTGTGAAATAATCTTTCGTTCTTCTTTTGATAGTGTAAAGTATTTAGAATTAAAGAATTTCATTGCGCTAGAATTAGAAGTAAAGGAAATGGCAACAAGATTAGGAGCCTTATTTCCTTTTGCTTCTATCGCATGGAATTCATTCGGTTTATGAAAGATGATATCCCCCGCATCTAATTGGTAAAAAGTTTCGTCTGCTTGTACAGATACGCAGCCTTTATCAACATATAAAAATTCCCAAAAGTCATGTGATTCTCCATGAAAAATAAAATCCTTCATATATTCAAAATAGTGAACTGTAATGAGTTCAGATATTTGAATTTCTTTTTTTAATTGCGTACTAATATATGTCATGTGATTTCTCCTTTGCAGAAAGATGTAAAAGTTGGTAATGCTTGACTATTATTTTAACAGATTATAAAATGGAAAACAATATTGGACAATAGTATAAATACTATGGACGATTAAATATTTACAAATGAAAACTACATCAGTTATAATAATCACAACCTATAGTGAATTGGAGTCAAAGCAGACGCCTCACATGTTTATGTGTCGTGCCTGGTTTTTTTCTTTTATATATCGCACTATATTGAAAATTTATACCAGTTGTATATGAAAGAGTTAAGACGAAAGAATTATTGTCTGAATGAATAGAAAATGATGGTATTTCTAAAATAAATTATATAATATAAACAATCAGTGGACGATTTGACAATGTATAAGGATGATAGTGTAAGCCAAAATGGATAAAGAAAGCTATAATAAATACAAATAAAAGTAGAATTTTAACAACATGTATGCATGATAGTGAGGAGGACATTATGAGTAAAAAAATAAAAGTGGCTTTGGCAGGATTAGGTAGTAGGGGGAAGGATACCTATGCACCAACAGCTAAATTATTTCCAGAAAAAATGGAAATTGTAGCCATTGCGGATATAGATAGTGCAAAAGTAGCAGATGTTGCTGCAGAATATCAAGTTCCAAAGGAAGCTTGTTATTCTAGTGCAGAGGAAATGATTGCTCAGGATAAACTAGCAGATGTGATGTTTATTACAACCCAGGATAAACAGCATGTAAGCCAAGCAATTCCCGCATTACGAAAAGGATATCATTTACTATTAGAAAAACCAATTTCACCAAATTTAGATGAATGTAGGGAGATTGTGAAGGTAGCAAAAGAATGTGATAGAAAAGTAGTGGTTTGTCATGTATTACGATATACTCCATTTTATACCAAGTTAAAAGAAATTATAGATACCGGTGTAATTGGGGAAACTGTATCTATAATGGGAATTGAAAATGTTGGCTATTGGCATCAAGCACACAGTTTTGTACGAGGAAATTGGAGGAATTCAGAAACTACAAGTCCTATGATTTTACAAAAATGTTGTCATGATATGGATTTGTTACTTTGGTTGACAGGAAAGAAATGCGATTCAGTTTCTTCTTTTGGAAGCACTTACTTATTTAAAGAAGAATGCGCACCAGAAGGTGCAGCAAATCGTTGTATGGATGGTTGCAAGGCAAAAGAAAATTGTCCATTTGATGCAGAAAAAATCTATATTACAAATGAAAAAACGGGTGTTGCTCATGGTAAAACAGATTGGCCATTAGACGTAGTTGCACTTCATCCTACAGAAGAAAGTATTAGAGAAGCAATACAAAATGGTCCATATGGTAGATGTGTATATCATTGCGATAATAATGTAGTAGATCATCAAGTAGTGAATCTAAATATGACGGATGGTTCTACTATTCATCTAACAATGTGCGCATTTACAGCTACAGGATCGCGCTATGCAAAATTCATGGGAACTAAAGGTGAAATTGTGGCTGATATGTCAGAAAATACGATTAAAGTTACAACATTTGGCGGGAAGACAGAAATTACAGATGTATCCAAACTTGCAACAGATTTTTCGGGCCATGCAGGTGGTGATAACCGCATGGTAGAAGAATTTCTTGATATGATTATAGAAGGTACAGAACCAACAAGTGCAATTACTTCAGTAGAACACTCAGTAGAAAGTCATTACTGTGCACTTGCAGCAGAACGATCTAGATTAGCAGGTGGCGCTGTTATTAATCTTGATACATTAAGAAAGCAATAACAAAAAGAAAGGGAGAACAATGATGAAGAAGAATTGGAAAAAGTTGGCAGCTCTTGGATTAGCTGCAACAATGGCAGTAACTGGATTAACTGCATGTGGCGGTAGTAAGAAAGAAAGTAAATCAAGCAATGGTAAGACAGAAATTTCACTTGGAATCTGGGATGAAAAGCAAAGACCAACTATGGAGGCACTTGCTGACGCTTATGAAAAAGAAAATGAAAATGTATCAGTAAAAATTCAATTAACACCGTACAAAGGCGGAGAATATTGGACCAAATTAGAAGCTTCTGCTACTGGTGGAACTGCGCCAGATGTTTTTTGGATCAATGTTCTTCATGCGGAAAGCTACAATGAAGGTGGAATCCTTCTTGATTTAACAGAGGCAGCAAAAGACTTGGATGTAGAAACTAATTTCCCAGAAGCATTAGTAAATGCATATACATTGGATGACAAATTAATTGCTGTTCCAAAAGATTTTGATACAAATGCTTTGTGGTATAACAAAGAGATTTTTGACAAAGCAGGTGTAGCATACCCAACAGATGACTGGACATTTGAAGATTTGGTAGCAACAGCACAAAAATTAAAAGATGCAGGACTTGATAATGGAGTATATCCATTTGCTTGCCCAGTTGATTTCCAAACATGGTATTATCCAACTGTATTTGCAAATGGTGGATGGATTTTGAATGATGATAAGACAGAGACTGGTTATGAAGATCCTAAGACACAAGAAGGCATTCAATGCTGGATTGATATGATTAATCAAGGACTTTCACCTAGTGCTGCAAGTTTAGCAGAGACAACTCCTGATGCTATGTTTGAAGGTGGTCAAATCGCAATGAATTTAGCTGGTTCTTACATGACACCAGAATATGTTGCAAATGATGCTATCTCTGATAAAATTGATTTGGTTGAATTCCCAGAATTCAATGGCGTAGAACCAAATATTATTAATGGACTAGGATATGCTGTATATTCTGGAACAAAACACGAAGAAGAAGCAGTTAAATTTGCACTATGGCTTGGTGGTGAAGAAGCTATGAAGATTCAAGGAGAAAGTGGAACTGTAATCTCTGCAAGAAACGATGCACAAGCATATTTTGCAGAATCAAATACAGATATTAACTTAGCGGCATATACCAATCATGCGGATATTGCTAATCCATTGCCAGTGTGCACATCAGCAGCTGAATTATATGATTTAGAGCTTTCAAAATTAAAAATTGCATATGCAGGTGAACAATCATTAGCAGATGCATGTAAAGAACTTAAGGTAGAAGCAGATAAGCTTCTTGCAAAGTAAGCAGGTGTAGTCTATGACCGAGACAGTAAGTAAAGTAAAAGTTGTGCGAAAAAAGGCAACAAAACGTGAAAAGAAAGATTGGATTGCAGCGTATATTTTTATATTACCATTAGTAATTGGAATTCTTGTGTTTTACATCTATCCGTTTATACAGAATTTTTGGTTTAGTTTTAATGATGTAAATAAATTTAACATTGCTACATTCGTTGGACTAGATAATTACAAAGAGTTACTCTGTGATAAAGAGTTATGGAGAACGTTTGGAAACACATTGAAGTATGTAGCAGTCACCGTACCAGTAGGGCTTGCGTTATCTCTATTTGTTGCAGCGCTATTAAATACAAAGATAAAAGGAACCTCTATTTATCGAACCATTTATTTCTTACCATCAGTAACTATGGCAGCAGCGGTAGCTATGGTGTGGAAATGGATTTACAATGAAAAAGTAGGTATTCTAAACAGTGTATTGGAATTCTTTGGAGTTCCACCACAAGCGTGGCTAACAAATCCAAAAACAGCTTTATATATGGTAATGATTGTAGGAATTTGGTGTACCGTTGGATACAATATGATTATTCTATTGGCAGGTATGCAAGGTATCTCTAAATCCTACTATGAAGCTGCCTCACTTGATGGTGCGGGTCCAGTGAAACAATTTTTGAAAATTACAATCCCAATGTTGTCCCCAACTATATTTTTTGTAATGATTACTTCCATAATTAGTGGATTTCAAGTATTTGATACAATTTATATGATGATCGGTAAGACGAGTTTGGCATATGAAAGTACGCAGACTATGGTTATGATGTTCTATCGAAATGCGTTTGATTATGGACATAAGGGATACGCAGCAGCTATATCAATCTTCATTTTTGTAGTCATTATGTTGATTACGGTTGTTCAGCTAATTGGACAGAAAAAATGGGTAAATTACGATTAGAAAGGAGAGGGGTTACATATGGAACATAAGAAAAAAACAAAACAATTATTTGTGCATATCTTGTTGTTACTAGGTGTTGGTATCACAATACTTCCTTTCCTTTGGATGGTATTTACCTCATTTAAGACCAATGGAGAAGCACTTGCAATTCCACCAACAATCTTTCCAAAGCATTTTGTAACAGATGCGTACTCGCAGATTGTAGAGGCATTACCATTTGCTAAAGTATATATGAATACGATTATATCAACGGTAGTTACAGTATTTGTGCAGGTTGCATTTTGTACAATGGCGGCATACGCATTTGCCAGATTAAAATTTCCGGGGAAAAACATATTATTTGTTATCATTTTATCGGTACTTATGGTGCCAGGACAAATATTTTTAATGCCTCAGTACTTGATCGTACAAAAAATGGGCTTACTCGATACCATACCAGCGCTCTTTTTACCAAATTTATTTAGTGCTTTCGGTACCTTTATGATGAGACAATTCTTTATGTCACTACCAAAAGAATTGGAAGAAGCAGCGCTCCTAGATGGATGCAATCGATTCCAGATTTTTGGAAGAGTCATGTTACCGCTAGTAAAGCCTGGGATTGTTGCACTCGTAATTTTTACAGCAAAATTTGCTTGGAACGATTTCATGTGGCCATTAATTGTAAATACATCAACAGAAAAAATGACATTAGGTCCAGCACTAGCAACATTACAAGGGCAATATACAACAAACTATCCAGCACAAATGGCCGGAGCAGTAATGGCAGTAATACCAATTATCGTATTATTCTTTATATTCCAAAAACAGTTTATTGAAGGTGTAGCACAAACAGGAATTAAAGGTTAAATAATTGTACAATTGGGGACGTAGCAAAACGAATTTTGCTACGTCCCCAATTAAGATTCAGTGTGCCCCTTTTTAATTGAATAATATATTAGATATTTTAAATGTCATAATACTATGGATAACCAATAAAAAGGGTATTTAATAGGAAAAGATAGAATAATTTGATGTTTTATTAAAAGGGGCATAGCAAAAAACAAAAGGGGCATGGCAATGTGCAATTGGGGACGTAGCAAAATGAATTTTGCTACGTCCCCAATTGCACAGAAAGTTCTTGACGAACGTCCGTAAACCGTATAAAATACTATATGCAACTTAGTCAGTTGTAATGTAACCGTTAGTTATACAAATTGCTTAAAAAGCTGCCTTGTCGGCACCTTTTTTGGTGTTTTGTACTAAAAAATAATATTAGGAGGTCTTTAAGACATGGCAAAATGGGTTTACTTATTTAAAGAAGGTAAAGCAGACATGAAAAACCTACTTGGTGGTAAGGGTGCTAACTTAGCAGAGATGACAAACTTAGGTTTACCAATCCCTCAAGGGTTTACAGTAACAACCGAGGCTTGTACAAACTACTATGATTCAGGAAAACAAATCACAGAAGAAGTTCAAAAACAAATCTTTGACGCAATCGGTGAGTTGGAAAAAATTCAAGGTAAGACATTTGGGGATACAGAAGATCCATTATTGGTATCTGTACGTTCAGGAGCTAGAGCATCTATGCCTGGTATGATGGACACAATTCTTAACTTAGGATTAAATGACGTAGCAGTTGAAGGATTTGCTAAGAAGACAGGAAATCCTAGATTCGCATATGATTCATATAGAAGATTTATTCAAATGTTCTCTGATGTAGTTATGGAAATGAGCAAAACTTTCTTTGAAGGTATTTTGACAGATGTAAAAGAAGAAAAAGGTGCTGAATTTGATACAGACTTAACTGCAGAAGATTTACAAGAAGTAATTGCTAAATATAAAGCAATCTACAAAGAAAAAATGGGAGAAGATTTCCCACAGGATCCTAAGGTTCAATTAATGGAAGCTATCAAAGCAGTATTCCGTTCTTGGGACAACCCACGTGCTATTGTTTACCGTCGTATGAACGACATCCCAGGAGATTGGGGAACAGCTGTAAACGTTCAAGCAATGGTATTTGGTAATATGGGTGAAACATCTGGAACAGGTGTTGCATTTACACGTAACCCATCTACAGGTGCAAATGGTATCTACGGAGAATATTTAATCAATGCACAAGGTGAAGACGTTGTTGCAGGTATCCGTACACCACAACCAATTACAAAATTAGAAGAAGATCTTCCAGAATGCTATAAAGAATTTATGGCAATTGCTAAAAAACTTGAAGACCATTATGCTGATATGCAAGATATGGAATTCACAATTCAAGAAGGAAAATTATATTTCTTACAAACACGTAATGGTAAGAGAACAGCTCCAGCAGCTCTTCAAATTGCTTGTGATTTAGTTGATGAAGGAAAGATTACAGAAGAAGAAGCAATTAAGAGAATTGAAGCTAAATCATTAGATCAATTACTTCACCCAACATTTGATGTACAAGCATTAAAAGATGGAGAAGTTATTGGTTCAGCTCTTCCAGCATCTCCTGGAGCAGCAGCAGGTAAGGTATACTTCACAGCGGATGATGCAAAAGCAGCTGGAGAAAGAGGAGAAAGAGTTATTCTTGTTCGTCTTGAAACTTCTCCAGAAGATATCGAAGGTATGCATGCAGCTGAAGGTATCTTAACAGTACGTGGTGGTATGACATCTCACGCAGCTGTAGTAGCTCGTGGAATGGGTACAGCTTGTGTATCTGGTTGTGGAGAAATCAAAATCGATGAAGAAGCAAAATACTTCGATCTTGGTGGAAAACATATCGTAGAAGGAGATTACATCTCATTAGATGGTTCTACAGGTAAAATCTACTACGGAGATATCAAAACGGTAGAAGCATCTGTAAGTGGAAACTTCGGAAGAATTATGGAATGGGCTGATAGATTTAGAACATTAGCAGTTAGAACAAATGCAGATACTCCAGAGGATACAGCTAACGCAGTTAAATTAGGAGCAGAAGGTATTGGTCTTTGCCGTACAGAGCATATGTTCTTTGAGGCAGAAAGAATTCCTAAGATTCGTAAAATGATTCTTTCTGATACAGTAGAAGCTCGTGAAGCAGCACTTAATGAACTAATTCCTTTCCAAAAGAGTGACTTCAAAGCAATGTATGAAGTACTTGAAGGAAAACCAATGACAGTTCGTTATTTAGATCCACCTCTTCATGAATTTGTTCCAACAGACGAAGAGGATATCAAAGCATTAGCATCTGATATGGGATTAACAGTTGCAGAAGTAAAAGCTAAATGTGATGAATTACACGAATTCAACCCTATGATGGGACACCGTGGATGCCGTCTTGCTGTGACATATCCAGAAATTGCTAAGATGCAAACAAGAGCAGTAATGGAAGCAGCTATTGAAGTGAAGAATGATAAAGGATACGATATCGTACCTGAAATCATGATTCCATTGGTTGGCGAAAAGAAAGAATTAAAATTTGTAAAAGATATCGTAATCGAAGTAGCAGAACAAGTAAAAGCTGAAAAAGGATCTGATATCGAATACCACATTGGTACTATGATTGAAATTCCTCGTGCAGCATTACTTGCTAACGAAGTGGCTGAAGAAGCTGAATTCTTCTCATTCGGTACAAATGACTTAACACAAATGACATTTGGATTCTCTCGTGATGATGCTGGTAAGTTCTTAGATTCTTACTACACAAGTAAAATCTATGAATCAGATCCATTTGCAAGATTAGATCAAAATGGTGTTGGACAACTTGTAAAAATGGCAGCAGAAAAGGGACGTGCAACTAAACCAGGTCTTAAATTAGGAATCTGTGGAGAACATGGTGGAGATCCAAGTTCTGTAGAATTCTGTCATAAGATTGGTTTGAACTACGTATCTTGCTCACCATTCCGTGTGCCAATCGCTCGATTAGCAGCAGCTCAGGCAGCATTGAATAATAAATAGATTTAGTTAAACAAGATAGAAGAAGGCCTTATATTGACTCAGGAAGTTGATATAAGGCTTTTTCATGTTTTACTTACAAAACCACTGTTAATTTTTACATGATATGTTCTCATACAGTTATTTTTTTGTTTATACTTGACAAAAAATATACAGTATGATAAATTATTATCAATAAAGGAGAGAGCTATGCTTTTAACAAAAGAATGTGATTATGCAATCAGAATTGTACGGGCTTTATCAAATGGAGAAAAGAGGCCAGTGGTTGATATTTCAGCAGAAGAAGACATCAGTATGAATTATATCTATAAGTTAGCAAGAAAGTTAGAAAAGGCTGGCATTATTGAAACCCATCGTGGTGTAAATGGTGGTTATTCTTTAAAGAAAAGTTTAGAGAGTATTAGTCTTTTTGACGTCTTTTTGGCAGTTGATCAGACATTCCTAGTAAGCGATTGTACTGGTTGCGATTATCATTGTAGTCTTAATACACCAAAAAGGCCGTGCTTGGTTCATAAAAAATTCTGTGAGTTGCAAAAAACAATAGAAAAGGAATTAAAGAGCACCACATTAAAAGAGCTGGTTCCCTAGTTGCAATGCGTATTTTTTTATAAAATACTATACAAAATATGTATAGTATAAGATTGAGGAGGTCAAACATGAATCAATGTTATGGGTGCAACACATGTAAAAGTGCAGATAAACCACTAGAAGGGTTTATTAGAGAGTTGCCAATGGAAACGTCACATCACCGAGTGGATTCACAAAGTACCAAGTGTGGATTCGGTCTGCAAGGGGTCTGTTGTAGACTTTGTTCCAACGGTCCTTGTCGTATCGCTCCAGATGCACCTAGAGGAATTTGTGGTGCCAATGCGGATACGATTGTAACCAGAAATTTTTTGCGTGCCGTTGCTTCAGGAAGTGGATGTTATATCCATATTGTAGAAAACACTGCACTAAACTTAAAGAAAACAGCTAAAATAAGGGGAGAATTAAAGGGAATTAGAGCTCTTCACAGATTAGGAGAACTATTTGATTTGCAGGAGGATGACGAGTATCATCTAGCGGAAAAGGTTGCAGATGCTGTTCTAGCTGATTTGTATAAACCAGAATACGAACAGATGGAGCTGGTAAAGAAATTAGGATACGGTCCACGATTAGAAAGATGGGAAACCCTTGGGATTCTTCCGGGAGGCGCAAAGTCAGAAGTATTTAAAGGTGTTGTGAAATGTTCCACGAATTTAAGTTCAGACCCCGTAGATATGTTGGTAGATTGCCTACGTCTTGGAATCTCTACTGGAATATATGGATTAACACTGACAAATCTATTAAATGACGTACTCCTAGGGGAACCGGAACTTCGGCTTGCACCAGTTGGATTACGTGTAATCGACCCTGACTACATTAATATTATGATTACTGGTCATCAACACACAATTTTTGTTGATTTGCAAGAAAAATTGATTCAGCCAGAGGCAGTAGCAAAAGCAAAAGCAGCTGGAGCAAAAGGATTTAAATTAGTCGGGTGTACTTGTGTGGGACAGGATCTGCAACTTCGTGGTAGTCACTATACGGAAGTCTTTGATGGGCATGCTGGGAATAATTACACGAGTGAGGCAATTCTTGCGACAAGAGCTATTGATGCAGTACTGTCCGAATTTAACTGCACACTTCCAGGGATAGAACCAATCTGTGAGGAGCTGAATATTAAGCAGATTTGTCTGGATGATGTGGCAAAGAAGGCGAATGCAGAACTGATGAAATTTGACTTTGAACACAGAGAAGAACAAAGCAGAGAAATGATTGAAAAGATTGTAGAGGCATATAGAGAAAGAAGAGGTAAGGTTAGTCTTCATTTGATTCCTGAGCATGGAAATGACCATACTCTTACAGGAGTTAGTGAGGTTTCCTTAAAAGAATTTCTTGGAGGAACATGGAAACCGCTGATTGACCTTGTTATATCTGGAGATATCAAAGGAATTGCAGGCGTTGTAGGATGTTCAAACTTAACAGCGGGAGGACATGATGTGCTAACAGTAGAGCTTACCAAAGAACTCATTGCCAAGGACATTATTGTTCTGACGGCAGGATGTTCCTCTGGTGGAATAGAAAACTGCGGTCTTATGACACCGGAAGCTGCTCAGTATGCAGGGCCAAAACTGCGTGCAGTCTGCGAGAAATTAAACATTCCGCCAGTCCTTAACTTCGGGCCATGTCTTGCAATTGGAAGACTTGAGATTGTTGCAACACAACTAGCAGAAGAATTACATATTGATCTACCGCAGCTTCCACTTGTATTATCAGCGGCGCAATGGTTAGAAGAACAGGCCTTGGCAGATGGGGCATTCGGATTGGCGCTTGGACTTCCACTTCACTTAGGGCAGCCGCCATATATTACAGGAAGTGACGTGGCAGTAAGAGTCTTAACAGAGGACATGAAGCAACTAACCGGAGGACATGTAATTGTAAATTCAGATGCAAAAGAAACGGCGGATATTTTAGAAAAAATTATCATGGAGAAACGTGCTGCATTGAACATTTAAAACAGGTAGAAATGAACAAAGGGGGATTCCCAATGAAGAGAATTATGATTGAAGCCAGCAAATGCGATGGTTGTAAAAATTGTTCTGTTGCCTGTATGCAGGCACACAGGAAGGATCCAGGAACTATTTATGATCTGGACTTGACCGACAAGAGAAATGAAACCAGAAATCATATTGTACAAGATAAAGATGGTGGATACAAACCAATCTTTTGCCGCCATTGTGATCAGCCAGAATGTGTCATGTCTTGTATGAGCGGTGCGCTCAAAAAAGAGGAAGAAACGGGTCATGTACTCTACGATGAAACAAAATGTGGCTCTTGTTTTATGTGCGTGATGAATTGTCCATATGGAGTGTTAAAACCAGATACTATGGAACGAAAATATGTCATCAAATGTGATTTTTGTGAAGGAACAGGGGGGACGCCAAACTGTGTGGCTGCCTGTCCGAAGAAGGCAATTTATGTGGAGGAGGTGTAAAAGGATGAAGCATGTCATAATCGGTGCAGGGGCGGCAGGTATAAAAGCGGCCGAGACAATCAGAACCTATCAATCAGATGCGGAAATCATTATAATTTCCGAAGACCTGTATGTACATTCTAGGTGTATGTTACATAAATATATGAGTGGAGAACGTGGAGAAGCAGAGTTGAATTTTGCAGGAAGTGACTTTTTTGAAAAGAATCAGATTCATTGGCTACGGGGGAAAGAGGTAATTAAGATTATCCCAAAGCAAAGTCAACTAGAATATATAGATTTGAAAACAAGGGAACGGGAATTTATATCTTTTGATAAATTGCTAATTGCAACAGGAGCCAATAGTTTTATCCCACCAGTTGGAGCTTTTAGAGAGGCTAAAAATGTATTTGGATTGCGTCATTTAAAGGATGCACAGATGATGAAACCATATATAAAAAAAGGGGCCAAGGCAGTGATTGTTGGGTCTGGCCTTGTGGGCCTTGATGCTGCTTATGCATTATTAGAAGTAGGTCTAGAAGTAACAGTTGTTGAAATGGCAGAGCGAATCCTTTCAATTCAGTTGGATGAGACAGGAGCAAAATCCTATCAGACATTATTTGAACAAGCAGGGTGCAAATTCTATCTAGGAAGAAAAGCATCCGATACCATCATAGAATCAAAGCAAAACATCCGCCAGCTTGTCTTAGATGATGGAACAGTTCTAGATTGTGATTTTATCATAGTAGCAGCTGGAGTACGCCCAGTTATGAACTGTATAAAAGATAGCGGAATTCAAGGAGAGCGCTTTATTGAAACCAATGATAGTATGGAGACAAACATTACAGGTATTTACGCTGCCGGAGATGTGGCGGGGAAATCTGCCATTTGGCCAAATGCAATGAAGCAAGGACAGATTGCCGGATACAATATGTGCGGAATAGAGATGAAATATTTGGATACATATGCTATGAAAAATACCATCAATTTCTTTGGTCTTGTCACCTTATCTCTTGGGAGAGGTGAGGTGAAAGAGGAAGATCAATTGGTAATCATGGAAGATCGGAATTCATATAAAAAAGCAATTTTAAGAAATGGTCTATTAGATAGCATTACTTTGCAAGGGAATATTGATTATGCAGGACTATATCAGTATTTGATTAAAAATCATATAGAACTGGCAGGGAAAGCAGAACAAATCTTCCACCAGTCTTTTGCAGACTACTATAAGATTGAAAAGGACGGACAATATAGCTATAAAGGGTAAGAAAAGAATAATTGAGGAAAGCCTTACATCAACTGAACTGGTTGATATAAGGTTTTCTTTTTTGTATCTAGTAATGAATCATTATGCAATTTTGCTATATTGGACAATGCATGTTAAAATAATTGATATATAACTGGGAGGAGGTCATAGAATGTTTCAAACAAAAAGGCAAAAAAAGTTAGCTGTAGGGTTATTTGATGCGTATCTTCTTTTATTAGTTTGGTTGGTTTTATTCAAATTTCAAATAAATGTTACGGAGTTAGATTCTATAAGAAATATTAATATTATTCCATTTGCCGCATCCATGATAGTCAATGGGAAGATAAGTTTTAAAGAAATTATGTATAACGTTTTTGTTTTTATACCACTTGGAATTTATGTAAGTATGTTTAAGCCAAAGTGGTCATTTATTCAAAAAGTTGTACCATGCTTAGGACTTAGTTTATCATTTGAGGTATTACAATTTATTTTTGCAATTGGTGCTAGCGATATCACAGATCTCATAGGAAATACATTTGGTGGAATCCTTGGGGTTGCCCTATATGCATTGTTGCAAAAGATTTTTAAAGCCAAGACAGTTACTGTAATAAATATGGTTGCTGCACTAGTCTTGGCATTTGCAATTTTCGTACTTGGGATACTGATTCTTGCAAATATGTAATATGGCTGTTAAGAGCATTGACTGAGTTCCTATAACGGAAATGCTAAAATGAATTAGAACAGTAGGAAGAACAAGGAGATACTATGCAATTTCAATATGAGATACCAGATTCCTTTTGGAGTTTATTTCGCTCGATTAATCGAGAGACTTATATAGAGGCACTACTTCGAATTAGTGAGGAATATGAATATAATAACTATTTTTTGAGCCGTGAGGTTTGCATTCAAGTACTGAGTGACTTGTATACACAAAAGCGAATCACGCTTGAACAAGAAGAGTTAGAATCGGAATTGGACATTTTAGAAACACCGGCAAATCGGATTTTAAATTGGCTGGTGCGTACCCAATGGCTTAAAAAATTAGATGATTATGCAACGCTCGCTACCAATATTGTCATTCCAGATTATGCAGCAGTTTTTATAGATGCATTTGATCGGATTGTAAATGAGCAGATGGAAGAGACTGAAATCTACATTCAGAATGTATACGCAACACTGACCTCTTTTAAAAATGATAAAAGAGCCAATATTAGTATGTTAAGAACGGCTATGATCAATACGAAAAGGCTCAATAAAGCATTACAAGATATGCTTCATAATATGGACAAATTTTTTGGTAGGCTTTTAAATCAGACATTTTATGGAGATCTGTTGTCAGAACATTTAGAAGGTTATGTAGAAGAAGTAGTAAAGAAAAAATATCATATTTTAAAAACCAGTGATAATTTCTATATTTACAAGATGGATATTAAAACATGTCTGCAAGATATGCGTGAGCATGAACTGTGGAATGAACAAGAAGAAATTATGGATTTATTGGATCTCATTGAACGAGGGTTTGATGATATTGAACATAGAATTGCGAACATGGATAAGGAACATAGCAAATATATTCGTGCTACTGTTAGCCGCCTAAATTACTTACTAAGTGATGAGAAAAATATGCAAGGGCTAGTGATACAGTTACTAAATAAAATTGCAGAGGAAGATTCGGAGGAAAAGTTGCAGCAGATTAGCGAAAAGATGAATTTTTCTTCTTTGAATGTGCTGTCTGAAAGTTCTCTTTATAAGCGAAGAAAACGAAAAAATTTCATCAATGAGATGGAGCCAGATAAAAAGGTGGAAGAACTTTCGAGGGAAGATGTACTTAAAATGAATAAGCTACACAACCGATATAGCAAAAAACAGATTGAAGACTTTATTGAAGATCATATGAAGGAAGGAGTCATGAGAGTGGAAGACCTCTCCATTATGGAGGATGAGACTTTTGAAAAGTTGATTTTGGCGTATGATTACAGCACAAGGAAAAACAGTAGATATCAGGCGATTTTAGGAGAGAACGAAGTAATCCATATGGGAAAATACAAATACCCTGGGTTAATTTTCATCTCAAAGGGTAAAGGAGAAGATTGATGATAGAGTATTATGATACATTAATACAAGAGGAACAGGAGGGGGTAGAACGCATGATTCAAGTGCTTTTAAAACAAACCTTCATTCTAGAAAGGAAATATGATAAACGAACTTGTCGTTTGGCGTATAATAAGGAATTTAAAATTGCTAATAAACATTTAGAATTTTTGCGGGCGTATTTTCAGATAGCAGGGATTACACTTATGGAAAATAGCCATATGGGGATGATCTATATTCAGGGAGGACATGCGGTGGGAGAAAAACTACCGAAATTAGCAACCATTTATCTTCTGATATTAAAACTTCTTTATGATGAGAAAATGGCAACTGCTTCTACCAGCGTTCATGTGATTGTAACTCTAGGGGAGATTAGTGGAAGGGCAGGAGATTTACGAGTACTTAAGAATCTGTCCTCTGTGACTGAGATGAGAAAAACCATTGCGCTATTAAAGAAATATCAGATTATTGAACCGTTAGATGTTTTGGAAGAATTAAATGAACAAACGAGAATGATTGTTTATCCTTGTATTCATGCTGTACTTCTAAGTGCGGATGCCGTCCAAATATTAGAAAGTTTTCGTGATGGGGAGGAAGAATTAGAAGAATACACAGGAGAAGAGGAGGAAGAGCGTGTCGAAGCAGGAGACTTATAAAGCACTTTCGAAAATATGCTTAAATAATTGGCATTATATTGAACATAAAGTGTTATCACTCAATGAAGATATTAATTTTTTCACTGGTCATTCTGGAAGCGGAAAATCTACAGTCATTGATGCTTTGCAGATTGTACTGTATGCAAATACAGATGGGCGAGGATTTTTCAATAAAGCAGCGGCGGATGATTCTGACCGAAGTTTAATTGAATACCTAAGAGGTATGGTTAGTATTGGCGAAGACAATGCTATTTCTTATCTGAGAAATAAAAATTTTTCTAGTACCATTGTGTTGGAGTTAGAAAATACGAAGAACCGAGAAAAGGAATGTGTCGGAATTGTTTTTGATGTAGAGACGGCAACCAATGAAATCTCTCGGCTATTCTTTTGGCATAAGGGTCCTTTATTGGAAAAGGAATACCTTTTGGAAGAACGGTGTATGATTACGAGTCAGGTACGGGAATATTTACAACGTAATTTTTCAGCAGAAGAGCAATTTTATACATCTAATAATGAACGATTTAGAAGGAATTTATACGATATTTATTTGGGTGGACTGGATATGGAAAAATTTCCAAGACTATTCAAGCGTGCGATACCATTTCGTATGAATATTAAACTAGAGGAGTTTGTGAAAGAATACATTTGTATGGAACAAGATATCCATATCGAAGACATGCAGGAAAGTGTCATGCAGTATGGAAGAATGCGAAAGAAGATTGAAGATACATTGACAGAGATTGGGGAACTACAAGATATTCAGAAATGTTATGCTACCTTTCAAGAAAAAAATGAGGAAGAAAATTCCCTTGCTTATCGGATGAAACGTTTGGAAATGAGACAGTTAGAGGAACGAGTAGTAGAACTTAAGGAGCGGATAAGTCAGACAGCTCAAGAGCAATTACGTGATGAAGAAAAGAAGCAGATGCTGGAATGCAAAAAAACAGAAATTGAAGAAACATATAGAGAGATATTGCAGCGTATCAGCAATAGTGGGTATGATCAGTTAACCTCTAAATTACAAAGCATTCATGAATTCTTGGAACAACTTGATAGGAGTAAAGTAAAATGGAATCAGATTTCAGAGGCTCTTAGAGGTTGGAAAGAACAAGAAATCACTCCAAATCAAGTTGTTTGGGACATTGAAAAATTTGAAAAGGAAACTATCTCAGAGGGGGAGATTCAGCGCCTAAAGGACAGAATCAAGGAAATATCAGAAGAAGTGGAAGAAGAACATCGAGATAGTAAGCGAAAGACGAAGGAACTCAAGAAAACGCTGACGGAGATAAATGAAGAATTAAAAACATTACGAGGAGGGGAAAAGGGTTATCCAAGGATTCTAGAGGAAGCAAGATATGAACTGCGTAATCGACTAAGAGAGCGTACGGGAACCTTTGTAAATGTACGGATCTTGGCAGATCTGTTGGAAATCCAGGACGAAAGTTGGCACAATGCAGTGGAGGGATATTTGGGGTACAACAAACTAGCACTGATTGTGGAACCCAAATATGTAAAGGATGCATTTGCTGTTTATGAGGAACTGGACAAAAAACGCTTTTGGTCGGTAGCTATAGTCGATACGGAACGTATCCAGCAAAAGGAAAGAGAAGTGAAGGCAGGGGCGCTGGCGGAGGAAGTAAAAGCAAAAGAACCTTACGTGCAGGCGTATGTAAACTTCCTACTAGGAAATGTAATGAAATGTGATTCTGTGGAAACATTAAGGAGCTATCGCATTGGTGTAACACCAGACTGTATGCTATATCAGAATTTTCAGTTACGTCGGATGAATCCAGAGCATTACACAATCCGAGCCTATATTGGGGAAACTAGTCTTCGTCAAAGGATGAAACTTCTAGATGAACAAAGGAAAAGTATTCAAGAAGAACTTTATCCAATGGAACAATTGGTGGCACAGACCAGGCAATTGCTGTACTTTGAAAAATTACAGCTTGAAACTTCAGAATATGTACAAATGTTAAAAGATATGAAGCGTATTCAAGAAAAGCAAAGGGAAAAGAACTATGTGATTACAAAGTTAGAACAATTGCAGTTAGAAACGGTAGATAGTTTGAAAGCAGAGCAAGAAAGAGTTGAGAACTTGAAGCGGATAAATCTTGATGAATTAGGACACATTGACCGTCAAATTTGGGAAAAAGAACAATGTATCGAAAAGTATAAAAAGGAAAGCATTGCTCAAAATGAGAGTCTTGTACAACTGCAGATTGCTTTTAAGAAAAAGGAGCAACTGGAACAGGATTTCTATACATTTTTGGAAGATAAAAGAGGAAAGACAATGGAGTCCCTTAAGAGTATTGTAATCCGCAATCAGATGGAGGTTAACGAGAAAAAGGAGGAAGCATATCATCACCTAGTAGATCTACGTTCTAATTATCTGCGAAAATATCCGAATCGTACTTTTTCCGCCAGCTCAGAGGACAATAAGGCATACAATGAGTTGTTAGAAGAAATACAATGTGATGCATTGGAAAAATTTAAAGAAGATGCAAAAGAACAGGCGAAATCAGCGGTAGAGCATTTTAAAGATGATTTTATTTTTAAGATTCGAAGTGCTATTAAAGAAGCTTATCAGAGAAAGGATGAGCTGAATCGTATTATCAATAAATTAGATTTTGGTAAAGATAAATATCAGTTTAAAATTACAAAAAATAAAGGTTATGATGGTGAATATTATAAGATGTTTATGGATGATTCTCTTCAGATTAATCCATCTAGTTTAACCAACACCTTAGACAATCAGATGAATATCTTTACCATGGAACATGAGGACAACTATGGAGAAATGATGAACGATTTGATTAACATCTTTATTCCGCCAGATGGAGCTAGTCCAGAGGAATTAGAAGAGGCAAAACGTAATATGGATAAGTATGCCGATTATCGAACCTATTTGTCTTTTGATATGGAGCAAATTGTACAAGGCAGTGATCAGGAGAAACTAACAATAGGACTAAGTAAGATGATTAAGAAAAACTCTGGAGGGGAAGGGCAGAATCCGTTGTATGTGGCATTACTTGCCAGCTTTGCTCAGGCATATAAAGTTGGATTGTCTCCAAAATTACAACGCAACCCAACCTTACGTCTAGTCATCTTGGATGAAGCCTTTTCCAAGATGGATGCGGAAAAAGTCGCCAGTTGTATTGCATTGATTCGTGGTCTTGGTTTTCAGGCAATTATTAGTGCGACCAATGACAAAATCCAAAATTATCTGGAAAATGTGGATAAAACCTTTGTCTATGCAAATCCAAACAAAAAAAGCATTTCCATACAAGAATTTGAGAAGATTGAGTTTGGGGAATTGATAACTGAGGATGAAAGATAAGAAGCGTGTTGGAAACAGTCCGTTTAGCATCTAGAAACATTGTATTTAAATGAAAATATTTCTCGATAAGACATGTTAGCGTTGACATGTCTTATTTCTTTTGATAAAGTTAGACAAAACTAACAAAAAGTAACATAGTCTAACTAGGAGGTGGAAAATGAGTGTTGTGATTATTGGTGGCCATGAAAGAATGGAAACTCAGTATAAAGATATCTGTAAAAAATATAAGTGTAAAGCAAAAGTATTTACTAAGATGAAAACGGATTTAAAAAATAAAATAGGATGTCCAGATTTAATGATACTATTTACTGCAACTGCATCTCATAAGATGGTTCGGTGTGCGGTTGCAGAGTCCGAGCGTAATCATTCGGCGTTAGAACGTTCGCATAGTAGTAGTGCTAGTGCATTGATTAGTATCTTAGAGCAGTATTCATAGATAAAATGGAAGATATAACAGAATGTGATTTTTTTAATGATGGAATCGATTATCATGAGATTATCGAGTGTATTGTAAGTGCATTAGATGCAAAAGACACCTATACAGCGGGACATTCTCAAAGAGTTAGTGATATGGCGGTTAAAGTATGCAAATTGATAGGATTAAACAAAGCTGATACGGAAGCAATTCATATTGCTGCACATTTACATGATATTGGGAAAATAGGTGTTCCAGATGCCATTTTAAATAAAACCGATTGTCTAAATGAAAAAGAATGGCAGGCGATGAAAAAGCACCCTAAAATAGGAGCACATATCCTTAGTAAGTCCCAGCACTTAAATCAATTGAAAGAAATTGTACTTTATCACCATGAAAGATATGATGGGAAAGGTTATCCAGTTGGATTGAAGGGAGAAGAGATACCAATTGGAGCAAGAATTATTGCAATCTGCGATTCCATTGATGCTATGACCTCTAATAGAAATTATAGACAGGCTCACACAATAGAATATTGTAATAAAGAGATTCGCAATCATTTGGGTAAAATGTATGATCCGGTTATAGGAAAGTGCGTATTAGAGCATTGGGAAGAAGTGGTTGGCGAACGAAGTAAAGATATAGCGAATTAACTGAAATATACCATCGCATCTCAAGCGACAGATCTTGGTGGTGAAAAAGCAGAGGATAGGGTTAGCCAGAGCATTTTTACACGAGACGCAAGATAAAACGATTGTTTTAGTATCGCATAGAAAGTCTACAATGGGCATTGCAGAAGAAATAATTGCAATGTAAAATATACTCTAAATTTCAAAAAACACACATTAAAAAACTTGGATAGGTATGTCTTATGCCTACCCAAGTTTTTAGTGATATACTCGAATTACTTTACATGGTTCTTGATTGCACTGAAGCTTTCAGGGCTTATGACATGTTCAATACGACAAGCATCCTCGGAAGCAATCAAGGGATCCACACCAAGTTGCTCTAGCCATTGTGCAAGAAAAGTATGACGTTCATAAATCATCTTTGCAATTTTCTTACCAGATGGAGTCAATGAGATAAACCCTGCATCACTAACTTCTATATATTCTTTCTCACGTAAGTTCTTCATAGCAACGCTGATACTAGCTTTGGAAAAGTTGAGCTCTGTGGCGATGTCAATAGAGCGTACAACTGGAAGCCTTTGACTGAGTACTAAAATTGTTTCTAAATAATTTTCAGCAGATTCGTTATTATATGTTTTCATAGATATATCTCCTTTTCATATCCTTCGCTAGACATCGTTTAAGCGAAGGAAGTAATCTAACAAAAGTTAGTTTTATTTAACTAAGATGAGTATACCATAAGAAACCATAAAAAACAATTGTATGATTAAACTTATTGATAAAATTTATCGACAAGAGAAGAAGTTTCAAAATACTAATTTTAGTTATTGACAACTTCTGGAAGTAAGAGTATACTAACTAAAGTAGCAAATGAAAGTCATTATCAAGAAGAAAATATAAAATAGAAAGCAGGTGACGTATGATGCCTTTAACCATGGTAAGCGCTGGAGAAGAAAAAGTAATCCGGAGAATAGGTGGAAGAGATGATACCAAGCGATTTCTAGAAACACTAGGATTTGTAGTTGGAGGAAACGTATCTATCGTGACTGAAATTAATGGAAACATGATTGTTAATGTTAAGGATTCCAGGGTTGCAATTAGTAAAGAAATGGCAAATAAAATTCAGGTGTAAAAGGAGGAAATGGCATGCAGACATTAAGAGATGTTGCTGTTGGACAGCATGCTTCTGTAGTAAAACTACATGGAGAAGGAGCAGTGAAGCGAAGAATTATGGATATGGGAATTACAAAGGGTGTAGAAGTTTATATGCGTAAAGTTGCACCATTAGGGGATCCAATAGAAGTAACAGTAAGAGGATATGAGTTATCATTACGAAAAGCAGATGCACAAATGATAGAAGTGAAAATATAGTAGCTAAATTTTTTTACATAACAGTTAGTATACACTAATAGTTATACGAAATATCTAACTGATAATTTGAGGAGGAAAAGAGATGTCAATTAAAATTGCACTTGCTGGAAATCCAAACTGTGGCAAGACAACATTATTCAACGCACTGACAGGTTCTAACCAATTTGTAGGGAACTGGCCAGGTGTTACTGTAGAAAAAAAGGAAGGAAAGTTAAAAGGACATTCGAATACCATCATTGTAGACTTGCCAGGAATTTATTCCTTGTCTCCATATACATTGGAAGAAGTGGTGGCAAGAAATTACTTAATTACAGAACGACCAGACGCTATCTTAAATATCATTGACGGGACAAATCTAGAACGAAATCTATATTTGACGACTCAATTAGTAGAACTTGGCATTCCAGTAATCGCTGCCATTAATATGATGGATATTGTAGAGAAAAATGGAGATAAAATAAATACGCAGAATCTTGCAAAAGAACTAGGCTGTCAAGTGGTTGAGATATCTGCTTTAAAAGGAACTGGCATTACAGATGCAGCGAATAAAGCAGTTCAAGTCGCGACTGGTTATCATGAAATAATTCCGCAGCATCGTTTTTCAGGAAGTGTAGAACATGCGTTAGCACATATTGAAGAAGCGGCACTGCATAATATGCCAGAAGGACAGCAACGCTGGTATGCAATCAAGGTGTTTGAACGTGATCAAAAAGTATTGGAGCAGCTACAGGTAGCAAAAGATCAACTTTTACATATAGAAGAAGATATTAAGAATTGTGAAGAAGAATTAGATGACGATGCGGAAAGCATTATTACGAATGAACGATATCTCTATATCGCATCTATTATATCAGATTGTTGTGTGAAGAAAAATAAAGGTGGGCTTTCTCCATCAGATAAGATTGATCGTATTGTAACAAACCGTTTTCTTGCACTTCCGATTTTTGCAGTTGTTATGTTTCTCGTATACTATGTATCAGTAACAACGGTAGGTACATTTTTGACGGATTGGACAAATGATACGTTATTTGGCGGATGGATTATTCCGGCAGCACAACAAGGTCTGGATGCAATTAATTGCGCACCATGGCTATCTGGGTTGTTGGTGGATGGAATTATCAGTGGTGTAGGTGCTGTACTTGGCTTTGTACCACAGATGCTTGTACTATTTGCTTTCTTAGCCTTCTTAGAGGCTTGTGGATATATGGCACGTATTGCATTTATCATGGATCGAATTTTCCGTAAGTTTGGTTTGTCTGGAAAGTCATTTATTCCAATGTTAATTGGAACAGGATGTGGGGTTCCAGGAATTATGGCATCTAGAACAATCGAAAATGACCGTGACCGTAAGATGACAATTATGACAACCACATTTATTCCGTGTGGGGCAAAGCTTCCAATCATTGCATTAATAGCAGGTGCTCTATTCGAAGGAGCCTCTTGGGTGGCACCAAGTGCGTATTTTGTAGGGATTGCAGCAATTATTTGTTCCGGTATTATATTAAAGAAGACAAGAATGTTTGCTGGGGATCCAGCACCTTTTGTTATTGAATTACCAGCATACCATATGCCAACTGTAATGAATGTGCTTCGCAGTATGTGGGAGCGTGGATGGTCTTTTATAAAAAAAGCGGGAACTATCATCCTTCTATCTACAATTTTAGTGTGGTTCTTATCTAATTTTGGATTTGCAAACGGTGAATTTGGAATGGTAGAAGACTTAAGTGACGGATTATTAGCAAGTATAGGTGGTGCCATTTGTATCATCTTTAAACCACTTGGATGGGGGGATTGGAAGTCTACGGTTGCTGCAATCACAGGATTAATTGCAAAAGAAAATGTAGTTGGAACATTTGGTGTATTGTATGGATTCGGTGAAGTTGCAGAAAATGGAACAGAAATATGGGGAACGCTTGCAGGAAGTATGACAGCTGTTGCAGCTTATTCTTTCTTAGTGTTTAACTTGTTGTGTGCGCCTTGCTTTGCAGCAATGGGTGCGATTAAGAGAGAGATGAATAATAAAAAGTGGTTTTGGTTCGCAATAGGATATCAGACCGGGCTTGCATATCTTGTATCACTTTGTGTATATCAAATTGGTACATTAATCACAACAGGAGCGTTTGGTATTGGAACAGGCGTAGCATTTATTATTATAATTGGTTTTGTATATCTGTTATTCAGACCATACAAAGAAAGTCATACATTTACCATGGATGTTAAGAGCAGTGTGCGTGCTAATTCATAACAGTAAAAAGGAGGGAACTTATGGGAACGCTTATCGTTGGAGTAATCTTGTTAGGAGCTGTAGTGTTGATTATTAGAAATATGGTGAAAGATAAGAAGGCAGGAAAGTCCATACAATGTGGTGGCGACTGTAAACATTGTGGAGGGCATTGTCACTAATATATTGGAGGGATCAATGTTGACTGAAAATCACATGAATAAAATCAAGGTGGATAAAAAGGAACTGCATGAGACCAGAAACTATCGACAACCAGGAATGCAAAGAGAATTGATTATTCAAAAGTTGAAGGAAAAAGGGTATCGAATTACAAAGCAACGCCTGTTAATTCTGGATATTATTTTAGAAAACGAATGCTCATCTTGTAAAGAAATATATGCGGAAGCCGCAAAGAAAGACAAAACTATTGGAACAGCAACCGTATATCGATTAGTGAATACATTAGAAGAAATAGGGGCGATTAGCCGAAAAAATATGTATCGGGTAATATACTCGGATGATTACTCACTAGAGCAAAAATGCACGGTGGTATTAGATGATGAGACAACATATAGTCTTTCTGCACAAAAGTGGCGGTCTATTGTAAGAGCCGGGCTAGCTTCTTGTGGATATTTAGAAAATCAAAAGATTTCTTCCATCATTATTTCGGGTTGAAAATAAGGAAAAATATTATGGTAAAAAAGCAAGAAAGTTATTGATAAAATAAATTGATAACATTCTTGCTTTTTAATGGAAGCACTGAAATATAATATAGGTATAAATAATTAAGTGTAGCGGACACTAATGGAAACGATTTTATAAAAGAAAGGATTAATAATGACAGAAATAATACAAAGAAAAGAAGGCGGCTGGAAGTTAGATAACAGTTATGCTCGTCTACCCCACAATCTTTTCGCACCTGTTAGTCCTACGCCTGTACACAATCCTGAGTTAGTAATACTAAATGAGAAGCTGGCACTAGAATTGGAGTTAAGCGTGCCAGAATTAGAAAGTAATATGGGCCTAGAAATCTTAGCTGGAAATAAGGTCCCAGAAGGTTCTATGCCACTGGCACAAGCTTATGCTGGACATCAATTTGGATATTTTACTATGCTAGGCGATGGCAGGGCGCTGCTATTAGGTGAGCAGGTAACCTCGAATGGGAAACGCGTTGACATACAATTGAAAGGATCTGGGAGAACGCCATACTCTCGTGGGGGTGATGGACGAGCGGCTCTTGGACCCATGCTTCGTGAATATATTATTAGTGAAGCTATGTATGCTCTTGGGATTCCAACAACTCGGAGTTTGGCTGTAGTCACTACAGGGGAATCCGTAATGCGCGAGACACAATTGACGGGAGCAATTTTGACGAGAATAGCCAGTAGTCATATGCGTATTGCTACCTTTCAATATGCTGCACACTTTGGCACCCTAGCGGAACTTCGAGCACTTGCAGACTATAGTATTCAACGACATTTTCCAGACGGAAAAGAGGCTTCTAATTCATATCTTTTTTTATTACAAAAAGTGGTTCAGCAACAAGCTGTACTGATTGCAAAGTGGCAACTCGTTGGCTTTATTCATGGGGTAATGAATACCGATAATATGACAATTAGTGGTGAAACTATTGATTATGGTCCTTGTGCCTTTATGGATGCCTATGATCCTAAAACGGTATTTAGTTCTATTGACACGGGTGGACGCTATGCCTATGGAAATCAAGCTGAAATTGCGACATGGAACCTTGCACGATTTGCGGAAACGTTATTGCCTTTGTTACACGATAATCAGAAAAAGGCCATAGAGTTGGCTGAGCAAGCGATATCAGATTTTCAAAAGTTGTATGAGAGGTATTGGCTTTCAGGCATGAGAGCAAAGCTTGGAATATTTAATGAAGAGATGGAAGATGAGGCTCTGATTCAGGATCTACTTCAAATGATGCATAAGTATAATGCTGATTATACGAATACCTTTCTTGTATTAACTTTTGACCAATATTCTAATTTGGCTCTGTGGGATTCGAAGGAATTTGTTTCATGGAAGATGCGATGGGAGTTGAGGCTTGGAAGACAGCAACAGTCTAGGGAGGAGAGTCAGGAGTTGATGCGAAATTCAAATCCTGCAATTATTCCACGCAATCACAGAGTAGAAGAAGCATTGGAGGCGGCTGTGGGGCAAGGTGATTATAGTGTGATGAAACGATTACTACATGCCCTTTCCAACCCTTATGCGCATTTAGAAGAACAGGTGGCGTATGCTAGATTACCTGAGAAAGTGGATCCTTCCTATCGGACATATTGTGGAACTTGATAAGTGGAGTTTGTACAAAAGAGTGGGAAAGTAAAAGAGGAAATAGGAAAAATAGTAAGCTAAGCGGTTAGTAGATATACTGACCGCTGTTTTTATAATCGTAAATCATATGCAGTATCTTAGAAAAGAAACCAGTTCATAAAATCTGACATAGAATATTGCAAATACTGATTAAAAGGGGTATAGTATATAAAATTTGATGAAAAAGGGAGAACGTTTGCAAATATGAAGATAGTAGTAATTGGGTACAGTGGTTGCGGAAAATCTACCCTTGCAAAAAGATTAGGAGAACTTTATCGGTGTCAGGTATTGTACTTAGATAAAGTACATTGGCTTCCAGGATGGCAAGAAAGAGAAAAGGCGGAAGAACAGAATCTTGTAAATCATTTTATGGATACTCATACATCATGGATTATAGACGGTAACTATTCACACGTATCATATGAAAAACGTATGGAGGAGGCAGATCAAATTGTGTTCCTAAACTTTAATCGATGTGTTTGTATGATAAGAGCATTGAGAAGGTATCAAAACAATAAAGGGAAGACAAGGGACTCTATGGCAGATGGGTGCCTAGAAAAGATAGATTTTGAATTCCTATCTTGGATACTTTATAAGGGCAGAGGTCAAAAGTATAAGAAGAATTACCAGAATGTAATTACGAAATATGTTGATAAAGTCATAATTATAAAAAATCAGAATCAACTTAATTCTTTTATAAAAATTATGAGAAGAATTTAAATGAAAAAACAACAAAAGTATGGATGGTAGCAATATGGTGCACATTGAGAAAGCTAGTTATTTTATATTTTAGGTTATATTCTTTGTTTATAACCTATATTATGAATAATTGTTGATTATTCATCTGTGAGGTTATATAATACAAATAAAACTTGGGGGTAATTGTATGTTTTTCTCTTTTTCGAATAATCCATATGTTGCCATAATTGGTGATATGAAAGCATCAAAAGGAATAGAAAATAGGCGAGAAGTGCAAAAAAAACTAAAGCAAGCATTAGAAGAAATCAATAAAAAATATGAACAAGATATTTCCTCAAAATTTATCATAACATTGGGTGACGAATTTCAGGGATTGTTATGCAATGGAGCAAATGCGATGCTTATAATCTCAGAAATCGAACGAAAGATCTATCCAATTCGAATGAGATTTGGGATTGGAGTCGGGTCGATAACAACAGATATTAATAAGGAAATGTCTATAGGGGCAGATGGGCCAGGATATTATAAAGCCAGAAATGCCATTGAATATTTGAAAGACAATGAAAAAAGAAAACAAATAAGTGTGTCAGATATAAGAGTTGAGGTGGAAGGTGAAAATCAAGCAACAACAATAATGATGAATTCAATATTGACATTAATGACTGTGATTAAGGATTCTTGGAGCATTAGACAAAGGCAAATCATTTGGGACATGCTAGAGCATCAGGATAGTCAGATAGAAGTAGCTAGAAGGTGGAATATTCAACAACCTGCGGTTCAGAAAAGTCTATCAAAAGGAAACTACTACGCATATAAGGATGCATTAGATACAATAGGGAAAGCATTAGAGGAGATTAGCAGAGAAGATGTTTAGAGAATATTTTAATTTGTTACTTTTAGCACATATCTTAGGCGACTTTTACACACAAACAAGAAAGATGGCTGCAAACAAAGAAACAAGCATGAAGTGGGTGTTAATCCATGGGTTTTGTTATTGGGTAGTGATGTTACTGCTAAGTCTTCCAATCATATCTTTGGAAATTGCTTTTGTTGCCACAGTGACAGCAGCAATGCATTTGATTATTGATGTACTAAAGTTTCTGTACCTTTCGTCAATGGCAAAGGAAAAAACGCTTATAGTAGACAGGAACGTATTTTTTATAGATCAATCATTACATGGAATAGCCATCGTTGGAATAGCTTATTGGGCAGTACAAAGTGAAATCTGTATCAATGAATGGAACTTGGTTGGGAAGTTCTTTGACGTTGTAGGAATATCAGAAACTTTTGTGATTGCATGGATGTTGGCACTATTCATAATACATAAACCAGCCAATATTGCAATACAGAAATTATTAGCTATCTATAAACCGGCTGGAAATACAGGTGGCGAGAACGAGATCAATAATGCAGGAAGATTTATCGGTACCGTAGAGCGGTTTATCATGATAATTTTTCTATCTATAGGCCAGTATTCAGCAATTGGACTAGTATTAACGGCGAAGTCTATTGCAAGGTATGAAAAAATATCAACGGATAAAGAATTTGCAGAATATTATTTACTTGGAACGCTAATCAGTACGTTGATAGTAATCATTTGTTCTTTCTTTATTTAAAATTTAGCGGATAGAAGTATACTGATAGAGAGGGTAAAATGCAAATTAACAGATTGTTTGAAATTATATATATTCTGCTTGATAAAAAAACAATAACATCCAAAGAGTTAGCAGATCGATTTGAAGTTTCTAGTAGAACCATATATCGTGATATTGAAACCCTATCCTTGGCAGGTATTCCAGTATATATGAGCAAAGGCAGGGGGGGTGGTATCTCACTACTACCTAATTTTGTATTGAATAAAGCGGTGATTACTGAAGAAGAAAAGGCAGATATTCTATCGTCGCTAAAAGCAGTCAATGCAGTGAATCTTAACAAAACAGATACTGCACTTCATAAATTAAGCAATTTATTTGGCGAATCCAATACAGACTGGATTGAAGTAGATTTTTCTTCTTGGTCGAACCCGAAAAAGGAAATGGAGACATTTCATACAATAAAGGCATCCATATTAAAAAAACAGGTCATCACTTTTTCCTATGCTAGTACAAAAGGTCAGCAAATAACGCGTCGAGTAGAACCATTAAAGCTTTGTTTTAAAAGCGGGGCATGGTATTTATACGGTTACTGTCAGTTTAGATGTGACTTTCGGTTCTTTAAGTTAAGGAGGATTAGCAAACTCTGTGTATTGGATCAACAGTTTCAAAGGAATTGTACAGCCCCTATTTTTTCAGAGAACAATGCGTTTCAAGAAGAATATGTACATCTCAAGTTAAAGCTATCGGCAGAAGTAGCTTATCGTGTATATGACGAATTTGAAAGCTATGAGCAACAAAAGGACGGGAGTTTTGTTGTAGAAATGAAATATCCAAAGGGGGATTGGTTATTTTACTACATCACAACCTTTGGGTATCATTGCGAAGTGTTAGAGCCAGAAGAAGTAAGAGTACAAATGAAAGTAGAACTTGAAAATATATTGCAACATTATATATAATATGACATACAGTTGTCATATTATGTGCGATATAATACCTTTATCAAACAGATGGAGGTTATAAATTATGAAGTATGAAATTGTAGAATTAGAACAAAAAACGGTGGTAGGAGTGAGTGCCATTACAACGAATGATGACCCAAATATGGGGAAAATAATCGGTGGGCTTTGGGAACAGTTATATCAAGAGGGAATTAGTACAACCATTAAAAATAGGCGCAATGAGTATGCAATTGGACTTTATTCTGATTATGTTAAGGATCAATACTGTGTGACTACGGGACATGAGGTTATAGTTCCAGAAAATGAAGAACTGACGGTAAAGACCATCCCAGCAGGAACCTATGCAAAATTTTCTATTCATGGAAATATGATGACAGTAGTTGCAGAAACTTGGAACGAAATCTGGAACACGGATTTGGAAAGGAGTTTTACAGGAGATTTTGAAGAATACCTGAATGCCGATTGTGAACATGCAGATATTAATATCTATATTGCATTAAAATAAGTAATTTGCAGATACAAAAGGGGGAGTAAATAGATGGAAATAATTACACTAACTAGGGATAATCTGGAGAAGGAACATATTTGTTGTGCGATTTCAAATAATAAGGATTGTCAGGTCACTTCTAAAAAACAGTGGATTTCTAAGCGATTAGAGGATGGATTGGTATTTAAGAAATGTGATGTGCGCGGAAAATGTTTTATAGAATATATCCCTGCGGAAGAAGCATGGATACCCATAGAAGCAGAAGGATATATGTATATTGACTGCTTATGGGTATCAGGAAAATTCAAAGGACAGGGGAACTCTAACTTGCTATTGGGCGAATGTATCAAAGATAGCAAGTCAAAAGGGAAAAGAGGTCTAGTGATATTGTCATCCAAAAAGAAAATGCCGTTTCTTTCTGATCCAAAGTTTTTAAGGTATAAAGGATTTCAATTAGCGGATTCCACAGAGCCATACTATGAACTTTTATATTTACCTTTTGAGGAACAAGCACCAAAGCCAAGATTTATGCCACATGTAAAAGAGTTTAAAGTAAAGGAATCGGGTTTTATTTTATATTATACCAATCAGTGCCCATTTACGGCAAAGTATGTTCCAATCATTGAACAAAAAGCAAAGCAAAAAGGAATTCCATTCAAAAGTATTTTGCTAGAAACAACGGAGCAAGCCCAGAGCACTCCTGCGGTATTTACAACGTACAGTCTGTTCTACGAGAGAGAATTTGTTACCAATGAAATACTTTCTGAAAAGAAATTTGAAAAAATAATAGAAGAGAAAGAGCTATAAAGAGTTATTCGATTAAGAGATAGTATTAGATCTGGGGAAAAATGTAACGTTTAGTGGTGGATTTCTACTTTAGAGTAGATGATTTTGAGGAATTTATCGAAAAACTAGAAAGATATCAGGATGTACAGTATGTAAACCAATGAAACACCCATGGTAACAGCGAGTGGTACCTAGATATGACTGTGATTATCATATTATTGAAATTAGTGAATCCATGAAGGTGATAGCAAAAAGATATCTTGCTCAGGGGATGTCAGTAGAGGAGACAGCAAAGATTATCCAGCATCCAGTAGAATGTGTTATGATGTGTGGAGAACGTTAAGGGAAAAGTATGTATCAGAAAAGGACAATCAGTGGGATAGAGATAACGGTAGAGAAAAAGAATATAAAAAATATGTATCTTCGAATTCTACCACCAGATGGAATGGCAAAGGTAACAGCACCCATGAGGATTTCAGATGATGTAATTCAAAATTTTGTAGAATCTCGTCTTGAATGGATTCAGAAGCAGCAGAAAAAGGTTACTAATTTCCCCACGAAAATGGAGAAAAAGTATATTTCTGGAGAAGTTCATTACCTCTGGGGAAAAAGATATCATTTAGAAGTGGTCTCGCACATGAAAGGAAGTAGTGTGTTCATAGAGGATAACAAGATTATATTGCAAGTACCAATTGATTTTACCGTGAAACAGCGTCAAAGAGCAATGAAAGAATGGTATAGACAGCAACTGAAGGAAGCATTACCAGCAGTCGTAGAACATTGCCAGAAGGTAGTTGGTACCACAATCAATGAATGGAGAATTAAAGATATGCGGACGCGATGGGGAACTTGTAATATTGACCAACGACGTATTTGGATTAATTTACAATTAGTAACGAAGCCGCCAGAGTGCTTGGAATATGTTATAATACACGAAGTAGTACATTTATACGAAAAAAATCATAATTCGGTATTTTATTCATATATGGACAAATTTTTTCCGAAGTGGAGACTTGTTAAGAAGCAGTTAAATACAAGGAGGAGCGAGTGATGACAATTACAGAGGTAAGTAGAAAGTATGGTCTTTCACAAGATACACTGAGATACTATGAGAGAATTGGATTAATACCAGAAGTTCATAGGACAGCAAGTGGGATTCGCGATTATACAGAAGAAGCTTGTGGATGGGTAGAACTTTCCAAGTGTATGCGTTCCGCAGGGGTTCCGATTGAAGCGCTCATTGAGTATTGTGCACTCGCACAAAGGGGAGATTCAACAATCACTGCAAGAAAAGAACTTCTAATAGAAGAACGAAAGAAATTGTATACCAAAATGGAAGAAATGAAGCAGACACTAGAGCGTTTAAACTATAAAATAGGCAGATATGAAATAGCAGAAAAGACGGGTGCACTCTCTTGGGATGAGTAGAAAGTAGGAAGAAAATGAAGGAAGAAACGTGTACCAAACGTTTTGAAGCAGTGGTGGCCGCCATAGAACATACTATCAAACAATCAGAAAAAGAACCAATACTAGTTGCAATTGATGGGATGTGTGCAAGTGGCAAAACAACTCTAGGATATTTTTTAAAGAGCCTATTTGAGTGCAACTTGTTTCATATGGATGATTTTTTCTTGCAGGACTATCAACGGACGAAAGAACGGTTAACGCAAGTCGGAGGTAATGTGGATTACGAACGCTTTCAAAAAGAAGTACTGGTGCCAATGAAAGAGAAATCAACTGTAATCTATCGTCCATATAGCTGCAAATTCCGAAGGTTTGGTAAAGGACAAGAAATTACATATAAACGACTCAATATTGTGGAGGGGTCTTATAGTCAGCATCCTTATTTTAAAAATCCCTATGATATCAAGGTATTTTCAACTGTAAGTAAGGAAAAACAGATAGATATCATTAAGAAGCGTAATGGAGAAGTACTTGTCAAACGTTTTGCAGAAGAATGGATTCCAAAGGAAGAGGACTATTTTGCTGTATATGGGATTAAACAAGGATGCATTCTATTATAAAGTGTTGGGCAACCATAATTGGTTGCCCTTATTTTTCAAGAGCATTTATTCGTGAGTTTACAAACGTAAGAAATATGTTACAAAAAGGAAGTGCAACCAATGATGAATCATAATTTAACAAAGGGAAATATTACAAAAACAATGCTTTATTTTGCATTTCCGATGATAATCGGAAACCTATTGCAACAGCTATACAATATAGTAGATACTTTAATTGTAGGGCGCTACTTGGGTGTCAAAGCCTTAGCGGCTGTAGGATCGTCCTTTACATTAATGACATTTCTGACGTCCATGTTGTTAGGCCTTTGTATGGGTAGCGGAACAGCCTTTGCAATATACTATGGAGGACATAATGTTAAAAAGTTAAAATCAAGTATTTTTGTATCATTTGTGTTTATTGGAGCATTTACGATACTATTAAATACACTTGTTTATATTTGGATAGATCCTATGATGAGACTTTTACAGGTCCCACAAGAAATATATCCAATTATGCGTCAATATCTTTTAGTTATTTTTATTGGAATCAGTGCCACTTTTCTATATAATTTTGTAGCATCATTACTAAGAGCTATGGGGAATGCGCTAATTCCACTATTATTTCTAATGGTGTCTGCAGTTCTTAATATACTGCTAGACTTTGCATTTGTAATAGGTGTGAAATGGGGAGTTGCAGGAGCTGCATTTGCAACAGTTATCGCACAGTTCGTGGCCGGAATCGGAATATTAATTTATGCCATCTGTAAGTTCCCCTATTTAAGACTATATAGGGAAGATATGCATCTGAGTAAAGCGATGATATTAGAGATATTTCAACTTTCTATGTTGACTTGTATCCAACAGTCTGTCATGAATTTTGGGATTTTAATTGTGCAAGGATTAATCAATAGCTTTGGGACAATTGTAATGGCGGCTTTTGCTGCAGCAGTTAAAATTGATTCGTTAGCTTATATGCCAGTACAAGATTTTGGCAATGCATTTTCTACATTTATTGCACAAAATTATGGGGCCAAAAAGTATGAACGTATACGAAAAGGAATTAAATGTGCAGTTGGCGTATCCACCTTTTTTTGTATAATAATCAGTATAGGAGTATGCATTTTTGCGAAACCGCTTATGGGAATTTTCATAAAAGATTCTGAGGTAGATATCATTGCAGTTGGTGTGCAGTACTTAAGAATTGAGGGAGTATTTTATATTGGTATTGGTTTTCTATTCTTATTGTACGGTTTTTTTCGTGCAGTGAGAAGACCGGGGATATCTGTGATGCTAACAATGATTTCACTTGGTACACGAGTGATACTGGCCTATACGTTATCTAGTATTTCTGCCATAGGTGTTGTTGGAATATGGTGGGCAGTTCCCATCGGATGGATCTTGGCAGATATTGTAGGATTCCTATGTTATCGAAAGGGAAGGGATAACATTTATGGAAATATGATCACAAAGAGCAACGCTCATTAAGAGCTATAAATCCTTCATAATCGGAAAATATAAATTACGTAATAATGCTTTATGTGCAAAAATATTAAAAAACGCATGTTCTATAATGTATACTTGATGCCCAAATTCGTAGCGATCTTTATAAGCATCACGAATCTTCCGGATCATTTTCGGTATTTGATCTAATCTCTCCATAGTAATTAACATGAGCGCTTTTGGAATCGTATATATCGCTATATCATCATATTGTTCCTCCTCATCACAAAGATAGCCTACGCTAATGTGAGGGGGTTCTTTCATCGTATCATCCCACCAAGGCTGTTCGACAATCTTTAATTTTATAACATGATATGCACTAGAATTAGGAAGACTTGAAGGTACCATTTGTTCAATGTTATAGTTTTGATAATCAAATTGGGCTAGGAGAACTCGGAAGGTGGTATGTTGAACAATATGAGCTTGATTGGGGGCTTGGTGATACGCTTCTAACGAGTGCTTTAAATAGACTAGTATGCTCTTCACATGTGCCCAATATTCCATTTGGCGAGTGGCTTTGTCTATTTGTTCTTTCAAGAAATCATCATACGTATCCATATCATTACATGTTATGAACTTTGGAATCTCTGATACTGGAACATCCAAGGTGCGTAAAAAAAGAATAACATTCAAAATTTCCAAATCAGCGATAGAATAGTATTTATAATGATTGATTTTATGCTCAGCAGGGCATAAAATACCAGCTTTTTCATAGTAACGAAGGGTATCTTTTGTAATGCCCATAACGTTACAGACTTGTCCTCTAGTATATCTAGGGGTAAAGAAGTATTGATCTCGGTCCACGTTCATACGTTACCTCCTATTTGTATGTAAGTATAATGAATAAGTTATAAAAATTTTATTGACTATGGTGTGACACCATAGTTTACATTATATTATATCACAAAAAAGGAAGTAAAAACATGAAAACAAAAAGGAATCGAACGACCTTGATGAAAGAAGGTCCAGTAAAAAAAACATTGCTAATATTAGCCGGTCCATCCACGGTGGGGATGTTGGCGTCAGCCTTTTATAACTTGGTAGATACGATTTTTGTAGGGATGCTAAATGATACGAATTCCATGGCAGCCGTATCGGTATCTTTTCCAATCTTTGTCATTCTTATGGCAATTGGGGTACTAATCGGAGTTGGAACGGCCTCTACTGCGGGGAGATATCTGGGTGCACAGGAATATGAAAAAGCAAATAGAACTGGTGGAATTGCAATGCTGCTTAGTATTACTTTTTCTATTGCTGTTACCGTGTTGGGCTTTTTAGGGATGAACCCTATGATGAAAGTGATGGGCGCTTCCCAGGAAGTATTGCCATATGCGGTATCTTATTCCAATTGGTTATTGATTGGAGCAATATTTTCAATTTCAAACGTTGTACTGAATAATCTTTTACGGACAGAAGGAGCTTCCAAACAGTCTATGAATACCATTATGATAGGTGCGCTGGCAAATATTGTATTAGACCCTATCTTTATGTGGGGATTAGGATTGGGACTAAAAGGAGCTGCAATTGCAACTGCAATCAGTCAAGCACTTTCTACGTTGCTAATGATTCGATTCTATGCAAAGAAAAAATCAATCATTGAGTTAAATTGCCGGACAATATTACAAAGAACACCTGAGGATAAGCATATACTCAAACATATTTTTGCAGTAGGGATTCCCGTATTTATCACACAATTCTTAGCAGCAGTCGCATTTACAATTTTGAATTCGGCAGCATCTGTATTTGGAGCAGCAGCTCTTGCGGCGATGGGAATAGTAAATAAAATATATACTATTGTAACCCAGATTATCAATGGATATAACAATGCATTTTTACCATTTGCATCTTATAATGTAGGTTCGAAATGTTATGACAGAGTAAGAGAGGGTCTATACTTTTCACTCGTTATAACTCTGAGCTATTCTTTTTTAATGATTGGTATTATAAATTTAGTCCCGGAATTCTTTATTCGTTTGTTTAGCAACGATCCAGAGGTTATTGAGCTTGGAGTTAATTGCTTAAGAATGCAGACCTATTTACTTGGGGGATTTGCAGTTATTGCATCTATGACCTCTGTATTTCAAGCCTTGGGTGATGCCAAGAAGGCGGCTATTTTATCTATTAGTAGGCAAGGAGTATTGCTAATACCATTTACAATTGTGTTACCAAAATTATTTGCGGGGCAGGTTCCATCTATGTTTCAATCATTGGGAACCTATTCTATGGCATCTGGATTATATGGGGTAATGCTGGCCCAGCCTATGGCGGATTTAATTACATTGATACTTTGTGTATTTTTTGGAATCAAAACAATTCAGAAATTAAATCAATTGATTGCAATAAAGAAAGTGGAATTAGAAACAAAAAGAATCTAAAGTGAAGAGTCTGGAAAACCAGACTCTTTTTGTTAGTATAAATCGTCATAGAAAGAGTGCTACAAATAAAATAAATACAAAACAATTGTAAATAATAAACAAAAATTATTGAAACAATAAAAATAAATACAAAACAATTGACAAAACAATATTCAAATGGTAGTATGAAAACAAGTTGAGTGAAGTGGTTTTTATGAGTATGCTAGGAAGAAAACGTAAATAAGTATGTGCGCGCGATATGCTAATTAACGGAACGCAAAAAATGAAAGGTGCTTTTTTTATACTCAAATATGAAAAAGTTTTGTAACAAATTAACAAGCAAAGGGAGAAAAAGGAGAAGATAGTATGAAAAATTACAAGAAAATTGTAGCTCTACTATTGGCAGGCGCAATGACATTATCCTTAGTCGCATGCGGTGGTAATAGCAAGAAATCCACAGAAAAAAAAGATGATGGGGAAGTGGTTGCAGGGACATCTGATGCAAAGTCAGAAGATAATGATTTGGTAATCGCCATCGGCTCTAATATTAGTTCTTTAGATCCACATAATATTCCAGATACAATGGCTATTGCAGCTACTCGTGGTATGTATGAAAGCTTAATTAAATTTGATGACGAAAGAGAAATTACAGGACAATTAGCAAAATCATGGGAAATCTCAGATGACTCGCTTACATATACTTTTAAATTAAATGAGGGAATTAAGTTCCAAGATGGAACGGACTTTAATGCAGCAGCAGTAAAGGGAAATTTTGACCGTGTATTTAAAAAAGAAAATAACTTACGTACAAGAAGAACCTATATTGTAACAAATGATGATGAAACAGAAACACCACGTATTGCAAGTATCGAAACACCAGATGATACTACCGTGGTATTTAAGTTAACAGAACCGTATAGTCCATTTATTAATAAGTTAACTATGTTCAGTATTATTAGTCCAACGGCTCTTGATCAATATGGAAATGATATTATGTTCCATCCTTGCGGTACAGGACCATATGTTTTTAAAGAATGGGTAGAAGGCGATCATACAACAATGACAAGAAATGAAGAGTACTGGGGTGAAAAAGCAAGTGTTGATTCTGTTACCATTAAAGAGGTTCCAGAGGCAGGTTCACGTACTGCAATGCTCCAAACTGGTGAGGCAGACTTTGTGTATCCAATGCCTGCAGATCAGATATCAGCAGTAGAGGGAAATGGAGATATTACGGTAAATGCTGTTACTTCTAATATTATGCGATATGTTACTTTAAATATGGACTTACCAGAACTAAAAGAACAAAAAGTGCGTCAAGCAATGAACTATGCAATAGATAAGGACGCTTATATTGAACTTATGTATGCAGGATATGGAGTAGAAGCAACTTCTACTATGCCATCGGTTATCTCTTATTACAGCAAACAAAAACCATACAACTATGATTTGGATAAAGCGAAAAAACTTATGAAAGAAGCTGGGTTTGAAGCTGGATTCAAATTAACGCTTTGGGGAGAGAATATTACACAAGATGTAAAAGGTATGACCTTTGTAAAACAACAACTTGAAAAAATCGGTATTGAAGTAGAAGTAGTTCCTATGGAACAAGCAACCATAGATGATAAGATTTATGTAGAAAAGGATCAAGCAGAAATCAATATGTGGTATGTCAACTGGTCAGCATCATCCTTTGATGCAGATGGATCCATGAGAGCACTCTTATATAGTAAGATGTGCCCACCAACCAGTGCTAATACTGCATATTATAACAATTCAGAATTTGATAAATTAATGGATGATGGATTACATACAGCAGACCCAGACAAATTAGCAAAAATTTATGCGGATGCACAGAAGATTGCCTGGGAAGATTGTCCTTGGTTATTCCTAGGGAATGATAAAGTTGTATTTGCAAGTAAGTCCTATTTATCAGGTGTAAATGTGGCACCAGACGGAGCTTTTAATTATGCGGATGCAAAATTAGCTCAATAATACAGAATTAGTAAATAAAAGAGTTATAAAGGAAACTGCCATCTGTGTCATCTTTGTATAGATGCAGGTGGCAGTTTCCTTCTTAAGTGGAGGAGATTACATGGGACGCTATTGTGTAAAACGAATTTTGAGTGCCATTCCATTGTTAATTGCGATTTCATTTATGGTATTCATGTTTATTCATTTAATACCTGGTGATCCGGCACGTTTAATTGCAGGGGTAGATGCGACAAAGGAAGATGTAAATGTTGTGAGAGAGCAATTGGGACTGAATGAGCCATTGCTTACTCAATATGTGGATTATATGAAAGGATTATTTACTGGAGATTTAGGAGATTCTATTAAGGGTGGCATGTCTGTAGCAGAGATGATAGGGCCACGTTTTAAACCAACGATTCTATTAACGATTACTTCTATGGTATGGGCCACTCTAATAGGTACCTTAATAGGCATTATTTCCGCAGTAAAAAGAGGAAAAATTTTAGATTATCTTGGAATGCTAATTGCGATATCAGGTATTTCCATACCAAGCTTTTGGTTAGGCTTAATATTAATCCAATTTTTTTCTGTAAATTTAGGCCTACTACCGACCGGTGGATTAAATACATGGCAAAGCTATATCTTGCCATCTTTAACTATGGGAGCAGGGATTATGGCTGTATTAGCTAGATTTACTCGATCTTCAATGCTAGAGTCTCTAAGGGAAGATTATGTACGCACAGCACGTGCCAAAGGATTGCGAGAATTCTTGGTCATTGGAAAACATGCGTTTAAAAACTCCCTTGTTCAAGTAGTAACAGTTGCGGGTCTGCAAATGGGAGGGTTATTAGCAGGTTCTGTATTGATTGAGACGGTATTTTCTATTCCGGGGTTAGGTAGACTTTTGGTTGATTCGATTAATTTCCGTGATTACAAAGTAGTGCAAGCACTCCTGTTGTTCTTTGCGTTAGAGTACATAGTAATTAATTTGATTGTAGACTTGCTCTATGGGGTACTCAACCCCAAAGTACGATATGATTAAGGAGGAAGAAAATGGCGGAAAAATTTGCAGTAGAAGATACCTTACCAAAGCCAAAGAGTAAGGGAAAGGAATTTATAAAGAAATTTTTAAAACGGAAAACAGCAGTAATAGCCTTAGGCGTCATTGTATTATTGACAATAGTAGCAATACTGTCACCATACATAGTACCTTTTAACCCAGCGGAAGCGGATTATGCCAACCTATTACAACCACCAAGTGTTGTTCACTGGTGTGGTACAGATGAATTTGGTCGTGATATTTTAAGCCGTTTATTAGTAGGAGCCAGGTTATCTCTTTCGGTTGCATTAAGTTCTGTATTGATTGGGACAGTGATTGGAATTGTACTAGGTCTGTTTGCTGGATTTTACGGTGGATGGATAGAAGCGCTCGTCATGCGTGGATCGGATATTTTATTCTCTTTCCCAGATATTCTTTTGGCAATTGCCATTGTGGCCATTATTGGACCTGGAGTAATTAATGTTATTATTGCGGTAGCTGTATTTACGGTTCCGTCCTTTGCACGTATTATGAGAAGTGCGACATTAACGGTTAAAGAGTCTTTGTATGTGGAAGTTGCTAGGTCTTTAGGGTGTAAGAATAGTCGGATTTTATGGGTTCATATCTTTCCGGGAACGTTACAATCTATGATTGTTAATTTCACCATGCGTATCGGAACCGCCATTTTAGCGGCAGCATCCTTGAGTTTTTTGGGATTTGGTGCAAATGTAACAGAGCCGGACTGGGGTGCAATGTTGTCACAGGGACGTAATTACCTCAATACGGCGCCACATATTGTATTATTTCCGGGGATTTTAATATTTGTTACAGTGCTTGCGTTCAATCTATTAGGCGATGGATTGCGTGATACCTTAGATCCAAAGATGAAATAGGAGGGAGAGGATATGTCTGAAAAATTATTAGAGGTGAAAAACCTTAGAACAGAATTTAAACGGGAAAAACATATGGTTACAGCGGTTAATGATGTTTCCTTTTCTATTTATAGAGGGGAAATTCTAGGACTTGTAGGGGAGTCCGGATGTGGAAAGTCAGTGACATCTATTTCTATTATGGGCTTACTTGCAGATACACCAGGTAAAATCACCAATGGAGAAATATTATTAAAAGGGAAAAATCTTGTAAAGACACCGGAGAATCAGATGCGCAAGATTAGAGGGCGAGAAATGGCCATGATTTTTCAAGAGCCAATGAGTTCTTTGAATCCATGTATGAGAATTGAAGATCAGATTATGGAGGCCATATGTCTTCACAATGATGTTACCAAAAAGCAAGCAAGAGACAGGGCATTTGAAGTATTACAATCAGTAGGAATTCCAGATCCAGAGAATACACTTCGTAGTTACCCGCATCAGCTCTCTGGTGGGATGAGTCAAAGAGTTATGATTGCAATGGCTATGTCTTGCGAGCCAGATTTGTTAATTGCAGATGAGCCTACAACTGCATTAGATGTCACAATACAGGCTCAGATATTAGAATTAATGATGAGAATAAAGGACGAAAGAGATATGGGAATTTTACTCATTACTCATGATCTGGGTGTGGTAGCAGAAATGTGCTCTAGAGTCATTGTAATGTATGCTGGACGCATAGTAGAAGAAGCACCAGTAACAGAACTATTTTCCAATCCTAAGCATCCATACACGAAAGGATTAATTGCATCGGTACCCAAACTTGGTTCTTGTGTAACATCCTTACCATCCATACCTGGAAGTGTTCCTGATTTATCCGTGATGCCTATTGGATGTAAATTCGCACCACGTTGTGAATTTGCAATGCAAAAGTGCAAGGAGGTTGAACCACAGTTAGAGGCGGTGGAGGACGGCAAAGAACGAAAATGTAGATGTTATTTAGTTCAGAATAGACAGGAGGAAGCGAACGTATGAGTACTCCATTAGTTTCCATAAAAAATGTAGTGAAAACTTTTGATGTGAATAAAGGAATGTTTGCAAAAAAGCAACGAGTACATGCTGTGAATAATATTTCGTTTGATATTATGTCAGGCGAAACATTTTCTTTAGTAGGGGAATCGGGATGTGGAAAGTCAACTACAGGACGATTAATTGATCACCTTTTGACACCAGATTCGGGCGAAATATGGTTTGAGCAAAGGGAGATTTCTAAATTAACTGAGAATCAAATGCGCCCGTTAAGAAGTGATATCCAGATGATATTTCAAGATCCATACGGTTCCTTAAATCCAAGATTAAAAGTGCAAGATTTAATCGCAGAACCCTTGTTAATACATACAAAATTAAGTGTGCGTGAGCGTTTGAAAAAAGTACATGAATTGTTAGAAGTTGTTGGCCTGAATTCCATGCATGGAGAGCGATACCCACATGAATTTTCGGGAGGGCAACGTCAAAGAATAGGTATTGCAAGGGCGCTTACGGTTAATCCTAAATTAATTATTGCAGATGAGCCGGTATCTGCGTTGGATGTGTCAATCCAAGCACAAGTATTGAATTTACTGCAGGAATTACAGAAAGAATTTCAGTTAACGTACTTATTCATATCTCATGATTTAAGTGTGGTAGAAATGATTTCCGATAAGATTGCGGTTATGTATCTAGGAACCATTGTAGAAATTGCACCTAAAAAGGAGCTATATGAGAACCCGAGGCATCCGTATACGAAAGCGTTGTTATCAGCAGTTCCAATACCTGATCCTACAAGAGAAAAGAATCGGATTATCTTAAATGGAGATTTACCAAGTCCAGTCAATCCTCCAATGGGCTGTCTATTCCATACTCGCTGTCCACATTGCACAGACAGGTGCCGTCAAGAAAGACCAAAATCTTATATGGCTGGAAAAGATCATATGGTAAACTGTCATTACACGGAGATTATGAATAAAAAATAATAATGCTTATTGTAGCGGAAAGAAGGGATTACAATATGTTTACAGAAGAAAGATTAGAAGCCATTATTCAATGTTTGCATCAGGATGGGAAAGTGAAGGTGAAGAACTTAAGTGAGCAGTTTCAAGTAACAGAGGATTGTATTCGAAAAGATTTAAAGGTGCTAGAAAATGCTGGCCGCTTAAAGAGAACATATGGTGGCGCTATTTTATCTCAAGATTATCCCTTAGATAGGGACGTGATTGATCGTAGAACTATAAACGTAGAGAAAAAAGCAATTATTGCACAAAAGGCAGTGGATTTAATCAAAGATAATGAGACTATATTTTTAGATATATCAACGACAAATATAAAATTAGCGGAGTTATTACTGGAGACTAGAAAGCGTGTCGTAGTTGTTACAAATATGATAGATATTCTACAAGTGTTGGCAAAAAGTTCCTTAATTACCCCTATTGGAACGGGGGGCATGATGTATCGTACAGTCAATGGATTTATGGGATCAGCAACAATCGAAATAATTAAGCAATATAGTTTTGATCGAGCATTTATTGGAAGCTGTGGGCTAGATATGACAGATGGTTCAATCACTACATTAGGGGTGGAAGATGGATTAACAAAAAAGGCGGCCCTGCAAAGCAGTAGGCATAAGTATATTGTCATGGAACGTGATAAATTCTACTTCAATGACTCTTTTAAATTCGCCCATTTTGATGACATTAATGGAATTATTACGGATGAAAGTCCAGATCCTACAACGGTAAGTACACTAGAGGCATCTGGGGTAAGGTTATTTTAACAGGTCGAAAGAAGGTATAAATCATGATTCAAATACGAAGTAACCAAGTAATTAAATACACAGTTACATTTAAAGAGCAGAAAAAAACTAACAGTTCAAAAGAATGGTTGCTTATTGGAGTTGATCATCCAACTGGTAATCATATTCAGATAAAAGAGGCATGTGCAAAAGCCATAAAGGAAATAGAAAAAGAAGGGATGAAAGCATGTACCATGGATCTGTCTTTTTGGATAGAGCGGTTTGGAATCTCATGCATACCAGACATCATCGAAGGAATTGTTCTTGGGGGGTATAAGCAACCCAAATTCCCAGCGACAGCAAGACAAGAAATACAAATTGATCTCATTGGTATCGGGGAAAAATATATGGAGGATGCGACCAAATTGTTGGAATATAGTTTGCATATTTCCAAAGGTGTTACCTTTGCTCGGGATATGGTCAATTTACCGGGGAATAAATTGAGACCACTGGATTTTGCAAAAGCAATAGAAGATTTTTTGGCAGATACCTCCATAGAAGTGGAACGAATCGACTATGAGCAGTTGCAACAATACCATATGAATGCATTGGTAGAAGTTGGCAGTAGTAGTGCATACCCACCTTGTCTATTGATTCTGCGCTATAACAAAAATCCAGAGGATCGTAGTGTGCAAGGTCTGATTGGAAAGGGTGTCACGTGTGATACAGGTGGTTATTGTCTAAAACCTGCAAATTCCATGATGGGAATCAAAGGGGATATGGCTGGTGGAGCTGCCGTAGTAGGAGCCATGTATGCATTGGCAAAAAATGAGATTAAGACCAATGTAGTTGGAGTGATTCCAATGTGTGAAAATCGAATTTCCCCTGGGAGCTTACTACCAGGAGATGTCATAAGTTCTTATAGTGGGAAGACGATTGAGATTGGAAATACAGATGCAGAAGGACGTTTGATCTTAGCAGATGCTGTTAGTTATGCAATTCGAAAGGAGCATGTTTCCAAGGTATTAGATATTGCCACGTTAACTGGAGCTGTTACTAATTTATTTGGGTTTACCATTGGTGGTGTGATAGCAGATCATGAAGAATTATTTGAAGAATTCCAACGGGCATACCAGGCATCAGGTGAACGTTATTGGAGAATTCCTTTCTATGAAGAACATGAGCGTATGATTGAAAGCAATATAGCTGATATCAAAAATGTAGGCGAAAATTGTTGTGGAACAATTACGGCAGGGCTCTTTATTCGTGAATTTGCGGAAGAGAAACCATGGATTCACTTAGACATAGCAGGAACAGCTTGGGTTGATACGCCAATATTTGAATTTCAAAGCAAGGGAGCAACTGGTGCAGGTGTCACAACCATGTATTACTTGTGCTGTAAGGAGGAAAGTTAAATATGAAGAACTATGTGTTAGAAGCTTGCGTCGATTCAGTAGAATCAGCAATTGCGGCTCAAAAGGGTGGCGCAAGTAGACTAGAACTTTGCAGTAACTTGGTAATTGGTGGGACGACACCAAGCCCACAATTGTTGAAGGAAATACGGAAAAATACGAATATTCCTATTCGTGTGTTGATTAGACCTAGATTTGGAGATTTTTGCTATACAAGCTATGAATTTGATATGATTTATGAAGAGATTAAGATGTTTAAGGAGTTAGGAGCGGAAGGCGTTGTTTTGGGAATTTTAAAGCCAGATGGTACATTAAATATGGAGCAAATGCAACTTTTAATGGAGGCATCAAGGGGAATGAAAGTGACGTTACATCGAGCTTTTGATGTCAGTAAGGATCCTTTGCGAACGTTGAAGGAGGCCATGGAGTTAGGGATTGACACCATTTTAACTTCCGGACAAAAGAATACATGTATGGAAGGAAAAGAATTATTAAAAATATTAGTGGAAAAAAGCCAAGACAGAATTGAAATCATGGTGGGGAGTGGTGTGGATGCAGCTGTTATTAGAGAAATCCAAATATACACGAGAGCAAGGGCATATCATATGTCTGGAAAAGTAGCTGTAGAAAGTGCTATGTCCTATTGTAAGGAAGGTGTTAATATGGGCATGCCAATGTTAAATGAATTTGAAATCTGGAGAACGCAAGAAGAGAAAATTAAAAAAGCAAAAGAAGTGTTAGATATGATTCATTAAAAGGAGTGCCATATGTTTTTGAAAGAAAATAAGCAAAAAATTGAAGCGTATTTTAAACAACGGTGTGAATATTTTCCGGAAATATTTCAAGAGATTCAAGCGCAGTTAAAAGCGTGTAGTCCACGGGTAGAACTAGCTATAAAGTATTTATACATTACGATGCCATACAGTGATATTGGCAATTACCCGTTGGAAATTTTTTTAGATTATGCAGCACATGGGGTGGCATTGTGGGAGTATGATGATACAGTAAGAAATTTGCCAGAAGATATATTTTTGAATTATGTGCTATATCATAGAGTAAATGAAGAAGAAATCGACATTTGTAGAAGTGTTTTTTATAAAGAGTTAAAGGATTGGATCTGCGACCTTTCGATGGAGGAGGCAGTCCTGGAAGTAAATTATTGGTGTGCAAAAGTAGCGACCTATCAAAGTACAGACGATAGAACCGTGTCTGCAAGAACAGTATACAATTGTGGATACGGAAGGTGTGGGGAGGAATCTACTTTTTGTGTGCAAGCATTCAGAAGTGTCGGCATTCCTGCGCGTCAAGTGTATGCACCGCGCTGGTCCCATTGTGATGACAATCATGCTTGGGTAGAAGTGTGGATAGCAGGGACATGGTATTATATGGGGGCCTGTGAACCGGAGCCGATTCTAAATAAAGGATGGTTCACCAATGCATCCTCCAGAGCTATGATGATTCATTCGAGGTGGTTTGGATATCAAGCACCTAGGGAGGATATCATTGGATCAGAGGGAATGGTTACCATGTTAAATCAATTACCCAGATATGCCATAACCAAAGAGGTACAAATACAGGTAATAGACCGAGATCAAAGGCCATTGGTGGGAGCAGATGTAAGATTTGAGGTCCTAAATTACGCCGCTTTTGCAACCATTGCAACGGTGAAGACGGATACCGATGGGTATGCTTATCTGACCACAGGGATGGGAAGTCTGCATGTCAGTACATATGTAGATGGAATTTATGTATCCAAACTAATCAATACCAAAGAAGGACAGTTCTATCAACTAGTGATAGAAGAGCAGGAAGTACAAGATGTTTGGATATCAATGGATTTTATTGCACCAAAGGATAATCCCAAACAAGGGATGACAACGTCAAAAGAAATACAAAAAGCGCACGATAAGCGAATAGAAACAATGATACGAAAAAGAACATACAGAACCAATGAAGTATTAGCTAATGAACAGCGTATTTTTATAATTCATGATCAAGAGAAGGAACTACGGTTAAGAATGTTAGGAACACTTACGATGAAAGATCAATATGATTTTAAGGCAGATGTGTTAGAAGAACACTTGCAATACGCCTTACAGTATCAAGCAGCTACATCAGAAAATATATTTATGGAATATATTCTAAATCCGAGAGTTCATAATGAAGTATTAACGAAGTACCGTAGCGATATAAGTCATTATTTTTCAGTTGAGGAACAGCATGCATTTCAAGAAAGACCAAGCAGTATATGGGATTACATTACGTCTCACATTCGGACAGAGGACGCCAAAGAGCGGGAAAGTTTAATTACGACTCCAGTAGCTTGTTTGAAGCTAAAGGTCGCAAGTTTCTTGTCAAAAAAGGTACTATTTGTTGCTATTGCTAGAACATTTGGAATTCCTGCAAGAATTCATGAACAGAATCAGGCATTAGAATATATGGTTGATCATAAATTCTATGCTGTAATTGATGGAGCCAAAGGGAGTGGAAGGCTTCTTCTTACAACAGGAAAAGTAGAAGTACCTTGGACTTATTTTCAAAATTGGTCCATAGCAAAATTGGAAGCAGGGTTCTATCGGCCGCTCCAATTGTCACATCAAAAATGGACAGATGGTAGATTGGAATTGGAGTTAGAAATTGGGACGTATAGGATTGTAACGTCCAATCGATTGCCAAATGGAAATACATTCGCTAAAGTTCTGAACTTCCAAATGCAGGAACGTGGGAAAAAAGAGTTGATTCTAAATTTACGCGACGCAAATTTAGAGGAAATGCTAGAAAATATTACTATTCCACAATTTTATTTACGGGGGGACGATAATAAAACAGTAGCAGTAGATAATTGGTTACAAAAAGATAAAACGTTACTATGTTTTTGGGAAGAAAGTAAAGAACCGACTGAGCATATCCTAAATGAAATATTAGAACGAAAAGAAGAGTTTAAGAATTATAAGGAACAAATAATCTTTATTGTTCGGACACCGCAAGCATTACAAGACAAGACACTAGCAAAGTGTCTGTTGTTATTACCAAATATTCAAATATGTTATGGTAACTTTGAACGTATTATCGAGCCTTTAAGTAGAAGCATGTATGTAGATCCGAGTAAATTGCCTCTGATTCTAATCATGAATCAAAAACGTGTAGGAATCTATGCCACAAGTGGGTATAATGTGGGCACGGGAGATATGATTCTTAGAATTATGGGATATCATGTAATAAATAAAAGAAATAAGGGAAAACTAACCATATCAAATAATATGAGGTGAGATGTATGAGAGCAGTAGTAGATAAAGAAACGTGTATTGGATGTGGGTTGTGCACTAGCACTTGCGAAGAAGTGTTCGAAATGAATGATGATAATATTGCAGTGGCAATTAAGGACGAAATTCCAGAGGAAGTAGAAGATACTGCTATAGAGGCAAGAGATGGCTGTCCTGTGGATGCCATTTCCATTGGGTCATAACCAGATACTTATTTTTTCGCAATTGGGGGCGTAGCAAAATGAATTTTGCTACGCCCCCAATTGCGTGTAGATTCTAATCGTAATATTATTTGCATACTGTAATGTATTAGAAGAACATATAAGGAGAATAGTAATGGCTGATATCCATAACAAGGAAGAAAGTCGTGGTTTTGTTGTTGTAACAAGTTATACTGCGGATCGTAGTATACCTATTCCAAATGTATCTATTGTGTTAACCAGAACGGATACAGTTGCGAAAGGAGAGGAACCGTATACGGTAAATTTTACAACAGGAGAAAATGGTCGTTCTGAAAAGATAGCAGTTCCTTGTCCATCGAAAGAATATTCGCTAGATAAAAATAATTTTTCTGTCCTTCCATATGCTACGTATAATTTATATGCAAATGCAGATGGTTTTGCTCCTATTATAATAGAAGGGATTCAAGTCTTTGAACAGCAGGTATCCATCCAGGACCTATCACTGATTCCTGCCAATGATGTGGCCAGAACACCACCACAGAAGTTTATAATTCCGGTTCATTCTTTATTTGGAGATGTTGGAGGATCTGGGCAAGCGCCAGCCAATCAAAATCAAACTGGTCGAGTTTTGGTGGAACCAATCATTCCTGATCGTATCACAATTCATTTGGGACGACCAACGGTGAGTGCAACAGATGTAAGTATAAGCTTTCAAGATTATATTAAAAATGTTGCATCCAGTGAGGTGTATCCAACCTGGCCAGAGGAGGCACTTCGCGCAAATATACATGCACAGATTTCACTTGCACTTAATCGAGTATTTACAGAGTGGTATAAAAGCAAGGGATTTTCATTTCAGATTACAAATTCCACGGCATTCGACCAATATTATGTACATGGTCGTAATATCTTTGAAGTGATGAGTCGTATTACAGATGAAATATTTAATACCTATGTAAGACGTCCTGGAACTATTGAACCTTATTACACGGAATATTGTGATGGGAAGACAGTTACTTGTAAGGGTATGAAGCAGTGGGGAACAGTGTCAAAAGCAGAGGAAGGCATGAATGCATTAGCAATCCTCCAGCATTATTATGGGAATATAGAAATGGTGCGTTGTCAGAATATTGGTGCAATTCCGCAAAGTTATTCTGGAACAGCATTGCGCATTGGGTCTAAGGGAGAAGCTGTCAAAGTAATTCAAAGGCAGTTAAATCGTATTGCTAATGACTATCCATTTCTTGGGAAATTAAAAGTGAATGGAGAGTTTCAGCGAGATACAGAAAATGTTGTTAAAAAATTTCAAAAACAATTTTCACTATTAGAAGATGGAATTGTTGGGGAAAGCACATGGTATAAAATAAGTTATATTTATGTGGCAGTAAAGAAGCTTGCGGAACTTACCAGTGAGGGGGAATTGTCCAATGGAGAGTTAGTAGCAGGTGTGTATCCAGGCACTGCATTTAAAGTTGGGAGTACAGGGCCGCATGTAGAAGAGATTCAATTTTGGTTAAATCAAGTTGGTCAATATGTTACAACGATTCCAGTCTTAGGAGAAGATGGTATATTTGGAGATGAAACAAGGCGTGCAGTCATTGCATTCCAGGATTATTATAATCTTACAGCAGATGGAATTGTGGAAGAGGTGACTTGGAATAAATTATATGCAGAATATTGTTCTATTGAGTCCGATGTAGATAATGGAGGAAATTCACCTGGGATTTACCCAGGAGATCTACTCATGCAGGGAGATAAAAATGAATATGTTAAAAGAATACAATTTTATTTAAATATAATAGGGCGCTATCAGCCGTTTATCCCACGTTTATCGACAGATGGAATCTTTGAAAATGATACATTATTGGCGGTACAATCATTCCAAGAGTACTATGGATTACCAAAAGATGGAATTGTTGGACGAATGACATGGAATAAGATCTATGAGGTATATACGGATTTAACAGGAGATATTATTCCAAGTGAGCAAAGACCAGGAACATATCCTGGAATTGTACTGAAAGAAGGATCTAGTGGAAATAGTGTGAAGGAATTACAGTACTATTTGTATCTATTAAGTGCCTATTACCAGAAGATTCCCATCATTTCTTATGATGGAATCTTCGGTCAACGCACAAAGGAGGCAGTAGCAGTATATCAAGAATTAAAGGAATTGATTGTAGATGGTGTGGTTGGACGAATAACATGGAGTAGTATTTATAGTAATTATGAGCAACTTCATAATTTTGAGGGCCCTGCTTTAGCGTATCGTATATTGCCCTATCCAGAAATGGATTTATCAGTTGGAGCAATTGGTGAGGAAGTAGGTTATATTCAATATTTACTTTCCTATCTTGGGATGTATTACGAAGAAATATTACCATGTACGTCCTCGAACCTATTTGATAAATTGACAGAAGAAAGTGTAAAAAGTTTTCAAATTATGACTGGATTATTAGAAACAGGGAGTATGAATCGCATTACATGGAATACGCTGGTTGAAACATGGATTGGACTTTTGATAGAGACAGGGGATCGGAAAGTGACAGAGGGAGAATATCCTGGGTTTGTGATGAAAGTTGGGAGCATTGGGGTAGAAGTCATAGAACTGCAAAGGTATGTAAATGAAATTATAGAAAGATATCAAAACGATTATTGCTTAACAGTGAATGGTGTCTTTAATCCACAAACAGAGGAAGCTGTTATAAGAATACAAAAAGAATTGGGGATTATGCCAAGTGGAATTGTAGATAGATACACGTGGAATTCTATTTACAATGCTTCCTGCTATGAAAATATGTGAATAAAAAAGTGGTTCAAAAGAATAATTGCAGCCATGTGTTAACAAATACATGGCTGCGATTATTCTAAGATAGTTCCGCCTTGCTAACAGAAGGGAGGTTACCAAGATTATTACTTTCTTTTCCATCTGGCAACGACTTTAGATATTCAGAACCATTTCTGTGGGCAATACCTACGCCGTTAATTTTCCCGTTTTTTGCAAGTGCAACTCCTTGCTCTTTGTCTACCGTGGTGTGATCGGACAGTTGATATCCAGTGACTTTCCCACCAGTTTTCACAAGACCTACAATGTCTTTTGCATTAGAGGATGGTTGTGGAATGTCATCTAATGAGCTCATTGCAAGCATAGAACCTAAAGATTTATCATTGTTCATAGTATGGAATCCCTCTTTCTTATAATTTGATGATTGTTTAGAACAATTATCTAAAGATAGTTTGTGTAGAGAATGGCGGGGATATTCTAAGATACTTTATAAATGATAGGAATGTTTTTCCCTTTTTAAGATTACACTATACAATAAGTTTATAAAAAAGAAATTAACATATAAATAAAAAAAGAGGAGGGGGAATATTGAAGGTAATTATTGTTGGCGGAGGATGGTCTGGATGTGCAGCGGCAGTAGAAGCAAAAAAATCCGGAGCAGAAGTTGCATTACTAGAAAGAACTGATATGCTTCTAGGTACGGGACTTGTTGGAGGAATCATGCGTAATAATGGGCGCTTTACAGCAACGGAAGAAATGATTGCAATGGGTGGGGGAGATATGTTCCACATTATAGACCAAAATTTAAGGCACAAAAATGTTGAATTCCCCGGTCATGAACATGCAGATTTATATAATATTGGAATCATAGAAGGGGCAGTATATCGATATATAGTGCATCAAGGCATCAAAGTAAAATTTAATACAAGAATCGTGCATGTAGAGATGCAGGGAGAAAACATCCAAAGCATTTCTGATGATAATCAAATTGTTTATAGGGCAGATGTTTTTATTGATGCGACTGGAACTGCGGGACCAATGAATCAATGCGGAAAATACGGTAACGGTTGTGCTATGTGTGTATTAAGATGCCCCAGCTTTGGAGGCCGCGTTTCCTTCACTGGACTTACAGGAGTTAAGGAAATACAAGGGAAAAAAAGAGATGGAACAATCGGATCTATGAGTGGCTCCTGTAAATTATACAAAGAATCTTTAGCACCTCACATTGTGGAAGCATTGAACAAGCATGGAGTACTAGTCATTCCACTTCCAAAGCAGTTACAAGAAGACCATTTAGAACAGAAAAGCTGTCAGCAATATGCATTACCAGAATATAAAGAAAATTTAATTTTATTAGACACTGGGCATGGAAAATTAATGATGCCATTTTTTAGTTTGGAAAAATTACATCTTATAGCAGGATTTGAAAATGCCAGATATGAGGATCCCTATGCCGGAGGGAAAGGAAATTCCATGCGCTATTTTGCTATGGCACCAAGAGATAACGCACTACAAGTAACAGGAGTTTGTAATCTATTTTGTGCGGGTGAAAAGTCAGGGCTGATGGTTGGCCATACGGAGGCGATTGTAACAGGTGTATTAGCAGGATACAATGCAGTCAGATTTTTTCAGGGAAATAAACCATTAATATTATCAAGAGATTTGGCAGTAGGAGATATGATTGCTTATGTGAATGAGGAAATGCAATCAGAAAAAGGGCTGGGAAAAAAGTATACTTTTTCAGGGTCTGTCTATTTTGCAAGAATGCAAAAACAACAGTTATATTCTGTTGATGTGGAAGAGATAAGAAATAGAGTAAAAAATCTCCAATTACTTGATATATTTTAAGATGGGGACGGGGGCAATGTTACATTGCCCCCGTCCCCATCTTACATTTAAAACTGATCCAAGGTCTTAAATGTATATCCCATTTCTTCCCATTTTGTTAAAAGTTCATCTAGAATATCTCCATTTGTCTGGGAGGTACTGTGAAGAAGAACAATGGCACCTGGATGAATTCGTCCAAGTAATTTTTCAAAAGCCACTTCTTTCGTTGGTTGGTCATTTTCGTACCAATCAACATAGGCTAAACTCCAAAAAAAGGTTTTATAACCAAGTTCTTGAGCCATTTTTAAATTACTCTCACTGTATTTGCCTTGTGGTGGACGATAATATTTGGAGATTGGTTGGCCAACAGTTTTCTCATAAAGTGCTTCTAGGTCTTTTATCTCTTTAGAAAAGGCTTCTTTTGTAGAAAGGGAGGACATATCCGGATGATGATAGGTATGATTTCCTACTGTATTACCTTCTGTAACCATTCGTTTGACCAAATCAGGGCTAGTTTCTATGTAATTCCCAACGACAAAGAAGGTAGCATGTGCATTATGCTTTTTTAGTGCATCAAGTATTTTGGATGTGTTTCCATTTTCAAATCCTGCATCAAACGTCAGATATAGTACCTTTTCGTCAGTATCTTCAGCGAAATAGGCGTCAAATTTCTTGAGATAGTCTGAAGTCGCATTTCCGACAGGAGTTTCTCCATCTTGTTGAAAGCTAAGTCCCCAATTACCTTCAGCCGAGGTAGGTGCCACCTCGTTTTGAACAGTATCAACAAATTTGGCAATGCCTGTTCCAACAAAGAACGCAATGATGAATATGGGTAGAATCTTTAGCACTTTTTTAACATTCATTTTTTTTCGCATACGTTTCACCTTATACTCATTTACACTATATATATTGAAGATGGCTTTTGTTCATTCCTATTAAAATGATAATCTAACAAAAAGAATTGCTTCCCCATAAAAGTTTAGGAAGAAGCAATTCCTAGTTAATACTTATTTATTCGGAACCATAATCGTATCACCAGCATAAATCAAATCCGGGTTAGCAATATGATTGATGGAAGCTAGAGTACTTACCGTTGTTTGAAAGCGAAGTGCGATTGCAGATAAAGTATCTCCCCGTTGTATTACATATGCAATTAATTGGCCATTGGAACCTGGGAGGTATAGTACCTGACCAACGTAGATTAAATTTGGATTAGATATTCCATTTAAGGAAACAAGTGCATTTACGGTAGTCCCATAGGTGCGAGCAATGCCCCAGAGCGTGTTGCCTCTTTGTACTACATAGATGTTTCCGCTAGAAGCAGAATCACTTGGCAGATATAATACTTGCCCAACATAGATTAAATTTGGATTAGCGATATTATTAAGTGCTACGAGTTCAGAAACGGAAGTTCCATATCGCAATGCAATACTATATAGCGTATCGCCGCTTTGTACTACGTAGACAGTAGAACTGCCTGAATTATCAGAGATATCTGGAGTTGGAGTCACATTTCCAACAAAGATTGAGGATTGAAATTGGTTCATATCTACATTTCCTGAGATGCCAGCTACATTTCCTGTATCGCTGTATTGGAACCCAGACCAGGTACTCCAATACCCTGTGTTTTGCGGTGTAGAAACACTATAATCAGCGATCCATAAAGGGTAGGCAGCAAGAGACGCATCCCAAAGAGTATCCACATTACTTGCATCACTATAGACTGCAGGGGTATATCCAAGCAGACTTTCCAAAGTCTGAAGATATGTGATTGCAACCGCATTGATGGAACCATTGTCTAATCCTGAAAAGGTTTCGTAATCCATGGCTGGATAGCAATCTATCCGCTTATCTTGTATCAAAGAATAGAAAAAAAAGGCTTGCTGAACAGCTTCATCTGTAGAAGTTGCGGTCATATAGTGATAAAATCCTACCCTGAGCCCAGCTGCAACTGCATTGTCGTAATTCGTCTGAAAATACGCATCAGTATAGTCAGATCCCTCGCCAGCACGAATGTACACTACATCAATGCCAGATTCTTTTACTGCGTTAAAGTCAATGTACCCCTGCCATTCACTTACATCAATACCTTGAAGAATTTCAAGGTTATCAGAAGCAAGTAAGTTTGGTACAGAATAAAAAAGCATAATAAATGCTAATAAAAATGCTGTGACATGTTTGAATCGTTTCATAACAAAATCCTTTCTTTTTGGTTAATTTATAATATGATTTTGGGATAAATGTGTTAAAAACATCATACACATATACGTGAATGATATGTTTGATTCCTTTTTTTTCTTAAATAGAAGTGTTATAATAAAATAACGTATATAATAAAATGAGAATCTATAGGAGATACCCAATGAAAAAGGTAAAGAATCTATGTGGAACATTATTTCTAATGATAGTGATATGGAACATAAATGGTACAACACTTTTAGCTAATAATAGTACCATTACTTTAAAAGTTGGATTCTACAAATTAGATGGCTTTTTTGAGTATGACAAAGATGGTAATGAATGTGGATATGGGGTAGACTTCTTAAATCAAATTTCCCAATATTCGAATATAAAATTTGAGTATGTTCCAATTGAAAACTGGGAAGATAATTTTTCGATGCTTAATAGCGGTGCGATTGATCTAGTCGCACCAGTATCAAGTGAGAAAATGACAAATTCCAACTATCAGTATAGTAATGAGAGCATCATCTATACTTTTATGTCAATTCTTACATTAGAAAACAGAGGAGATTTATTTTACAATGATATAGAGCAGCTAGATAAGATAAAGATAGGGATTACTTCATCTAGTTTAAGAGATAATGCTACATTAAATTATTTTAAGAATCGAGGGATAACACCAGAATTTGTTGAATTTCCATTGTACAAACAGTGTGAGGACGCATTGAGAGATGGGCAGGTGGATGCGCTAGTAAGTAATATTATGGATTATAAAAATGATATGAAAATATTGGCTAGATACAGTCCAGTCCAAAATTATTTTGTGATGAGAAAAGGTGATTCCCGTATGACTACAATTAATGATGCACTTTGTAGTATTCAGTTAGAACATCCAAGCTTCTCTGTTGATTTGTATCAATCTTATTATCCAGAGAGAAATATTACCCCTCTGACCAAAGAAGAAGTTCTTTACATAGGAGAGAAAAAGTCTCTCAAAGTTGGAGTCTATACGAACAATCGACCATTGTCTTATTACAACAAGAAAACAAAGGATTATGAAGGGATTTTGATTGATGTTATGCGGTTGATTGAAGATAAGACAAAACTGTCCTTGGAAATCGTACCAATTAAGAGCAATAAGACTCTAACAGAAAGTTTAGAGTCTGGAGATGTTGATATTATTATTCCAAGTACAGAGGGGAGCTATGAGAGTGATAACGCTGAGTATTCAGCATATATGAGTGAAGACTTTCTAAATACGCAAGTTGTATTTGCAAAGTTAAGGCAAGTGAAACTAAATTCTAGAGAGCAACTTGTAGTTGGGATTCCAATACAATACGAAGCAACACGTGCTACATTGGAAAAGAATTATCCTAATATTAAGATTATAACTTATCAGAAGCAAGAAGATTGCTTGAAGGCATTAAAAAAAGGTCAGATAGAAGCCATTGCATATGACGCATTTACAATGGGGTATTTATTACAAAGTCCATATTATTCCAATATTAATATCATTCCGGTACTTTCTAGAGATATGCATCTTTGTATTACGGCTAGCAAAGAATTAGATAATGCGGCAATTTCTATTATTAACAAGGGATTAAGTACATTGAATCAAACAGAATTAGATATTATTGTTAATAGGCATACCATGCTTGAGCAATATGAGATGGGTTGGAAGGACTTTCTATATAAATATAGATATTATTACAGCGTAGGCATTGTTATTTTGGCAGTTATTATAACAGTATTTCTGATTTATAACATCCAAAGATCTAGATTCTATCGTGCAATCGAAATTAAGAATGAAGAAGTAAGAAAGGCAAATGAGGCAAAGAGTGATTTTTTATCCAACGTAAGCCATGATATGAGAACTCCAATGAATGCCATTATTGGATTGTCGGATATTGTTCTAACGGAAAAATTAGATTTAGAGGTTGTAACGGATTATATTACTAAAATTCATTCTTCCGGACATTATCTTTTGGAATTAATTAATGACGTATTAGATGTATCTAAGATTGAAGGTAGGAAGCTAGTATTGTATCCAGAGATTGTTAATATTGAGGAGTTATGTGAAGAAATAAAGGTTATTATTTATCCACAGATACAAAAAAAGCATATTGCTTTAACGTTTATATCACAAGAATTCGGGTTGAAATATGCACGATTGGATCGGGTTAGAACCAAGCAGATATTCCTAAATTTGTTATCCAATTCTGTGAAATTTACGCCAGATTATGGGAAAATTGAATGTACTTTAGAACGAATTAGTCAACATCAAAATAGAATAAGAGAACGGATTAGTATTCAAGATAATGGAATTGGCATGAGCGAGGAATTCCTGTCAAAAATATTTCTACCTTTTGAACAAGAACATGGTGGAAGTACTACTAGTTATACTGGTACAGGACTAGGAATGTCAATTGTAAAGAAGATTATAGATCTCATGAATGGAAGTATAGAAGTACAAAGTCGGCAAGGAGTTGGAACAAAGTTTATCGTAGAGTTGGACATAGAATTGGTAGACAAAGCAGTTGAACAAGAAGAAAAAATGCCGATCCCGATGCAGTGGGACTTTAGAGGGAAACATATTTTGTTATGTGAAGATCATGAGGTGAATGCTAAGATTGCCGAAAAACTTCTTGATAACGTTGGGTTTTCTGTAACAGTTGCAGTTAACGGGCAAGAAGGGCTTCAGTTATTCGAAGCATCAAAGGAAGGTCATTTTGATGCAGTGTTGATGGACATTAGGATGCCAATTCTAGATGGATTAGAAGCAACAAAACAAATTCGTTTGCTGAAAAGGGAAGATGCTGGTAGGGTACCAATTATAGCAATGACTGCAAATGCATTTGATGAAGACAGAGAAAAGAGTAAAGAGGTAGGAATGGACAATCACCTTACAAAGCCGATTGATCAACAATCTATGTATCGTGTATTATTCGAATCTATAAATAAAGCAGGGAGTAAAGAATAAAAATGAAGATATTAAGTATTACGGCTCAAAAGCCAAATGGAACTGGAAGTGGAATATATCTTTCAGAGCTGATTAAGGGATTTGAAGAATTCGGCTATGAACAAGCGGTTGTAGCAGGAATATATGAATCCGATCATGTGGAATTACCAGACCGCGTGAAATTATTTCCTGTATTTTTTCTCTCCGAAGAATTACCATTTCCCATTCCAGGAATGTCTGACGAAATGCCTTATAAAAGCAGCGTATATGGGGAAATGACAGTGGAAATGGTGAAACGATTCAGACATGTTTTTATCCGAACTATTAGGAATGCAGTAGAATGTTTTGATCCAGATGTAATTTTGTGTCATCACTTATACTTACTTACTGCTCTAGTGAGAGAGTATTTTCCAGATACCAAAGTTATTGCAGTCAGTCACGGAACAGATATTCGACAGATGAAAAAGATATCATTGGAGCAAACATATATTAGAGAACAGATACAGAAATTAGATCATATCCTTGCCTTACATGAAAGTCAGAAAGCAGAGATCCAAAAGATATATGGAATTTCTATGGAAGAAAAAATCACCGTGGTTGGGACTGGGTACAATAGTCACATTTTTTATCGCCAAAACTCTAATCATTTGACCAAACAAAGAACCATATTATATGCTGGGAAATTATCTGAGAAAAAGGGTGTTATGAGTCTAATTCGTTGCTTGAATTATCTTTCTTATGAAGAGCAGTCTTTGTGTTTAAAACTTGCTGGGGGATATCATAATGAAAAGGAATATAAGGAAATTTGCAGACTGATGAATGAATGCAAGTACCCAATAGTATTACTGGGTACATTGAGTCAGGAGAATTTAGCAAAAGAGTTTAATAGCAGTGATCTTTTTGTACTACCTTCGTTTTCAGAAGGGTTACCCTTAGTAATTTTAGAAGCATTAGCTTGTGGGGTGAAAGTGGTTGCAACAGATTTACCAGGGGTTCAGGAATGGATGAATGAGCGTATAGAGCACCATGGTATACATTTTGTAGAGCCGCCGGCAATGATTTATGCAGATGAACCAGAGGAAGTGGAACTTCCAAAATTTGAGCGAAGGCTTGCGAAGAAAATAGAGGAGGGACTAGAAGATTATACAATCAGTTCTTTGAATTTAGAACACTTATCGTGGAGAGGTGTGTGTGAGAAAATTACAAAAATTTTGAAACTTGTATCATAGAAAAAATCTATAAGTATATTACCCTTATAAAAATTTTCAATTAGTAAACACTTGAATTTAATGATACCATTTGATTAGGAACACAAGGAAATCAAACAGGAGGAATTCAAGTGTTTATTGATCTTCATATGCATGAAAGGACATACTCAAAAGATAGCTTCTTGGCACTGGATGAAATGGTATCCATAGCGAAGAACAGAGGATTAGATGGAATTTGTATTACAGATCACGATAGTATGGGATTGAAAGAGTATGCAAAAGAATATTCCCGAAAGGAAAACTTCCCAATCTTTGTGGGAATTGAATATTTATCATTACAAGGAGACATTGTGGCTTTTGGAATTGATGATTATCCCAAAGAAAGAGTAAATGCACAAGAATTTATTAATTATGTAAAGGAGCAAGGAGGGATTTGCTTTAGTGCACATCCTTTTCGAAATAATAATCGGGGACTAGAAACCCATTTATGTGATGTTACTGGGTTAGATGGTGTGGAGGTGTTAAATGGAAGTACATCTACACTTGCCAACCAGTTGGCGGCTGATTATGCAAATCGGCTGGGTCTAGTTCCAGTTGGGGCAAGCGATTGCCATGTACCAGAAAAGGTTGGGATTTATGCAACATATTTTCCGGGACAAATTAGAACACTAGAAGAGTTTATAAGAGTATTTCAGTCAGGGGAATGTAAACCTGCATATTATGAACATGGTAGTTATTATATATGGGATATCCAGACACGGGAAATTGCAATTTAAATAGCTTCCTCTTGCTGCACACTTTTTTGCAACAAGAGGAAGCTTTTATGTGTTGAAAAAGAAATTGCTTTCGATTATTTGCGTTCCATCTCATTTAATTCAATGTCTAAAACTCGGCCAAAATCCGGGAACTTTCGCTTTGCATAGATATAAAAGATAAGACCAAGAATCGCCCATCCTCCGAGAATAATCCATTCCGGAAGATCTAATCCTGAAGGCATGCCAGGTAGATACAAAAGTAGCATGCCTCCACTTAGTAATATGGCCATGATCCCAACAAATTTATATGGTCCTACCATATAAGGGCGTGGTAAATTTGGTTCTTTTTTTCGTAGTATTAAAAAGGAGATAGATACTACCAGATAAGCGGTCACAGCACCAATTCCCCCAGCATTTGTAAGCCATTCCATCATCGCACGGCCGAAGAATGGCGCGATGCATGATATGGCACCAATTAAAAGAATTGCATTGGTAGGGGTTTTAAACTTTGGATGTACTTTGGTTAAAAAGGTAGGAAGGCATTTTGCCTCCGCTAAGGCATATATTGCACGGCTTCCACCCATAAAGAAAGAATTCCAGCTAGAGAGTATGCCAGCCATTCCGCCAATAATAAGAATCTTCGCCATCAAATCACTATTTCCATAGGCTTTCTTCATTGCATCGGCAGTTACTAAGATGGAAGAGTCTATTTCTCCCTTTGTCATCATTAAGGAAACGGCAAGGATAATTAATCCATACCAGATAATAGCAGAAGCAATTGAAATAAGGATAATTTTTCCTATTTGTTTAAAGGGTAATGCAATTTCCTCAGCGGCCTGTGGAATAACATCAAAGCCAACGAACATAAAGGGAGTCATGACTGCTACTGATAGAACACCGCCGAATCCATCTTGAAAAAGTGGCTGGGTTCGTGCAACATCGCCACTTGCACCAGAGCCAATGATCAAAAGCACACCGATTCCAGCAATGACTACCGTTAAAAGACCTTGTAAGAATGCGGCAGGTTTTATACCAATATAATTAACAAAGGTAATAATGATAGAACTTACTACACCGATTCCAACCCAGGTTGCATAAATATCAAATCCTTCTACGCTATATAAGTATCCTTTTAAAAAATTTGGCGCAATATATTCTAATACAGTTGGAAGTGCACATGCCTCAAATGCCACAACACCAACGTAACCTAATATAATTGCCCAGGTACATAAAAACGACCAATTGGGACCAAGGGCTCGAAGGCTAAATATTTGCTCTCCGCCACATTGTGGCATGGCAGCAGTCAATTCTGCATAGGTTAACCCAACGAACATTACCATAATACCGCCCATTGCAAAAGATAAAATTGCCCCCATTGTTCCAGCCTTCTGAATCCATTGCCCAGCCATAACCACCCATCCCCAGCCAATCATGGCTCCGAATGCAATGGCAAATACGTCTTTTTTCCCTAATACACGATCAAATTTACTTTGTTGCTTCTCTCTTTTACTCATAAGATCACTCCATTCTGATTTCATAATAAGTTAACTAAGTAATAAGGAGAGAGCGTTTTTTTCCATCACGTCTATACATAATCATTAAAACTTGTATGCGATAAAAAGGGAAAACACAGAGAAAAAAATCCCGTACATGACCACGAAATGTGAACAAAAAGGAAAACAGATGGAACATCAATAGATAGAGAAATGTAGTATTTAAACATTTTGATATGTACTGAATCGCAGGTTTAGGCAATACACTTAATGCAATGTGGGAAGTGAATTCTTTGGTTTGACCAATGGCGTATAATGTTGTCAGCGTATCTCTATAATAAAAAGAATTCTCGGTTCCTTGTAACACGGACTTAGCAAATTCACTTTGATAATAGGCAGATTCTATAGTAAAGGAGCACAAAAAGAAAGCAATGATTAGTATTAGTATATAGTTCTTTCGGTCACTGCTCATAAGAGTTGCCTCCCTCGTTTGTTTTTTCAGATAGATCTATTATATAAGATTTGAAAAGAAAAAGCTACTGTGATACACTATTACTACCTAATGAAAATGAAAGTGCAAATAAATATGCTACCCAAAGTTGTAGAATCAATATCCATTAGGAGGGGTAACCAGACAATTAGATATTAACATGTAAAGGATGCGAAGAATCCATACTAGAACAAGTGAGAATAAGGAGATGAGGAACGAATATGAAAAGAAGAAAAAATACAAACATAAAGATGTTATTATTAGCGTTAATAATAGTAGTTGGTGGTGTAACCACAGGCTGTAAGATGAATACTGCAGTAGAAGACAAGACTAAGAAAAAGAAGTCTACAGGTCTTTCGGCGGAGGAACAAGTAGAGCAAGCATTTGAAAAGAAGCGACAAGCAGGTAATCTTGGAATTGCAGCAGAAGATATAAAAGGGAAGCTAGAGGGAACCACGTATCTATCAGAAGAAGGAAATATACAGATTATTTTGCCAGATGATAGTTGGCATGTAACAGGGGAAGAAGGCAATACAATCACCTTTGCATCTGAAGTTGGAACAATATCCATTATGCATGTGACTGGGGAAGAATTAAATAATATGCCCGTTCCAAAGACTTTGGAAGAGTTGGTTGCAAATGTAAATGGGAATGATACAGACCTAGGTGTACAGGTGTTAGATTTTGAATATCAAGGGCCAACCGATGGCATAGAGTTTGAAAAAGGTGTGTTTCAATATACGAGTGAAGTAGCAGAATATAAATATGGTGTTAGCTATGCATATAAAAAGAATGATACAGATTTATACTTAACATCAGGTATGATTTCTTTGGATGATGAAGGTATCATGGGAACTGTAAGAGATGCGATATTTGGGGTTCAGATTTTGAAATAGACGGAGGTTAGCGTATGCTAGATATGGTAAAAAAGAGAAATGACATGTTAGGTGAAAAGGTAGTGCAAAGTTTAGAGAGTAGGAATATGGAAGCCTATTATGTGAACACGAAGGAAGAGGCTCGAAAAAAAGCATTGGAGTTGATTAAAGAAGGTAGCTCTATTTCGTGGGGAGGGACTTCTAGTGCACAAGAAATAGGACTCTTAGATGCATTAAATGCAGGGAATTATCAAACGTATGACAGGGAGAAGGCAACGACTCCAATAGAAAGAGATCAAATAACAAGGGATGGATTCTTTAGTGACTATTTTATTACAAGTAGTAATGCAATTACAGAAGATGGAATTTTGACCAATTTAGATGGGAAAGCCAATCGAGTAGCTGCTATAGCATATGGCCCCAAATATGTTGTCATGATTGCCGGAATGAATAAGGTTGTAAAAACGGAGGCGGATGCTGTTGCAAGAACGCGTAATTTTGCAGCACCCGTGAATGCTCAAAGATTCCCACTATCTACGCCTTGTAAGAAAACGGGAGCCTGCGCTAATTGCAAATCACCAGATACCATATGCTGTCAGATGTTAATCACTAGATTTAGTAAAGAACCCAAAAGAATAAAAGTCATTTTAGTAGGAGAAGAATTGGGCTATTAGAATGTTAAGAAGAGTCTGTCTTGTTTGACAGACTCTTCTTAGTTGTTACTTTTGATTCATTACCTCGGCCATTTTCATTGCACGTACTTTTAAAGGTAATCCAAAAAGATTAATAAAGCCTTCTGCATCGTGATGGTCGTATAGTTCCCCAGTAGTAAAGCTTGCAAGAGATTCACTATAGAGCGAGTAAGGAGATGTTGTTCCTGCTTTGATGATGTTACCCTTATATAGCTTAAATTTCACCTCACCAGTTACACATTCTTGTGTTGTTTCAATGAAAGCTTGAATTGCTTCGCGAAGTGGGGTAAACCATTTACCTTCATATACAAGTTGAGCAAGTTTGTTTCCCATATCTTTTTTTACATCATATGTAGCACGATCTAACACTAACTCTTCCAACTGTTGGTGTGCTTCCATTAGTATGGTTCCACCAGGAGTTTCATATACGCCACGAGATTTCATACCTACAACACGATTTTCTACAATATCCACGATACCAATACCGTGTTTTCCACCAAGTGTATTTAATTTCGAAATGATTTCCGATACCTTTAGTTTTTCGCCGTTGACGCTGGTAGGTACGCCTTTTTCAAAGGTCATAGAGATATATTCACCTTCGTCAGGAGCTTTCTCTGGTGAAACACCTAAAACTAATAAGTGGTCATAATTTGGTTCTACAGAAGGATCTTCTAATTCTAATCCTTCATGACTGATATGCCAAAGATTACGATCGCGACTATAGCTAGACGTAGCATTAAATGGTAAATCTATACCATGTTGCTTACAATATTCTATTTCATCTTCACGAGATTGCATGGTCCAAACATCTGTCATACGCCAAGGAGCGATGATTTTAAGATCTGGTGCAAGTGCTTTGATTCCCAACTCAAAACGAATTTGGTCATTTCCCTTTCCAGTAGCTCCATGACAGATGGCAGTAGCCCCTTCTTTACGTGCAATTTCTACTAACTTTTTAGCAATTCCAGGACGTGCCATAGAAGTACCTAGTAGATATTTATTTTCATAGATAGCATTGGCTTGTACACATGGAACAATATATTCGTCACAAAATTCGTCCACGATATTTTCAATGTATAATTTAGAAGCACCAGATAATGCAGCTCTTTCTTCAAGCCCATCAAGTTCGTCACCTTGCCCACAATCGATGCAACAACAAATAACCTCATAATCAAAATGTTCTTTTAACCAAGGGATAATTGCTGTAGTGTCAAGCCCCCCTGAATATGCTAATACAACTTTTTCTTTCATTATATATATCCTCCTTTAAAATAATAAGCTATTAATTTGTAACAATAGAATTACCATACACTATTAAAAACGAAAAATCAATAGATTTCACAAATAAATGAATAAAAATTCTTAATTAATGAATAATAATGCAAAAACAAAAGAATATTGAGCTTGACAAATAGAGGAACTAGTGTAGAATAGTAGAAAAATAAAACATTATAATCAGTATTTACAGAAAATTGGAGGAGTTATGATGAACGGTATACTAAATAATCCATTTGTTAGTATCCAATATTATGCTAATAACATCAATACAGAATCTAATAATACACTACATAATGTATGTGGTGTAATTTGTATGCCGTGCAAACCCTTTCCCGCAGGGGGTATGGATACAAATTGCATAGGATAGTGTTTTAATATTGTTGTACTGAATCTAGAAAGAAGATAAGAGTAGAAGTGTAACTATATACTTCTATTTTTTTTGTAAATATAGTTTGAGATATGTTTATTGCAAAAGCGGGAGGCTACATTGTTATGGATAGAAGAAAATTACTAAAAAATAAAAAAAGAATTGTGATAAAAGTTGGAACATCAACAATTACACATAAAAAAACAGGAAATATAGACATTGTTAAGTTAGAAAAATTTGTAGAGATACTTGTGCATTTAAAACATCAAGGAAAGGAAGTTATCGTTGTTTCATCTGGTGCTATAGGTGTTGGGCGAAAAGTATTGGGAATTCCTTATAGACCAACAACAGAGTCTTTACGTCAGGCTTGTGCAGCAGTTGGGCAGGGGCAGTTAATTATGGTGTATGAAAAACTATTTCATGCATATGGGCAAGTAGCGGCACAGATACTTTTGACCAAAGAATCTGTAACAAATGAAGGGTGTAAACAATATGCAAAACAAGCATTTTGTGAGTTGCTACGATTACAAGTAGTACCAATAGTGAATGAAAATGATGCAATAGCCATGACGGAATCGGGATATGGAAATTTTGGAGACAATGATACTATGGCGGCTTATGTTGCACAGTTGGTAAAGGCAGATCTATTAATATTAATTTCAGATATTGAGGGCTTATATACCGATGATCCAAGGAGCAATCAAAGTGCAAAATTTGTGCATACGGTCTCCGTCATTAATGCTGAATTGGAGCAAATGGGAAAAGGTACAGAAAGTCTATTTGGAACAGGCGGTATGGCGACTAAGATAAAAGCGGCTAAGGTTGTAACGCAAGCAGGGGCGGATATGGTAATTGCTAATGGAGAAAATATGCAGGTTATTTTAGACATTATAAATGGTAAAATGATTGGAACCTTATTTGTAGCAAATCAAAGAAAGGCTTGTTAGGGTGAGAAGATGGAGTATACATGTATGCAGCTGATAGGACAGAGAGCGCAAGAAGCAGCGAAAGAGGTAGGACATCTAAAGCAACAAGATAAAAATAGAGGATTGTTAGCAGTTGCAAGAGAATTACGTTTGCAGAAAGTATCTCTGTTAACAGAGAATAAAATGGACATTGAGAGAGCTCAGAGAAACCATATGAAACCATCTTTAATAGATCGCTTAATGTTAACCGAACCTAGGATACAAGTCATGGCAGATGGGTTAGAGCAAATTGCAAAGTTAGAAGATCCAATTGGAGAAATGGTTTCGATGAAGGTACGTCCAAATGAAATGCAAATAGGGAAAAGAAGGGTACCACTTGGTGTCATTGGAATGATCTATGAGTCTAGACCAAATGTTACAGCGGATGCATTTGGATTGTGCTTCAAAACAGGAAATGTAACGATTCTTCGAGGCGGAAGTGATTCAATTACATCTAATATCGCTATTGTAAAGATTATTAGAAAAGCACTGAAAAAAGAAAAATTGCCAGAAGATGCAGTGATATTAGTGGAGGATACGAGTAGAGAGTGCATTGATGAAATGCTGTCTTTAAAAGACTATATTGATGTGTTGATTCCAAGGGGCGGTATAGGCCTAATTCAAAAAGTAGTGGCGCATAGTTTGGTTCCAGTAATAGAAACAGGGACTGGTAATTGTCATATTTATGTGGATGAATATGCAGATTTATCAATGGCTGTAGATATTATTGAAAATGCAAAAACACAAAGATTCGGAGTATGTAATGCATGCGAATCCTTAGTGATACACCGAAAGGTAGCAGAAAAATTGATTCCAATGATTTGTGAGCGGCTATATAAAAAAGGAGTAGAAATAAGAGGAGACCAAATCTCATGTAATATAAATGCAAAGATTGTAAGGGCTTCAGAAAAAGATTGGGGAATGGAGTATTTAGATGCCATCGTATCACTTAGGGTAGTAGAAAGTTTGGAACAAGCCATTCATCATATTAATCAGTATAATACAAAGCATTCAGAAGCAATTATTACAGAAAGTTACCATCATGCATTAAAATTTCAGGATGAAATAGATGCGGCGGCAGTGTATGTTAATGCATCCACAAGATTTACAGATGGATATGAATTCGGCTTTGGTGCGGAATTAGGGATTAGTACACAAAAGCTTCATGTAAGAGGGCCAATGGGGTTGGAAGCACTAACGACAACAAAATATGTCATATTTGGTAACGGTCAAGTGAGAAATTAAAAAAACAAAAATTGACTATTGCATAATATTCATTGAAGATGTATAATTATACAAATCAATGAAAGGGTGATAGGCTTGATAAATGTTGGAATTATTGGATCTACAGGATACGCGGGCTGTGAATTAGTCCGGATTCTGACAGGGCATAAAGAAGTGACTGTGAAGTGGTATGGGTCTAGAAGTTATATAGGCAAAGAGTATAGTGAAGTATATCAAAATATGTTTACCGTTGTAGATGCTATCTGCATAGATGAAAATATGGAGGAGTTGGCTAATCAGGTAGATGTCATATTTACGGCTACCCCACAGGGATTATGTAGTGCCCTCTTGACGGAGGAAATATTGTCTAAGGTGAAAGTGATCGATTTAAGTGCGGATTTCCGTATAAAAGATGTTAACATCTATGAGTCTTGGTATGGTATCAAGCACTCATGTCCGCAATTTATTCAAGAAGCGGTATATGGTTTGTGTGAAGTAAATAGAACGGGGATTCAGCGGGCCAGGTTAGTTGCTAATCCAGGATGTTACACAACATGTTCTATTTTAACAGCGTATCCATTGGTTAAGGAAGGGATTATAGATCTGAGTTCGCTTATTATTGATGCGAAATCAGGAACATCTGGTGCTGGTAGAGGTGCAAAGATTCCGAATCTTTATTGCGAGGTGAATGAGAATATAAAGGCTTATGGGGTAGCAACACATCGGCACACACCGGAGATAGAAGAACAACTTGGATATGCAGCAAAACAAAAAGTAACACTGAGCTTTACCCCGCATCTTGTACCTATGAATCGAGGAATTTTAGTGACAGAATATGCAACATTGCAAAAGCATGTTACAGACCAGGATATAAAAGAGATTTACAATGATTACTATAATAAAGAAAGATTTATTCGCATATTAAAGGAAGATATTTATCCAGAAACCAAGAATGTGAAAGGGAGTAATTATGTAGATATCAATTTTAAAATTGATTCTAGAACCAATAGAATCATTATGATGGGGGCATTAGATAATTTAGTCAAAGGAGCAGCCGGCCAGGCGGTTCAGAATATGAACTTGATGTTTGGATATGATGAATCAGAGGGATTAGCACTAGTACCAACATTTCCGTAGAAGTAGAATAAGAAGGGTAGATATGATAAGAGCAATGACAATGAAGGATTACCATGAAGTCTATACCCTATGGAGAAAAATACCAGGATTTGGGTTGAGAAGTGTGGATGATTCCTACAAAGGTATTACAAGATTTTTAAAACGAAATCCGACTACAAGTGTGGTGGCCATCGTAGACAACAAAATAGTTGGTAGCATATTATGTGGGCATGATGGTAGACAGGGGTGTTTGTATCATGTATGTGTGGATTCCAAATATCGCATGCAAGGAATTGGAAAAGCAATGGTTGCAATGACAATGGATGCATTAAAAAAAGAAGAGATTAGTAAAGTGTGTTTAATTGCATTTATGAGAAATGATTTAGGAAACACATTTTGGAGTGAACTTGGGTGGAGTAAACGAGAAGATTTAAACTATTATAATTTTATACTGGATCAAAATAACATAACAGAATTCAACATGTAGGGACAGGGCAATTGTTCAATGGGGACGGGGGCAATGTACATTGCCCCCGTCCCCATTGAACAGGAAAGGGAAAATTATGAAGAAAATAAATGGTGGCGTTACGGCAGCAAAGGGGTTTGAAGCATCGGGAGTAAGTGCAGAAATTAAATATAAAGACCGTAATGATATGGCACTAGTATACAGTTGCGTTCCGTGTGTGGCTGCTGGAACTTTTACAACAAATGTTGTAAAGGCGGCTCCCGTGAAGTGGGATCAAGCTATTATAAAGAACTCGTCTTTTGCCCAAGCTATTGTAGTGAATTCTGGGATAGCAAATGCGTGCACAGGAGCAGAAGGATATGGCTACTGTGAGGAAACTGCTTCGAAGGCTTCAGCAGAATTAGGAATTGCAACGGATGCTGTATTAGTTGGTTCTACTGGTGTCATAGGGAAACAATTGCCGATGGATAAGATATTGACAGGAATTGAAGAATTGGTAAAAACAAAAAGAAATTCTTTAGTGGCAGGGAATCAAGCAGCTAAGGCAATTATGACTACAGATACATTTGAAAAAGAAATAGCAGTTACAATTGAGGTGTCAGATCAGACGATAACCATTGGTGGAATGGCCAAGGGATCTGGAATGATACATCCAAATATGTGTACGATGTTGAGTTTTATTACAACAGATGCCTTGATAGCGAAAGAAACATTACAAAAAGCATTAAGTAAAGATGTAGAAGATACATACAATATGATTTCGGTTGATGGAGATACTTCTACAAATGATACGGTGCTTTTACTGGCAAATGGACTTGCCGGGAATGACGAAATCAAAGAATATACAAAAGAATATGAAGTATTTGTTGAAGCACTTCATGTTGTAAATAAATATTTGGCAAAGTGTATTGCCGGAGATGGAGAAGGAGCAACGGCTCTTTTTGAAGTACAGGTCATAGGTGCACAAAGTAAAGAACAAGCAATTTTGCTAAGTAAATCAATTGTCACATCAAATCTGACCAAAACTGCAATCGCTGGGCATGATGCAAATTGGGGACGAATCTTATGCGCAATGGGTTATTCGGGTGCACAGTTTGATCCCGAAGAGGTGGATTTATCATTCGAAAGCAAGGCTGGAAAGATTCAAATTATTAAAAATGGTGTAGCAATTGATTATAGTGAAACAAAGGCAACGGAAATATTATCCCAGTCAGAGATTAAGGCATTAGTTGATATGAAAATGGGGCAAGAAAGTGCAACTGCATGGGGATGTGATCTAACCTATGATTATATAAAAATTAATGCTGATTACCGTTCATAGAGGGACAGGGCAATTGTTGATTGGGGACGGGGGCAATGTGCATTGCCCCCGTCCCCAATCAAAGGAGGAGATTGTATGAAAAAATATTTAGAAAAGGCAGAGGTATTAATTGAAGCACTGCCGTATATTCAACGTTTTAATGGTAAAATTATTGTTGTAAAATATGGTGGAAGTGCAATGATAGATGAGGAATTAAAAAAACATGTGATACAGGACGTTACATTGTTAAAGCTGGTTGGATTTCAGCCAATTATTGTACACGGTGGTGGAAAAGAAATTAGTAAATGGGTGGATAAGGTAGGAATGGAACCTCATTTTATCAATGGATTACGAGTTACAGATGAAGAGACCATGGAAGTGGCTGAAATGGTCCTTGGAAAAGTAAATAAAAGCCTAGTACAACTGGTGCAAGAGTTGGGAGTTCGTGCAATAGGAATTAGCGGGAAAGATGGAGACTTGCTAAAGGTAGATAAAAAGCTATCCAATGGTCAGGACATAGGGTTTGTAGGAGATATCAAAGAAGTCAATATTCAAATGATAAAAGATCTAATCGAGAAAGATTTTTTACCAATTATTAGCCCAATTGGTATGGATGATGATTATAATACCTATAACATTAATGCAGACGATGCGGCATGTGCAATTGCACGAGCGATACAAGCAGAAAAACTTGCATTTTTAACCGACATAGAGGGGGTTTATAAAGATCCAAATGACAAAGATTCATTGATTTCTGAATTAAAAGTGTCAGAAGCAAAACAGCTTATGGAAGGAGGGTATATCGGAGGCGGAATGCTTCCAAAACTTTATAATTGTATTGAAGCCATTGAGCATGGAGTTTCTCGTGTTCATATATTGGATGGCAGGATTGCACATTGTTTACTATTAGAAATATTTACAAATAAGGGAATTGGAACGGCAATTATTGAAGATAGCGAAGGTAGGTTTTGTTGTGGATAATAACTATATGACAGAGACATTAGAGGAACTTGTACATACATACAACCGTTTTCCGGTTATATTCGATCATGGAAAAGGGGTATATCTTTATGACGTGGATGGAAAAGAATATCTGGATTTTGCAGCAGGTATTGCAGTGTCATCATTGGGATATAGTAACGAGGAAGTTAAACAGGCAATGAAAGAGCAAATTGACAAGTTGTGCCATATCTCGAATCTATATTACAGTGTTCCTGTTGCAAAAGCGGCTCATAAATTAAATCAGGTAACTGGCATGGATCGTGTGTTTTTTACAAACAGTGGTACGGAGGCTGTTGAAGGTGCATTAAAAGCAGCGCGCAAGTATGCATACAAAAAAGGAAATAAGTGTTATGAATTTATCGCAATGGAACATTCTTTTCATGGCAGAAGTTTGGGAGCATTATCCGTTACGGGAACTAAGAAATATCGCGAGCCATTTGAACCACTAGTTGGAGGAGTAACCTTTGCAATCTATAATGATTTGGAAAGCGTAAAAACTGCAATGAATGATAAAACTTGTGCAATTATTATGGAAACATTGCAAGGGGAAGGCGGAATATATCCAATAGAACCATCCTTTTTAGAAGGAGTAAAGAAACTGTGCGAAGAACAAGACGTTCTGTTAATATTAGATGAGATACAATGTGGCATGGGGAGAACAGGGAGTATGTTTGCATGGCAACAATACGGTGTGAAACCCGATATTATGGTCATGGCAAAGGCAATAGGAAATGGAGTTCCAGTGGGAGCCTTTGCTATGACTGAGCACGTGGCCAAGTATTCTTTAGAGCCAGGAGACCATGGAACAACGTATGGTGGAAATCCGCTGGTATGTGCTGCAGTAGAAAAAGTATTAGACGTATTTGAAGAACGGCAGATTATTACCCATGTTCAAGCAATAGGAAAATACTTAGAAGAACAATTAGACGAATTGGTACAGCAATTTGATTGCATTGTTGCTAGAAGGGGGAAGGGGCTGATGCAAGGACTTGTGATAACGAAACCAATCAAAGAGGTTACAGAAAGAGCGCTAGAAGAGGGACTATTAATAATTTCAGCTGGCACCAATGTAATTCGAATGGTACCGCCCCTTATAATAGAAAAAGAACATGTGAAGGAGATGATGGTGAAGCTTAGGAAAGCCCTGGGATAAGCATAAGAACCCAATCATTGGATATACTAGAGAGAAAGAATCTAGGAGGTTATACAATGATTGGGTTTTTCATTGCTCTTTTATCAGGGGCGCTAATGAGTATACAAGGCGTATTTAATACGCAGGTAACAAAAGCAACAGGGATGTGGGTATCAAATGCATGGGTACAATTAAGCGCATTTGTAGTATGCTTTATACTATGGTTTTTTATGGGAAGAGATAGTATTACAACACTTGCAAAAGTAGAGCCAAAATATTTACTGTTGGGTGGAGTAATTGGAGCAGGGATTACCTTGACTGTAATTATGAGTATGAAACAGTTAGGTCCTGCAAAGGCAGCATTCTTTATTATTTGTGCGCAACTAATTGTGGCATATGTAATTGAATTGTTTGGAATGTTTGGTGTGGATAAGCAACCATTTGAGTGGAGGAAAGCAGGTGGAATGCTTTTGGCTTTAATTGGAGTGGCTATATTTCAATGGAAATGAAGAATTTCTTAAATATTACAAAAATGTTAAATTCCGGTTGTAATTAAGGTCGTGATTCGTTACAATAAATATGTCTAGCATAGAGGGGTATTTGTAGTTTCTAGAAAGAGATTTTAACTGCAAAGGAGTAATTATGCGAAAGACAGTGGAACGGATTATCATCTGTTTAATTCTTATTTTTCTATTGTTTCATAACAATGGCTGTGGAAAAAAGGAAGACAATCAGTCTGATACCATAAAGTTAGAAGAACAAACAGAAGAAACAAACGAAAAAGAAGAGCAGCAAGAAGTACAAGAGAAAAATAAGACAATTTTAGAAAAAAATAATATCTATGTATACGTGTGTGGAGCTGTATATTCTCCAGGAGTATATGAACTAACTGCTACTAGTAGGATATATGAAGCTATGGAAGCAGCAGGAGGAGTTACGCAGCAGGGGGATGCAGCGTATTTGAATCAAGCACAAGTATTGACAGATGGACAGAAAGTCTATGTCCCTACGTTGGAAGAAACTAGCCAATTGGAACCGAATATGACAATAGGTGGAAGTGATGAACTGAGAAGTCAGACAACTGATGGAAAGATAGACTTAAACAAAGCTACAAAAGAAGAATTATTAACATTGCCTGGAATCGGTGAATCAAAAGCAGATAGTATCATTACATATCGTGAGGAGCACGGGGCTTTTGAGCATATTGAAGATATTAAGCAGATTACAGGTATTAAAGAAGGGGTATATAACAAAATCAAAGACATGATTACAGTTTGATAAGGGAGAATATGATGGGAAAGAAAGTATTAGTTGTTGATGATGAAAAGTTAATTGTGAAAGGGATTCGGTTTAGCTTAGAGCAAGATGGTATGGAAGTAGATTGCGCATACGATGGTGAAGAGGCAATTACATTAGCAAAAAATTGTGCATATGATTTGGTTCTGCTGGATGTGATGCTTCCAAAATTCGATGGGTTTGAAGTGTGTCAGCAAATTCGTGATTTTTCAGATATGCCCATTGTAATGTTAACTGCAAAAGGTGAGGATATGGACAAGATCTTAGGTCTTGAGTATGGTGCAGATGATTATATTACAAAACCATTTAATATATTAGAAGTGAAGGCGCGTATAAAAGCAATTATGCGTCGTACAGGGAAGAAAGACTCTGAAAAAGCCTCTGACAAAGTAATTATAAAAGGTGAAATGAAGATAGACTGCGAAAGTCGTCGTGTTTTTATAGGGGAAAGAGAAATTAATTTAACGGCTAAAGAATTTGATGTATTAGAGTTATTGGCCAAGAATCCGAATAAAGTGTATAGTCGAGAGAATTTGCTTAATATCGTATGGGGCTATGAATATCCTGGAGATGCAAGAACAGTAGATGTTCATATTAGAAGGCTTCGCGAGAAGATTGAACGTAATCCAAGCGATCCAAAGTACGTACATACGAAGTGGGGAGTTGGCTATTATTTTAGGGGATAAAATGAAAGTTAAAAATAAATTAATAAAGAGCCTTCGCTTTCATATCATGATACTGGTAGCAGTTGTTGGAATCCTTCCATGTATTGTTATGAAAGCGGGGATTTTGAAAAGCTATGAACATAGGGCAGTTTCTGTACGTACTGCTGAGATTCAAAATCAATGTACAATTCTTAGTAATCAATTAAGTAGTAAAGGGTATCTAGACGATACTTCTTCCGAACTTGTCAATGCAGAATTAACGCAGTTGTCCAACATTTATAATGGGCGTGTGATGATTGTCAATCAAGAATTCCGAATCGTGAAAGATACGTATGGCCTAGAAGAGGGAAAAACGATGATCTCTGATGATGTCCTAACGTGCTATGAAGAGCGCAGTGGGACAAGTAATTATGATGCAGAGAATAAGTATATTGAAGTGACTCAGCCAATCGTAGAAAGAGATAGTCAAAAGGTGCTTGGAGTAATGCTTGTCAGTGTTTCTACAGATACAATAGTAGATAGTTTGGGAGTGTTAAAGTTAAAAGCAGATGGAATACAGGCTACCATGATTATACTGATCTTAGTTTTCGGAGTATTTGCAGGTACAATGGTAGTAAAACCTTTAGGTAGAATTGTAAAAGAGATAGCAGATGTAACAGAAGGATATGATGCAAATAATGTGCATGAAAATGCTTATACGGAGACTTCACAGATTTCAGAAGCAGTAAATAAAATGCTTGGGAGACTAAAAGTCATTGATGATTCTAGAGAAGAATTTGTATCAAATGTATCACATGAACTAAAGACACCATTGACTTCCATGAAAGTTCTGGCAGATTCTCTGTTAGCGCAAGAAGATGTTCCAGTGGAATTATATAAGGAATTTATGGGGGATATTACGGAAGAAATTGAACGCGAGAATCAGATTATCAATGATTTGTTATCTCTTGTAAAGATGGACAAAAAGTCTTTGGATTTGAATATTAAGCAAGTCAATATCAATGATTTAGTGGAATTGATATTGAAAAGGTTAAGGCCTATTGCCGCAGTGAGAAATATCGAAGTCGTATTTGAAAGCTTTCGACCAGTAACGGCAGATGTGGATGAAGTAAAATTAACGTTAGCTATTTCCAATCTTGTAGAGAATGCGATTAAATATAATATAGAAGAAGGGTGGGTGCATGTTTCTTTAAATGCAGATCATAAGTATTTCTATGTAAAAGTTGCGGATTCGGGAATCGGGATACCAGAGACGTCTGTGGGACATATTTTTGAACGTTTTTATAGGGTGGACAAGTCGCATTCCAGAGAAATTGGAGGAACCGGACTGGGACTTGCGATTGCACGTAATGCAATTGTAATGCACCGTGGAGCTGTCAAGGTATATAGTAAAGAAGGGGAAGGAACCACATTTACCATTCGTGTTCCATTAACCTATGTTGTATAGTGGGAAAGAGGGATGATGATGAAAAAGAAACCATTACTACTCTTAGTATTTATCCTAGTTATATTGATATGGGGGTGTACTCGTAAACAAGTAGTGAAAAATGGAGAACCATATATATATGAAGTGAATATGGAGGGAACGGACCTTATGAAGGTTCCCTATACCGTAGGAACGCAGGACACAAAAAATGAGGTAGAGCGAATGTTGCAAGCTTTAGCTACCCCGTCAGATGATGGAGTTTATAAAGCAACGATTCCAGCAGGTGTAGACGTGTTGAATTTTGAGGTGAATCAAAATGAATTACATCTGAATTTTAATACGGATTATACAAAGATGAGTCACGTGGAAGAAGTATTGTGTAGAGCAGGAGTTGTTCAATCCTTACTAAAGATTACTGGAATTGAATACGTTTCTTTTTATGTGGATACCGTTCCACTTATGGATGTTACAGGGGAAACAATTGGCTTGATGCAAGCGGATGAATTTGTACAGAATACGGGATCGTCATTACACTCCTATCAAAAAGCCACATTGAACTTATATTTTGCAAATAAAAGTGGGGATAAGCTGATAAAAGAAACTAGAACAGTCAGATATAGCAGTAATATTTCTATAGAAAAATTAATTGTAGAACAATTAATGAAGGGGCCATCATCAGAGGAAGGGAATCCTGTCATTACACCGAACACCAAAGTATTGGGCGTCTCAATTAAAGATGGAATCGGGTATGTGAATTTTGATAAAGAATTTTTAAATCAAATCTATGATTTAAAACCAGATATACCAATCTATGCATTAGTTAATTCTATTATCGAGGGAGCTAATGTGAGCCAAGTTCAAATATCCATCAATGGGGAAACAGATGCTATATATTTAGGGGAGGTAGATTTGAGCAAGCCCTTTGAACGGAATTTGGATATTGTTGAGGAGGCATTTAAATGATAAAGCGCAAAGGAGCATTTTTTTGTTTCCTGGTGCTACTCTTCGTGTTTGTGAAACATCAAATCTTTGGGGTGCCGCTTCATGTGAGAGTGCACCCCCAATTAAGTGAAAGTCCTAGTGGGACGTATGTATCAGTCATAGGAAGGGTCTGTGAACGAGCAGAAACATCAAACAATCAAATCTTATATTTAAAAGACAATCGATCTAATTATCTAAAACAATCCAAAACCATCATTTATACTATAAAAAAACAAGAAGTTCATATAGGAGATACAGTTCAAGTAAGAGGAGAGGTAAAATATTTTGAGTCACCAAGGAATCCGGGAAACTTTGACGAACAATTTTATTATGCAAAACAAGGGATAGGGGCCTCTATTTACGCTAATAAAATTATAATTATAAAGTGCAATCCTAATCATTTTCTAGAAAGATTGAGTCAATTAAGGGGTCAATGGAAAGAAAAAATGGTAGAAACGTTAGGAGAAAGACAAGGAAATACGTTAAGTGCCATTTTATTAGGGGATAAAAGTGGAATGGATTCAGAGATAAAAGAATTGTACCAAAGAAATGGCATCGGGCACATTATGGCAATTTCCGGATTACATATTTCATTTTTGTCTATTGGGTGCTATCAGTTATTCCGAAAATTAGGGTTATCTTATTGCTGTGCAGGAGGCATTGGTATTTTTGTGTTAATTATCTATGTCCTGATGGTGGGAATTCAGGTATCTACGCTTAGGGCATGTATCATGTTTATTATTCGTGTAGGAGGAGATATCATAGGTCGGAATTATGATATGATGACCAGTTTGGGAATGGCGGCGGTTATTGTTGTACTTTGGAGACCGTTATCCATTTATGACGTAGCATTCTTATTATCTTTTGGAGCCATCTTGGGACTTCTTTTATTTTTACCAATCTTACAATTATTTGATAATCATTGTTCTAAAAAATCATTCAAAAGATTCTTATTTCAATCATACAGCGTTTATCTAAGCATTCAGCTTGTAACATTTCCGATTATATTATACTTTTATTTTGAAATCCCGTTATTTTCTTTTCTTTTAAATTTAATTGTAATTCCAACAATGCCATTTTTACTAGGAGGAGGTATCATAGGTAGCCTTTGTCAATTCATATGCGCTTTTATTGGAAATTTGATGTTAAATGGATGTGGCATGATTTTAATGTTGTATGAGGTTATTTGTAAATTTGCCAATAGATTCGCATGGAATAGACTTATATTAGGTCAACCAAATAAGTGGCAGATAGTAATTTATTATTTTTTATTATTATTCATAATAATTTATACTAAGTTGACGAAAGTAAAAAGGGATAAAAAGCGAATACTTGTCATTATGCTGGTTATGACTTTTGGGATGATGTGGATAAGTTCTGTTCCACTGTTGCAAAAGGAACAGCTGAAAATACAAATGATAGATGTTGGACAAGGTGATGGAATTTTTATAAGAGGGCCAAAAGGAAAGACGTATCTAATAGATGGTGGAAGCAGTAGTATTAAATCAGTTGGAAAATATAGAATTGAGCCATTTTTAAAGTCACAAGGAGTTGGAATCATTGATTATGTTTTTATCACTCATGGTGATGCAGATCATCTAAATGCAATCCAAGAATTAATAGTAAGGAAAGAGGTTGGAGTTCGTATTAAGCAATTAGTATTCCCAGTGCAAAGTCTTATGGATGAACGATTAAAGAATCTAGCAGATCAAGCAAAAAGAGTTGGAATTCTAATTACATATATGGAGGGGGGAATGCAGATAAAAGAAGGTAATCTGACCATTACATGTATACAACCAGAAGGGCAAAAGAAAGGGAGCGTGGAAAAAACAAAGATAGGAAACGAAAGTTCAATGGTTTTAAAAGCCACCTATGAAAAATTCAGCATGTTGTTTACCGGTGATGTAGAAGGACAAGGGGAACAGCAATTGATTGCAAATCATGCAGTTGGAGAGGTAGACGTACTGAAGGTATCTCATCATGGATCAAAGAATGCTACCTCTATAGAATTACTAGAAAAATTACGTCCTAGTTATGCGTTCATATCTGCAGGGATCAACAATCAATACGGGCATCCACATGCAACTACAATTCAACGTCTGAAATCATCTGGAGTTCATATCTATAATACACAAAAACATGGTGCCATTACTATCATTACAAACGGTCATAAAATGAAGATTGCACATTATTGGATGAGGTGAGACTTAAGAATCATACGAATACTTTCATTCAAATAAGGTTTCAGTTCTTCAAAACTAATAGGATCATTATAAAGAATGGTACTATAACAAGTAGAACTAGCTAATTCAATAATCATAAAGAGCATAATTTCAGGGTCCTTCACCTTGATATTAGGATTCTCAGTAAGGATTAGATGGTACAGATTAAAGCAGTTCACCTCATCTTTAGAAGTTTTCGAAGTAACCGCTTGTTTAAATACACCCCAGCTTAAATTCTTAGAAATAAATTTTAAAAGCGAGTGATTTTGACTTAAACGTTCTAATAAATAATCTACAATAAAAATAATCTTATCTTCAAATTCTGAAATATCTTGTTGATTTAATGCGCGTAAAGAGTCTACAAATAATTTGTTAGATGTATGGGCAATTAGTCGATCTCTTATGTCATATTTATCCTTAAAATACAAGTAGAATGTGCCTTTTGCAACGCCAGCCCCTTTGACGATATCGGAGATTGCTGTTCGCTCAATGCCTCTGGTAACGAACAGATTGTATGCAGTAGTTAAAAGGTTGTTTAATTTGTGCTCTTTGTTCTCAGCAATTTTGCCCATAATAATCCTCACTTTCCGTTGATTCACAATCATATTATAAAAGTTTTCCCCAACACAGTCAAATTATCTTCATAGTTTATAATTGTTTTATAATTTAAATATTGACTAATGGTCAGTTTGGTAGTATATTACATATTATCAAATTAATGACCAATGGTCAATACTTAAATAAGGGAGGCACTTCTAATGGTAAAAGTAGGGAAGAAAATTGTTAAATTAAGGATTCCTATTTTGATTCTAAGTATTTTACTATTAATTCCATCAGCATTGGGATATGTAAAAACAAGAGTAAACTATGATATTTTATATTATCTTCCAGATAATATTGAAACAATGAAAGGGCAAGATATTTTGCTCAAAGATTTTGGAAAAGGCGCATTTGCCATGGTGGTTGTAGAAGGCATGGATACAAAGGGCGTGATGAATGTTAAACAGGATATTGAACAGGTAGATGGTGTGGCAGAAGTAATATGGTATGATACATTGTCAGATGTATCCGTACCTATTGATGCATTGCCAGATAAGATCAAGGATGTGTTTAATACAGAAGATTCTACATTAATGGCAGTATTTTTTGATGGAACAACATCAGAAGATACAACAATGAAAGCAATCAAGGATATCCGAAGCGTAACGAATAAGCAATGTTATTTAAGTGGTATGTCAGCAGTTGTAACGGATACCAAGGACTTGTCTAATCATGAAACACCGATCTATGTATTAATTGCAGTTGTACTTTGTAGTATCGTGCTTGCATTATTTATGGACTGTTGGTTGCTACCAATATTTTTTATGTTGAGTATTGGAATGGCAATCTTGTATAACTTAGGAAGTAACTATTTCTTAGGTGAAATATCCTATATTACAAAGGCCTTAAGTGCAGTATTACAACTTGGGGTTACCATGGATTATTCTATTTTCTTATGGCATAGCTATAAAGAAAATCAAGAAAAGTACCAAGGAGACAAGGAACGTGCGATGGGGCATGCGATAGCGAATACATTCTCATCTGTTGTAGGTAGCTCCATTACAACGGTAGCTGGATTTATCGCACTTTGCTTTATGAGCTTTACCTTAGGAAAAGACTTAGGTGTGGTAATGGCCAAAGGAGTTATATTTGGTGTAATTGCATGTATCACGATTCTGCCAGCTATGATATTGACCTTTGATAAGGCAATTGAAAAGTCGACACATAAACCACTGATGCCAGATGCTAGTAGGATTTCAGAATTTGTGTGCAAACATTACAAAGCATTTGTAGTAGCATTTATTATTATATTAATTCCAGCATTATATGGTTATCGCAATACACAGGTATATTATAATTTGGACGAAACCTTACCAAAAGATCTGCAGAGCATAATTGCAAATACAAAATTAGCAGATGAGTTTGAAATGAATTCTACGCATATGGTTCTAGCAGATGCCAATCTTTCCTCGAAAGATGCAAAGGCAATGCTGGATGAAATGTCCGATGTAAAGGGTGTTAAATTTGCATTAGGATTGGATAGTATTATTGGTCCTGCAATTCCATCTCAGATGGTACCAGACTCAGTAAAAGAGGTATTAGAAAGTGATAAATGGCAATTAATGCTTGTGAGTTCAGAATATAAGGTGGCTTCGGAGAAAGTAAATAAGCAAGTTACGCAGCTGAATCATATTATTAAAAAATACGATAAATCCGCCATGTTAATTGGTGAAGCACCATGTACGAAAGATTTAATAACCATTACGGACAAAGACTTTAAGGTAGTAAGTGCTGTGTCTATTATCGCAATTTTCTTTATTATATTGATTGTGTTTAAGTCAATCACTTTGCCGGTTATCTTGGTATCGGTAATTGAATTTGCAATATTTATCAACCTAGGAATACCATTTTATACTGGAACAGAGTTGCCATTTATAGCGTCTATTGTTATAGGAACAATCCAATTAGGAGCGACTGTAGACTATGCTATTTTGATGACAACAAGATATAAGAAAGAACGAAATAAAGGGAATGAAAAAGTGGAAGCAATTAAAATTGCACTCTCAACATCTATTAATTCAGTGATTGCTTCCGCAATAGGATTCTTTGCAGCAACCTTTGGTGTTGGTATGTATTCTAATATTGATATGATTTCATCCCTTTGTACATTGATGGCAAGAGGGGCAATCATAAGTATGTTTGTAGTTATCTTTATCTTACCATCTATGTTAATGATATTTGATAAAGTGGTATGTGCGACAACAATGGGAATAAAAGAAAGGAAGGCAAAAGTATATGAAGAACAGACAATATAAAAAATTATTAGCAATGGCAATGGTAATGGCATTAATTGGAACTGGTACACCTAGTTTAGTAGTAAATGTATGTGCTGCTGACAAAACAAAGGCTAAGACAGAGATAACGGATACAAAGAAAGTTGGTAATTCGGTTACAAACAATTCCACAAAGGATGAAACTGTATATGCAAAAATTAACCCAGATGGTAGTATCAAAGAAGTGATTGTGTCGGATCAATTAAAAAATGTAAATGATTTATCTAGTATTAAAGATATTTCATGTCTGTCTAATGTTGAAAATGTTAAGGGCAATGAAAAAGTTACACAACTAGGAGATAGCTTGGTGTGGAATGGGGATGGTAATGATATTTGTTATCAGGGTACTACTCAAAAAGAGCTTCCAGTTAGTGTAAACGTGACATATAAATTAGATGGAAAAGATATAAGCGCTGCAGATTTGGTTGGTAAGAGTGGTCACGTAACCATTCACTATGATTATGATAATCATAGTAAACAAGGTGAGGTATATACCCCATTTCTTATGGTCACAGGAATGGTACTTGATACAGATAAGTATTCCAATATTGACGTAATCAATGGTAAGGTAAGCTCTGATGGGGAACGTAATATTGCAATTGGAATGGCTCTTCCTAAATTAAAAGAAAGTCTTGGATTAACGGATATTGATATTCCAGATTATTTTGAAGTATCTGCAGATGTAACGGAGTATGAACCACTCAATATGGTAACGGTGGCAACGAATGAAATATTTAATGAAATTGACGATAGTAAATTTGACAGTCTAGATGAGTTGAAAGATTCTATGGGTGATTTGCAAGATGCTTCTAATAAATTAGTGGATGGATCAGGTCAGTTAAAAGATGGATTAGATCAGTTACTTTCAAAATCAGGTGAGTTAACTGGCGGAATTGGTGCTCTTGCAGCAGGTGGCAATAAGCTGGCTGAAGGCACAGGCGCATTGGCAGTGGGAACGCAGAAGTTACAAGCAGGGGTATCCGGATTGAGTGGCGGAATCCAAGAGCTGGGAAATGGTCTACTGACAATCAAAGGGAAATTACCAGAATTAAAGCAAGGTGCCACAGGATTGCGAGAAGGAAGTGCAGCACTTGCAGACGGAATGGAGACAGAAGTAAAGGCAGGAGCACAACGGATTCAAGGTGGAGCAAATAGCCTTGCGGCGACAGCAGATAAAGTAGCGGGCGGTATGAATGCATTGACAGGTACATTGACCACTAGTCAAGCAGCAAATCAAGCAGCATTGGATGCGTTAGGCAGGGTAGATACAACAGCACTTGATCCGGCTATAAAAGCTGAGATTGACACAGCAATGGCTAAGATTCAAGAGTCTTTGGCCTATCAAAATGGTGCCAGTACGAATCTTAGTGCACTTGCAAATGGGGTATCAGGAGCAGATGAGAGCATGAAAAATGGTGCACTTGCACTTGCAGCGGGATCGCAAGGGTTGATGGACGGTTCGGACTATATTCAAGGAAAATTACTTGAGGCAAGCCAAGGGGCTGGTCAGATAGAAGCAGGTGTTGACAAATTGGATGCAGGTATTACAGATGGCTATAATGGAACACAAAAATTAATTGGTGGAACTAACTTACTAAGTACTGGAGTAGGTGATGCACAAAGTGGTGCGAATCAATTAGCAGCAGGCGCTACAGAATTAAATAATGGATTAGGAACTTTACAATCAGGCGCAGGCCAACTCATTGATGGGGTACAGCAATTAGATAATGGATCAAAAGAATTAAATAGTGGGATGATTCAATTTAATGAAGAAGGAATTCAAAAATTAGCAGACGCATTTAGCGGTGATATTGAAGGAATGCTTGAAAAAATGGGAGATGTTGTTAATGCATCAAAAGAATACAAGAACTTTTCTGGAATATCAGAAGGAATGGATGGAAGCGTAAAATTTATATTTATGGCTAATTAGTTAAATGGGGACGGGGGCAATGCACATTGCCCCCGTCCCCATTTAACAATTACAGAAATGAGCCTCGTTTTTTGTTTATTTATATGATAAGATATCTTTACGAAGTAATTAAAAAGGAATGTGAGCAGCAAAGTATGAAGAGTTTGAATGAAGATTTAAAGGCAGGACAATTTAAGCAGGTTTATTTATTATATGGCGATGAAGCCTATTTAAAAAAGCAATATAAAGATAAGCTATCGGTTGCCATGGTCCCACAAGAGGATAACATGAATTATGCATACTATGAAGGAAAAGGTGTGAATGTAAAGGAAATCATTGATTTAGCCGAAACCATGCCCTTTTTTAGCGAGCGTAGATTGATTGTACTAGAGAATACAGGATTTTTTAAAAATGCTACGCCAGAACTGGCTGACTATATAAAGGAAATTCCAGATACAACGTATCTAATATTTGTCGAACAGGAGTTGGACAAACGAGGGAAAATGTTCAAGGCGGTAAAAGAAAAGGGAGGCGTAGTAGAACTTCCAAAACAAAATGAACAGACTTTGTGCAAATGGATATCCAGCCTGGTGAGTAGGGAGAAGAAACAAATCTCAGAAGCTACAGTTCGATTTATTTTAACTAAAGCTGGTACAGACATGCAAAATCTGCAACAGGAGTTGGAAAAGTTATTTTGCTATACAATGGATAAGCATACAATTACGAATGAAGATGTGGAAGAAGTGTGCACAACACAAATTACCAATCAGATCTTTGATATGGTAAATGCGGTAGCAGATAAGAAGCAAAAAGTTGCCTTGGATTTTTATTATGAATTATTAGCATTAAAAGAACCACCAATGAGAATCCTGTATCTGTTGGCTAGACAGTTCCGGTTGCTATTGCAGGTCAAGGAATTAGATGGACAAGGATTAAACCGAAAACAGATGAGTGAAAAAACAGGCATTCATACATTTGTAATAGGAAAATATACGGAACAGGCGAAACAATTTAGCAGAAAAGAACTACGTAAAATTATGGAGGACTGTGCACAGACAGAAGAATGGGTAAAGACAGGCCGTTTGGGAGATGTAATGGGTGTAGAACTTTTTATTGTAAAATACAGTTCGCCTGTGTTAAAATAAGCGCTAAGACGTTAGACTAATATAGAGGATGAATGGATTCATATATGGAGGAATAGAAGTGGCAGGAACAATAGAGCAAAGTAAAATTCGTAATTTTTGTATTATCGCTCATATCGACCATGGGAAATCAACACTGGCTGATCGTATTATTGAAAAGACGGGACTTTTGACTAGTCGTGAGATGCAGTCTCAGGTACTTGATAACATGGATTTGGAAAGAGAGAGAGGCATTACGATTAAGGCACAGACCGTACGTATTATATATAAGGCAAAGGATGGGGAAGAATATATTTTTAATCTCATTGATACGCCTGGGCATGTGGATTTTAATTATGAGGTATCTAGAAGTTTGGCTGCTTGTGACGGTGCACTTTTAGTTGTAGATGCAGCACAAGGCGTTGAGGCGCAAACATTAGCCAACGTTTATCTTGCATTAGATCATGATTTGGATGTTATGCCTGTGATTAATAAAATTGATTTGCCAAGTGCAGACCCGGAGAGAGTGATTGAAGAAATTGAAGATGTCATTGGCATCGAAGCGCAAGATGCCCCGAGAATTTCTGCTAAGACAGGGTTGAATATAGAAGAGGTATTGGAACAAATTGTACAAAAAATACCAGCACCTACAGGTGATGCAAAGGCGCCATTGCAAGCATTGATTTTTGATTCTGTATATGATGCATATAAAGGTGTCATTGTATTTTGCAGAGTGAAAGAGGGAAGCGTAAAAAAAGGAACATCCATTAAAATGATGGCAACAGGTGCAAGCGCGGAAGTAGTAGAAGTGGGATATTTCGGTGCAGGACAATTTATACCATGTGAGGAATTAAGTGCGGGTATGGTAGGGTATATCACTGCAAGTTTAAAAAATGTAGAAGATACACGCGTAGGTGATACGGTAACAAATGCAGAACGCCCATGTGAAAAACCGCTACCAGGATACAAAAAGGTGAATCCAATGGTGTATTGTGGTTTATATCCGGCAGATGGAGCAAAGTATCAAGACTTGAGAGATGCACTGGAGAAATTGCAATTAAATGATGCCGCGCTACAATTTGAGCCAGAGACTTCGATTGCATTAGGATTTGGATTCCGTTGTGGATTTTTAGGTTTGCTACATTTGGAAATTATCCAAGAACGATTGGAAAGAGAGTATAACTTAGATTTGGTAACCACAGCTCCTGGGGTTATTTATAAAGTACACAAAACCAATGGTGACATGATAGAGTTAACAAATCCATCCAATTTACCAGACCCAGCAGAAATTGATTATATGGAAGAGCCAATGGTAAAGGCTGAGATTATGGTTACTTCAGAATTTATTGGAGCAATTATGGATCTTTGTCAGGAACGGCGAGGGGAATATCAAGGAATGGAATATATGGAGGAGACCAGAGCAGTGCTCCGTTACCATTTACCACTAAATGAAATTATCTATGATTTCTTTGACGCATTAAAATCAAGATCCAGAGGATATGCATCTTTTGACTATGAAATGTTAGGCTATCAGAAATCAGAGCTAGTAAAATTAGATATTTTGATTAATAAAGAAGAAGTAGATGCTTTGTCTTTTATTGTGCATGCAGGTACGGCTTACGAAAGAGGTCGTAAGATGTGTGAAAAATTAAAAGAAGAAATTCCAAGACAACTATTTGAGATTCCGATACAGGCAGCAATAGGAAGTAAGGTCATAGCCAGAGAAACTGTGAAGGCTATGCGAAAAGATGTATTAGCCAAATGCTATGGTGGAGATATTTCCAGAAAGCGTAAACTTCTAGAAAAGCAAAAAGAAGGAAAAAAGAGAATGCGTCAAGTGGGAAATGTAGAGATACCACAAAAGGCATTTATGAGTGTATTGAAATTAGACGATAAGTAGTTAATTGGGGACGGGGGCAATGTGCATTGCCCCCGTCCCCAATTAACAAGAAGGGTGTCCCTAGATGAAGAGAGAATTAGAACTTTATATTCATATACCGTTTTGTATTTCCAAGTGTGCATATTGTGATTTCCTCTCGGGTCCAGCTACAAAAGAAGTACAAATGGATTACGTGAATGCGTTAATTAAAGAAATCAAAAGTTATGACACACTTGCTAGTGAGTATGTGGTAACTACAATATTTATTGGAGGCGGAACACCATCGGTACTAGATGCGCAGTGGATGGAAGAAATTTTTCGAGCGGTTAGAGGAGTGTTCTCTATCGAAGCAGATGTAGAAATCACATTGGAAATGAATCCTGGCACTGTGAATCAAAAGAAGATGGAACGATATTATAATCTGGGAGTTAATCGGATCAGTATTGGGCTGCAGACTACCAATAATAAAGAATTAAGGCATCTTGGCAGAATTCATACGTATGAGGAATTTGAGAAAACATATTGGTTAGCCAGGAATTGTGGATTTCAAAATATTAATATAGACCTAATATCTGCAATTCCCTATCAATCATGTGAAAGCTGGAAAACAACGTTAGAGACTGTGGCAAAGCTAAATCCGGAACATATCTCAGCGTATAGCCTCATTATTGAGGAAGGGACTTCCTTTTATAAAATGTATGGAGAGCATCAAGGAGGAAGAAATGCATTGCCTACCGAGGAAGAAGAACGTAAGATGTATGAGGATACAGAACGCATCTTAGATTCGTATGGTTATCATCGATATGAGATATCAAATTACGCAAAACTAGGATTTGAGTGTACACATAATTGTGGATACTGGCGCCGCACGGAATATCTAGGCATTGGGGTTGGATCTGCATCCTTGATTGGTAACCAAAGAGTTACCAATATAAGAGATCAAAAGTCCTATGTAGACTTGATGAACTTATACCAAAGGAAAGATGTGGACACTGCTTTTTTTGAAAAGCTTCATATAGAAGAAGAGGAACTTACAGAACAAGCAGTGTTAGAAGAAACCATTTTTTTGGGGATGCGATTGCGTGAGGGTATTAAAGTGACGGAAGCCATTGCAAAGCGATATGGTTCACTGATACAGCGATATTTGGAGGCAGGATACTTTGAAATAGACCAAAATAGATTGCGCCTTACAAATGAAGGGATATCGGTTAGTAATTCCATATTTTCGGAATTTATAGATTATAATAATTAAAATATACAGTAAAAAAGCGAGATGATTGACAAGGTGCAGTGGATTATAATTTTAATAAAATGCCAATGAAAGCACCACCTATAATCCAGATGATCGGGTGAAGATTTTGTAAGTGTTTAACTTGTAACAATAAAAATCCAAGCATGCAAATAATAATTCCAGTGTAATGAATCGTAAAACTTGTTGCATGCTGTGTGAAAAATGTAATCTTGCAAAGTTCCAATACAGCATATCCGATAATTGCAGCAACTGTTGGTCGAATTCCATAAAAAATGGCTTTTACAGTGGCACACTCACTAAAATTAGACAAAAATTTTGCAATAACAATAATAATAATGAGAGCGGGCAAGACTAAGGATAAGGTGGCGACAATTGCACCACTAATTCCTGCAGCTTGATACCCGGCAAAGGTTGCCATATTAATACCAACGGGGCCAGGGGTACTTTGACTGATTGCAATCATATTAGATAATTCACTAGCAGTATACCAATTGTATTTAGTAGTTAAATCCATGAGAAATGGAAGTGTAGCCATACCTCCACCAATGGAAAAAAGTCCAATTTTAAAAAATTCATAACATAATGTCACATATATCATTTCTTTCTATTCTCCTCCCATTTCTTTGTGATGACTCCAATTGCACCAGATATTACAATAATTAGTGCAAGAGGGAATGGAGAAAATGTTGCAATTAAAAAAGAACCTAGGAATAACAGAATACCAAGTGTATCTTGTATGCCTTTTCGTGCCATCATAATGGTAGTATTAATCATAAGGGAACAGACTATAATACGAATTCCAGAAAGTGCATGCAACAAGGTAGGATTGTCCATGTATTGACGTAAGATGGAAGCAACGATACAAATTATAATTAGAGAAGGTGAGATAACACCTAAAGTAGCTATGATGACACCAAGGAGTCCAGACTTTTTATAACCGATATAGGTAGCAGTATTGACGGCAATAACACCAGGTGTACATTGTCCGATGGCGTAAGTATCAAGCATCTCTTCTTCAGTAATCCATTGATGTTTATCTACGACTTCACGTTTTAGCATTGGAAGCATAGCTAATCCACCACCAAAAGTAAGTCCACCAATTTTAAAGAAACTAAAATATAAATCCCATAATATGTTCATAAGTAAGCCTTCTTTCAAAAGTCAGAGTTTATTGTGAAAAATGCATTTATATTAATATACCATATTCTGTGAGTATTATATGAAGAATCTAAAATAATTATAAAGAGTGTTGACAAATAAAAATGATAGTGATATCTTAATAATCGTAAGGTGTTAGCACTCGAAAGTTATGAGTGCTAATAAGCCGAATAAGAAACCGAAAGGGGAGGCGTATGAGTCAGTTGGATGAAAGAAAAACAAAGATTCTACATGCGATTATTCAAACCTATTTAGAAACAGGTGAACCTGTGGGGTCTAGAACAATTTCAAAGTACACTGATTTAAATCTCAGTTCGGCTACCATAAGAAATGAAATGGCAGATTTAGAAGATCTCGGATATATTATGCAGCCGCATACCTCGTCAGGGCGCATTCCTTCCGACAAAGGATATCGTTTTTATGTAGATATGTTAATGGAAGAAAAGGAACAAGAAGTAACAGAGATAAGAGATCAGATGCTTGTAAAAGCAGAGAAAATGGATCAACTGTTAAAGCAAGCTGCAAAAGTATTAGCCAATAATACCAATTATGCAACGATGATTACTGCACCAAGTAATAGTCGAAATAAATTGAAATTCATACAACTATCGCAAGTAGATGAAGAGCAGATTATTGCAGTAATTGTATTAGAAGGAAATATTATTAAAAATAAGATTATTTCAATTCATGAGATTTTAGATAATGAAACCTTATTAAAATTAAACATGTTATTAAATACCAATCTAAATGGTATGGCAATTGAACAAATTAATTTAGGAATGATCGCAATGCTCAAAGAGAAGGCGGGAATTCATAGTGAAGTCATTAGTAATGTTCTTGATGCAGTTGCCGATGCTATCCAGTTAGATGAGGATTTGGAAATATATACCAGTGGAACGACTAATATTTTTAAGTATCCAGAACTTAGCGATAATCAAAGAGCACAAGAAATTATTAGTGCATTTGAAGAAAAACAGCAATTAGCTGAAATTGTCACTCAGAAATTATCCAGTGAGGATAATAAAGGAATTCAAGTATTTATTGGTAGTGAGTCTCCAGTGGAAGAAATGAAAGATTGCAGTGTTGTAACCGCAACCTATGAACTAGGAGAAGGAATGCAAGGAACAATTGGCATTGTTGGACCGAAGAGGATGGATTATGAAAATGTAATGAAGACGCTGAAAACTTTAATGAATGAGTTGGACGCGATATTCCATAAAGAAGAATAAGAAAGGCGGTAGTTACCCGTGGATAAAGAAAAGAATGTAGTGGAAGAAGCGATCAAAGAGGCAAAAGAAGCGGCGCAAGAGTCAGCCGGTCAGGAAGAAGAAACTGTCGAACAAGTTAAGACAGAAGAAGAAAATGAAGAACAAGAAGTAGAAGAAGTAGAAGAATCGGGCGATGTAAAAAAAGAAAAGAAACAAAAGCGCGAGAAAAAAATAAAAAAAGATAAAAAAGAGGAACAAATAGAAGAGCTCAAAGACAAACTTACGAGACAGATGGCTGAATTTGATAATTTTCGTAAAAGAACTACAAAAGAAAAGTCAGCCATGTACGAAGTAGGAGCAAAAGAAGTTCTGGAAAAAATACTTCCAGTGGTTGATAATTTTGAGCGCGGATTAGTTGCGGTCCCAGAAGAAGACAAAGGGCAGCCATTTGTAGAAGGAATGGATAAGATTTATAAGCAATTACTTACTGTATTAGAAGAACTTGGAGTAACAGCAATTGAAGCAGTGGGCGAAGCATTCAATCCGGATTATCACAATGCAGTGATGCATGTGGAGGACGATAACTATGAAGAGAATACAGTAGCTGAAGAATTCCAAAAAGGATATCTGTATAAAGAAGCAGTATTAAGACACAGTATGGTAAAAGTAGCGAATTAAGTAGTTTGCATAATTGTATCTTAAATTCGTTACATGCAATTGTGCTCTATATAAATCAATAAAAACTATAAACATTTAAAATATTAGGAGGACGTTAGTCATGGGTAAAATCATTGGAATCGACTTAGGAACAACAAACAGCTGTGTAGCTGTAATGGAAGGTGGGCAACCAGTAGTTATTACAAATACAGAAGGAGCAAGAACAACACCATCTGTAGTAGCATTTACAAAGACAGGAGAACGTCTTGTAGGGGAACCTGCAAAACGTCAGGCAGTAACAAATGCAGATAAAACAATTGCATCAATTAAAAGACATATGGGATCAGATTACAGAGTAACGATAGACGACAAGAAATTTTCACCTCAAGAAATTTCTGCAATGGTACTTCAAAAAATGAAGACAGATGCAGAGGATTATCTTGGTGAAAAAGTTACAGAAGCGGTCATCACAGTACCAGCTTATTTTAATGATGCACAACGTCAAGCAACAAAAGATGCAGGTAAGATTGCGGGGCTTGAAGTGAAACGTATTATTAATGAACCTACAGCAGCAGCACTTGCTTATGGTTTAGATAATGAGAAAGAACAAAAAATTATGGTATACGATTTAGGTGGTGGTACATTTGACGTTTCTATCATTGAAATTGGAGAAGGTGTTATTGAAGTGTTATCAACAGCTGGTGATAATAAGTTAGGTGGAGATGACTTCGATCAAAAGATTACAGATTATATGCTAGCTGAATTTAAAAAAGCAGAAGGTGTGGATCTTTCTACAGATAAGATGGCTCTTCAAAGATTAAAAGAAGCAGCAGAAAAGGCGAAAAAAGAACTTTCATCAGCAACAACTACCAATATTAACTTACCATTTATTACTGCAACAGCAGAAGGACCAAAGCATTTTGATATGAATCTTACAAGAGCTAAATTTGATGAATTAACACATGATTTAGTTGAAAGAACAGCAGAACCAGTAAGAAGAGCACTTTCAGATGCTGGAATCGCATCTTCTGAGCTTGGTCAAGTATTATTAGTTGGAGGATCTACACGTATTCCAGCAGTACAGGATAAGGTAAAGGGATTAACTGGAAAAGAACCTTCTAAAACATTAAATCCAGATGAATGTGTTGCATTAGGAGCATCTGTTCAAGGTGGGAAATTAGCAGGTGATGCTGGCGCAGGAGATATTTTATTACTTGACGTAACTCCACTTTCACTCTCAATTGAAACAATGGGTGGTGTAGCAACGAGATTAATTGAAAGAAATACAACGATTCCTACAAAGAAGAGTCAGATTTTCTCTACTGCAGCAGATAATCAAACAGCTGTAGATATTAATGTAGTGCAAGGAGAACGTCAATTTGCAAAAGATAATAAATCTCTTGGTCAATTTAGATTAGATGGTATCCCACCAGCAGGTCGTGGAATTCCTCAAATTGAAGTTACATTTGATATTGATGCAAACGGTATTGTAAATGTATCAGCAAAAGATCTAGGAACTGGTAAAGAGCAACATATCACAATTACGGCAGGATCTAACATGTCTGATAATGATATTGACAAAGCAGTAAGAGAAGCAGCTGAATTTGAAGCACAAGATAAGAAGCGTAAAGAAGCAATCGATACAAGAAATGATGCTGATGCCATGGTATTCCAAACAGAAAAGGCAATGAGTGAAGTGGGAGACAAACTTGATGCAGCGGATAAAGAAGCAGTAGAAGCAGAAGTAAAAGCATTGAAAGAACTTATTGAAAAAACACCAGCGGAAGAAATGACAGAAGCACAAGTAGAGGAATTAAAAGCTGCAAAAGAAAAATTAATGGAAAGTGCACAAAAATTATTTGCTAAAGTATATGAACAAGCAGGAGCTGCAGCAGGCGCTCAAGGAGCGGGCCCAGATATGGGAGCAGGTCCAGCACCAGAAGGTTACCAAGGTGAAGATGTTGTAGATGGAGATTATAAAGAAGTCTAAATCATACAGCAAGGTAACTTGTGGAGATTAGTAGAAGGAATGTTCTGCGGAACTAAATGAGAATTTGGTCCCGCAGAACTTCGTTGTAAAAGAAAGGTAGATAATTATGGCTGAAACAAAACGCGATTATTATGAGGTGCTAGGGATTGCTAAAAATGCCGATGATGCAGCGATTAAAAAAGCATATAGAGTACTGGCTAAAAAGTATCATCCAGATATGAATCCGGGAGATGCAGAAGCGGAGAAGAAATTTAAAGAGGCATCAGAAGCATATGCAGTACTTAGCGATGCAGATAAACGTCGACAATATGATCAGTTTGGTCATGCAGCATTTGATGGTGGAGCTGGCGGAGCCGGTGGCTTTGGCGGTTTTGACTTCAATGGCGGTGACTTTGGAGATATTTTTGGAGACATTTTTGGAGATTTATTTGGCGGAAGACGTACGAGTGGACGTGCAAATAATGGTCCAATGAAAGGAATGAATATCCGCAAAGGGGTGCGCATTACTTTTGAAGAAGCAGTATTTGGATGTGAAAAGGAATTGGATGTTGTTATGAAAGATCCTTGCCAAAAGTGTGGGGGTACCGGTGCGAAGCCAGGAACATCACCAGAAACGTGTTCAAAGTGTGGAGGGAAAGGGCAAGTTGTCTATACCTCTCAATCGTTCTTTGGTACGGTGCAAAATGTACAAACATGTCCAGATTGTCAGGGAACAGGAAAGGTAATCCGAGATAAATGTTCTGATTGTGGCGGCACAGGGTTTGTAGCTACGAAAAAGAAGATACAAGTTTCTATTCCTGCGGGTATTGACAATGGCCAAAGTGTTCGTATTCGTGAAAAAGGAGAACCAGGTACAAATGGTGGACCAAGAGGAGACTTATTAGTTGAAGTCACTGTGTCTAGACACCCGATATTTGGACGAACGGATATGAACATATTCTCAACGGCGCCAATCACATTTGCACAGGCAACATTAGGTGCAGATGTGCGTATAAAGACGGTGGATGGAGAAGTCCTTTATACGGTTAAACCAGGCACTAAGACAGACACGAAGGTTCGATTGCGAGGAAAAGGAGTTCCGTCCGTTCGCAATAGTCAAGTGCGGGGAGATCACTATGTAACCCTAGTTATTCAGACACCAGAGAAACTAAGTGCTGAAGCAAAAGAGATGTTACGTAAGTTTGATGAATTAACAGGCAATTCCTTAGTGACGAATGCAGAACCACAAAAAAAGGATGAGAATGATAGTAATAAGGGATCCAAAGGAAAGAAAAAAGGGTTTATGGACAAATTAAAAGAGTCTTTTGAAGAATAAAACTTGAAAGTCCTAGATATCGTTTTTGAAGCATGAAATAAAATGTGGAGTATGGCGATGACTAGGATTTTTTTCTGAAATCAAAATTGTTTCATTACGATTTATATGATAAACTAATTAAAAAGTTACAATAATTAATTATGGGTCATCATAGAAACTTTATGGGAACATGTGATATACATACAAAGAAAGGGTAGAATTATGAAAAATTTTGCACAATACACGCCAACAGAGATTATATTTGGAAAAGAAGCAGAACTGCAGGTGGGTAGTCAAGTGAAGAAATGGGGAGGTACCAGAGTACTTCTTGTATATGGTGGCGGAAGTGTAATACGTAGTGGTTTGCTTGATCGTATAAGAGAACAATTAAAAAATTCTGGAATTATAGTTGAAGAATTAGGGGGTGTGCAACCTAATCCACGTCTTTCACTAGCAGAAGAGGGTGTGCAAAAAGCGCTCGCTTTTCGTGCGGATTTTATCTTAGCAGTGGGTGGTGGAAGTGCCATTGATACCGCAAAAGGAATTGCACATGGTACTGCAAATCCAGAATATCGGTTATGGGACATCTGGACGGGTAAGGTACCTCTTACCAAAAGTATGCCAATAGGGGTTGTATTAACACTGGCAGCTGCCGGTAGTGAGACCAGTGATTCTGCGGTATTAACAAATGAAGATATCCATAAGAAAGCTGGAATTGGTACGGACTTTAATCGCCCTAAATTTGCTATTATGAATCCAGAATTGACTTATACATTGCCAAGATATCAATTGACATGTGGTATTGTGGATATTATGATGCATACCATGGATCGTTACTTTACACCAGTATTGGGTAATCAATTAACAGATGAGATTGCAGAGGCGGTACTTCGAGTAACCATTGAAAATGGCACTAAGGCATTAGAAAATCAGACAGACTATGATGCGATGAGTGAAATTATGTGGTGTGGAAGTTTGTCACACAATAATTTGACTGGACTAGGTGGAGTAAAAGATTTTGCTACCCATAAATTAGGACATGAATTGAGTGCAAAATACGATGTAGCTCATGGCGCAAGCCTTTCAGCAGTTTGGGGATCTTGGGCAAGATATGTATATAGAGTGAACCCAGAACGGTTTGCACAGTATGCGCAAAGAGTGTGGAATATTACCGCTGACTCGGTAGAAGAGGCGGCGCTAGCTGGGATAACAAGAACAGAAGAATATTTCCATTCATTAGGTATGCCAATTTGTATTGGTGAGCTTGAAATAGGAGTGCAACCTGAGGAAGAAATTAGAGATATGGCGAAAAGAGGAACGGGGAATAATACGTTTAAAGTAGCCAAGTTTAAGGAGTTAGATGAACATGATTTTTACGAGATCCTCAAAGCGGCAAATCACAGATAACATAGAAATAGATTGGAATGGGTTTTACAAAAGTATATTGCTTCTCGTAATTCCTATGGCACTTCAGAATCTTATCAACGTAGGGGTAACAGCAGCAGATGTTATGATGCTAGGTAAAGTTGGAGAACAAGTATTATCTGGTGCATCATTAGCTGGGCAAGTACAGTTCGTTATGACACTGGCATTTTATGGAATCACATCTGGGATTACTGTGTTGACTGCCCAGTATTGGGGAAAAGGTGATACGAGAACGATTGAACGAATCCTTGGAATGGGATTGGTGTCAGGTTTTGTGGTCAGTTCCTTATTTACAATAGCAGCACTCTTAATGCCAGAACGGCTGATGCTTCTATTTACATCGGAGCCAGAAGTCATAGCAGAAGGGGTGAAATATCTTCGAATTATTGCATGTTCTTATATTTTTATGGGATTTACACAAGTCTACTTGAATGTAATGCGAAGTATTGAGCGTGTAGTGATAGCTACAGTGGTCTATAGTATGTCTCTGGGTGTAAATATTATAGTAAATGCAGTGTTAATATTTGGATTAGCAGGATTTCCTAAGATGGGGATTGAAGGAGCTGCGATAGGGACATTAATTGCACGAATATTGGAGATGGTAATTGTTCTAGTATATGCGCATGTGAAAAATAAAGTAGTAAAAATTCGAATAAAGGATTTGCTACATTTTGATCGTATACTATTTAAAGATTATATGATTTATTCGTTGCCAGTTATCATCAATGAAATGTTATGGGGGCTGGGCAGCTCAACGAATACTGCTATCATTGGACACATGGGGAGTGCTGCTGTTGCAGCCAACTCAGTTGCTCAAGTAACAAGACAACTATCAACGGTGGTAGTGTTTGGACTGTGTAATGCTACGGCAATATATCTTGGAAAAACGATAGGGGAAAAGAAATTCGAACATGCAAAGTTATATGCTAGAAGGTTGGCTGTAATGAGCTTTTGGCTGGGATTGATAGCTGGTGGTATTATTTTGTTATCGGCACCGATTGCCAATGCAAATATGGCATTAACTCCACAAGCACAGTCCTACTTATCATTTATGTTCTTTGTTATGTCTTATTTTACACTGGCACAAAGCGTTAGCGCCAATATGATTGTGGGTATTTTTCGCTCTGGAGGAGATACTAAATATGGCTTAGTCGTAGATATTACAACCATGTGGTGCGGTAGTATATTGTTTGGTGCTATTGCGGCATTTGTTTTACATTGGGATGTGAAAATAGTCTATATGATTTTAATGAGCGATGAGATATTAAAGATTCCATTTGTTCTGAAGCGGTTCCACAGCAATAAGTGGCTAAAAGACGTAACAAGAGATGAGGTAGCAGAGTAGTACATCTTGGGTAGACAACGAATGAAGATTCTTAAGATGCTTATAAATCGGTTGAAAATGTAACTGGCAGGGTATATGATAGTAATATGAGAATAAAGGTTAAGAAAAGGAGATAAGTATTATGAGAGAAGTAGCAACAGAACAAGCACCAAAGGCCTTGGGACCATATTCACAAGGATTCACACACAATGGTATATTGTATTCAGCAGGACAAATTGCAATCAACCCTGCAACCAATGAGGTAGAAGCAACTGATGTAGCTGGACAAGCAGAACAAGTATGCAAGAATCTTGGCGCAGTGCTTAAAGAGGCTGGAAGTTCCTTTGATAACGTATTGAAAACAACATGCTTCTTAGCAGATATGGCAGATTTTGCGGCATTTAACGAAGTGTATGGCAAGTATTTTACTTCAAAACCAGCAAGAAGTTGTGTGGCAGTGAAAACATTACCTAAGAATGTCCTTTGTGAAGTAGAAGTAATTGCAGTAGTAGAAGAATAAAAGACAGGCGGAAATGGATGATGGAAGAACAAGAAAATGAAAGTGGATGCTCTCCAGAAAGCTGTAGCAGTTGTGCACATGCTAGTTCTTGTGGGAGTAAACAAGAAGTTGATATGAAAGTACCCGCGAATGCTTTTACAAAAGTTAAAAAAGTGATTGGTGTAGTCAGTGGTAAAGGTGGCGTTGGTAAATCTATGGTAACAGCATCATTAGCAAGGATGATGCGCAATCAAGGATGTGAAGTAGGAATTCTAGATGCGGATATTACGGGTCCATCTATTCCTAAAATGTATGGAATCCATGAAACAGCAAAAGGCAGCGATGAGGGAATGTTTCCAGCAATTGCGAAAGATGGGACACGAATTATGTCAGTAAATCTTTTGTTAGAATCAGAAGAATCACCAGTCATTTGGCGAGGACCAGTTATAGCAGGAGTAGTGACCCAATTTTGGAATGAGGTTATTTGGGGAGAGTTGGATTATCTATTTGTGGATATGCCTCCAGGTACGGGAGATGTTCCGCTTACTGTATTCCAATCATTGCCAGTAGATGGTGTGGTGATTGTGACATCGCCACAAGACTTGGTTCAAATGATTGTGAAGAAAGCATATAATATGGCTAAGATGATGAATATACCAGTGTTAGGATTAGTCGAGAACTATAGTTACCTTGAATGCCCAGACTGCGGGAAAAAGATATCCGTCTTTGGCCAGAGTCATATAGATGAGATCGCAGCGGATCTTGACGTAGAGGTGTTAGGTAAAATGCCAATTGATGCAACATTAGCTGAGATGGTAGAACAAGAAAAGTTCTATGAAGTAAATAACCAATATCTAGAACAAGCAAAAATAAAATTATAATGTCAATAAGGACGGAGCAATGTGAATTGTCTCCGTCCTTATTTGACATTATCTTTTATTCTTTATATAATAAGTTCCAAAACAAATGACCATTATCTAATACATATCTGAAAAGGAGCTATGCATGATATATTTTCGAATGCTTATAACTATTATGTTTATATTTGGCATTATCGTTGGAAAATTACTCCGTATTTATATCTGCCAAAGGCTTCTGTGCATGGAAGTAGTGAAGCCGATTACTCGATTCCATTATCATATGGTGCATAAAATGTGCTACAAAGGTCAGGAAAAAGAATCTATTCAATACCGAATTTTTGAAGGAATAAATGGAACTTTATATGGATTAATTTTTCTAATTAATGGATGCAATATAGTAAGTATGCTATATTGCTTTTTAAGTTCTGCACTTTTAGTGCTAAGTATTATTGACGTTATTACCCATGAAATTCCTATAGAAATAAATTTATTCATACTTATGTTGGGGATGATTAGAATTGCGCTAGATTACACGCATTGGCAGGTATATGTAATTGGGTTTCTTTCGACCAGCGTGCCTTTGAAGGTATTATTTATATGTTCAAGAGGAAAAGCAATTGGTGGTGGGGACATTAAACTAATGGCCTCGACGGGTCTGCTATTAGGATGGAAAGAAACAGTACTAGCATTTTTTGTGGGATGTTTATTAGGATCCATCATTCATATGGTTAGAATAAAAGTTAGTAAAGCACAGCATATATTTGCCATGGGACCGTATCTATCAATTGGAATCTTTTTTTCCGCATTATGGGGAGAAGATTGTATCAGGTGGTATTTAAATTATTTTTAATTGCACTACTTGAAAACAGAACATATGTATGGTACAATAAAAAGAACAAATGTTCTGTCGGAGGGGTATATGAATATTCAACAATCAATGTCTCTGTATGAAAAATTAAATATTTTATCGGATGCTGCAAAATATGATGTTGCTTGTACATCGAGTGGAACACAAAGAAGCGGAGATGGTACAGGCATGGGTAATTGTTCTATGGCAGGAATCTGCCACAGTTTTTCTGCAGATGGACGTTGCATTTCCCTATTAAAGATTTTATTTACGAATGAGTGTATTTATGATTGCAAATATTGTTTGAATCGATCATCAAATGATATCAAAAGAACTTCATTTACCCCAGATGAGGTTTGTACACTGACAATGGAATTTTATCGAAGGAACTATATTGAGGGATTATTTTTAAGCTCTGGCATTCTAAAAAGTCCTAATTATACGATGGAATTGATTTGTGCAACACTTTTCAAGCTACGAAAAGAATGCAATTTTCAAGGATATATTCATGTAAAAGCAATACCAGGAGCCAGCCAGGAGATTATTCAACGTGTAGGATTTCTTGCAGATAGAGTAAGCGTTAATTTGGAGTTGCCTACAGCAGAAGGTCTAAGACTGCTTGCACCGCATAAAAATCGTCAGAATATTTTAACACCCATGCGTTTAGTTCAAAATCGCATGATGGAGAACAAGCAAGAATTGATTTCATATCGTAATGCGCCAAGATTTGTACCAGCTGGGCAAAGTACTCAGATGATCATTGGAGCGACCCCTGAGTCGGATTATCAGATTATGAATGTTGCAGAATCTTTATATCAAAAGTTTGCATTAAAGCGCGTATTTTACTCTGCATATATTCAAGTGAATGAAGATTCCAACCTACCTGCAGTTAGTCAAGAGGGACCACCGCTACTTCGTGAGCATAGGCTGTATCAGGCGGATTGGTTGCTACGGTATTATGGATTTGAAGCGAAAGAATTACTTTCAGAGAAGGAGCCCAATTTTAATGTTTTATTGGATCCAAAATGCAATTGGGCATTAAAACACTTGGAGGCATTTCCGGTTGAGGCGAATAGAGCCGACTATCATACATTATTACGAGTACCTGGAATCGGATGTAAGTCGGCTAGTAGAATTGTAAAAGCAAGGAAATTTGGAAGCCTAGATTTCCCGGATTTAAAAAAATTCGGAGTGGTATTAAAACGAGCATTATATTTTTTGACTTGTAATGGTAAAATGATGTATCATACAAAGATAGAAGAAGATTTTATCACAAGAAATTTATTGAATGTAAAGGAAAAATTACCAAATGTGGCACCAGATATTACGTATCGGCAGTTATCATTATTTGATGATGTGAAGTACGGCAATTGTGTAGATAAGGTAATTCAAGGGTGAAAATGCAATGTGTCAAAGGAAACTTGTACTTTTGATTTCAGCTTTATTTTGGTTCTCATTAAATACTTATGCACCATACCAAACACCATATCTTATGGGTATGGGATATGTGGCTACTTTAGTCGGAATAATTTTGGGAGCAAATGGTATGATACAAATGATACTTCGGTTTCCATTGGGTATATTTGCCGATCTTAAAAAACAACATAAGTCAATTATTATGTTAGGTGTTGCTTTTACCGGGGTTGCAGCAGTCGTAAGATTGCTGCTTCCCAATGCTATTGGCTATTTTATGGGCAACTTACTGTCTGGATTAGCAGCGACTACGTGGATATCATTTATGGTTTTTTTTCCGCAGCTCTATGAATCACATGAGATGCAGAAGGCAAATGGATTGCTGATTGCATCTAGTAACGGAGGCGGATTAGCTGCTTTTATAGTAGGGACTATAGTATATGAGAAATTCGGAATGCAGATGTTATGCATGATTAGCGCGTTAGCAACCATTCCAGCCTTGATTCTTTGCACGAAATTGAAAGAACAGAAGGTAGCATGGAGTCGTGTTTCCTGGAAGGAGGTATGGAAGATCTGCTTGAATAGACGTTTGCTGGTATTTTCACTTATTGCTATGGTGCAACAAGGGATATTGGCGGCAACGGCCATATCATTCACCATAGAGCATGCAAGGAGTATCGGGGCAACATCTTATGAACTTGGAAGTTGTTCTATATTGTATATGGTTGCAGCAGTAGTATTTGCATATTGCTCTTCTAAGCAGGTGTTTATTGCACGTAGTACGCGTTTTTGGTTCCATACAATTTTAATTGGGCTTGGGATATATTGCATCTGGATTCCCAATACGACTTCTATATATGAAATCTATGTTGTACAATTATTAGTTGCGTTGTCACAAGGTATATTGTTTGGCTATGCAACGAGCGAAGCGATGGCTGATGTACCTATTGAGAAGCGTTCCACTGCAATGGGATTTTATCAAGCAATATTTGCCATTGGCATTACAATATACCCGATGATTGTGGGGATATTGTCTGATCGATGGAATTTGGCAGTAGGATATTATGTAATAGGGGGATCGTGTTTGATTGCACTAGGAGTGTTACAATGGTTCTATAGAAGTCAAAGGAGAGAATCGTGAAACAAATTTATGTATGTAGTGATACCGTAACGGGTATTTTTTCAGGGATTTATGATGTGTGGAAGACGGGACTTTCTATGGAACAAGTAGGGATCGCGTTGCAATCAGATATCCAACCACAATTATTTTGCGAGTATTTGGTAGTTGAAGAATTGGAGAAAAAAGCGATTGCGGTAGAACAACTGATTAAGATGCATCTTGGTATGGAAGTCTATTGGGAGTTATATCATGCAGTATTATCAGATAATAAGGAAAAAGGGAATGCTATTTTAGGTACTATGTTAGAGGCGAAACAAATACCAAATGCTCAGAAAATTATGAATCATCTAAGCTGCTCCTATGTGCAACAGGTATTTGAAATGAGTAGAAGCGTTAAAAATGAGGCACATTTATACACTGGATTTGTAAGATTCAAAGAACTTGAGAATGGAATTCTTTGTGCTATAATTACGCCTAAGAGTCAGGTGTTGACATGTATTGCAGATCACTTTTCTAATCGGTTACCATTAGAACATTTTATGATATACGATAAGACACATCAAATGTTTTTGGTGCATAAAGCAAACGCGCACTGGGTATTAGTAGTGGGGGAACAACTGAATATGGATGCAGTAGATAAGGTTTCAATACAAGAGAAAGAAATGCAACAATTATGGACAGGATTTTTTCAAAGCATTGCCATTGAAGAAAGACGTAGTGACCAAAGACAAATGGCCCATCTACCACTACATTATCGACAAGATATGGTAGAATTTGAGTAATTTTACACTTTGAGCTGACAAAATTTGTGGAAAACATATCTTGACACGGGTGAAGCATAATGACATAATATACTCCTAAAAGGGATTAGTGACCATGAAAGGAGTGACGACAGATGGAAAATAAGTGCCAAATTAAATTGAATGCACCGGAAGAGGTACAAGAATTTGTAAAATCCGCTGGGCAATGTGAGTTTGACATTGATGTCTTTTACAATCGTGTTGTAATTGATGCCAAATCAATTTTAGGAGTCTTGAGCTTAGATTTATCTAAGATTCTAACTGTTCGATATGGTGGAAACAACCCGATTTTTGAAGAAATGTTAGAAAAGTACTGCGTAGCATAAATATAAGAATCATGGGTGGAGGAGTATCACTTTAGTGATACTCTTTTTATATAATGAAAAAAGAGGGAAGCCAAATTGTAAACTAGATAGTAGTTTGGTATACTATAAATTATGGAGCATATGAGTGAACAACAAGTAATAAAGATATCGGTTCGTAATCTTGTAGAATTTATATTACGAGAAGGGGATATCGACAATCGAATAGCGAGTGGTATAGACAAAGAAGCCATGCAATTGGGAAGTAGAATCCATCGAAAGATACAACGACAGATGGGTTCTAATTATCGTGCAGAAGTTTCCCTGAAATATATCGTGGAATGTGATGGATTTCAATTACAAATAGAAGGAAGAGCAGATGGAATTATAGAAGAACAAGGAGGCACTATCATTGATGAAATTAAAGGTGTCTTAAAAGAACTAATCTATATAACAGAGCCAAAGCAGGTACATCTGGCACAGGCTAAATGCTATGCATATATTTATGGGATTCAACACGGGCTGGATGAAATTTGTGTACAGATGACTTATTGCAATATGGATACAGAGGAAATTAAGAGATTTCGAGAACCATATTCCATGAAGGATTTAGAAACATGGTTTTTTGATGTTGTACATCAGTATGAAAAATGGGCCGATTTTCAGGTGAAATGGAAAAATATTCGGAATAAATCTATTCAGCAGATTGTTTTTCCTTTTCACTATCGAGAAGGGCAAAAGAATTTAGTAGCATCCGTATATCGTACAATTCTCAGAAAGAAGAAATTATTTATTCAAGCACCTACAGGTGTAGGAAAGACCATGGCGACAATTTTTCCGGCAGTAAAATCAATCGGGGAAGGCCTAGGGGATAAGATATTTTATTTGACGGCAAAAACAATTACAAGAACGGTTGCAGAGCAAGCATTTATGACATTGAAAGAACAAAATTTACAGTACAAAGTGATTACTCTAACGGCTAAGGATAAAATATGCTTTCAGGAAGAAAAAGAATGCAATCCAGACATGTGTCCATATGCAAAGGGGCATTATGATCGTGTGAATGAAGCCGTGTTCTATATGATTACGACGACTAGCGATATGAGTCGTGAAGCCATGGAACAGATTGCTAAGAAGTTTCAAGTTTGTCCATTTGAACTGTCACTAGATGTTTCTGTTTGGGTAGATGCAATTATCTGTGATTATAACTACTTATTTGATCCCAATGCACATTTGCGCAGATTTTTTTCGGAAGGTATAAAGGGTGAATACCTTTTTCTTGTTGATGAAGCTCATAATTTAGTAGAACGTGGAAGAGAAATGTACAGTGCAACTTTATATAAAGAAGAATTTTTAGTAGCAAAGCACATAGTTAAAAATCAAGACTTAAAGCTAGAACGCCGGTTATCTAGTTGTAACAAATTGTTGTTAGAATTAAAGAGAGAATGTGAGAAATATAAATTACACAGTGGAATCGGTCATTTTTCTTTAAAATTAATGAATTTAATGGTAGAAATGGAGCGATATCTTGAAGAAACTGTAGATATGGATGCAAGAAAGCAGATATTGGAATTGTATTTTCATGTTCGTGCATTTCTTAATATTTACGATAGGTTAGATGAACATTATGTAATATATACGGAATTAGAGAAGAATGGCAATTTCAAATTGAAATTGTTCTGTGTGAATCCGGCAGTTAATATTCAAGAATGTATTGATTGTGGAAATAGTACTGTGTTTTTTTCTGCAACGTTATTACCAATTAGTTATTATAAGCAGTTATTAAGTACAGAGCCTGAGAATTATGCTATTTATGCAGAATCACCGTTCCGACCAGAGCATCGCCTATTGTTGTTGGGGAATGATGTAAGCACGAAGTATTCAATGCGTGGGTTTGAAATGTATGAAAAAATGGCGCATTATCTTTTGTCTGTAGTACGTAGAAAGGAAGGAAATTATCTTGTATTTTTTCCATCGTATCGTATGATGGAAGATGTATTTGAAATATTTCTTTCATTTTATGAATACAAGCAGACAAAAGACATTCAATGCTTAATCCAAAAGCAAAATATGAATGAGCAATGCAGAGAGGATTTTTTGGCGGAATTTGAACGAGAACGTACTGGAAGTCTTATTGGTTTTTGTGTTATGGGTGGTATTTTCTCAGAAGGAATAGATTTGGTAGAAGAGCGTTTGATCGGAGCGTTTATCATAGGGACTGGGTTACCACAAGTATGTAGTGAAAGGGAGATATTAAAGCAGTACTTTGAACAGCGGGGGATGGACGGGTTTGCGTATGCGTATCTCTATCCAGGGATGAACAAAGTATTGCAATCGGCAGGTAGAGTAATTCGAACGGACAGTGACCGAGGTATTGTTCTTTTACTAGATGAACGTTTTAAGCAGCGGCAATATCGCGACATATTTCCACGAGAATGGAACTTGTATCATAGTTGTGATGTGAATACTGCGAGTAAATATGTAGAGGAATTTTGGAAACAGTTTGAAAATGAGACAGCCACCATTTGTGAACTGCCTCAGAAGCTTTAAAAATATTTCAAAAATTCTAATGTCGCATTTGTAATAGGAACACGTTCGTTGTGGACGACAGCAAGCTGTCTGGTTGGAAGTTCCTCCTTTGTTTCAACGATAAATAATCCTTTGGATTTATGAGGGACGCAGTAGTCTGGAATAAATGCAATGCCAAGACCAATACTTGCAAGATCAATGAGCAGGTCATTGCTACTTAATTCTATCTCGGGTACTAAATCTAACTGATTCTGCTGGAATAGGCTGTGTAAAAATTCACTAGTAGTACTATTACGATCAAGCATTAAAATCGGAAGTTCAGCCAATTCTTTTAAGGATAATTTTTTCTCTTTTAAATCTGCATAGGCTTCATTTGCAATGAAAACATCCTTAAAATCTTTAATTGGTTTTACCGAGTACATGTTACTTAAGTGGGAATTAGGAAAATTAGTTACAATCAAGTCTACTTGTCCAGTCTCCAATAACTCCACACAATTAAGTGATGTTTGATTGGTTACCTTGATGTGGGCATTCGGAAACTCTTTATGAAAGCGCTCAAGATAAGGTACCAGGAAGTAACGGCAGATTGTATCACTAGCGCCAATACGAATCTGTCCACCGGTAGAGGCGGAATCAATGATTTGTGCTTCTCCGCGCATGATTAGATTCATAGCAGGTTCTACGTGGCGCAATAGTATCTCGCCTTCCGGGGTGAGTTGTACTCGTTTGGTACTTCGGATAAATAAGACTTGGTCGAGTTTTTTTTCTAATGCTTTTATTGATTGGCTTACTGCAGATTGTGAGATGAACAATTGCTTAGAAGCTTCCGAAAAGCTAAGTGTTGTTGCAACATAATAAAATACTTTATATAATTCATAGTTAATATCCATTATAAGTCCTCCTTATGAAACTAAAAGGATTATAACATATATAGACAAAATGTGAAAGAATCAGTACAATAAAAGTTAAGATAATTTGATACGATACCAAAGAAAGGTAAGATACATATGAATGCAGTAGACTGGAGTAATAGCCACAGACTGAAAAAGAATCGAAGTTTTATAAAGAGATATATATATTCCATCAGTGATATTTTGATATTCGCATTAGTAATGCTCAATTTGATATTCTTGATAATTCAAGAAGTAACGATACAACGTGTGTATGCATTGATATGGTGCATTTTATTCTGGGGAACATCACTCATACTTGAGGAGCGTAAGAAAAAATACATACTTGGAGCGATGATGGTATTGGGGAGTGTGATCGGTGTTGTTGATGTATGCTTTTATTCTAGTGATTATGGGATGCCTTTTATAGCTATACTTACTGCCGGATGTATTGGTTGGTTCATTTATGCTGAGGACGATCGAGTGCGTTTGGGTGCACTGGTGATGATGCTTATTGGATTTGGTATGATATGTTTGACGAAGGATTGGAGCGGCATGCTAGGATGTGTGGTAGTGTTTGTGGTTGGATTAACATTAGAGCTAATTAAAACTATTCGAATTCAAAGGTGTCACGGTTATCAAAATAAATTCAATAGGTGGCTTGTACCGGTGTTTACATTTTTTGCTCTTTTCATTATCTTGAATTTTATTCAACACAATCAATTGTTCGAAGGCATGTACGAACAAACGAAGATGATAGCTAGTCAAGGATTAACAAAGAGTGGTTTTTTATTTATGCTTCAATCACAAGGCGCTCTTATGCTGTGTATTTATACACTTTTCTTAGTTACTTTATGTTATGTAGGAATAAAAAGATGGGTCATGGTAAAAAAAAGCAAATTACAGGATCAGGTGGATATGTGGGTCTATGTTCCACTAATGCTTATGGCGATTCATTATATCGTGCAATTTGTGTTTGATTCAGGCACGATACAATTACTAATATTTTGGGGGATATTATGTGGATTGCTATATGATAGAAAATTACCAGAATTGGCACTGGATAAAAACAGAACAAGAAGAGGAATTTTTGGTTAAGACCAAATAGGGACGGGGGCAATGTGCATTGCCCCCGTCCCTATTTCTATGTGGTGTAGTTATCAAAGTAACCTTGTACTAGTACAATCGGTGTTCCTTTATCCCCAGAACCGCTTGTCAGATCACAAAGTGAGCCTATCAAATCAGTCAGTCTTCTAGGTGTGGTACCTTGAGAAGCCATGTCGCCTGCTAAGTCTCCGTCTTTCTCTTTGATTTTTTGAGAAATGGCTTCTTTTAAAGCTTCCCCTGTAAGGTCTTTGAAATCATTATCCGCTAAATATTTTAATTTTAATTCATTTGGTGTACCCTCTAAGCCATCAGTATAGGCCGGAGATACACATGGGTCTGCTAATTCCCATATTTTTCCAACAGGATCTTTAAAAGCTCCATCTCCATATACCATAGCTTCTATGTGTTTGCCAGTGCGATTTAAAATTTCCTTCTGAATCTCTAGCACAAGTCCTTTGCATTCACGAGGAAATAACTTGATGGTGTCTTCGGTAGATTTATTAGAACCAAGTAGCCCATAAGCTTCGTTATATCCATTGCCGTCTAAAGAAGTCGTAAGAATATCATCCAAACCATAGACACAATTTGCGCCAGCTTCTTTCAGTATGCGTTTGGTACGAGCCCTTGTATGGATGTCGCAAGTAATTACATTCTTGGTATACGACAGGATATTTTTGGCTTGATTAGAGAATATGATTTCTACTTCTGCACCGGTCTCTTTGATTACGTCACTATAATAGGATACATAATCCATCTTGGTAAATGGATGACGGTTATCACCAAAAAGCTCACGATATCGTTCTAAGGTTAACACGTCGCTATATGGATTAATTCCAGCGGCATCTAATTGATCTAATGACATCAATTCGTTGCCAACCTCATCGCTTGGATAACTTAACATTAAAATAACTTTTTTTGCTCCCTTTGCCATTCCTTTTAAACAAATAGCAAAACGATTTCTCGAAAGAATCGGGAAGATGATACCAATGGTGTCACCACCTAATTTTTTTTGTACATCTTTGCCAATAGCATCTACGGTCGCATAGTTGCCCTGAGCACGGGCAACGATAGATTCCGTAATTGCAATGACATCTCTATCATGCATATCGAAGCCTTCGCTTTTGCAGGCATCCAATACACTATCAACAACGATGTTAGCTAGATCGTCTCCTTCACGGATAATAGGACAACGAATTCCTCTAGAAATTGTTCCTGTTTTTCTCTCCATATTAAAAACCTTCTTTTTCCTAAATTTGTAATACAATTTATTATACTATAAATTACTACAGACTGAAACCATAAAATATTTATACAAAATGAATGAAAAAATTTAATTCACAAGAGGCTTATGGTATAATGAATGCTATGTAAAACGATATAGTTCATTGGAGGTAGTTTATGAAAGATAAGAAAGTGATAAGCTATATAGGGTGTACGTTAATCTCAATAGGATTTATCTTTATATTGCTTATATCAAGTGTTGAAATAGGAGCATATAGTAATTGGGGATTCTATGAGGAAGAATATAGTAAGTATCAGGTGTTAAAGGATGTGCAGATGGAGATGCCGGATGTGATGTATGTGACAAAAGAGATGATGGCATATCTGAAGGGAGAAAGAGAGAACCTAGTTGTTGATACAGTGGTAGATGGTCAAGAAAGGGAGTTCTTTAATGAACGTGAAATTGCGCATATGGAAGATGTACAGCACTTATTTTTAATTGGAATTGGTGCCAGAAGAATTGTTCTAGCAATCATAGGAGTGTTACTATGCTTTCAGTATGCCCTTGGTTTGAAATGGGGGAAGATATTGCCAAGAATATTTCAGTATACGACCATTGGATTGGGTGTAGTTTCGGGGGGGCTTGTGGCACTGATCGCCACAGATTTTAACAAATATTTTACGTTATTTCATGAAATATTTTTTACGAATGATTTATGGTTGTTGGATCCAGAGACGGACTTATTGATTAATATTCTACCGGAAGGGTTCTTTGTTGATATGGCTAGTAGAATTGGGATGATATTTGGAGGTCTTATGGCACTTACTTTTGGGATTGTGACAATCATTAAAATCAGCCAGAATAAAACTAGAAAAGCAGAGAGTAAAAATTAACAAAGCTTATAAATAACTTTAGATATATTAATTATACTAATGATAAGAAATGTGTTAGGATAACTAATAGAAACGAAGTGAATGTAGAAGATGTAAAAATCAGGGGTATCACCACATAAAATGGAGGAAACAAATGAGTAGTGTAAAACGTGTATACGTAGAGAAAAAACCCGAATATGCAATACAAGCAAAAGAATTAAGGCATGAGATTCAAAGTTATCTTGGAATTACGACAATTACAAATGTTAGAATATTCATACGATATGATATTGAGAATCTTTCTGAGGAAACTTTTGCAAAAGCATGTAATGGTATTTTTGCGGAACCACCTGTTGATATATTATATAGAGAAACGTTTGATTGTGGAGATAATCATAGAGTATTTTCAGTTGAATTTCTTCCAGGACAATTCGATCAACGTGCAGATTCAGCAGTACAGTGTGTACAATTTATTAAAGAAGATGAGATGCCAGTTATTAAGACTGCAACTACATATGCGATAGAAGGAACTATATCAGATGAAGAGTTTCAAGCAATTAAGAGCCATTGTATTAATCCAGTAGACTCTAGAGAAACAGGGATGCAGAAACCAGAGACTCTTGTTACAGTATTTGAAGAACCAGAAGATGTGATTGTTTTTTCCGGATTTCAGGAAATGAATCAGACTACATTAGAAGAATTATATGATTCTTTGGGATTGGCAATGACATTTAAGGATTTCTTGCACATCCAAGCGTATTTCAAAGAAAAAGAACGAAGAGATCCATCCATGACAGAAATAAGAGTATTGGACACCTATTGGTCTGATCATTGCCGCCATACTACATTTTCAACGGAACTTAAGGATATTACCTTCTTAGAAGGGGATTATAAAGAGCCGATAGAGCGAGCATATAACACATACTTGAAAGATCATAGTGAAATATTTGCAGGAAGAGAAGATAAATTCATATGTCTTATGGATCTTGCATTGATGGCTATGCGAAAGCTTAAGAAGGAAGGGAAGCTAGATGATCAAGAAGAAAGTGATGAAATTAACGCTTGTAGCATCGTTGTACCTGTTACTGTCGATGGTGTTGAAGAGGAATGGTTGGTAAATTTTAAAAATGAGACCCACAATCACCCAACAGAAATTGAACCCTTTGGTGGTGCAGCTACGTGTTTAGGTGGGGCTATACGCGATCCGTTATCTGGACGTACCTATGTATATCAAGCTATGCGTGTAACCGGTGCAGCCGACCCTACCATATCTGTGAAAGATACGTTAAAAGGAAAGTTACCACAAAAAAAATTAGTACGTGGTGCAGCCCACGGATATAGTTCTTATGGAAATCAAATCGGGCTGGCAACTGGAGCTGTAAAAGAAATATACCATCCAAATTACGTGGCGAAACGCATGGAGATTGGAGCGGTACTTGGAGCGGCGCCTCGTAGAGCTGTAATTCGAGAGACTTCTGATCCAGGAGATATTATTATCTTACTTGGGGGACGCACTGGGCGCGATGGATGTGGTGGAGCAACTGGTTCTTCTAAAGTGCATACAGAAGAATCGATTGAAACCTGCGGAGCAGAAGTACAAAAAGGAAATCCACCAACAGAGCGAAAGATTCAAAGACTTTTCCGAAGAGAAGAAGTAAGCAAGTTGATAAAAAAATGCAATGACTTTGGTGCAGGTGGTGTATCTGTAGCAATCGGAGAACTTGCAGATGGATTACGCGTAGACTTAGATAAAGTGCCTAAAAAATATGCAGGGCTTGATGGGACGGAGATTGCGATTTCTGAATCACAGGAGCGTATGGCTGTTGTGGTGGACAAAAAAGATGTATCTTCATTTCTAAATTATGCGAAGGAAGAAAATCTTGAGGCTATTGAAGTAGCTGTAGTTACAGAAGAACCACGTCTGATTTTAAATTGGAGAGGGAAAGAAGTAGTTAATATTTCTCGTGCATTTTTGGATACTAACGGGGCACATCAGGAAACGGAAGTTATAGTAGAAATTCCGAATAAGGCAGATAGTATTCTCGTGAAAGGAGAAGTATCTGATGTAAAAGGCAAGTGGTTAGATACGTTGAAAGACTTAAATGTTTGTTCGCAAAAAGGGCTTGTAGAGATGTTCGATGGTTCGATTGGGGCTGGGTCTGTATTTATGCCACATGGTGGAAAGTATCAATTGACAGAAACGCAAGCAATGGTTGCGAAACTTCCAGTGTTAACAGGCACATGTGATACAGTCACTATGATGAGTTATGGATTTGATCCATATGTATCGAGTTGGAGTCCTTACCACGGAGCAATCTATGCAGTGGTAGAGTCTGTGGCGAAGATTGTAGCTACAGGTGGAGATTATCGTAAGATACGTTTTACATTCCAAGAATACTTCCGACGTATGACAGAGGAGGCGTCGAGATGGAGTCAACCTTTTGTTGCATTACTTGGGGCTTACGAAGCACAATTAGGACTTGGTCTTCCTTCTATTGGAGGAAAGGATAGTATGTCAGGGACTTTTCAGGATATTGACGTTCCACCAACATTGGTTTCTTTTGCAGTTGATGTTGCAACCCAAAAGGATGTTATTACGCCAGAATTCAAAAAAGCTGGTAATAAAATTATTTGGGTTCGTACGGAGCACGATGCATATGAGTTGCCAGTGTATAGTCAGATTATGGAACAATATGGAGCATTAACAGAAGACATACATTGTGGTAACGTAGTATCTGCTTATGCATTGGATCGCCATGGCATTGTTGCTGCAATTAGCAAAATGGCATTTGGAAATGGTTTGGGGGTAAAGGTCGACTCCTGTTTGGATAAAGAAGATTTATTTGCACCGGCATTCGGTGACATTATTGCAGAAGTTCCTGTGGATCGACTATCTGAATTGGGAGTAAACTATACGATAATTGGGGAAGTGATAGCGGATACGAAGTTCTGTTATGCAGAGATATGTATAGAAGCGGAAGAGGCACTAAGTGCTTGGACTGGAACTTTAGAATCGGTATTCCCTACTACATCAGGAGAGGACTTAGATGAGGGAGCGCTTACAACAAGTGATACGACAAAGGATCAGAACGCATCTATAGAGAATGGAGTATATCAGACAACAAACGTTTATGTTTGTAATCATAAAATTGCGCAGCCAACTGTATTTATACCAGTATTTCCTGGAACAAACTGCGAGTATGACAGTAAGAGAGCATTTGAGCGGGCAGGTGCAAAGGTAATTACGAAAGTATTTAAGAACTTAGATGCAGCGGATATCCGTGATTCTGTTGGTGATTTTGAAAAAGCCATTTCACAATCACAGATGATTATGTTCCCCGGTGGATTTAGTGCGGGTGATGAGCCAGATGGATCTGCTAAGTTCTTTGCCACGGCCTTTCAAAATGCAAAGCTAAAGGAAGCGGTAGAACGTTTACTACAGGAAAGAGATGGTCTGGTACTTGGAATTTGCAATGGATTCCAAGCACTCATCAAGTTAGGATTGGTGCCAAATGGTGCAATGGTAGGACAAGACGCCAATGCTCCAACACTGACGTATAATACGATTGGTCGACATGTTTCTAAGATGGTATATACAAAGGTCGTATCCAATAAATCACCATGGTTACAACAAGCAAAGCTGGGAGGAGTGTACACCAATCCAGCGTCTCACGGAGAGGGAAGATTTGTGGCCAATGAAGAATGGTTACGGACGTTATTTGAACAAGGACAAGTTGCAACACAATATGTTGACATCAATGGGAAAGTCACTATGGATGAGACATGGAATCCAAATGGTTCTTATAGATGTATCGAAGGTATTACAAGCCCGGACGGACGTGTATTTGGGAAAATGGCACATTCAGAGCGACGAGGCACATCTGTAGCAATGAATATCTATGGAGAGCAGGACTTGAGGATTTTTGAGTCTGGAGTTGCATATTTTAAGTAATATAAGCGATGAAGACAAGTAGGGCTGGATAAAAATATCCAGCCCTACTTACTATATATGAACAGTATTACTTCTTGCATAAGAAGCGATACTGTAGTATGAGATATAGAAATATGCTATAATATCTCATTGTTATGAATAACTGCAGATTAGAATAGTAAAGGGGAATATATATGAGTAAAATTGTAGTGCTTGCGGAAAAACCATCTGTAGGTAGGGATATCGCGAGGGTGCTTAAGTGTAATAAAAAGGTGAATGGCGGTCTGGAAGGGGGAGCGTATATTGTAACCTGGGGACTGGGACATTTAGTGACTCTTTCAGATCCAGAAAAATACGATGAAAAGTATAAAGAATGGAAGTTGGAGTATTTGCCCATGATTCCAACAAAGATGAAATTAGAGGTAATTAGACAAACGGGTAAGCAGTATCAGGCAGTAAAAAGTCATTTACTAAGAAAAGACGTGACGGAAGTTGTGATTGCGACGGACGCTGGCCGTGAAGGAGAGCTTGTTGCAAGATGGATTCTAGAAAAAGCGGGATGTCACAAACCGTTGAAACGATTGTGGATTTCGTCCGTTACAGATAAAGCAATCCGTGATGGGTTCGCAAATTTAAAAACAGGAAAAGCGTATGAGAATCTATATCATGCGGCTGCATCTAGAGCGGAAGCCGATTGGGTAGTTGGAATTAATGCCACCAGGGCTCTAACATGTAAATATAATGCACAGCTGTCGTGTGGACGAGTGCAGACGCCAACGCTTGCTATGATTGCTAAACGTGAATTAGAAATTAAAGAATTTACTTCGAAGTCTTATTACGGAATCAAAGCGTTTATGGATGGAATCTGTTTCCAATGGGAAGATGCAATGTCGGGAAGCAATCGTTCTTTTGATAAGCCAAGAGTAGAGCAGGTATTAAAGATGGTAGATGGGAAGAGTGCAACGGTAGCAGCTTTGAAAAAAACTGCAAAGAAAACATATGCGCCACTTTTATATGATTTGACAGAGTTACAAAGGGATGCAAATAAGAAATTCCATTATTCAGCAAAAGAAACATTGAACATTATGCAACGATTATATGAGAATCATAAGGTGCTAACCTATCCTAGAACTGACTCCAGATATTTAACAAAGGATGTAGTAGGGACGATCCGAGAACGTCTAGAGGCGTGTGGCGTAGGTCCGTATCGGTCACTTGCAGTAGTTGCAAAAAGAAGTAATCTGAGTGGAAAACTTTCATTTGTAGATGATCAAAAAGTGAGCGACCATCATGCCATTATTCCAACAGAGCAGTATGTACAGTTGGATCACATGACCATTGATGAACGAAGGATTTATGATCTAGTAGTGCGAAGATTCTTGGCAGTATTATATCCTCCATTTTTGTATGAACAGACCAATATCGAGATAATGTGTGCGGGGGAGCTTTTTACTGCAAAAGGAAAAGTAATTCAGCAGCGTGGTTGGAAGGAAGTATATGAAAATCAAACAATAGATGAGGATGACGTGGAAATATTAACATTACCTCAAGTTACAAAGGGAGATCATATCCAAATCCAGAGTTATACGCTAACGGAAGGAAAAACGACGCCCCCTCCGTTGTTTAATGAGGGAACCTTACTCTCTGCTATGGAACATCCAGCAAAATATATGGAAAGTAAAAAGACAGAGGATATTAAGATGCTTGGAGAAACCGGGGGATTGGGAACTGTAGCAACTAGAGCAGATATCATTGAAAAGTTATTTAAAACATTTTTAATTGAGAAACAAGGCAACGATATTCGCATTACATCTAAAGGGAGACAATTATTAGAATTAGTTCCTGAAGACTTGAAGAAGCCAGAATTGACAGCAGATTGGGAACGAAAATTATCAGAGATTGCCGATGGAAGAGAAACACAGGAGCGTTTTATTTCGGAAATCAGGTCGTATGCAGAGACTCTAATTGAAGGGATTAAAGTCGGTAACGGAACTTTTCGGCACGATAATTTAACCAAAGAAAAATGTCCAGATTGTGGAAAGTATTTGTTATTGGTAAAAGGGAAGAATAGCACTATGAAAGTGTGTCAGGATAGAGCATGTGGATATCGTGAAACAGTATCAAGAACCTCCAATGCTAGATGTCCAAAATGCCATAAGAAGATGGAATTACTGGGAAAGGGTGATGCACAAACTTTTATCTGTAAATGTGGTTACAAAGAAAAACTGGCAAATTTCACAGAACGACGTAAGAAAGAAGGAGCTGGAGTATCTAAAAAAGATGTACAAAAATATTTGAATCAAAATAAGAAAGATGAGCCGGTGAATCTTGCATTTGCAGAGGCGTTTAAAAATATCAAATTATAAATAAAAAATAAAGAAAAACTACAATTGTCACTAAAAAATATTGCCAAATCGTATAAAATGCTTTAGAATAATAAAGTAAAAAAGTCGATTATTGAAAGAATGAAAGTCAAAACTTGCAGTTTGGCCCAAAACACAAGTATCAGGAGGTATTAGTATGTCATATGTTGATGAAGTAATTGAGTTAGTGGTTAAGAAAAATCCAGCGGAACCAGAATTTCACCAAGCAGTAAAAGAAGTATTAGAATCTTTAAGAGTTGTGGTGGAAGCAAATGAAGAAAAGTATAGAAATGAAGCGTTGTTAGAAAGACTTGTAGAGCCGGAAAGACAAGTGAAGTTCCGTGTTCCATGGGTAGATGATAAAGGGAAAGTACAAGTAAACACAGGATACCGTGTACAATTCAATAGTGCAATTGGACCATATAAAGGTGGGTTACGTTTGCATCCATCAGTTAATTTGGGAATCATTAAGTTCTTGGGATTTGAACAAGTGTTCAAGAATTCATTAACTGGTCTACCAATTGGTGGTGGAAAAGGTGGTTCTGATTTTGATCCTAAAGGAAAATCTGATCGAGAGGTTATGGCTTTTTGCCAAAGCTTTATGACGGAATTATGTAAATATATTGGGGCAGATACGGATGTACCGGCGGGAGATATTGGTACTGGCGCAAGAGAAATAGGTTATATGTTTGGTCAATACAAACGTATTCGTGGTGTATATGAGGGGGTACTTACAGGGAAAGGTCTAAGCTATGGTGGATCACTTGCTCGTAAAGAAGCTACGGGATATGGTTTGTTGTATTTAACAGATGAACTATTAAAAATAAATGGAAAAGAGATTGCAGGAAAAACTATTGCAGTATCAGGATCGGGTAATGTTGCAATCTATGCTTCTGAAAAAGCGGTACAACTTGGAGCGAAAGTCGTAACTATGAGTGATTCTACAGGATGGGTATATGATGCAGAAGGCATCGACTTGGATGCGATAAAAGAGATCAAAGAGGTAAAACGTGCAAGATTGACAGAGTACAAAAATTATCGTCCATCTTCTGAGTATCATGAAGGACGTGGCGTATGGTCAGTAAAAGTGGATATTGCACTTCCTTGTGCAACACAAAATGAATTGTTTATTGAAGATGCTAAAGCATTGGTAGAAAATGGCTGTATTGTAGTTGCAGAAGGGGCGAATATGCCAACAACCTTAGAGGCAACAGAATATCTACAAGAACATGGTGTTCTTTTTGCACCTGGAAAGGCTGCAAATGCAGGTGGTGTAGCTACGTCTGCACTTGAAATGTCACAAAATAGTGAACGCTTAAGCTGGTCATTTGAAGAAGTGGATAATAAATTAAAGGGAATTATGGTCAATATCTGTAACAACATGTCAAATGCAGCAAAAAAATATGGTGCAGAGGGCAATTATGTGGTAGGTGCTAACATTGCTGGATTTGAAAAAGTTGTAGATGCAATGATGGCTCAGGGAGTCGTATAAATTAATAGAAGGACCCTGCAAGTAGCATACTTGCAGGGTTTTCTATTGTCCGAATATTCACAAAAAGAAAGATAAAAGAGGTTCAGGCTGCTATTCAGAAAAGACAGGCAACGATAAGGGTGGAAATGTTCATATATTAATGATAAAATACATAGTACTAGTTGTCCAATATTAACTATGGACGAATTTATATTTGACGAAGGGATACTTATGAATTTCAGATTAGCCGATTCTGCTGATTTAACAACAATCAAAGAAATGTACACAATGTTAATCAGCAAAATGAACAAAGACGGAATTGAAATATGGGATGACATATATCCTTGCGAATTTTTTGCTGATGATATTGCTAATAACCGTTTGTATATTTTATCCGATGAAAATAATATAGTAGGTGCTTTCGCACTTTGTGAGTCAAATGATGGTCAAAACCATGTGAAATGGAAAAAGACAATGCAAAGGCGATATACTTAGATCAGTTAGGAGTAAATGCGGATTTTACAAATCAGGGCATTGCAACTCAATTACTGAATTATGCGTGTAAGATAGCCATTGAAAAAGGTGCAGAATATTTAAGACTTTTTGTTATTGATACAAACGTGCCCGCTGTTAGTTTATATGAAAAGGATGGATTCACGAAAGCGGCGGGTACTTATGTTGAGGTTATAGACGAAACACTATCTTTTGTGGAATATGGATTTGAAAAAAGTGTGACTTTCTGTTATGGGCACAATTCGGTAGAAAAACAAAACTAAAAAGAACGGTTAAAAGATAAATGCTGAGACTTGTTTTATGTCATAATAAGGTTACAAAGTTCATTTATATCTTAATGTTAGGAGTTGTTTAAATGAAGAAAAATGTATTAAAAAATTTATTAATAACTTTTATCGCAATATTAGTTTTGAGATATATTTATGTTACTGTTACAAGAGAATCATTTATAAATGGTGTTTTTATTTCTTCCACCCTAGGTCTGCTTATCGCAACTACTGTAGTTACGATAGTGTTCTACAAAGGTAGAAAAAAATGAAAATGCCTTTGTTACGGCTAAGGACTTTCTCGGAGTTTTATTGAGTTTGGATTGAAAGAAGTCATTTTCTTAGGAAAGAATTTCTAATCCTCGGTAAATTTTATGAAGTTCGCACTTAGGTTGTTCAACGATATTTCTGAACAGATTTTATCAAGTAAAAGAGAGTAGTAATTATATTGAAGAAAAAGATAACTAATAGCTGTTGAACGACGAACATCTTTATCAATAAGCCTAGAAGCGGGATGTTTGATAAGAATTCCACGTTTCTATTCTTTATCAGCTTAGGTAAGTTGTTTGTCTCTTCTTTTGCCCACTCGATGGGTTCGGCATCGCCAATACGGGTTTTTATTTCTTCGATATTGCCAAGGCATTGCATCATATTACAAAAGAATAGACACAGACAGCCATATTATAATAAAAATACATTATATCAAAGAATGTGACTATTTTTATTCTATTCAACTGTAAAACTCTCAGGTTTTAAAATTGTTTTAAATTCAAATAGATTATCAAAAAAATAGTGATTATGTATAAAAATCTTTGTGAAAATTTTCTGTTTTTACTAAATTAATAAAAAGCTCTTGAAAGATTTGTAATAAAAAGATATAATGACAACGTAGGACAAAGAGGAGATGGAGATTTGGGGAATATTACAATCGTTGATGTTGCAAATGCATGTGGAGTATCGATTAAGTCGGTATCTAGAGTATTGAATAACAGTCCGGATGTCAGTGACGGCATGAGGGAGAAAGTTATGAATGCAATTAAGGAACAGGGGTATCAGGTTAATATGCTTGCTCGTGGTTTGAAGGGAAGCCACACGAATATTATTGTAGTATTCGCGGAACGTCACCATGAAGAACATTTAAGCATTTGGCATACCATTATGCTGAAACATTTATTTACTTATGCCAAGAAACGTTCTATGAAGATTGTCCTTTCGCCGTCAAGTAGTGAACGTTTTGAAGAAGATGAAACGGATGGATTCTATTTAATCGCAAATGGAATTGCGGAAGGGGCAATTTTGTTAGAGACAGTCTTACAGGATTCTCGGGTCGATTATTTTGAAAGCCATAACATTCCATATGTAGTATTTGGAGAACCGGAAAATCCGAATGTGCCGTCAGTCAGCTTGGACAATTTTGATGTAGGTTATAAGGGCGGATGTTATCTAGCAGAGAAAGGCCTAGATAAGATTGCGTTGCTAATTGGAGAACGGAAGTTCTTATCTACCCAGAAGCGTGTGAATGGTTTTGAAACTGCGATGAAAGAAAAGCAGAAAGAACACTATATATTCACAGGGATAGATACCGTAGAAAAGGCCTATAATAAGGCAAAAGAAGTTTTGGAGTTTTTTGATATTAAAGCGTTTTTCGTATCAGGAGATGAGAGAGCACTTGGCGTGTATCGAGCAATATATGAAAAAGGATTATCTATTCCACAAGATATCGCAGTGCTTGGAATTGATAATATTGCGATAGGAGAATACTATTATCCGCCGATTTCTACGGTGGAACAGGATTTTAAAAGTCTCGCAAAGTGTTGTATCGATTATGTGATAGATCGAATTGAGAGTGACAAAGAAAATGATAAAAAAGAATTTAAATTTCCGTGTAAGATGATAGAAAGAGAATCTACATAGAAGATAATCCGCTCTCTGGGAAAAGAGAGCGAATTATATTTCTCAATTTGACAACGTTGTCAAACGGGGAATCGAAAGAAAACAAAAGGTGAAAATAATGGAAAAAAAATTTGCAGAACATCTAGAAACAAGATTACAGCGTGTTTATAAAAATCCGGATAAAGTAAAAGAAGCCATAGATCTGATAGGCAGGCATCTAGATGTGTATGGGAAAGTGGAAAAGCTAGAAGAAGAGTTGACAGAAAAAGATAGTATTCTGATTACGTATGGCGATACGATCACAGATGGCGGCAGACCGGGACTTGAAGTGCTTGATCACTTCTTGAAAGTTCATGTAAAAGAGGCAATTGACACGGTACATTTACTCCCCATGTATCCCTATACATCTGACGATGGGTTTTCTGTCGTAGATTATAGAGAAATCAATCCGGAAGTTGGAAATTGGGAACATATTAGAGAGCTTTCTCAGAACTATGGATTGATGTTTGATGCGGTAATTAATCATATTTCTAAAAGTAGCAGATGGTTTAAAGAATATCTGAACGGAGAGGAGCCATACAAAGATTATTTTATTACGTGTGATCCAAATGCGGATTATAGTATGGTTACAAGACCAAGAGCCCTTCCCCTTCTCACAAAATTTGATACAAAGTATGGAGAAAAGAATGTGTGGACTACGTTTAGTGATGATCAGATTGATTTGAATTTTGAATGTCCTTCACTTTTGGCAGAGATTCTAGACATCCTGGTAATGTATGGAAGAAGAGGAGCAAAATTTATTCGGCTGGATGCGATTGGATTTATGTGGAAACAGCTTGGAACAACATGTATGCATCTTCCGCAGACGCATGAGTTGATTAAACTGATGAAAGATGTTTTAAATGAATATGCACCAGGTACAAGAATTATTACAGAGACCAATGTACCACACAAGGATAATATTAGCTATTTTGGAGAAAATGGGGATGAGGCTGCCTTGGTATATCAGTTTCCGTTGCCGCCACTTACAATGTATACATTCCTCGTCGAAAATGCAAAAGTTCTTTCTGAGTGGATGGAGACGTTGAAATTGCCAAATGAAAAGGTTACATATTTTAACTTTTTAAGTTCACATGATGGTGTCGGAGTACGACCAACGGAAGGGATTCTTACAAAAGAAGAACAGCAGATACTTATAGAAGCAACGCTTAGACACGGAGGAGTTGTTTCTTATAAAGACAATGGAGATGGAACGAAGAGTCCATATGAGTTAAACATAAACTATCAGGACGCATTGGCGGGACCAGAAAGTTCCGATGAAGATAGAATTGGGAAGTTTCTTGCAGCAGAAACATTTCTTTTGTCCTTACAGGGGGTTCCGGGTATTTATATACACAGCCTGCTAGGTTCCAGAAATGACTATTACGGTAAAGAGGTTTCTGGAATACCAAGAAGAATTAATAGAGAAAAGCTTGATTATAGTAGATTGAAAAAACAGTTGACTGGTGAATCTAATAGAAAACAGATTTTTGATACATTAGTTGAAAGATTAAATATTCGAAGAACAGAGAGTGCATTTTCTCCAAGGGCAGGACAGAAGATTTTGAAAGAGAATGAAAAAGTATTGAGCTTTATCAGAGAAAATAAACAGACCCAAGAAAGCATCCATGTACTGATCAATGTATCGGGCGAGGAGCAGAAAATTGCTTATAGCAGATTAAACGGATTTAACCTTCTGACAAAAGAAGTGGTAAATGGAGAGATTACCTTAGAAGCATGGGAATGTGCTTGGGTAAAAGAGCATCGATTGTAACAGAGAAGAGAATTCCTGTTGGCAATATAATAGAAAAAGGAGAAAAAAATATGAAAAAGAAGTTAATTAGCGCATTGCTCATTGCAGTAATGGCAACAACACTGGTTGTAGGATGTGGTAAGAAATCAGAAAAGTCTGGAGATGGAAAAGTGCATATTCAGTTTATGCATATGCAGGTGGAGCAGGAGAGACAGGATGCGGTTCAGAAGCTTATTGACAAGTTTCAGAAAGAAAATCCAGATATCGTTGTAGAGTCTGTTCCTGTAAATGAAGATGATTATGATTCTAAGATTGCAACACAGGGTGGAAATGGTGAACTTGCAGCAGTTGTTGAGTATAGTCAGGATCAGGCTAAGACAAGTGTGGCAAATCAGTTTACAGATGTTGATGTAGTAAAAGAAGTAATTGATGCAAAGGGTGAAGATGCATTTTTTGAAGGAGCCTTGGAAGTAACTAAGACAGAAGATGGTGCAAGCTATGTTGGTGTACCGGTAAGCAGTTGGGTACAGGGAATCTGGGTAAATGAAGCAATGTTGGCAGAGAAAAACTTATCGGCTCCTACTACATGGGAAGAAGTATTAGCGGTAGCGAAAGCGTTCCATGATCCAGGCAATCAGATGTATGGTATTGCACTTCCAACATCTGATAGTACATTTACAGAGCAGGTATTCTCTCAGTTTGCTTTATCTAACGGTGCAAACGTATTTGATGGGGACAAGAAGGTTACAGTTGATACACCAGAGATGAAAGAAGCTTTAGAATATTACAAAGAGCTGGCTTCATTCTCTATGCCAGGTTCTACAGAAGTAGCAGATGTAAATGATGCATTTGTTGGAAAACATGCACCGATGGCTATGTACTCTACGTACATTCTTGGAAACGTAAAAGAAGCAGGATTTGCAGAAGACCTTACATTAGTTCTTCCAAATAGAAAGACAGAAGCTGCTTATGGATGTATTACTGTTCTTGGTATTGCAGCGGGAATGGATGACGCTCAGACAGAAGCTGCTAAGAAGTTTGTTGGCTTTATGCTAGAAGACGAGAACAACGTTAATTGGCTTAACATGGCACCAGGTGGAATTCAGCCAGTAGTTAAAACTGTTGATCAGATGCCAGAATACACGGAAATGGAAGAAAGAAAAGCATATGTGCATATGAATGAAGAGATTGCTAACGCTGTAGCTAATCTTCAGTTGTTCGGTGCAGTTGACGGAAAAAACTTCGTAGAGATGGGTGATGTTACAAATACAGGTTCAATTAGCAAGATGGTTAATAATGTGGTAGTGCAAAATGCAGATGTTGACAATGAACTTAAAACATCTCAGACAGCAGTTGAAGGTCTGATGGAATAGAAACTAACAGGGGGAAGGAGAGAATTTCCTTCCCCGTTTCAGGTAAAGGAAAATGGAAAAAATGAGTATAAAGAAAAAAAGGTTAGGCGGAAGCGATACAAAATTTGCATTGGCCCTTCTGGCACCGAGTATTATTTTGTTGGTACTGCTTATTGGTTATCCGCTTATTTATAATATTGTAATCAGCTGTCAGGACGTTCCACTAAATCCAAACTTGCCTTCAGAATTTGTCGGGTTACAAAATTTTATAGATGTATTTACAGATCAGACATTTTATAAATCTGTTTCGGTAACGCTGCTATTTACAGTTGTTGTTACAAGTATTAGTACCATAATTGGATTGGCATTATCTGTGTTTTTGAACCGTCCTTTTTGGGGGAAGAAACTGGTAAACGCTATTATCATTCTTTCCTATGTAGTTCCGGCAGTTTGCTTAATTTTTACATGGCGATACATGTTTAATAATATTTATGGAATTATAAATTATTTTGTTATAGACGTGTTCGGCTTTATGGATAAGGCACCACTTTGGTTCGATCAGCGGATTAGTGCATTTATTCTTGTATCGATTTTTGCAATATGGAAATTTTTTCCGTATGCATATCTTTCGTTTAATGCAATCCTACAGTCTATGGACAATAGTCTATATGAGGCGGCAGACATTGATGGAGCAACCTCCTGGCAGAAATTCAAATCTATTACTTATCCGGCAATTAAACCAACGCTGGTAACAGTAGTAAGCCTTAGGACAATCTGGGTATTCTACATTTATACAGAAGTTTATCTGCTCACAAAGCAGGTGGATGTATTAGGGGTATACCTTTACGATATGGCATTTGCGACACATGACTTTGGAAAAGCAGCAGCAATCTCCATCATTTTGTTTGTGTTTATTTTTTCCCTGATTATGGTAATTAGAAAGAAGGTGCTGAGAGTTGAAGAAAACTAGTAATAAAAAAGTTTTAAAAGAGGTCTGGTTTTACATTCGTGTAATTCTTGTAGTGCTTGTATTATTATTTCCTTTTATGATCATGCTCAGCATTTCTTTTAAGGATACGGCGGAAACTATTGGTTATCCGCCGACTATAATACCAAGAAATTGGGAGATTCAGCATTTCATTGATATTTTTAATGCAAATATTTTCCCATTCTTGAAGTATATGAAAAACAGTTTATATATTGCGCTCACTACTTCTGTAGTCGCTGTTCTTCTTGGAATCTTGGGCGGTTATGCATTATCTAGACTGAAATTTAAAGGGAAAAGTGCGATTAGTGAGATGTTCTTCCTGGTATATATGTTTTCAGGAATTCTGTTGATCGTTCCATTATTTAAAATGTTGTCCTCAATTGGACTTAGTAACAGCAGAGAGGCGGTTATTATCTGTATGATTGTGCAGACATTGCCGACTGCAATTTATATGACAAAAAGTTACTTTGATACGATTCCAGAAGAACTTGAAGAAGCAGGAAGGGTAGATGGACTTAGCAAAATGGGAATTATTTTCCGTATTGTTGTTCCGCTCTCTATGTCAGGAATTATATCTGTATTCGTATATGCGTTCATGATTGCATGGAATGACGTATTATTTGCATCTATTTTTATAGACTCACCAGATCTTATGACAATTCCGATTGGATTAAATGCACTGTTTAATACACCGGACTATATCTGGGGACGTATGATGGCAGCATCCTTAATCACATCATTACCAATTGTTATTATGTATGGTATTAGTCAGCACTTAATTAAGAGTGGAAGTACCGCAGGCGGCGTAAAGGGTTAAAACAAAAAGGGAGAAAAACTTTAATGAAAAAATTAGTAGCAACAGCTCCAAGAATTGCAGAGCTTAAGGAATATGAAGATAGAGAAATCAAAAGCAATGAGGTAAAAGTAAAAGTGGAATTTGCAGCACCAAAACATGGGACAGAGCTGGCAGATTTCAGAGGAACAACGCCTTTTATTGATGGAAAGTTTGATGAGGAGTGGCGTGTTTTTGCACAGAGAACAGAAGATGAACCAAGAGGTATCGAATTTGGAGACCTCCCCCTTGGTAATATGTTTGTAGGAACAGTTACAGAGAAGGGAAGCGATGTTACGGAATATGAGGTTGGTGACCGTGTATGTTCTTATGGACCAATCAAAGAAACACAAATCGTGAATGCAGTAGACAATTACAAGTTACGAAAAATGAGTAAATATGCGTCTGCGAAAAATGCAGTGTGTTATGATCCGGCACAGTTCGCTTTAAGCGGAATCCGTGATGCAGATGTAAGACCTGGGGATCGTGTAGTTGTTATCGGTCTTGGTGCTATTGGACTGCTTGCTCTTCAGATGGCATCGAAGATTGGAGCAACCACCGTAATAGGAATTGATCCGATTGCAAAGAGACGCGAGATTGCAATGAAAACAGGTGCCCACTATACGCTAGACTCTATGTCTTGTGATGCTGGATTTGAGATTAAGCGTCTGACGGACAAGCAAGGAGCTGATGTAATCATTGAGACAAGTGGGAATGTACATGCCCTTCAGTCAGCATTAAAGGGACTTGCATACAATGGAACTATTGCATACGTAGCGTTTGCCAAACCATTTCCAGAAGGGTTGTGGCTTGGTCAGGAAGCACATTTTAACTATGGAAAGATTATCTTCTCAAGAGCATGCAGTGAGCCGAATCCAGAATATCCAAGATGGAACAGAAAGAGAATTGAAGATGTATGCTGGGAGCTTCTCATGAATGGATATCTTGACTGTGAGGAGTTGATTGACCCGGTAGTTCCATTTGTAGAATGTGCGGAAGGTTTTTGTGAATATGTAGACCAGCATCCAGAGCTAAGTATCAAGATGGGTGTAGATTTTTCTTAGGAGGTAGTCAGTATGTTATTAGGAACACAGGATAAAGATTTTTTTCCAAAAGATATGGTTGAAAAATTTCATTTTGTAAAGAATATGGGGTTTGAATGTTTTGAAATTGATGGAAAAGTATTAGTAGAGCATGTAGAAGAAGTGAAAAGAGCGATAGAAGAGACTGGACTTCCGGTATGTACAGCTTGTGGTGGATACCGTGGATGGATTGGAGATTTTATTGAAGAAAAACGTGTAAATGGTGTGGAGGATTTAAAGGCAATCCTCCATGCCCTAAAAGAAGTAGGGGGAACAGGGGCTGTTATTCCAGCAGCATGGGGAATGTTTACATTCCGACTTCCACCGATGGTTTCCCCAAGAAGTCAAGAAGGGGATACAAAAGCAATTATAGATTCCTTGACAGAACTTGAAAAGACAGCAAAGGAAACGGGCACTTACCTATATCTTGAGCCGTTGAATCGTTATCAAGACCATATGCTTAATACACAAGAGGATGCTGTAAATATTATTCGACAGGGAGGATTTTCCAGAGTAAAATTGACTTCTGATTTCTATCATATGGCAATCGAAGAAGATGATATATCTGAAACTCTCAAAAAATACAAAGACTATGTAGGACATATTCATATTGCAGAAAACCATCGTTATCAACCAGGCACTGGTTCTATCGATTGGGAGAAGCATATGAAGACATTAAAAGAAATCGGTTATGAAGGACCGATTGTGAATGAAGGAAGAATCCGTGGTAAAGATCCTTTAAAAGTGTATCAGCAATCTGTGGATTTCATGAAACCGTTTATGTAAGAAAAAGTGTGAGCAGAGAAAGGATGCAGTAAAGTGAATTCCGTACAGTGGTGTGCAGTGTCATTTTGCTGCATCCTTCACACGTTAAATTAAGGGAGAAAATAAAATGGAAAAATTCAGGATAGCGATTATCGGTTCCGGACAGATTGCACAGGTAACTCACATACCGAATTATCAGTCCATGGAACATGTAGAGATTGTGGGAATCTGTGACACACGTCTGGAGACAGCCAAACTGGTGGCAGAGAAATTTGAAATAGAAAATTATTATAATTCATATAAAGATATGCTGGAGGAAATGAAGCCGGATGCGGTAACTATTTGTGTGCCAAATAGATTTCATTGTCAGATTACATTGGACGCATTGGATGCAGGATGCCATGTATTCTGTGAGAAGCCACCGGCAATCACATTAGAAGAGGCAGAGAGCATGGCTGTAAGGGCAGAGGAAAAGGGAAAACTCTTATCTTACGGTTTTCATTTTCGCGCCAGTAAACAAGTGGCATTTTTGAAAGATAGAATAGAAAAAGGAAAGATGGGAGAAATCTATCACACCGAGATCAAATGGCATCGACGGAGAGGAATTCCGGGCTGGGGATGCTTTACCAACAAAGACATTCAAGGTGGAGGACCACTCATTGATATTGGTGCGCATATGCTAGACTGTGCATTATATCTAATGAATTATCCAGACATTTCTTATGTGTGTGCAACAAGTAGTAATCGAATCGGAAAATCTTCCGAAGTAGGATTGATGGGGAGCTGGGATTCAGAGAGATTTACTATAGAAGATGGTATTTTTGGTTATATCCGCTTTGCAGACGGAACCAGTCTAGATTTGCAGACTTCGTTTGCGATTAATCGTAAAGAGAAGGATGTTAGAAGTGTAAAATTTTATGGCTCTAAAGAAGGTGCTGATTTGTACCCGTTAGAAATATACGGGGAAGAGGACGGACAACTTATAGATCTTAAGTTTCCGTTTATGGAGATGAGAGATTGGCATATAGATATAGATACAAATTTTGTAAAAGCATGTCTTGAAGAAGAAGAACTTTTGGTAACTGCAAGACAGGGTGAATATATTCAGAAACTAATCTGTGCATTGTATGAGTCTGCTCAAACGGGTAGACCTGTGATTTTTTAAATAGTTGGGGGATAAACTTATGATTCATTATCAGACAAAAAAAGAGAAGGAAAGACTATGGCTTAGTGAGACGGAATTTTTGCCGGAGTATGAATTAAAGACAGAGTCGGTATTTGCCCAGTGCAACGGATATATGGGAGTACGTGGGGGCCATGTATTTTCTATGATTGAGGAACAAAGAGGGATGTTTCTAAGCGGTGCATTTCATAAAGCTTATGATAATGAAGTGACAGAGCTTGTAAATTGTCCGGATGTAACATGGTTTGAGTTAGAAGTAGATGGGAAAAAGATTCGCTTAGAGAGGTCTAATCTAGTTTCTTTTGAGCGTAAAATCGATCTATTAACCGGAGAATTGATTGTTCAGTATGTGTTTGGGCTTTTGGGACATGGAAAGATTGAAGTGGAGAACCGTAGATTTGCATCTATGGTTCAGAAAAATCTTTTTGTACAGACCTTTCAGGTGCGGGTTCTTGATGGTGAGATGAAAAAAGTAAGAATCAAGACTGGTATTAATGGGCAGATGACTAACAGTGGTGTGTCACATTTTCATACTTCTATTGCCAGGGTGTATGAAAAAAAAATTATGGAAATCAGAAGTAAACTCGAGGATAATACTGTGACAGAAGCCACAAGATGTAAAGCAGTAAGAGGAATTCTAGCAGAAAAGGAATTCAACCTAAAAAGAAGAAGCATCTATGGTACCTATACAGTGCAGCCGGATGAAGAGCGTGTGGTGGCTCTTGAGAAGATTACATTTGTAGATCAGGCGGAAGAGGGTATGACAACAGATGAGAGGATACAAGCATTAAACGCAGCATTTGAAAAAGGATATAAAGGTCTGTTAGAGGAACATAGGCAGAAGATGAAAAAGTTTTGGGATATTGCCCGTATTCGTATAGAAGGGATGAGTGAGGAAGAAGAAGCGGCAGTATGTTTTGCACAATATCATATTGCAGGCATGACTCCGTGGCATACAAATGTAAGTAGTATTGCTGCAAAAGGCTTGACTGGAGAAGGATATAAAGGGCATGTATTTTGGGATACAGAGATATTCTTGTTTCCAATGCTGTTATTTGTTTATCCGGAGGAAGCAAAACAGCTCCTTGAGTTTCGTTATAAAGGATTGGATGGAGCAAGAAAAAAGGCAAGAGACTATGGATTTGAAGGTGCAATGTTTCCGTGGGAGGCGGCAAAGACTGGTGAGGAAGAGACTCCCCTTTACGCAGCACTTAATATTCATACCGGAAAGGCAAATAAAGTCTGGTCGGGCATTAAGGAATATCATGTGACAGCGGATATCGCTTATGCGGTGGGGCAGTACTTTGAGGCAACCAGGGACTACAGTTTTATGGAAAAGTGTGGATATGAGATTGTATTTGAGGCGGCAAGGTTCTGGGTATCCTGTTTGAAATGGGATGAAAAGCGACAGAAATACGGCATTTTTGATGTGATTGGACCAGATGAGTATACAGAGCATGTAGATAACAATGCTTATACGAATTATATGGCTGCCTATTGTGTGAAGATGGCACTGGATTATGCAAAGAAATTACAAGAAGATCAGGCGGACGCATTTTGCCTGTTAGATCAAAAGCTTCAGATAAAAAGAGATTTGGCCAGATGGGAGGAACTTCACAAGAAGATATATCTTCCAGTACCAGGAGAAGATGGAATTATTCCGCAGGACGATACATTTTTATCTAAACCATGTATTGAAAATATTATGAAATATAAGACTTCTCAGATTAAGCAGTCGGTTCTTCTTGACTATTCCAGAGAAGAAATTGTAAATATGCAGGTACTGAAACAGGCAGATGTGGTTATGCTTTTGAATCTTTTTCCACGTCTTTTCGATGAGAATACAGTGAAAAAGAACGTACTCTTTTATGAGGGCAGAACCATTCATGATTCCTCTTTAAGTTACTGTGCCCATGCACAGGCATGTGCTGCGGTAGGAGAAATGGAGTTATCTTGGGATTTCTTTCGAAAATGCTTGATGGTGGATATTGATGAGAATCCTCATGACAGTACAGATGGAATTCATTCGGCATCCCTTGGCGGTATTTGGAATTGCCTTATCTTTGGGTTTGCAGGGGTGCATTATGAAGCCGGTGTGTTATACCTGGCTCCGCATCTTCCAACCAAGTGGAAGACGATGGATTTCTATATGATGATCGAGGGTGTACAGGTACACTTTATAATAGAAAATGAAAAAATCATACTGACCTGTGAGGCAGAAGCAGGAACAGCCATTCGGGTAAAGGTGGAAGGTAAGGAATATACATTGAAAAAGACATTAGAAATTTCAGTGATGTAAGTACTATTTATATAGATGAGAAGGGGACTAATATTATGAAAGCAGTGATTTTTGACTTGGATGGTGTGGTAGTGAATACCGCAAAATATCACTATCTTGCGTGGAAGAAGCTGGCAGCAGAATTAGGGTTTGAATTTGATATTATACATAATGAAAAATTAAAAGGTGTAAGCCGTATGGAATCTTTGGATATTGTACTGGAAGCAGGGGGAATAAAAGAGTTATCTGACGAAGAAAAAATGAAGCTTGCTACGAGAAAGAACGGATATTATATGGAGATGATTGAAGGAATTGATGAGTCTGAGATTTTACCGGGAGTTTTGGAATTCTTAAAGAAGACAAAAGCAGAGGGATATCTCATTTCTCTTGGTTCTGCCAGCAAGAGTGGAAAGATGATTCTTGAGAAGCTGAATATTGCAGACCACTTTGACGCCATTGTAGATGGGAATCTGGTGGAACTGGCAAAGCCAAATCCACAGGTATTTATAAAGGCCGCAGAGTTACTTAATGTGCCATGTGAAAATTGTATTGTTGTGGAAGATGCGAAGGCAGGAGTTGAGGCAGCGCTAGCCGGCAATATGAAGTGTATTGGTGTGGGCGACACTTGTATCTTAGGTGCAGCAAATATTGTGGTAGGAAGCACAGATAAATTGGTTGATTTGGAGCTTGAGAAAATATAGAAACTGATAATTTTGATGGTCTGCACTGGGAACAGGCAGGCCATTAAAATTATTGGTATTGTTGTGAGCGAGAAGGAGAACAGGTAATTATGATAATGAAGAAGGACTATATTGAAAGGATTTATGCAGGTTGGCTTGGCAAGATTATTGGAATCCGTATGGGAGCACCAGTGGAAGGCTGGAGTTATGAGCAGATTAAGGATATCTATGGAGAACTTGATGGATATCCAGTAGATTACAAAGAATTTGCAGCAGATGATGACAGTAATGGACCGTTTTTTTTCCTACGTGCGCTTGAAGACTGTGGAAAAGGGGCTGATATGGAGGCTCAGGATGTGGCCGAGGCACTGCTGAACTATGCACCTTTTGAGCATGGATTTTTCTGGTGGGGAGGGTATGGAGTATCTACGGAACATACAGCTTATCTAAATTTGAAAAATGGAATCAAGGCACCAAGAAGCGGAAGTATCGAGCAGAATGGGCATGTAGCAGCAGAACAGATTGGAGGACAGATATTCATAGACACGTGGGGACTTGTGACACCAGGAAACCCAGATCTGGCAGTAGCCCTTGCCAGAAAGGCGGCAAGTGTTACCCATGGAGGGAATGGAGTCTATGGTGGTATCTTTGTGGCAGCCTGTATCAGCTTCGCATTTGTAGAACAGAATGTTCATAAAATTATTAAGAAAGGGCTAAGCTATATACCGGAAGAATGCGAATATGCAAAAGTAGTACGTTCAGTTATGGATTATCACGAAAAACATAGTGAAAGCTGGGAAGATTGCTATCAATTTATTTTTGAACATTTCGGGTATGATAAATATCCGGGTGTATGTCATATTATCCCGAACATCGCAGTTATGATTCTTTCATTGCTTTATGGAAAGGGTGATTTTGCACATACGTTAAATATCTGTAACCGCTGTGGCTGGGATACGGATTGCAATGTTGGGAACCTTGGAACACTCATGGGAGTCAGAGGAGGACTTGGAGTCATTGATTATAACAAGTGGAGAAAGCCTATCAATGATTTTCTTGCATGTTCTAGTGTAGTAGGTTCTTTGAATATCATGGATATCCCATATGGAGCATCGTACATTGTAAAACTGGCGGCAGCACTTGCAGGGGAGGAATTACCGGAACCTTATAATGATATCTGTAGCAAGCGGATCGACAGTTGTCACTTTGAATATCCTGGATCCACACATGCAATCCGTGTGCGTTCAGAACATTTACATACTTCAGACATTTATCCGGAATTGGAGTACCATCTGATAAATACAGATGAATCTTCTGCAACGGGAAGCCGTTCACTGAAGGTCACGGCAAATGTGATTCAGGGAGGTGAAAATCTGTTTATTTATAAAAAAACATACTATGGGGCGGAAGATTTTCATAACAGCCGCTATGATCCGGCATTTTCCCCAATAGCATACCCGGGACAGATGATTTGTGGAAGTGTGATGCTTCCACAATATGGAAATGATGTGCTGGTAAGTCTATATGCAAAAGAAAGGCATACTCAAAAAATATATCAAGGGAAGGTTACTAGTCTTAAAAAGGGACAGTGGAAGAATTTGACATATCAGATTCCAGCATTGGATGGAGGTTTGATTGAAGAAATAGGATTCTGTATTCATGCCAAGGCAGATCGGGGAAAAGGTGCAACTATGGCAGTATTGATTGACGATCTTTATGTGGATGGAAAGCCTTGCTATAGTATTCAGATGGAGAATGAAAAGGAAGAATGTTGGACAATTATACACCGTGAAATCACCCAGTTTACAAGGCTGAAAGGACTGTTCTATTTGGAAGAAGGAATGCTGCATTTGTCTTGTGGTGATTTCGGGGAGGTCTATACTGGAAAGTACGATTGGAAAGATTATAGGGCAGAATTTGTAATTATGCCTCTGACAGGAGAAACACATATGGTAAATGTGAGAGTACAAGGTGCAAGCCGGTCCTATGCAGCAGCATTACTTCCAGATGGAAAGGTGGGAATACTTAAAAATGAAAATGGATACCGACTACTTACAATGACAGATTTCCTTTGGGAGAGAGGATATGAGTATAAGCTTGAGGTACAGGTAGAACATGATATAATTTATGTAGGGATAGACGGAAAGGAAGTACTGTCTTATCAAGATAATGAGAACCCATATTTGGAAGGGGCAATCGGGTTAGGTGTCCTTGAGGGGAGCCATATAGGATGCAGACATATTTCTATTTCCTGATGTTTATCACGTGCTATCATAAAAATTTCGATTTGTGCAAAAGAGGGAGAACGATATGAAAGTAGTAATTGCAATTGATTCACTAAAGGGAAGTTTAAATTCTATAGATGCAGGAAATGCCATTGCTGAGGGAATAAAACGTGTAGATTCACAAGCAGAGGTTCTTGTAAGACCACTGGCTGATGGCGGAGAGGGTACGGTAGATACGTTAGTACAAGGAATGAATGGAACTTTGCAGAGTGTTCGTGTTACAGGAGCCCTTGGAGAGCCAGTTAATTGTGTATACGGAATGATAGAACATACAAAAACAGCTATAATTGAAATGTCTGGGGCAGCAGGGATTACGTTGGTTCCAGATGAGAAGAAAAATCCACTATTAACAACTACATTTGGTGTCGGTGAAGTTATCAAAGACGCTGTCAAAAAAGGATGCCGCCGTTTTATCATTGGCATTGGCGGTAGTGCAACAAACGATGGTGGTATCGGTATGCTGCAAGCATTGGGGTATGGGTTATTAGATAAAAATGGAAACTCGGTTCCTTATGGAGCAAACGGTTTAGAAGTTCTAGATACAATTACAGACACAGATGTGATTTCGGAACTTGCAGACTGTGAATTTAAGATTGCCTGTGATGTTGCAAATCCATTATGTGGTGTTCAGGGGGCCAGTGCCATATACGGACCTCAAAAGGGAGCAACACCTGAGATGATTACCAAGATGGATGCCTGGCTTGAAAGTTATGCAAAACTGGCACAGAAAAACTATAAAAAAGCAGACTCTGAATCACCGGGAACAGGGGCAGCAGGTGGTTTGGGATTTGCCTTTCTTACATTTACCAATGCAGTGTTAGAATCTGGAATTAAGATTGTGCTGAAAGAAACAAAGCTTGAAGCATATATGGAGAATGCAGATGTTGTAATTACCGGAGAAGGACGTCTTGACGGACAGACGGCCATGGGGAAAGCGCCGGTAGGAGTGGCAAAGATTGCAAAGAAATATAATCTTCCGGTTATTGCATTTGCGGGAAGTGTGACGAAGGATGCTGTGGAATGTAATAAAAATGGTATAGACGCGTTCTTTCCAATTTTACGAAGTATCACAACACTGGAGGAAGCCATGAAACCGGAGAATGCCAAGAATAATTTGGCGGATACGGCGGAGCAGGTATTTCGATTGTGGAAGGTTGTATAACGTTCTGCAATACCATCAGAGCAATAATGCTAAAATTGTAGGAGAAACTTATGGATACTCTAGATTGTTTTCCTATGTATCAAATAGGTGTAAAAGAGTTACGTTATATGATTATAAAAGATATCTTAAGATGTAATCAGCAAAGGTTATTTTCACTCTATATATTACGAATTTGAATTTGTCACGTTATTTTGTATAGAGAAAATATCAATTTGTTGAGAAGCAATATGAGGAGAAAATATTATGAGCAAGTTACTTTCAGAAATGACATTAGAAGAACTTTGGGAACTTTTTCCTATTATTCTTACGAAACATAAGAATTGTTGGAATGAATGGTATCAAGAAGAAGCAATAAGGATTACAAAACTATTACCTTCAGAATGTTGTATCAATCATGTTGGAAGCACCGCTATTAAAAATATTTGGGCTAAGCCAATTATTGATATTCTTGTTGAAGCTCCTTTAGACGTAGATTTACTATCAATAAAAAGCATCTTAGTAAGTAATGGTTATCAATGTATGAGTCAAAGCGACTTAAGAGTTTCTTTTAACAAAGGATACACCCAAGAAGGTTTTGTAGAAAAAGTATTTCATTTGCATCTAAGATATTTCGGTGACAATGATGAACTCTATTTTAGGGATTATCTAAATGAACATCAAGATACTGCACAAGAATACGAAGAAATGAAGCTACTTCTCTGGAAAAAATATGAATATAATAGAGATGAATATACAGAAGCTAAGACTGAGTTCATAACTAATATTACAAATGCTGCTAAGATGCAATATGGAAGAAGATATCGATAAATTCTAGTTTGTCAAATGCAGAATATGAACAAACACCTTAGTCAGTCTAAAGTGACTCTGCTAAAGCTAAACTTGATCACACTCCAACAAAGTAATTCCGCGAGGGGACTCTTTTCGTTTATTAATAACTTTGTATGTAAAACACTTAAGAGGGCTAGAGCTATACAGATAGCAAATAAGAAAACATTCTTAACATACTGTATAATATTCGTAAAAAAAGAGGAGTATTATAATAAGGAAAGCTCTCGAGGGTTTGATAATTGAATAATTTAAACTTAGAGTAAAACTTCTAAGTTTTTTTCTGAGTTTAGAATGTAAAGGGTGGTATATTTGAGAAATACCCTCTCACGGTGAAAGTAGAAGTCATATCTTATTCATATTTATTAAGTATTATGATAAGCACCTTTATAAGGCAAATGGATATCTGTTTCTATGCCTGATACTAAATGTGTTGGGAAAAGAATAGAGGCTTATTAGCCAAGGTGCGGTAACAAAGTGTTTTAGAAATCCTCCGAAGTTGTTGATTCGGAGGATTTTATGAGTGATACTTTTACCATAGATTATTTATATGAGCTGGTGCGTTTTGTGGTTCATATCGATTATAATAGGTGTGTAGGAGTTGTGCTTTTTAATACAATAATTGCATCATAGCTCTGTTGAGGTACTACAGATATGGTATGGGTCATTTTTAAGAGTTTCTGCCATGCTGCAAAGGACACATTTAATCCCAGCATTTTCTGTGAGCTATTAAGCACATCCTGCCATGCAGTGTCGCTTGCAGCTTTAGAAAAATCAAGATAGTAAAAATCTTCTGACAACTTATCAAGCTGAGCCGTCAATACATTTTCGTTTTTTACTTTAAAGACTTTATATCTATCACCACTTTGCCCATTAAACTCACATTGTTTAACATCTGTTCCAATTGTAAAATATTCATCTGCATATGTTTGATTTAGTTTGTCACCCATACATTCATAGCCAGAAGTGGATTCCGTTGCAATATGTCCATTATGTCCGTTGATAAAAATTAGCCCTTCATATTGATTGCAGATCCAATCTACCTTGTTTTTCATTGCGGTGTCACGAAAAGTGTTATACTGTGTGCTATTTCTTCGCAGTTGGGTGTTTTCTAACATACTTTGAGTACATTGCAACGCAAAATCAAAAGAAGAATTCTGTTCGCTTTCATTTATATCTTTTGACATAGCACTTATCAAAGCAGAAATATCAGATTCTGCGGATGCGAGTGAAGCATCTTTCAAATCATACATTTTTTCATCTGTCAAGTCAGCAAATTTGCTTTCATACTCTTCGGCAAGATGTGGGGCTACATTTCTAAGATATGACATTAGAAAACTTTTGTTATTATCATATCGCTGCATATCAAAGCCAAGAAAATGTAACGCTTCACCTTCCGCAGCAGTTTGGTTGTATTCTCGCATCCACTGGACTAAATCTGCCAGTTCTTGTGTATGGTAAATTCTAAATCCGATTTCAGATACAACCTCCTCTGCTGTTCCTGAGCCGCCGTGGATATATTCATCCACTTTAGCACAACCACCAAAATCACCTTCGATGGCAAAAACACGGCAATTATTATTTGCAACCAACGCCTTAAAAACATCTGCTTTTAACTGTTGCAGCTCACTTGCACCATGTGAGGCTTCGCCAAGACCGACAATGCGCACTGTATCCGATATGGTAATGGACGAAATATCATAGTCAAAAATACTGTTATTTAATTGTGGTGTACTTTGGTTGCAACCTGCAAACAAGCTTATACAAAGGGTTAAAACTAAAACTACAAGAATTATTCGTTTCATTTATTATTCTCCTTTTTTTGAATAGCAGTCATACTCTTTTTTAGCTTTCATTGCCCAATAACCATACAAGATACCCATTGCCAGAAAAAACAAGAAAAATCCTACTCGTCCGATTACAAATGGCAATTCAAAAAGAAAACTTTTCCAAAATGCTGCGTCGACTTTATCCCATAAACCGGGAGTTAAAAAACCGAAGTTTGAGAAATTAAAATCATAAGTATACATTGTCACTATAAAAAACACTACCAAAAAGGATAAATTGACTGCACATAGTTCAAAAAGTGTTTTATATCTTTTGTTTGCAGATTCAGCATCGGAAAAGATTTCCGCGTCCGCCTGCCTGTTTTTAGGCAAGAAATAATGGCTTCCACTATTTTTAGTGCCCCAAACGTGCTGCCATCCGGCATCTTCAAATAAAGTAAGATAGCTAATATAATCCGATTTTTTGGTAAACACTTTGTAATCTACTTTGTATTTTAATGGTTGAGGTTTCTCATCTGCAAAGGTGTAAATGCCAAATGTAGAATAGCTTTTTAAAATGTGACCATTTTTAGCCATATCTGACAGCCAATTTTCTTCCTCTTGAAAATTATAAAAAACTTTCAATTTTTTCATTTTTATGTTCCTCCATAACGCTATGATATAATGCAACTTGTTTTTCCATTCGGATTGTTTCTTGGTGTAATAGATCAAGCCCCTCATTTGTTGTTTGGAATACCTTTCTGCGCGGATCTTCAGATTTTACTGGTTTGATCAATTTTTGTTTCGAGAGGTTATCGAGTGCTCCGTACATCGTACCTGCTGCAATACGCACACGCCCTTCGCTCATGTCCTCAACCTTTTGCATAACGGCATATCCATGTCCCGGATTTTTAAGTGCTAATAGAATAAGATATGTTGTTTCTGTTAGCGGTAGTTGTTTTGAAATATTCATAAGTTTCTCCAATCGCTCTTTGACTTTATACAGTAATTGTATTAAGTTAAACTGTATAGCTTTACTATATATCGTCATACTGTATATGTCAACTGTATATTTAAAAATTTTTTAGGTCAGTGTAAGATTATGAGCAAAAAATGTGGTTGGTTAAGGTCACATGAATATACAATATATGGAGGCAGTTGTTATGAAAAAAATATCATTTGATGAATTTATGAGATTAAGAAAAGTGGTTCATCGCAACGCAAGGCCGCTGGACTATACAATGTGGAAATATCTTTTTAAAACCGATGGTGATGACGATTTTCTTATGGTTTGTCTAGTTATCAAAATGAGCAAACTTGAATTTTAAAGGAGGACTAAGAGTGAAACGATGCATCGCAGCTACTGATATAGCCTTATAATTAGTAACAAACATGGAGGATTAAGAATGACTATATCAGAGAAAAAAGTATATCCCCGTACAGGAGATAATCAAACAGTTTATTTAAAAAATGGAATTACAGATTCAAACATCGAAGTCGGCGAGTACATTATGTATAACGATTTTGTGAATGATCCTAGAGAGTTTCAGAAGAAGTAATTACTTTATTAATATATATGAAATGGTGGAAATGGTCTGCTGAACGGATTCGAAAGAGCATTGCTACAATTCAGTCAGGGCGTATTATTGATTTTAAATGAAGCTTAGTGATTATTAAAATAATAACTTACAGTTTGCAAAGTACACAGTATATAGGCAAACATCTTAACAAGCCTAAAAAAGCTATGTTAAAGCATATGGATTACTACGAAGTGTGGGCAACCTCGCCATTATCGGCATGGTTGTCCTCTTTCTATTTTCCCAGTCCTTATGCGAGTATCTGCCAATTGAACAGTGCACATTTTCAGAATAGATGGGATAGAAAAAATAATGCTACCAGATAGTATAAGAAAAGAAGTATTTGCGGAAACTTATCTTCTATTAAACGTTATTTCAAGTGTTTGTATATTTGCTTGAGCCTCCCAAAGGGAAATACTTGTAGATATTAGCGGAGTAAAGTGGTACATAATTAGATGGAGTTGAGGGGTGTTTTTTAAGTTATGGCGATAGTGTAGTAATATTTGTTGTTGCCAATATACACCCTGTACGCAGAATGACCTTCCCAGTTCCATTCATATAAAAAGGGCATTATTTTCTTGATTTTCACATCTCTTCCTTCAAACATTACTTCATTTTGCACTCTTACATCTTTAAAACCAAAATATAATAAATAAATTTTTTTAATATCAGCGTCGTGTCTACGAGTAGCACCCAAATTATATTGTGCATTAAAAGTTTTTACTTTTTCTCTTGTTAATATGCCATCTCTAGCAAAAACCAACGGACTAATCCAACCAATCACCACAGTCAAAGTTACAATTACTAATAAAATGTATATAATTTTTTTAAAAAAACTATTTTTAATCAATATACAATTCTTCCCTTTCTTAAACTTAGTACATTATCAAATACAATATCAAAGGTTAATTAAATTTGACGATTATCTCCGCACGAAAGTGTTTTAACATGTAAAGTTAAAATTTGTGTAAGAGATTTTTACTATTCTTAATACTTGCATTATATTTTTTGAATTATTAATTGTCAAATTATTTCAATGCATAGAACAAGAAAACGATTTTGTATGTTATTTCAATTTGCTCATCCAATTTAGACAGCTAACCTGACGTCCATCACAATACTGAGTTAAGATTGGCTGTCGTACATTAGGTCGTGACAAGTAGGAAGAAAACAATTCATCTGTAATTGCTGAGATAGAATCGAATACATTCCGTTCAGGAATCCATTTATGATCAAAGGCGGTAGAAGAAGTAATGGTAAAATCATAGCCTTTATTGCGATACCACTCTGTATATACACGATTTAATGTAAAGGACATAATAGCTAATATATTTGCCCTTATGGTATCTTCCGGCCAGGTCGCATAAATCTCACTGGAAGCAACATTCTTTGATATAATCTTTATATTTCACATAATAATTTTTGGCAGTTGTATCTTTTGGAGAACCATCATGGACAACGATAAATTCTGGAACAACTACACGGCTAAGCACGATTTCCCCAGTTTCATTCATAGGTTTTATTTCCTCTTCTGGAATTTTAGGAGGGTATGTTGCGTATAAAGTATGGGCGGCAATGACATATACATTCTCTTTATCTGTAGTAGAGTCGATTGGTCTCATTGCGATATTTTGTAATGCAGTAACATCTGGAAGTATTTCTGCACCTGAAATACTAATTCGTTCATAGCCAGGAGCAAATACATCAATGGTATATTCAGAATAAGGTTGTGCTTCGATTTTAGGATTCAGACTGTACTCTAATGGCGGGGTATCTAGTTCAATTGTCTCGGTTTGACCAGAAGTATCTGTTTTCAATTCTTCAATTGTCTTATCAGGTATACCAGTATAGGAAAGTGAAATTGTCGCATCAGGAATTGGGTAAGCGGTAATCGAAGATGTAACAGATATTTTCAGTTTTCCCTTATCCACGGTATCTAATTGCATCGATTTTAATGGATCCATAATAAGTTACCTCACATAATTCTATTACTATTAATATATTATGGATAATTTCCAGTGTGCATTAATTTTGTTTTTCAAGTGATAATATTCTGGTTATTAGGAGCTTAGAATAAGATGGTTTTACAATTAGTTTGTTATTAAATTTTCTAAATGTCCATCCAAGAAAGTCGAATCCGTTTTCAATATGAGTAATAGATGTTTTCTCTTTTGATAATACATGTCAACGTTCATGAAAAAATTCGCGAACATGCTCTCTCAGTTCCATTGCAATTACTTTAGAATTTGTTGTTATAACAAAGTCATCAGCATATCGAATTATATTTACTTTCGTTTTAGCACGATAATGATTTGTGATTCTACCTTTGGAGTTTGTATGATACTTTTGTTGAATCATTTTCTCTAGTCCATCTAGTGGAGTATTATATTTTTGAGGGTTGGTTTCAAGATGCAGCATACACAATTCCAGTTACTAAAATAGAACCAGACACTACTTCAGATCTTACTTTATATGCAAAATGGAAACATGCAATTAAGTATTCTGTGAAAATTCCTAAGACTGTAGTTTTAGATGGGAAAACAGGAAAAGGAGAATACGTGATAGGAGTAAAGGGAAGTATCCCAGAGGAAAAAACATTGGAAGTAAAACCAAGTGGTATGAAAATTCAGTTGGAGGAGCAAAAAGCGTCCTTAGACAAGAAGCAAGATGTGATAGCCAAAATAACACAGAATAAAATGAAATGGAGTGTAAGAGATTTGCAAATTGATACATGGAGCAAAGAAAAAGGAACTATAATGACGGATCATCTTTCGGCAGGAAACTGGAAGGGAAGTGTTTCGTTTAATGTTAGCATTGGTAATTAGCAGATGGAAGGAGAGAAATAAGATGAATGTAAATATGAAAAAAGTAGTTGTAGGTATTGTTGCTTTAAATATTGCATTGGGTGGTACTTATTATCAGGTACATGCAGCTGATCTAAAAACTTCAATTGGTTCGACGATGGAAGACAGCAATTCAGAAACTAAGACTGGCCAAGATATTACTCAAAAGCAGAAAACAGAATACTATGATCCATATGAGGTAGAGGGAACTACAGATAGTTCTTCCAGAGAGGTTGCTGTATACGTAACACAAGCATCATCCTATGCAGTAAAAATACCAAAGACCGTTATCTTAGATGGTAAAAATGGTACTGGAAGTTATCAGGTAAGTGTGAAGGGAAATATATCTGGAAATCAAAAAATAAAGGTTGCTCCTAAAAACGATACCATAATTTTAGAAGAACAAAATGCAGGTGTGTTTAAAAAGGATAATGTAGAAGCAACTATTATTCAGCCAAAGAGAGAATGGACACAAAACCAAGTGCTAAATGCCGAGTGGACACCTGAGGTAGCATACATAGCAGCAAGCAATATTACAGCTGGTTCATGGAAAGGATCTGTTGCCTTTGATATTACATTAGAAAATGAATAGGAGGAAATGATTATGTATGTAGAAGCACACATGAAAATGGCTGAAAAAGATAATATGGTAGCCTTTGGAGAGGTTGCAATTAACAATTGTTTTCGGATTAAAAATGTAAAGCTTATGAAGAATACTAATGGTGAGTTATTTGTATCTATGCCTCGATATAAGGGGAAAGAGGATGATTGGAATGATTTGGTCTATCCTAAAACAAAAGAAGCGAAAGAAGAACTCACTAAGGCGATTGTGGAATCGTTAAAATTAGAGATATTAAAGGATGTAAATTTGCCACACATTGAGGTTAAAATTAGTATCTGTGAAAAAGATAATTTGAAAGGTCTTGCAACATTAACCATTGATGACTTTGTCATTAAGAATGTTAGAATTATGGATAGTAGTAACGGATTATTTGTTTCCATGCCACAGTATAAATCAATTGATAAGGAAACTGGGAAAGAGGAATATAGGGATATTGTCTATCCTACCTCTGCAGCAATGAGAACAAAAGTTGGTGAAAAGGTTTTAGAGGCTTATCAGAATGAATTAAAGAATAAAAGGGAACTAGGTATCCATAAGCCTGCAAAAAGTAACGAGCATGTGTGTAGATAATAAAATGGATACATAGAGTTCAGCCAGTAGCAACTGTTTTATATACCCCTTACTCTTTTAAATGAAAGAGTTAAGGGGTATTTTTTGCGTTAGGTTTATAATAACCAAAGTTTTTTATTTTGTTACTATCTTAATATATTATGTTATAATGGATAAAAATGGAAATTATTTTTTCAAGGGGGGATACTTTGTGAAAAAGAATATTATTGGTGGAATTGTTGGAGTTATATTTTTAGGTGTGATCGGTACTTGTATATGGTTTAATTACAACAAGTATGATGTAAAAAAAGAAGTAGTAAATTTAGAATTAGGGGACACCTTAAGTAGCGATACAAAAAAATATATTTCAGCAAATGAAAAGGCAATAGATGAAACATTTCTAGACGTATCTAAAGTAGACAACATGAAAGAGGGTACGTATATAGTAACGGCAAATTATAAGAATAAAGAGGCAAGTTTTGAAGTAGAGGTTAAAGACACAAAGAGTCCTGAAGTAAAGCTAACCAGTAAGGAACCAATTAAAGTGGTTGTAGGTGAGACGATACCTGCATCTAAAATTATTGCTAGTTTAAATGATGATGGTGGAATTAAAAGCCTGAAGTTTAACAGTAATCAAGTAGAGGTAAAGAATGATGATAAGAAAGATGATAAGAAAGATGACATCATTGCTCGTTTAGGCTTGAAATATGACAAAGTTGGAGAACAAAAGAACACCATTATTGCAGTAGATAATAGTGGAAATGAGACGAAGACAGAATTAGTAATTAAAGTAATTGAGAATTATTTGGATCATGTAAATGGCTTTCAGGATATCGTGTTAGAAGCTGGATCGACAATTGACTGGATGGCCGGAATTAATAAAGATGAAAAGATTGTAGAGATCAAGCCAATTGCAGATAGCATTGATATTAATACACCAGGAGAATATCAGTTAAAGTATAATATCATAGGTGATGATAAGGAGACAGTAGTAGAAAAAACGGTAAAGGTTACAGTCGTAAATCCAGAGGAAGCACAGGCAATAGCAAATAATGGTGGAACGGTTAAAATAAGTGGTGGAGAAACAAAGCAGGCATATGTTGCGCCAACACCAACGCAAGCGGCTTCATCCTCTAATACTTATAATGGATCAACTTCAAACAGTAATAGCGGTGGAAAACAATATACAACAGGAACACTTCAAACAACACATACTGGAAGTGGTGTTATAGATGGCGGAAATAGAACATGGGACTCTTACGAAGGGTATGGAGATTTTGAAGGCTATAATGGAATAGAAGTCCACGAATAACAGATTTTTGCTCAAAACTTTTTTATTGCATAATTATTAACTCTTATATTGAAAATGTAGAAGTGTAGGTGAAAATGCTACGTCGACAACTAAATTTTACTTGGTGGATTAAAGGTTGGTTACTAATTCTATCACATTGTATACCAGTTATACTAGGCATATTGAAGAGAAATCCGCACATGGAGCTGCAACTTTACCAATTACAACAAGTTTTGCAAGGATAATTATGGAGCATACAGTAAATTTGTATGAACAAATTGTTGACAGATATATACTAATTCGTAGGGTCAATATTACGTTTAATCATTTTCAAAATGAAGTGTATCAGCAATATGACTTGTTCACAAATCCTATAGAAATGGAAAGGGAACATGAGCTACAGAAAGCCATATTAGATATTAAAGAACGGTTTGGGAAAATTTATTAGGGACGAACGAGCACGGATAAACAAAAAAATTAGGAAATTAGTTGCAGAAAAAATTATATTGAGAATGAAGTAATGGCAAATCTCATTCCACTACTTAATGAGTTGAAGGAAGAAATGAAAAGAAAATACGGGATGTGATATCAAGAAGATATAAATTATTAGCTGACAAAATGCTCAAAAAAGAAAAAATTAAGTGGAAAATAAAAGCGTAAATTGATATACTGATAGTATTATAAATTAAAATAGGGGGGGATATTATGTCTGCTGTAAAAGAATTGTTTTCTTCAAATACCAATGGGTTAAATGTAAAGCTGTTTGAATATGATATAGAAGATGAGAGTAATTTTATTAAAATAAAAGAATACTTAATTAATAAAATAAGAAAATCTAAAGTACATAATACAGCAGAGTATGATCTAACATATTACGGATCGGCTAATCTCAACCCGAAATTTGTAAAAAAATTTAATGAAACAGTCGCAGAAATTAATATACCAAAAAGAGAGAAGAGTATACCACATTTTGATGTGCGGAGAGAAAGAGTCACAGAATGGATGGCACAAATAGTTTTAGAAGATAAATATAATTGTAGATTTTATGAAGAAGCAGATAAAAGAATGAATCTTGAAACAGTTGACATTGATAAGCATACATCGGGAATAGATGTTCCTGGAATTTTGTTTAAAGATGATCTGGTTAAATTTATTGTTTGTGAAGTAAAAGCTTCAGAAAGTACAAAAATTCCTTGTAGTTCCGCAAAGGATTTAATGGGTGATATACAGAAATCAATAGACAATAGTGAAAATAGAGTAAGTAGAGAAATATTACAGTACATGCATGGTATTAGAAATATAAAAATGGAAGATGAAGAGATTACAAAAATATTAGACTTTTTAGCTAAATTGATAGTCGATAATAAATCGAAATCAAGTGAAAGTTTGGCAAAAAATATAATGTTTTTTCCAGTGTTAATCCGCAATAACGAAGAAATAGTCAAGACAAATAATGTTGATGATTATAAAAATTTCGATGTAGATAGAATAGATAAAAAGAATATTGAAAATATCATTTGTGCTATGGGTTGCTCAATAAATGAATTTAGCAATAATATTTATAGCGAGGCGATAGAAAATGGATAATTTACAATCTGTTATGATTAAAATAAAATCAATATTGGATATAAGCGAAGATAAAATATCTTCGCTTAATGCTATGCTTAGAGATATTGAGATTAATCGAATTCATGATAGATTTGATAGAATTGCATCAGATTCAATTTTTACGCGTGAAGATATGCTTTCAAAGGCGAATTTGTTGAATGCAATGACTGAATTAATTTTAGAAAATCCAAGTTTAAACCAAATAAATGAGAACGAACGAAGGGGCGTACTTAAACTGCTGTTTGAAACAAATTCAACTATATATGAGCAATTGATAAAGTCAGAAAGTATAAAATCCTATGAAAAAATTTCTATAGTTGTAATGTACAGTATGCTTTCTTACCTTGCAGATAAGCAGACTATTTCAAATATTATGATAGAAAAATACAATGTGGAGATATTGTCAACAAAAGATTTTTTGGTAGATATGGAGACCATAGATCAGTTAGAGTTTGCAACATTTTATCTAGTAGTATTAATGCTTAGCAACATAAAAAATCATGATGGACTAAATAATTTAAACACAAATATTAATGTTGCTCAAGAATATCTTGAAGAAGCTCAAAACAAAGAACTTGAAAGAGAAAATTTTGATATAAGAAATGGCTTAAAGATTAGTGCATATGGGAATATTATCTATTTAGTAGAAATGCTAAAAGAATATCTTTTTACAGGTAAAGTAGAGACAGAAAAAAATCAAGAAATATATACTTTAATAGACATGTATTCATACAATGCATTTTATTTGTTAGGTAACGAAGAAATAGAACTAAAATTGATTGGTTACCTAGTAAAATATGCATTTGCACAAGTAGCAGAAAATTCTATATGGAATATAGCAGAAAAATCGCCTAAAATTCGAATGTTTATTGAAAAAAATTTGTCAGAAGGGGAAAGATTTTTGTATTCTTTATTGCCTTCACAGAGAGATGTAATTGCTGAGGTATTAACTCCTAAAAAAAGTATCATAGTAAGTATGCCAACAAGTTCTGGAAAGTCTTTGCTAGCAGAAATGCAAATCCTTTTTAGTTTACATAACTATGCCACTGGTGAGTTTAAGCCAACTGTTTGCTATGTTGTGCCTACAAATGCATTAATTGAACAAGTGAAAAGAGATTTGACTCATGATTTTAAGATGTTCAATTTTAATATTGAAACGGCTCTTCCATATTATGAAGTAGATGAAATAGAAGAAGAGATTCTTAGTATGAATCATATAGACATTCTGGTAAGTACACCAGAAAAATTAGAATCATTAGTTAGGAAAAACCATGATTCAATTAAGAATACTCGTCTTGTGATAATGGATGAAGCTCATAATATTGGAGATAAGTCTAGAGGTTCAAAATTTGAATTGTTGTTAGCAGCAATTAAACAAAATCTGAGTGAAGCAAATTTCTTACTATTAAGTCCATTTATTTCGAATGCGGAGGAGATTGCAGAATGGTTAGCAGATACGAAAAGAAATTCTGCGGTATTATCTATGGAATGGGCGCCAACTAGACAATATGTTGGATGTAATCTTCTTAAAAATGGAAAAAAAGAATCGGTACTAGAATTTTATAAAACATCTCGTAATCAATTGCATACTGAGGATGTTGAGGTGTTATTACGATTAAATCCGAATGATGTTAAAGAAGAGTTGAAAAAAGACAGCATAAATAATAGTGTTAAAGAATGTGTTATTATCAATGATTTTATAGATCAAGAAGGAAATATTTTAGTATTGTGCACCGGAGCAACAATTGCAAAAAATTTAACACGTGATGTTACGAATTTTTTTGTTGCATATAATAAATTAAGTGATATTAGTAGTGAGTATGAGATTAAAAAGGCATTAGAAATTATTAAATTGGAATCAGGTGACAATACTTTACTATATCAATGTTTGAAATATGGTGTATGTTACCATCATTCGGGGTTATCTAGTTTAGTCAAGGAGACCATTGAAGAATTGATAAGAAATAATAAAATAAAATTATTATTTGCTACAACAACGTTAGCACAAGGAATGAACTTTCCAATTAATACGGTGATTTTTGATTCGGTGAGATTTAGGGGTGCTAATGCACGAGATATTAGTAATGCAGAATTTTGGAATATTGCAGGAAGAGCAGGAAGGGCGTATAAAGATAAAGAAGGTTATATTATATTACCCACCATGGGTACACAAAAGAATACTAGAGAAGTAACAAAAAACTATATTAAGTGTGATCTTGAGGCAATTGTTTCATCGCTTAATGCATTTTTTAAAGATACAAATCAAATTGTTTTGGACTATGAGCATCTGAGCAAAACAGATCAAGCCCCAATATTAAATCTTATACAATATATTAACCATATTTTGCATATTAGCTATGATTATAATATTGACTCAAAAGATTTGACAAAAATAAGAAGTATATTAAACGATTCTTACCTTTATCATAATCTTGATAAACAAGAAGGTTACATTAAAGCACAAATGAAACTTAATAATTTGGTTTCCAAGTATGTTAGTCATATTAATACAAAGAAAAAGGATGATTTGGAAAAAGCTGATGAATTAGGTATTAGCGATATTAGTTATTCAAAAGTTAAAAGTATGATAAGTGCGTTTATATTGAATTTAAAAGAGAATGGTGATAATGATTACCTTGCTTCAAAAGTAATAATGGAAAGTAAAAATATTGCCAGGCTTTCGGAAATTATTACAATTATAGCAAGAATTCCGGAACTTAATATTTCAATGTTGGGAAAAGGAAATCTTGATCCAGATAGTATTGCAAGACTTCTGATTGGCTGGGTTCATGGAGAAAGAGTTTTTGATATTGCAAAAGAGATTAAAAGAGAAAATCAATCTATGGAACAAATAGTAGAAATGTGTAATAAATATTTGAATAGTCAGATGAAATCTTATATGCCATGGGGTATGAATGTTTACCAAGAACTGAGTTATGATATGAATACTGACAATGCTAAGCTTCTGCCGTCATTCATATATTATGGAGTATCGGATAAGGAATCGGTAATACTTTCAAAAGTGGGTGTGCCGAGATTTGCAATTGATAATGTGAAGAAAGCATTAAAAAGTAAGGAAAAAGATTTTGAAATAACTATAAAGAATATTGAAAAAATTAGACAGAGCATTTCAAACTTAGAAGCTAGTGCATATGATACCAAGAATGTGTCTAAGGATATTATTAAAGATATTGTGAATGAGAAAATTAATAGATAACATCAATCTGGCTCTGGTAAATTCGAGAGTCAGATTTTTGATTTTAGAAATTGAAATAATTTTCGGTGGCTATCTAGTGTAAAAAGTGGCATAATATTTAGAAAAATGAAACACAAATTATAATATAATTTTTTCAAATGATTATTACTCAATCAGTTATCGTGATACTACTGTGATACTGTTTTGACAGATAGTCAAAAAACGACATAAAAAATAGTGTAAAAATGGGTGGTATCAAGAATAGAAAATACCAAAAAAACCAGAAAATAAGCTAGAATTTATGGAAAATGAATAACGAAGAAGCAGTCGGAGAAAGAGTTTGTAAAAAGTGCGGAGCCCCATTAAGAAGCACAAATAGATATAATTATTGTGATAATTGCCGTAGAGAAAGAGCGAAAGCGAGAAGAGAAACTATGGAGCTTTGCTTAGGAGTAGGTGTAATGGTTTTATCAATAGTACCGGGTGTGAAGTATTTTGTTAATAAAAAATAATATACCATCAAATTCAGCAATAGTTTTTAATGGAGGATACACTTGTGGAAGATTTAGTATGTAATGAATGTGGATACGAATGGTCAATGGAACCTGACGAGGATGGTCTTTTTAATGGTTATGGTTGTTCACCATGCCCTAGTTGTGGATCTGGGCGTGGCGTTTCAGCAAGCGACTATGGCGATTTCAAATACAATACTTGTGGCTATGGGTTTCGTAGATATAGTAATGGCGGGCTTCATTTAGGAATAATACCACGCTGTCCTGAATGTGGAGGATATTGTAGTGAAATTTGAGCGTAGGTTACTGCATAGAATGTTTGTTTGAGAGAACAGTTGGTTTTTTTAGAGAAAACAAAAATAATAAAGAGGAAATAGAAGTTGAAAAGACATATTGATAATCCATATAAAATGAATTGGAAAATGTACGGTTTGATTGGGGGAATATCTCTATTAATAATGATTGTTGCGGTTATTTGGAACACTATTACACATAGTGTTATTTCAGATATAGTTAGGAATTTGGGATTTGGGTGTGTGGCATCTACACTTGTCGCTTTGCTGATTGAAGTTGGAAATATTAAAGAAAAAAATGAAAAAGCCAATAGTGTATATGATGCGGTGTATATCGACTTAAAATATCAAATAATGTGGTATGTGAAGACATGGGCACGCTTGTGCAATATCGCTTATAAAGACGAAGATTATAGCAAGGAAAAGCATACTTGGATAGAATGGTATGAGATAGTAAAAAGTAAATTTGCTGAATGTGATGATAACAGGCAAGCAGAACTAATGTATTTTTTTAATGAGCAACTAAGGATTAGTATAGAGGGAATTGAAAAAGCCCTCAAACAGATAGACAGTCAACAATATATTCTGAACATTAATGGAATATATGATGAAAAATTAAGAGGAATCCTTGCAGATTATAGCTTTGAATTTTATGCAGCAAAATTAACACTGGGAAAAGATTATGACAAAGAGCATTTTTGGAGATCATTTGATGAAATAAAGAAAGATCTGGTGAATTATATAAATAATTGGGTGGATATAAGATATTACAATTATTATAGATTTAAACCAAACGACTTTATTGATGATACAACAGAGATAATGCGTGCGATGATGGAAAGTGAGCAAAATAATAAATAATGCAGTGAAGTAGTTATAATGATCCATTAAATCAAGGAACATAGAAAGCTGATTTATCATAGCAGATTAAATGGAAAATATTAATTCATCTACTGTATTTTAAGTATATAGTGTTGCTTTTCTAAACAAAATCGCTTATAATTTGAGCTGGAACATATTGCTATTATCCACAGTTACTTAAGCGTGTTATCAATGCCAATAACAAAATGATAACATTAGCTCATATAGGCAGGATAATATGGATAAATCAAATAATCAAATGAACTATAAACATGACAAAGAATAATCCCTAAACAAAATTGATTAGTGATTGTCGAGTTTGAATAATTTTAAAGAGATATAGATTATTTTATGTGACAGGTGATCTTTGTGATTGCCTGTTATATTTGAAGTTTAAGATATTATCTAAAAATATGTTGCCAATTAATGTGTAAAAAGTATAAGATGATGAGCAAAGGAGAAAAGAATATTATGGGAACAGAATTGGATATAAATAAAATAAGTGCTGATGTAATTACAGATTTAGCAAAAACCACTGCTCAAACTTTATATAAAAAAGCCATTAGTTATGTTACGGATATTCAAAAAAAAGAAGAAATAGATTTTGGATATGCATATGAAAACTATTTAAATTATTCGAAAAGTATTCATGAAAAAATAAAGACTCTTCTCTATAGACACTCACCAAAAGACATTTATTCTTTTTATGAATGTGTTGGATTAAATCGAAATGGACAGATTATAGATGCCTCAGACATTAGTAATATACTAGAAATAGGAAATAAGTTTATAGTTACGGGAACTGGTGGAATAGGAAAAAGTGTTATGATGAAACATTTCTTTCTTAATGTATTACAAAATACTAATTACATACCTATTTTGATTGAACTTCGTGGGCTAAATGAATTTGATGAAAAAAGTGTTAATTTAGTAGATTATATTTACAGTATTATGGAAACACTAAAGTTTAAATTAGAAAGAAAATATTTTGATTATAGTTTAGAAACGGGGTGTTATGTAATATTGCTAGATGGTTTTGATGAAGTGAAAAATGAACTATCAAAACAAGTGACAAGTCAAATATTCACATTAAGTGAAAAATATCCAGATAACCAATATATACTTTCATCGAGACCCTTAGATGAATTTGTGGGATGGAATCAGTTTGAGGAATTACATTCAATGCCGTTATCGAAGGAACAAGCATTGTCATTAATTGCTAAAATAGACTATGAACCGAAGATTAAAGATAAATTTTATAGGGAGTTGGAAGAGTATTTATATGATAAATATAAGACATTTGCTTCTAATCCATTGCTATTGACGATAATGCTTTTGACATTTGAAAATAGAGCGTCAATACCAGATAAACTTAATGATTTTTTTGAACAGGCATTTACGACGTTATTTCATACGCATGATGCAACAAAAGGTGGATATAAAAGAGATATACAATCTAAATTAGGATATGAGGATTTTAAAGCAGTATTTTCATATTTTTGTTTTAAATCATTTTTTAATTCAGAGTATAAGTTTACTGAAAACAGAGTAATGGATTATATTGGTATGGCAAAGAAAAAGAATGTAATAGATGCAAGTTTTAATGCAATGGATTATTTAAAAGATATGACTAACTCTGTGTGCATGTTGTTTCATGAAGGATTAGAATATAGATTTTCACACAGATCATTTCAAGAGTATTTTGCTGCGCTATATACAACACAATTAGATGACACACAACAAAAAAAATTTTTGAAATTGTGGTTGCAAGATAACAGTTATAGAGCTACAAGCAACTATTTGGATATGCTATATGAATTGCAACCATTGCGCTTTCAGAAGAATATAATAATACCTGCTATCAGAGAATTACAAGCTTTATATGAAAAAAATGGAGAATCTGAAGAGTGGCTTATAAATCTTATGTACGAAGATGTATGTGTTAGAAAATATAAAGATGGAAAAAAGCGATGTGCAGTATCAATAAAAGATTTTTATTTTCATGACATGATAATGAGAGCCTGTAATATTGGTGGATTATACAAAAGCATTAAGGAAGAGCGGGAGCAACAAAATAATGAAAGAGAGAACAAATTGATAGACTTTATTGAAAATAAATATGGGCTTGATCAAGAGGTGAAGTTTATTGAGTTGAAAAAAAACGGATTAATGTCTGGAACAATTCAAGCATTACATTGGATAATTGAGCGTTATGAGTTCGCAATAAAATATGTTGAAATAATAGATAAAGACCCGATTGCAAGAAAAAGGCGGTTTTCATCTATGTTAGATGAATTGTAAGTTATCAAATATTTATTGTATATAGTATGGCAACACTTTTGCAACAGAAAATAAGTAAGTCAGAATAAATTATGTAAGTGAGATAATATAAAGACATTTTCCATATAAAAGTTAAACAAATATGTTTAATAATAGTGAGGGATTTGCCGAGTTTGAAGAGTATCCGGTGGTTTATAAGTAAATAAAATGCTAGAGGAGTTATTAACTTTGAAAATGGTTAATAGCTTCTTTGTTATTTATGGAAAAACAGATTGCTAATATGAAAAGCCATTTATCAGTAAAGGATGATACTCACCACCTACGGTGGCAAGTTCTTGACAGTTTCTTCAAATATTATAATTGGTAATTAAGTAGATAAAGCTAACTGCGTCAGATTTCATAGCACTAACAATAATTGATACTGGACACAGAGGAGGAGCCATAATAATATCTAAGGTCCGAATTATTTGCAACTTACCTCTGTTGATATTATATATTTTTGATTCAATATTGTTGTAATTATTCCATATTTTGTGAATTTTATCTTCTATTAAACGTTATTTCAAGTGTTTGAATATTTGCTTGATCCTCCCAAGGGGAAATACTTGTAGATACTAGCGGAGTAAAGAGGTGTGAATTAATCAAAAGAAAGCAGATAGAAATGAGAGTGCTATTTATGAGTAAGTTATTAGCGGAGATATAGCAAGACATTTAAAAAGGGAAAGAACCTGAAAAAAGTATCATCAGGTTAAATTGTAGGCAAAAATATATTTTGTATGTTATTACAATTTGGTCATCTAGTTTGGACAACTTATTTGAAGAACATTCCGCTTAGGGGTCCATTTGAATCAAAGTAGGTAGAAAAAGTAAGCGTAATTGTAAGGCTAAAAAAGATGCGTAAGTACATGCTTTAATGAATTGTTTACTGTACAAGTGTGCCTTCAAACAGATTTAGCTTCAAGCAATAAAAAGTCTGCCATGCTATAATAAGTGCAGGTTGGTCAAACGCAAAAATATATACCAAGAGGGTACCAAATGATGGATAATAATCATTCAACAAGGCTATGAAATTGATAAAGCAAGTAGCTAGTTTATACTAATAAAATAAAAAGATTTTAAAGGCTATCTTTTTGTGCTTTTGAATCGTTATACATTATGGAAAGGGATAAACGTTCTGAATATCTGATAACGAGAAAGGAGGATTTTGTGAGCACTGATTTTCAATTAATTAGAAAAATGAAATACGGTGATGCTGCTGCATTTGACTTATTTGTTCATAAATATTACAAAGAAATTTTAACTTATTGTAATTACCATTGCTATGATAAAGAATATGCTGAAGATTTAACACAGGAAACTTTTGTACGTTTTTTCAAAAACCTGTCTAATTATCGTTATAAGGGAAAAACAAAAAATTACTTATATACAATAGCAGGAAACTTATGCAAGGATTATTTCAAGAAGATAAAAGAGATACCACTGGATGAAACGGAGTTATGCAGAAAAATAGAATCCGAAGAATACCTGATAGAAGCTGTATTGAATAAAATAACCATTGAACAGGCGTTGGAAAAACTTTCCGATGAGTTGGAGGAGATTATTATTCTCTATTTTTTTCAAGAACTGAAACTTACAGAAATTGCTGATATATTACAGATAAGTCTTCCATTAGTAAAATATCGGTTAAAACAAGCAAAGATACAGTTAGAAAAATTATTGGGTAAGGAGGAAAAATATGAATCTCGAAGAGCAATTTATGACTTATAAGAAAATGACCCAGGTAGAACCAAAAGAGGAAAAAATACAGGAAACAATCCGGAAATCAAAAGAAGCTTTTTTTGCATCAGAGCAGGAAGAACTCTTATCTTACCATGAATTCCTATGGTTGCAGTTTAAAGTGATACAAAAAAGATGGTGGATTCTTCAAGTATTACTACTGTTTGTATTATGGGCAGTGCTGATGTTTGTACATGATGATAAATATATCCAAAGAAGTATTGGGGTCATAGCCTCCTTATTTGTGATTCTCATTATTCCAGAATTTTGGAAAAATAGGTCGTGCCAATGTATGGAAATAGAAGCATCTTCTTACTACTCTCTTAAACAGGTATATGCAGCACGTATGCTGTTGTTTGGTATAACAGATATCTTCTTAATTACCATATTTTGTGGAACAGTGTCAGTAGGATTGCATTTTGAACTTACGAAATTAATGGTTCAATTTCTTTTTCCACTGAGTGTAACTGCTTGCATTTGTTTTGGAACACTGTGCAGCAAATATTCTTTAAGTGAAACAGTAGCACTTACTTTGTGCATTATATGGAGTGCAGTATGGTTGCTTATTATTTTAAATGAGAATATATATGCATTGATTACATTTCCAATATGGATATCTTTATTGGGAATTGCATTAATTTTTCTATTGGTTGTTATTTATCGTACAATAAAGTTCTGTAACAAATATTGGGAGGTGACATTGGATGGAATTGAAGTTTAATAATATAACAAAAGAATTTGGAAATTTTACTGCTGTAGATCATATAAATCTTACTATGACAAACGGTGTGTATGGTCTATTAGGGGTAAATGGGGCAGGGAAAACAACTTTAATGAGAATGTTATGTACTTTGCTTAAAACTACAAGTGGAACAATTACTTGCAACGGTAAAGATATTTTTGAAATGGGTGGTGAATATCGAAAACTATTAGGTTACTTGCCGCAGGAATTCGGATTTTATCCGGATTTTACGGTGCTGGATTATCTTCTCTATATATCAACGCTCAAAGGGATCCGGCCAGTCATTGCAAAAAAGCGAGCAAAAGAATTAATAGCCGAAGTTGGACTTTCTAAAGTGGCAAACAAAAAAATGAAAAAATTATCTGGTGGTATGAAACGTCGGGTTGGAATTGCACAGGCAATGTTAAATAATCCGAGGATTTTGATTCTTGATGAACCGACAGCGGGACTTGACCCTAATGAAAGGATTCGTTTCCGTAATTTAATTAGCGAACTTTCGGAAGAACGTTTGGTGTTGTTATCTACTCACATTGTTTCTGATATTGAATATATAGCAAATGAAATCTGGCTTATGAAAGATGGAAAACTCATGCATAAAGGAACAACGGATGAAATTATAAACTCTATGCCCGAAGATGTCTGGAAATGTTTTGTAGAGAAAAACATGGTATCCGATTTAATGAAAAAATATAAAATATCAAATATGAAAGCAGAGCCACATGGAGTAGAGTTACGAATTATTTCATCCGAGCAACCTTTTCCTAATGCTAAATGTGTGGAAGCGTCATTAGAAGATGTATTTCTATATTATTTTGGAGAAAAGGCAGGTGATGAAAATGCTGCGATTTGAAGTTAAAAAGGTCTTTTCTAAAACAGCAAATAAAATTGCACTTTTGATTTTGACAGTGGCACTCTTTGGTGTGAGTTTTCTTGCAATTGGAAGTGTAAATTATGTTGACGATAGAGGAGACGCAACAAGTGGTATTACGGCAGCACGCAATTTACGAAATGTAAAAACCCAATGGACTGGATATATCACAGAAGATATGTTGTTGAAAGTGATTGAAAAGAATGCCGAAATTAATGCTTCGGATGAACATTTATCTACAGATTATAGAGAAAATAACAAGGCGTATTATAAAAAACAGGGCTTTTCTGACATTAGGGAAATGTTAAATATGGCATTTAGTTCTTTTAAAGAATATGATTATTACCGGGCTGACAGCGTTACCGTAGAAGAAGCCGATGAGTTGTATGAGAGACGGATTTCAAATTTGGTTGAATGGTTAAATACTGATGAAGTAAAAGATACTTATTCAGAAGCAGAAAAAAAATTCTTGATTGCGAAATATAATGAACTCGAAACACCTTTTTACTATAAAAATGCAGATGGTTGGAACGCTCTTTTAGAATATGCATCCACAATAATTATGCTATTGGTATTAATTATGGGCTTTCTTGTATCAGGCATTTTTTCAAATGAAATTCATTTAAAAGCAGATTCTATTTTCTTTTCTACAAAGTTGGGAAGAAGCAAAGCTGTTGCTTCAAAAATAGGTGCAGGGTTTCTTATTGTTACGGTTATATACTGGGTAGTAATACTACTTTATTCGGTAATTGTGCTTGCGTTATTAGGAGCAGACGGTGCTGGTTGTGTGATTCAGACTAGTATGAGTGGTTGGAAAAGTTTTTACAATATTACTTATTTTCAGGAGTATTTTTTGACTATGTTGGGAGGGTATTTGGGCAGTTTGTTTATTTTGACTCTATCCATGTTTGTATCCGCAAACAATCATTCAACAGTATTTGCAGTAACAATACCTTTTATTTTATTGTTTGTTCCTTCGCTTTTAAATAAAATCTCTATTTTGTCTACTGTATTGGGACTTTTGCCGGACCAGCTTTTGCAGGCAAGAGAAGCTATTAATTCTTTTAATTTATATCAGATAGGCGGGAAAGTGATTGGTGCAATTCCAATCATTATGATTTTATATTCCATACTATATTGTATACTCATACCTGCATTGTATCAGGTATATCGAAAGGCTGAGATAAAGTAATGAAACGTTTTATGGCTCAATCACAAATTTTGTGGGATAAAGGATTTCTGACATAAGTCTTCCTGCTGATATCAAACAGTTTAAGGAAGAAGTATTCATCATCACGATATCCGTAAGCCTGTC
>JBQKKG010000009.1:0-170584 GCA_052116865.1 Lachnospiraceae bacterium LCP25S3_G4 | reverse complement strand
TTGAAGACCACAAGGTAGATAGGACAGAGGTGGAAGTGCAGTAATGTATGGAGCTGACTGTTACTAATAGGTCGAGGGCATAACCAAAATGGAATAGGTAGATGGATGAAAACATTTCTTTGTATGCAGTTTTGAAGGTATATGCGATTAGCAGTTATCTTTTGGCCCGGTGGCTCAGTTGGTTAGAGCGCCGCCCTGTCACGGCGGAGGTCGAGGGTTCGAGTCCCTTCCGGGTCGTTTTATATTATATGGGATCATAGCTCAGCTGGGAGAGCACCTGCCTTACAAGCAGGGGGTCATAGGTTCGAGCCCTATTGGTCCCATACATTAATATAATGGCATGAGGATAAAGCAGCAGATGCCGACATATCATAATTAAATATGCCGACATGGCTCAATTGGCAGAGCAGCTGATTTGTAATCAGCAGGTTATCGGTTCAAGTCCGATTGTCGGCTTTTTGGATGGGTTCCCGAGTGGCCAAAGGGGGCAGACTGTAAATCTGTTGGCAACGCCTTCGAAGGTTCGAATCCTTCTCCATCCATTACCATTTGTACTTGTAAATGGATTAATTAAATAATTGCCGCGGGGTGGAGCAGTCTGGAAGCTCGTCGGGCTCATAACCCGAAGGTCGTAGGTTCAAATCCTGCCCCCGCAATTTTTTTTTGTTTAAATTTAGGATTAATAGATATTAAGCCCAGATAGCTCAGTCGGTAGAGCAGAGGACTGAAAATCCTCGTGTCGCTGGTTCGATTCCGGCTCTGGGCATATGGAGCATTAGCTCAGTTGGTAGAGCACTTGACTTTTAATCAAGTTGTCCGGGGTTCGAATCCCCGATGCTTCATTTAAAATCATTAGTAAGATAGGGACGAAGGCAATCATTTATTTGCCTTTGTCTTTATTTTTTTACTTATAGGACAAATGATTATCGATGATGTATAATAATATAAAATAAGTTTAATGAAAGGAAATATATGGAGAAAAAGACAAAAAAAAAATTAACATTAAAAGGAATACTTTCATTTATAGTCATTGCTACAATTGTTAGACAGTTTTTTTTAGGAAATTACCAAAACATGTTTATGGGAATGCTAACTTTAATTTTATTTGCCATTCCTTTAATTATTGATAAAAAATTAAATGTAGACATACCACCTGCACTAGAGGGAATTATATTACTTTTTATATTTTCTGCAGAAATACTTGGAGAAGTACATGCATTTTATGTAAAGATTCCTATTTGGGATACTATATTGCATACTACAAATGGATTCCTTATGGCAGCAATTGGATTTGCTTTGGTAGATATTTTAAATCGAAGTGATAAGTTCGCGATTAACTTGTCTCCATTTTTTGTAGCATTTGTAGCATTTTGCTTTTCTATGACAACAGGAGTTATTTGGGAGTTTTTTGAATTTGGAATGGATTGGTTTTTTGGTTTAGATATGCAGAAGGACTGGATTGTACCAGCAATAAGTTCTGTTAAATTAGATCCTACAGGGGGGAATACTCCTACAAAGGTAGTAATTGAAAATATAATAATTAATGGCCAGACTTGGAATTTAGGTGGGTATTTAGATATTGGTCTAGTTGACACTATGAAAGATTTAATTGTGAATTTTTTAGGTGCGATAGTATTTTCTTTTGTTGGATTTTTCTATTTAAAACATGAAGGAAAAGGAAAACTAGCTAATTCTCTTATTCCTAAAGTGAAACTAGATAATACTCCATCTTAAAGTGTTAAAAATTAAGAGAAAAGTCTTGAGTAATTTTGACTTTTCTCTTATAATTGGTAAGTAGGCAGAAGTGGCGGAACGGCAGACGCGCTAGATTCAGGTTCTAGTGAGGGTTTCCTTGTGTGGGTTCAAATCCCATCTTCTGCAGTAGAGCTCTAATCCTTGGAATATAGGGATTAGAGCTTTTTTCTGTTTATATATATAATATGAATTATATACTACTAATGCATAAAATTCACTGGAAAAATCCATTAGATCGAAAGAATTTTGGGTTTATTTTGACTTGGAGCTATACTCGCTTGGCATTTTCGTTTCTACTTTAAAAAGTTATACTAGCAGCCATTCCTGGCTTTTATTTTTAACATTAAGGCTTGCGGTTGCCTCTTCAAGCAGCACAACAGGCGCATCTTTTAACAGTGCACGGGCAATAGAAATTCTCTGGCGCTCACCCGCTTCCATTTTACTTAAGCAGTTGAGTATGATATGAATCTAAAGGTGAGGGATGAGAAGAAGATATGACATCAATGGAATGGCTGTATGACCCAGTGTAACGACCATCATAGTACATATAGTTCAGCAGAGGAAGCTAGTGAGATGTTAAGAGTTGGGATGAATAGTTCATCTGGATGTTTTGTGTAATGGAACCCAAGTTACATACAGTATAAATTTACTTGATTTTGATAGTAATACTTGTTGCATCAATTACTACGACAAAAAGAATTAATAGAAATATAGGCATTAGAGCTTTTTTACATATATTGACAATATCTATTAATAACCTTAGTTATAGACAACAACAATTCGACATAAATGGACATATCCTATATGATGTAATAATGTGGGATAAAGAGAGGTTGAGGAAGTTGTATAAAAAAATAGAAGATGCAAAGAGAAAATCCTTAAGCGGTGAAAGTTTAAGGAAAGAAGAATTGATAGAACTGTTAGAAATCAATGCAGAATCTCAAGAGGCAGAGGCCTTAGGAGCGGCAGCAAGCGAGGTAGCTAATAAATATACAGAGAAAAGGGCAAGGTTATGGGGGGCAATTGGAGTAGATTATAAAGCCTGTGATATGAATTGCTTGTTTTGTTCTCTGGGTAGTAAATGGGGAATTGTAAAGGAAGAAAAAGAATATGATATTGAGGATATGATTCGCCAGGTTCGATATTATGTAGAAAACGGGTTTTATTATATCGTACTAAGAACCACAGAATTCTATAGTGTGGAGAAGATTGGAACAATTATAAAAGAAATACGAAATACGGTACATGGAGACTACATATTAGGTTGTAATATTGGGGAATTAGATACAGAGCAGGCAGCGTATTTATGCCAATGTGGAGGAGAGCTTGCATACCATTGTCTTAGATTAAGAGAAGGGAAGGATACAAAATTCCGAATTGAAGATCGGATAAAGACGCTGGAAGTCATCCGTGACTCAAAGATGAAGTTAGGGTTTTGGGTAGAACCAGTAGGCTTGGAGCATACCAATGAAGAGATAGCAGATAAAATACTTCAAACATTGGAATACAATACGGACGTATGTGGTGTGATGGCAAGGGTACCAGTACATGGAACCCCACTTGGCCATTATCCGCAGATTAGCGATAAAAGGCTTGCGCAGATTATCGCAGTGCTACGACTAGCATCTGGTGCAAAGGTATCAGACATATGTGTGCATCCTGCAAGTGAATTGTCTGTACGTTATGGAGCAAATGTCCTTGTATTAGAAACTGGGGCGATTCCAAGAGATGCTGTATATTCAGATGGCTATTGGACCGGATTATCTGCAGAAAAAGCAAAGGAATGGTTACAGCAAGGTGGATATTATATAGAACGAAGTGAAGGGAAGGAATAAGAATTATGAAAAAGAAGATACAAGTAGTTTTTGCCATTATGTTACTATGCACAATGGTTGCAACTGGCTGTCAGAAAAAAGCAGACACAAAAGAAAAAACAGTAGAAGTGAATGTGGGAACTTGGAAAACAGCTCAGACGATACAACCTTTTTTCTATAATCAGTTTGTTGATGAGAAATATGAGATAGAAGTATTACCATTTACCAATCCTGGGGATCAGAAAGCAGCTTTGTTGGCAGGGGAGTTGGATATGACAGGTACTACTTTGGTCACTGCAATTTCTGCAGCAGCAAAAGGAGAACCTATCAAAATTGTATGTAGCCTGTGCAATAAATGTTCTGCATTAGTGGTTGGAAAGGACTCAAATATTAACACAGAAGCAGATTTGAAAGGGAAAAAAATTGCTTATGTACCGGGGACAATGCACCATGCATTATTGCTAGATATTTTAGAACGATCTAATTTAAATGTAGAAGAAGATGTGGAATTAGTTAGAATAGATTTTTTTGACATGGGACAGGCATTGGCTGATGGGAAGATTGATGCTTTTTGTAGTGGCGAACCATACCCTTCAGAAGCAATCGTAAAAGGGTACGGAAGAGTATTGAGTTATCCATATTTTGACGATAGTATTGATACCATAAATGCAGGAATGATTGTGACGAAAGATACAATTAAAAAGAACCCTGAGTTGGTACAAGATTTGGTAAATGCTCATTTGAAAGCTTCTGATTATTTAACAGAAAACAAGGATATCTGGTTTGATAAATCATATGAATTTGGTACGGATAAAGAGATTATGGAAGTATCCTCAAAAAATATTGAATTATGTGGGGATATAGATGAAAAATATATTGAACATACAAAAAATTTGGCACAGAAGATGAAAGAACTTGGAATCATTGATAAAGTACCGGATGTTGATGCGATGTTTGATTTGACTTTTTTGGAACATGCAAAAAAATAGGATGCTAAAACAGGATGAAGAATTCAAGAAAAAAAATGGGGGATCATTTAGTAGGTCTTGTTCTTCCATTTGCAATATTGGTAATATGGTTTGTTACAACTGAAAATAAAACAAGTCCAAGCTATGTGTTTCCTTCTACAAAAGAATTTGCAAAAGTGTTTATTGATTTTATCTTTGGGGGACTAAATGTTTCTCCATATAGTGGGAAAATGCTAGAAAACCTTTTGGTTAGTATTATGCGTGTTGCAGAAGGTTTTGTCTTAGGAAGTGTAGTAGGAGTTGTGTTAGGATTTCTGACCGGTCGAATTGGATGCTTGAAGAAGTTGGTAGATCCTACCGTACAGGCACTTAAGGCAGTGCCCGGGATAGGATATCTTCCGCTGGGGATGGTATGGTTTGGCGTGGGAGAAGAGAATACGCTATTTTTGATTTCCTTGGCAGTCTTTTTTCCTGTGTATCTTAATACACAAGAAGGAGCTGCAAGAGTTCCAGAGTTATATTTACGTGCTGGGAAGATGTTAGGTGCAAAAAAGGCTTCGTTGTTTTTTACGGTTGTGTTTCCAGCTACCTTTGGTCAAATGGCAGTTGGACTTAGACTTGCTCAGGGTGTGGCATGGGCATATCTAGTATTAGGAGAAATGACAGGGGTCACAAAAGGGATTGGTGCCGTTATGATGGATGGAAGAATGTTGGGACGCGTGGATATTGTGATTGCCTGCATGATTGTAATTGCGATGGCAGGTAAATTATGTGATTGTTTCCTAATGCTACTATTTCGGATACTTGGAGGAGGAATGTTGGGGGATTGTTTCGATGCAAGATAGGATATATCATATAGATCATTTAGGAAAATCTTTTCATAGCATAAATGGGAACAAAGTTCAGGTTTTACACGAATTATCAATGGATATTCAAGTGGGAAAAATTACAGCAGTTCTTGGACCGAGTGGATGTGGAAAAAGTACATTATTAAATATATTAGCTGGATTCGAGGAGTATGAAGAAGGAAGTATCCAGATCCAGGGGGAGATGAGCGTGGTATTTCAAAGCCCGGCTTTATTTCCGTGGCTAACAGTAGAAGAAAATGTAGAATATGGATTGAAACGAAGAAAAATTCCCAAGAAAGAACGAAAAGAAAGAGTGGATAGATTTCTAAAGTTGGTACAATTAGAGGAATATAGCGTCTATTATCCGCGTGAATTATCAGGCGGAATGCAGCAAAGGGTAGCGCTTGCTAGAACGTTAGTTCTACATCCATCGGTCTTGCTGATGGATGAGCCATTTTCAGCACTTGATCCCAAATTAAGAGCTCAGATGCAGCACTTGACATTAGAGTTATGGGAGACACTCAATCAGACCATACTAATTGTCACTCATGATGTAGAAGAAGCGCTAATGCTGGCTGATACAATTTATGTTATGAATGAATGTTCAGAAGGTAATTGTATGGAAATACCTGTTCCATGGAAAGAAAAAGGAGAGGCAATAAGGAAAACACAGGAATTTTTCGAATTAAAAAATTATTTATTAAGCAATTATCTGAACATAGAGTCGTTCAATTATAATAATACTAGGAGGAAATAAAATGGATACATATTACAATCCAGAAGATCTGAAGAAATTTGCAACAATGGGGGAAGAAGCTCCACAGTTGTGGAAAACATTTATGAATTATTATGGAAAAGTATTTGAGGAAGGCACTTTAACAGCCAGAGAAAAATCTTTGATTGCTTTAGCGGTTGCTTCTGCAATCCAGTGTCCATACTGTATTGATTCCTATACGAATGACTGCTTGAATAAAGGTGTGAATGAGGAACAGATGACGGAAGCCATACATGTTGCCTGTGCCATTCGTGGGGGAGCAAGTTTGGTACATGGAGTACAAATGAAAAATATTGTTAAGAAGTTGGAGTTTTAAATTATGGGTGAAAATATGAGTTTAGTGGAAACCACAAGTGTTCCAGCATTTGAGGAATGTATAAAAGATCAAAATGTAAAGTATACCTTAGATTCATTAGAAGTATTACAGATTAATGTGGGTAAACTTTGTAACTTGGCATGTAAGCATTGCCATGTTGAGGCAGGTCCTAATAGAACAGAAATTATGTCAAAAAGTGTACTGAATGACTGTATACAGGTTTGTAAAGAACGAAAATTTAAAGTTGTTGATATTACTGGGGGCGCTCCTGAAATGAACCCCAATTTTGAGTGGTTTATAGAGGAAATATCTAAAGTGTGTAAACATATTATCGTGCGGTCTAATTTGGTGATAATGCAAGAGGAAAAATATGCACACATCCCACAGTTTTTGGCAGATCATAAAGTGGAGATAGTTGCTTCTGTTCCATACTATCGTGCCAAGGAAATGGATAGGCAACGGGGAAATGGTGTGTTTGATGGAGTAATAAAAATTCTTCAGCTTCTGAATAATTTGGGATATGGAAAGGACCCTGAATTACTTTTAAATTTAGTGTATAATCCGAATGGAGCCTTCTTTCCACCAGAACAGGGAGCATTGGAGAAGGAGTATAAGCAGCGGTTAATGGAAGCGTATGGGATTACATTTAATCACTTATTTACAATTACGAATAACCCTACAGGAAGATTTGCCGGGTTTCTAAAGCAATCTGGAAACCTAGAGGGATATTTAGAAAAATTATATCATGCTTTTAATGCTTCCACATTGCCGACCATGATGTGTAGAAATCAGTTGTCTGTAGGCTGGGATGGAAGATTATATGATTGTGATTTTAATCAAGCGGCAGACTTACCAGTTCTAGCTAGAACATGTATTGGAGATTTGATTGGTAAACCATATGAAAAGAGAGAAATCTGTTTTGGGAAACACTGTTATGGATGTACTGCGGGGCAGGGTTCTAGTTGTGGCGGGGCCACGGAGTAAAGGGAAAGTAATAAAAAGTTAACACGATGTAGTAGATAGGCTAAAAAGATGCAATTTGTGTCTTTTTAGCCTTTTTCTGTTAATTCATATAAGCCTATATGAATTATTATATAGTCTTATATGGTTTTAAGATATGAAATTCAAACATACACATGTTAACATTGTATAATATATAACAATAAAATACAAAAAATTATACAAAATGACGAAGGGAGGATTTTTTGTGTTAGAACTATCGTATTATCAAAAGGCGGATGAAATTATTGCAATGCATACGCGAGAGGAGCGCTCTCTCATTCCAATTATTCAAGATATTCAGGATGAGTATAGGTATTTGCCACCGGATTTACTGACTTACGTTGCAAAACAAATTGGAATTACAGAGGAAAAGGCTTACAGCGTGGCAAGTTTTTATGAAAATTTTTCATTTGAAGCAAAGGGAAAATATATCATAAGAATATGTGATGGGACGGCTTGTCATGTAAGAAAATCCATGCCTGTATTAGAGTATCTGTATAAGGCACTAGATTTAAGTGCTAAGAAACATACAACAGATGATGCACTCTTTACAGTTGAGACTGTTTCGTGTCTAGGTGCATGTGGATTAGCTCCTGCTATTACAGTGAACGATAAGGTTTACCCCAATATGTCTCCAGAGAAAATGAAAGTTTTATTAGAGCGAATAAAGGGGGATGAAATGAATGAAGATTGAGAATGAAACCCATTTAACACAATTGCAGATGGAGTGTAAAGAGAAATTAAATAGCTATACTTGTCGAATTTTAGTATGTGCAGGTACGGGGTGTGTTGCAACAGGCTCTCTGGATATATATGAAGAACTAAAAAAATTATGTAACACAGAAGAAAACATCAAGGTAGAGCTACAAGAACATGTGCCACATATAGGTGTCATGAAAAGTGGATGCCAAGGATTTTGTGAGTTGGGTCCTTTGGTAAGAATTGAGCCACATCATTTCCAATATGTCAAGGTGCAATTAAGTGACTGTAAAGAGATCGTAGAAAAGACTGTAAAGCAGGGTATTCCAATAGAACGATTGTTCTATAAAAAGGATGAAAATATCTATGCCACAGTTGATGAGATTCCTTATTTTGCAAAACAGACAAGAATTGTCCTAGAAAAATGTGGAAATATTAATGCGGAATCTTTAGAGGAATACCTCGCAACAGGCGGATTTGAAGCATTGAAAAAGGCAATTTTTACAATGGTACCAGAGGCTGTGGTAGAAGAAGTCGAGAAGTCCAAGCTACGAGGTCGTGGCGGTGGCGGTTTTTCTACGGGCCGAAAGTGGAAACAAGTAGCGGCTCATAAAGAGGAACCAATAAAATATGTGGTTTGTAATGGGGATGAAGGTGATCCAGGGGCATTTATGGATGGAAGTGTTATGGAAGGCGATCCATATCGTTTGATTGAGGGAATGATGCTGGCTGGTTATGCAGTAGGTTCTTCCCAAGGTTACATATATGTTCGGGCAGAATATCCGTTATCTGTAGCAAGGTTAAGAATGGCAATTAATCAAATGGAACAAGTAGGGCTTCTAGGGGAACATATTTTAGGAACTAACTTTTCATTCTATTTACATATTAATCGAGGGGCAGGAGCTTTTGTATGTGGGGAAGGAAGTGCATTGACTGCTTCCATTGAGGGCCATCGTGGTATGCCGCGAGTGAAGCCGCCTAGAACTGTTGACCATGGATTGTGGGAAAAGCCCACAGTTCTTAATAATGTAGAGACTTATGCTAATTTACCAGGAATCATCATGTATGGAGCAAAGTGGTTTCAGACCATAGGGACAGAAAAGAGTACTGGAACAAAGACGTTCTCAGTTACTGGATGTATTCAGAACACGGGCCTTGTAGAGGTTCCTATGGGATCTACCCTTAGAACCATTATCTACGATATATGTGGGGGATTAAAAGATGGAAGTGAATTTAAAGCAGTTCAGATAGGTGGTCCATCTGGAGGATGTCTGACAGAAGCACAGTTAGATGAACCCCTTGATTTCGATTCCGTTCAAAAATTCAATGTCATTATCGGATCTGGTGGTCTTGTAGTGATGGATCAACACACCTGTATGGTAGAAGTTGCAAGGTTCTTCATGAATTTTACTCAACGAGAAAGTTGTGGAAAATGCGTACCATGTCGTGAAGGAACAAAGAGAATGCTTGAAATATTAGAACGTATTGTAGATGGAAAGGGAGAATTAGAGGATTTAGATAAATTAGAAAAATTAGCGGATATGATTTCCAACACTGCTTTGTGTGGGCTAGGAAAAAGTGCACCACTTCCAGTACTTAGTACAATGAAAGCATTTAGAGAAGAATATCTAGAGCATATTAATGAAAAGAAATGTCGTGCCGGTGTATGTGAAAGTATGAAAACATATATGATAGACCCGAATAAGTGTAAAGGGTGTTCTAAATGTGCAAAGAGTTGCCCTACCAATGCAATTAAGGGGGAACTAAAAGCACCATTTTTTATTCATACACAACAGTGTATCAAATGTGGAACTTGTATTGACAGCTGTCCATTTGGTGCTATTTATATAAAGGCGTAGGAGGAGCATGAGGTTATGGGATATATGACAATTGACAGAAGGCGAATAGAATTCACAGATGAGCCCAATGTTTTATCAGTAATTCGTAAAGCAGATATCGATATACCAACACTTTGTTATCATTCTGAGTTATCTATTTACGGAGCATGTAGATTATGTACTGTAGAAAATGAATGGGGGAAGACATTCGCATCCTGTTCGGAACAACCACGAGATGGAATGGTAATCTATACCAATACACCGCGGTTAATGAGATATCGAAAAATGATTTTAGAGTTATTATTAGCAGCTCACTGTAGAGATTGTACTACTTGTATTAAAAGTGGAGAATGTCAACTTCAAAAATTAGCGCATCGTATGGGTGTAACTCAGGTGGGATATCAAAATACAAAAACACAGTATCCAATTGACATGAGTTCTCCATCTATTGTAAGAGATCCAAATAAATGTATACTCTGCGGGGACTGTGTCCGTATGTGTGACAATGTACAAAGTGTAAATGCCATTGATTTTGCCTACCGAGGTACCGAGGCTTTGGTAACTCCTGCTTTCAATAAAAATATTGCAGAAACGGATTGTGTAAATTGTGGACAATGTCGAGCAGTCTGTCCGACAGGAGCAATCAGTATTAATACCAATATAGAAGTGATCTGGGAAGCATTAGCAGACCCGAACACAAAAGTAATCGCGCAAGTCGCACCTGCTGTCAGGGTAGCAGTTGGCGATTATTTTGGTCTGCCACGAGGCGAAAATGTAATGGGGAAAATCGTAAATGTGCTTCACAGAATGGGATTTGATGAAGTATATGATACTGCTTATGGTGCGGATCTGACGGTAATAGAAGAATCGAAGGAATTCTTAGAACGTGTATTAAAAGAGGAAAACTTGCCACTATTCACATCGTGCTGTCCTGCTTGGGTAAGCTTTTGTGAGAAAAGATATCCACAATTTCAGAAAAATTTATCTACCTGTCGATCACCTCAGCAAATGTTTGGTGCCGTTATTCAAGAGTATTATAAGAATCCAAAGCATAGTGGTGGTAAAAATATATTATCTGTCTCCATTATGCCGTGTACGGCAAAAAAGGCTGAAATATTAAGGCAGGAGTCTAAAACAAATGGAAAACAGGATGTTGATTATGTATTGACGACTACTGAGATTATTACCATGATTAAAAAATCAGGTATTCGATTTGAAAATTTAGATATTGAATCTTCGGATATGCCTTTTGGAATTGGTTCAGGATCAGGTATTATCTTTGGAAATACAGGAGGAGTATCCGAAGCAGTATTGCGTAGATTACGAGAAGGACATGACCGGATTGAGATGGATGAAATCCGTTATTGCGGGGTACGTGGAGAAGAAGGATTAAAAGAAATTACATTTGATTATAATGGAAGAGAAATAAAGGCAGCAGTCGTTAATGGATTGGCAAATGCCAATGCATTGATGAAACGTATCATAAGTGGAGAATCTTCCTATCATTTTGTCGAAGTTATGGCATGTAGGCGCGGATGTATTATGGGAGGAGGTCAGCCTGTAGATGCAGGTCCGAGAACCAAAGCTGCAAGGGCAAAAGGATTATATGATACCGATATCAACACACAAATAAAAAAATCAAATGAGAATCCCTTAGTTCTAGCTTTGTATGACTCGCTAATCAAGGGAAAAGAACATAAGCTTTTACATCGTAATTTCAATGAATAATCATAGGATGTTGCGTATTTGAAACAAAAGTAGAATTTCGCTATAGAATATGTTATGCTGAAGAAAAGTGTTGGAGGGATATCATGAATTTAATCGATTTAGAATTTGTGATTGAAGTGGAACGACAGGGATCAATATCAAAAGCGGCCAAAGAATTATTTGTTGCTCAGCCTAATTTAAGTAAAGTAATCAAAGACCTGGAGAAGGAATTTGGTATTCTTATATTTAAGAGAACATCGAAAGGTGTAGTAGCAACTAATGAAGGGCAATGTTTTATACAAAAAGCAAAAATAATTATGAATGATATAACTTCTTTACAAAGTGAATTCATTGAGACCGCTATTATGAAAGAAAAGCTTAAAATATCAGTCCCAAGAGCTAGTTATATTACACATGCATTTACCCAATACATAAACACAATTCCGAAGGAACGTCAAATATCTATTAGTTTTGAAGAATGCAATTCGATTACAGCGATTAATAATATTCTATTTTTAAAATATGGATTAGGGATCATTCGATATGAGAAGAAGTACGAAGAATATTTCTTATCTTTTTTGCAACTAAAAGGTTTGGAACATGAGTCAATATTAGAATTTGATTATCAATTATTGGTTTCAGCGAAATGTTCGTTGGTTCAGTGCGATGTTATAACAGAAGAGGTACTTGATCAGTATATAGAGATCATTCATGGTGATACAAGGTTACCAGGTGGTGAATATTTAGGAATATTATCAAAAGAAAAGGATCGGAGCGATAAACCTAGGAAAATATATGTTTATGAACGAGGAAGCCAGTTTGATTTATTGACAATGGTGCCGGATACTTATATGTGGGTATCACCGATGCCGAGAGAGACATTAGAACGCTATGGCCTGGCTCAAATAAAGTGTAACTTTGAATCAAAAAGGATGAAAGATAGTTTAATCTACAAAGCTGAGCATAGAAAAAGTCCTAGTGAAAAACGACTAATTGAGATGTTAAATAGCACAAAAAAAAGATTGATAAAATATTAGTAAGTAATAAAAAAAACAGTGTATCGCACAGCAAAAGTGTTAGATACACTGTTTTTTATGTTTAAGGAGAAAAATTAACACTTATATAATCAGAATATTACTAAAAATTAAAAGAAAAAATCAATTAAGATATAGAAAAAACATATAGCTGACATATAATTTATAAATGTGAAAAAAATAACAACCCGTGTTAATATGACGTTATAAATAGAAAAGGTGAAAGGAGAAAAAGGATGGAAGAAAGCAAGGAACGTAAAACGTCACTATATGATTGTCATATTGTTTGTGGAGGAAAGATGGTACCGTTTGCTGGATATTTATTACCTGTTCAATACCAGTCAGGGGTTATAAAAGAGCATATGGCAGTACGTGAGAAGGCTGGATTGTTTGACGTATCACACATGGGAGAGGTATTAATTGAAGGTCCAGATGCCCTAAAGAATATTAATTATATCTTGACGAATGATTTCACCAATATGTATGACGGACAGGTTCGCTATAGTCCGATGTGTAACCATGAAGGAGGAGTAGTGGATGATTTAATTGTGTATCGGTATCATCAAACAAAATATTTAATTGTCGTAAATGCGGCTAATGGTGAAAAGGATGTCAAATGGATGAAAGAACATCTGCATGGAGAGGTTGTGTTTACGGATATTTCAGATGAATTATCACAGATTGCACTTCAAGGGCCAAAAGCGGAAGCAATAGTAAGGAAATTGGCAAAAGACGAAGATATTCCTCAAAAATATTATAGTTTTGTTCCGGAAAGTATGGTTGGTGGTATAAAGTGTATCTTATCGCAAACTGGATACACAGGGGAAAGTGGTTATGAGTTATATGTAAAAAATGAGGATGCGCCAAAATTGTGGAATATTTTGTTAGAAGCTGGGAAAGAAGAAGGGTTGATTCCATGCGGATTGGGCGCCAGAGATACCCTTCGGTTAGAAGCAGCTATGCCATTATACGGTCATGAAATGAATGATGACATAGATCCATTAGAGACGGGGCTAAAATTTGCAGTTAAAATGAAAAAAGAGGACTTCATTGGGAAAAAAGCAATAGAAGAAAAAGGAGATTTTACTAGAAAACGAGTGGGATTAAAGATGGTAGGTCGCGGAATTGCCAGAGAAGGAGAATCGGTTTTTGTGGGAGAGAAAAAGATCGGTTGGATTACATCTGGAACCCACTGTCCGTATATTGGTTATGCAATTGCTATGGCGATGCTGGATATTGACTATACTGAACTTGGAACAAAAGTAGAAGTAGAAATTCGTAAGAAACGAATAGAGGCAGAGGTGATTCCGCTACCATTTTATAAAAAAGCGTAATTCTGTTATTAAATCAAAAGGTAAATAAGGAGGAAAAAATATGAAAGTTTTGGAACAATTAAAATATAGTAAGTCACATGAGTGGGTAGAGGATCTAGGGGAAGGGAAGGTAAAAGTTGGTCTGACGGATTTTGCACAGCAAGAGCTGGGAGACTTGGTGTTTATTAATTTACCAGAAGTAGGTGATGAAGTAAAAGTAGAAGAATCCTTTGCAGATGTGGAAAGTGTAAAGGCAGTATCAGATGTTTTTAGCCCAATCTCTGGTCAGGTAACAGCCGTTAATGAGGAAGTCTTAGATAACCCAGAATTAGTAAATAGTCAACCGTATGAAGCGTGGTTTATTGAGGTACAGGCAACAGAGCAAGAAGAATTATTAGATAGTGCTGCTTATCAAAAGCTATGTGAAGAGGAGGCATAATATGGGAAGTTACATTCCATCAACCTTAGAAGAACGGCAAGAGATGCTTCAAGCTGTAGGATTACAATCCACAGCGGAGCTCTATAAAGCAGTTCCAAAGGATATGATAATAAAAGAACTACGCATACCAAATGGGAAATCAGAGTTAGAGGTGAGTCAACTCATTCAGAAAATGGCGGATAAGAATAGGACGTTTCATTCCATTTTTCGTGGAGCAGGGGCGTACAACCATTATATACCACCTATTGTAAAAAGTGTAATAAGCAAAGAAGAATTCCTGACAGCATATACGCCATACCAGGCAGAAATCAGCCAGGGATTGTTACAGTCTATTTTTGAATATCAGACGATGATTTGTGAACTTACAGATATGGATGTGGCAAATGCATCTATCTACGATGGGGCGACGGCAGCAGCTGAAGCAATCGTAATGTGTAAAGATAGAAAACGTAAAAAAGCATTGGTTTCACAGGCGGCTAATCCAATGGTTATTCAAACGATACTTACATATTGTGAAGGAAATAATACAGAAGTAATTATGGTTCCAATTAAGAATGGAAAAACAGATGTAGAGGCTCTGGCAGGCCTCATGGATGAATCAATCGCTGGAGTATACATACAACAACCAAACTATTTTGGACAATTGGAAGATGCTGGTGCAATAGGAGCTATGGTACATGCTGCGGGGGCAAAATATATTCTTGGTATCAATCCTATTGCAGCATCGGTTCTTAAAAGCCCAAGAGAATGTAGTGCAGATATTGTAGTAGGGGAAGGGCAACCTTTGGGAATGCCATTAGCATTCGGAGGGCCTTATCTAGGATTCATATCTTGTATCTCATCTATGATCCGTCAATTACCAGGACGTATTGTAGGTGAAACAACAGATGTAGATGGGAACCGGGCATTTGTGTTGACATTACAAGCCAGAGAGCAACATATTCGAAGGGAAAAAGCATCTTCTAATATTTGCTCAAATCAAGCGCTTTGTGCAATGACTGCAGCTGCTTATATGACAGCTGTAGGTGGTGAAGGAATAAAGAAAGTAGCAGAGCTATGCTATGCAAAGGCACATTATGCAGCAAGTGAATTATGCAAGTTAGAAGGGGTGGAACTTGTTTACAAAGGTGAATTCTTTCATGAATTTGTAACAACAGTTCCTGGAGATGTAAATAAAGTTCTAAAGAAATTGGAAACTTGCGACATACTGGGAGGCTACCCTGTAGAGGGCGGAATCATGTGGTGTGTAACAGAGATGAATGCAAAAGAGGAAATTGATCAATTAGTAAGTTGTCTTAAGGAGGTGTGTGCATAATGGAGTTGATATTTGAAAAAAGTAGACCCGGTCGTGGATGCTCACTATTTCCAGAATGTGATGTTCCGATGATTGAGATTCCGAAGGAGGAAAAGAGAGGAACAAAACTACGGTTACCACAGATGGCTGAAACAGACATAGCGAGACATTATACGCAGCTTATGAAGCGTACCCATGGAGTCAATGATGGATTTTATCCTTTGGGTTCCTGCACCATGAAGTATAATCCTAAATTGAATGAAGAAATGGCGGCATTGAAAGGATTTACAGGTATTCACCCGTTACAAGACGTAGATACAGTGCAAGGTTGTTTGGAAGTACTAAAGACAGCGGAAGATTATCTAACAGAAATCACTGGTATGGATGAAATGACATTTCAACCAGCCGCAGGTGCCCATGGAGAGTTGACAGGGATGTTGTTAATTAAAGCATATCATAAATCACGTGGAGACATGAAGCGTACAAAAATCATGGTACCAGATGCAGCACATGGAACAAATCCAGCAACATGTACCATGGCAGGCTATAAAGTAGTCACCATCCCATCCAACAGTGAGGGGTGCGTAGATTTGGATAGATTAAGACAAGAAGTAGGAGAAGATACGGCTGGATTAATGTTAACGAATCCAAATACCGTTGGCATTTTTGATAAAAATATCTTAGAGATTACAAAAATTATTCATGATGCTGGAGGGCTAAATTATTACGATGGAGCCAATTTAAATGCAATTATGGGAATTGGACGTCCAGGAGATATGGGATTTGATGTTGTTCATTTGAATCTTCACAAAACGTTTTCTACCCCTCATGGTGGAGGTGGTCCAGGAGCAGGGGCTGTAGGATGTAAATCCATATTAGCACCGTTCCTGCCACTATACCACGCAGTAAAGCGAGGGGATGTTTATCAATTTGAGCATGCAGAAAAGTCGATTGGTTCTGTAAAAGAGTTTTATGGGAATTTCTTAGTAGTCTTAAAAGCACTTTGCTATATGTTGGTATTAGGAAAAGAGGGAATACCAGAAGCAGCTAGCAACGCAGTACTAAATGCTAATTATCTGAGAAGTCAATTATCGGATGTATATGACATTGCATTTAATGACATATGTATGCATGAGTTTGTCTTAACGTTATCAAAAATGAAGAAAGAAAAAGGTGTATCTGCACTTGATATTGCCAAATCATTACTTGATCACGGGGTACATCCACCAACCATGTATTTTCCTTTAATTGTGGAGGAGGCATTAATGGTGGAACCAACAGAGACGGAATCAAAAGAAACACTTGACCAAGTAGTCCGTATTTACAAAGAGGTATATGCCAATGCATCGGAGCATCCACAGATAGCTCATGAAGCTCCAAGAACAGTACCAGTAAGGCGATTAGATGAAGTGAAAGCAGCGAGACATCCTGTGCTTAAATATGCATTTGCTGAATAGGAATAAAGAAAGACAAGGAGCGGTATTGTATGATAAAGCAACTTACATATATAGAGAGTAACAATATCTATCCATACAAGAATTTGGCCATTGAGGAGCATTTGCTCCTCAATGTTTTACCAGAGGAATGCATATTATATCTTTGGCAGAATCAAAATACGATTGTAATAGGACGCAACCAAAATGTATGGAAGGAATGTTTAGTAGAAAAACTTCAATCAGATCATGGCTATGTAGTGCGCCGATTATCTGGAGGAGGTGCCGTTTATCATGATTTAGGAAATTTGAATTTCACTTTTTTGGTCCGTGAAGAACATTATGACTTAGAAAAGCAGTTACAAGTAATTGTAGTGGCAGCCAAAAAATTGGGAATCAAAGCAGAAAAATCTGGACGTAATGATATTTTGGTAAACGGAAAAAAATTTTCAGGGAATGCATTCTATCAAACAAAAGAATGCTGCTATCATCATGGAACACTTATGGTCCATGTTAATATAAAAGAATTATCTAAATATCTTACCGTGTCTCAAGAAAAATTGAAATCAAAGGGTGTGAATTCGGTAGAATCTCGAGTCGCAAATTTGTCAGAGTTTCATCCTGGATTATCCATAGAACTTTTAAAGCATAAATTATTAGAGGCATTTGAAGAGGTATATGAGTTACCTGTTAATATTAAAACGGTGGATGAGTTAGACGGTGAGGATATTAAGAAAAAAACACATAAATTTGAATCATGGGAATGGATTTATGGAAGAAAAATGGAATTTCAATATGAAGTATCCAGTCGACTTTCTTGGGGACAGGTAACCATGCAATTCCAAGTAGTTGATGGGAGAATTGCAGATATGGAAATTTATTCGGATTCTATGAGACCACTTTTGATACAGAGTATCCCTCCTTATCTTAAAAACATTAAATTTCAAAAAGCAGCCATGAAGTGTGAACTTGAGCTTGTATTTACCAAGGATCAAATGGAAAAAGAAATGGTACGGGATATGATACGTTGTATAGAGAAGATGGAATGGTAGTGTAAGGAGGAGAATGATGCAGGAAAAATTTGATCTAATTGTAATTGGTGCAGGGCCTGGTGGTTACGTAGCTGCAATTAAGGCTGCTCATCTAGGGAAAAAGGTGGGCCTAATAGAAGCACGGGAATTAGGCGGCACATGTCTGAATCGTGGGTGTATCCCGACCAAGACATTGATCCATGCGGTGGAATTATTAGAGCAACTGAAGGATTCAAAACGGGCGGGAATTCGAGTGGAGCATGTGACCTATGATTTTGAAATCATGCATGATAGAAAAAGGGAAGTTGTAGAACAATTAAAGACCGGAATCCAAGGACTTATGAAAGCCAATCACATAACAGTGATTGAAGGAAAAGGTATCATTGAGCAGAAGGGGATTGTATCGGTAAAGGAAAGGAAATATTATGCAGATAATATTCTGATTGCCACAGGGTCTAAACCGTTGTTGCCTCCAATCAAAGGGTTAGACTTAGACGGAGTTGTAACAAGTGATGAGTTACTAGAAGGGAAAGGAATTGATACCAAGAAGCTAATTATTATTGGAGGAGGTGTAATTGGTGTTGAGTTTGCCTCCATCTATCGGGCTTTAGGGTGTGAAGTTACAATCATAGAGGCCATGGATCGAATCTTACCAACGCTTGACAAAGAGATCTCTCAAAACTTGTCTATGATTTTAAAGAAAAAGGGAATTCAAATATTTACCGGTGCAAGAGTAGAACAAGTCGAAAAACAAGATGAGCTAGCAGTATCTTTTACATATAAAGGAGATTGTCAACAAGTAGAGGGGCAACATGTTTTAGTAGCAATTGGGCGAAGTGCCAATACAGAAGGGCTTTGTCAAGAGGAGATACATTTGCAGATGGATCGTGGGCGCATTCCAGTAGACGGGAATTACAAAACTTGTGTGGAGGGAATCTATGCCATTGGCGATGTGGTTAAAGGTGGAATCCAACTAGCGCATGTTGCATCGGCACAAGGAATCAATGCAGTGTGTGCAATGTTTGGAAAAGAGCAGACCATGAATCTCAATGTTATTCCATCCTGCATTTATACAAATCCAGAGATTGCAGCGGTTGGCCTTTCGTTAGAGAAGGCAAAGGAAAAGGGCGTAAATGCAAAAGCTAGTAAGGCAATGATGTCTTCAAATGGTAAAACAGTAATTGCTATGGGCGACAGAGGGTTTATAAAATTAGTATATGAAGAGGATACAAAATGTCTGATAGGTGCTCAACTCATGTGTGAACGAGCAACAGATATGATCGGTGGTCTAGCGGATGCAATCGTCAATCATTTGACGATAAAAGAATTGGCTGCAACCGTACGTCCTCATCCAACGTTTTGCGAGGCCATAGGGGAAGCAGTAGAAGATGCAGAGGGAGGCGCCATTCATGCAGCGCCAAAAAGGAGGTAATCGTATGGGATATAAAAGTGATATTGAGATTGCACAAGAGGCGAAAATAAAACCAATTAATGAAATTGCAGCAAATTTAGGAATTCCGGAAAAATATGTAGAAAATTATGGCGCATATAAAGCAAAGATTGATTATCGATATTATAATGAGGAGCTGATACATCGATCAAATGCAAAATTAATATTGGTAACGGCCATTAACCCAACACCAGCAGGAGAAGGAAAGACAACGGTTACGATTGGAGTAGCGGATGCCTTAAATCGTTTGGGAAAAAAGGCAATGGTGGCTATGCGTGAACCATCGTTAGGACCCGTATTTGGTGTAAAAGGCGGGGCAGCAGGTGGTGGTTATGCACAGGTAGTCCCAATGGAGGATATTAATCTCCACTTTACAGGAGATCTACATGCAATTGGGGCTGCAAATAATTTACTTGCGGCACTCATTGATAACCATATTCATCAAGGGAATGAGCTTTGTATTGATACAAATCGCATTACTTTTAGAAGAGCAGTAGATATGAATGATCGCCAATTACGTAATATTGTTGGGGGATTAGGTGGAAAAGCAGATGGAACGACAAGACAGGATGGATTCGATATTACAGTAGCGTCAGAAGTAATGGCTGTATTTTGCTTGGCAAATAGTATTAGTGATCTGAAAGAACGTATTGGAAAAATAATTGTAGCTTATAACCGAAGTGGAGAACCGGTAACGGCTAGTCAACTACATGCAGAGGGGGCTATGGCAGCTCTTTTAAAGGACGCTATGAAGCCAAATCTAGTACAATCACTGGAAGGCACACCTGCGTTTGTTCATGGCGGTCCATTTGCTAATATTGCGCATGGGTGTAACAGCGTTATTGCAACAAAGATGGGATCTAAATTGACTGATTATATGATAACAGAGGCTGGGTTTGGTGCAGACTTGGGTGCGGAAAAATTTGTAGATATTAAGTGCCGGATGTCGGGCTTACGTCCAAATGCTGTTGTGCTAGTAGCCACAATACGGGCATTAAAGTATAACGGAGGCGTAGCAAAAGCGGATTTAAATCATGAAAATCTAGAGGCATTAAAAAAAGGGATTCCGAATTTATTAAAGCATATAGAAAATATTACAAAGGTATATCATTTGCCAGCAGTAGTTGCAATTAATAAATTTGCTTCTGATACTCAAAACGAATTGCAATTAGTGGAAGACAAATGCAAAGAATTGGGAGTAAATGTGGCTTTAACAGATGTGTGGGGCAATGGAGGCGCAGGTGGAGAGGCATTAGCAAAGGAAGTAATTCGTCTTGCAGAAGGGGAAAGTACGATGCAATATGTCTATCAATCAGATGCTCCGATTAAAGATAAAATTGAAGCAATTGCAACAAAAGTGTATGGAGCAGAAGGCGTAGATTATACACCAAAGGCATTAAAAGAAATTCAGAATTTGGAGAATCTTGGATATGGAACACTACCAATTTGTATGGCCAAAACGCAGTATTCTCTAACAGATAATGCAAAGATATTAGGAAGGCCAGAGGGATTTAGAATTTCTATCCGAGATATCACAGCTTCTATCGGGGCGGGCTTCTTAGTGGCTCTGACTGGAGATATTATGAAGATGCCAGGGTTGCCAAAAGTACCTGCAGCGGAAAAAATTGATGTTGATGAAAACGGAATAATCAAAGGGCTATTTTAGAAGTGTGAGGAATTTATCATGTTAGAAAAAAGTGTAATTGATTTTTTGGAAAAGCTATCTTCAGACCAACCGGTACCAGGTGGAGGAGGCGCTTCTGCGGTTGTTGGTGCCTGTGGGACAGCACTGGGTATGATGGTAGGGAATTTAACAGTTGGAAAAAAGAAATACGTAGATGTAGAGACAGATATGCAATCCTATCTAACGCAATTACAACAACTTCGAGAAGAATTTGAGCAACTGGTGACAGAGGATGCAAGAGTATTCGAACCTTTATCTAAAGCATATGGATTGCCCAAAAATACGCAGGAAGAATTAGAGAAGCGTAATGAAATTATGGAACAAGCACTCTTAGAAGCAAGTTTAGTTCCAATTAAGATCATGGAAACTTCCCTAAAGGGGATGCAAGTATTAGAGCAGTTGAATCAAAAGGGAAGTAAAATAGCAATTAGTGATGTAGGAGTCGGAATTTTATTTATGAAAGCGGCTTTAGAAGGGGCATCACTTAACATTTTTATTAATACAAAATTAATGAAAAATCGTGTACAGGCGCAGCACTTGAATCAAGCAGCAGATATGATGATACGCAAGGGAAGGGAGCTTGCTGGCGAGATTTATGAGAGTGTACTATATAAGATCAGATAAGAAAGCGGGAAACATACATGAGCAAGGCTAAAGAAATGGTTTGGATGAGTATATTTATAGCGCTAGAAATTATACTGACAAGGTTTCTTTCGCTTTCCATTTGGAGTATGAGAATTGGATTTGGATTCATACCAATTGTTGCAGCGGGTATTTGGTTAGGACCAGTGAAAGGTGGGTGCGTTGCAGCAGTTGCAGACATTGTAGGAGCAATATTATTTCCGATAGGAGCGTATTTTCCAGGATTCACATTAGTGGCATTTTTACGAGGCAGTACGTATGGTTTACTTTTACATAAAGAACAAGGAGTAAAAAGGGTTATAGTAGCGGTTTTAGCCACCCAATTTATACTGAGCTTATTACTAAATACCTTGTGGATCAGCATTTTATATGGAGTAAAGTATGTTCCGCTGCTAGCAACTCGGATATTACAGATTACTATTGTATGTCCGATTCAAATTTTGATTATACAAGCTATGGGAAAATATGGGCTATCAAACAAATTGTTAGTTAAGATTAAGTAAGGGAGAAAATTTATGAGAGTGCTAAGTGGTATTGATGTGGGAAATGCATTACGAAATAGATTACAAAAGGAGATCGAACAGCTGCAAGGGAATATTCCGCACCTAGCAGTCATACGTGTTGGCGAAAGACCAGATGATATCGCATATGAAAAGGGGGCTACCAAATCGGCAAATAAACTGGGGATAAGATGTTCCTCGTATGTGTTAAATGGGGATATTAGCCACATAGAATTTGTTGATGAATTTCAAAAAATCAATAAAGATAACGATGTAGATGGAATATTATTGCTACGCCCTCTGCCAAAGCAAATCAATGAAAAGGAGATTGTGCAGTTGATAAAGCCAGAGAAAGATATTGATTGCATTAGTCCTTGGAATCTTGCAAAGGTATTTGCAGGAGAAAAGGGAGCATTTGCCCCATGTACTGCTGAGGCTGTAATGGAAATGTTGGATTATAATGGAGTTGATTTATGCGGCAAGAGAGTGACTGTAGTTGGAAGGAGCCTTGTCGTAGGGAAGCCCTTAGCAATGTTGTTACTTGGCAGGAATGCCACCATTACCATGTGCCATACCAGAACGTTAGAGTTGGAATCCACTTGTAAACAAGCTGAAATACTAATTGCAGCTGCGGGAAAGGCTCGTATGATTAAAAAAGAGCATGTTGCAGAAGATGCAATTGTAATTGATGTGGGAATCAATGTAGATGAGGATGGTAAATTATGCGGTGATGTTGATTATGAAGATGTAAAAACAGTGGCCGGGGCTTTAACACCAGTGCCAAAAGGTATAGGAAGTATAACCACATTTGTTTTGTTAGATCATTTAATTCAATCAGCAAAGAAAAGGATTCAATAAAGCTATGAAGAATTATATAAAAATATTTTTAGATTCTGTTCTAGCAGGAGTAGTCATTGGCATTGGGGGAACTGTATATGTATCTATGGATAATAAAATCGTAGGCTCGTTATTATTTACCGTTGGATTATATGCAATTCTATTAAATGAATTTAGTCTATATACCGGAAAAGTTGGCTATTTGGTGCAACAACCAACTGCTTCTTATATCATGGATTTGATTGTCACTTGGTTCGGGAATCTGAGTGGAACTATTATGGTCGGTAAGTTGATTTTACAGACTAGAGTACACCTAACTTTAACAGTAGAAAAACTGTGTATAGTGAAATTGCAGGATACTTGGTATAGTATATTTATACTATCTATCTTTTGTGGAATACTTATGTTTATTGCAGTTGACGGGTACAAAAAGAAGCATACTCCAATCATTCTATTTTTATGTGTCAGTGTATTTATCTTATCCGGATTTGAACACTGCATTGCAAATATGTTCTATATTACAGTTGCTAAGGTATGGTCGGTAAAAGCAATGACATACATTTTGCTAATGACATTAGGTAATAGTGTAGGAGGCGTACTGATTCCACTTATAAAGCAGAGGAGCAATAAGTTATTATTGGGTAAATAGTATTGATAATGAACTGGAGGGCTGGTATGCTTGTAAAAGGAATAAAAAAGTAAGTAAGGAGATAGAAATGCACTACGTCAATGCAAAAGGTATTTTATCTGCAAAGAATGGAATGAATTTATACCGTGGTTGTTCTCATGGTTGTATTTATTGTGATTCTAGAAGTAAATGTTATAACATGAACCATGCTTTTGAAGATATTGAAGTAAAGGGAAATGCCATAGAACTATTAGAAAGTGCACTGAAGCACAAACGTAAGAAATGTATGATTGGTACTGGTTCTATGACAGACCCTTATATTCCACAAGAAATAGGATTGGAACATGTTAGAAAAGCTTTACAATTAATCGATCAGTATAACTTTGGATTTACGGTTATTACAAAGTCCAATCGAATTTTAAGAGATATAGACCTATTGCAGAATATAAATAACAATACGAAATGTATTGTTCAAATGACATTGACTACTTTCGATGAAGCGTTGTGTAGAAAAATAGAACCAGGCGTTTGTACAACAAAGGAACGATTTGAAGTATTAAAAAAAATGCGGGATGCGGGAATTCCTACAGTAGTATGGCTTTCACCAATCTTACCTTTTATTAATGATACAGAAGAAAATATTTCTGGTATCTTAGATTACTGCATAGAAGCAAAGGTATATGGTATCATTTGTTTTGGTATGGGAATGACATTACGAGAAGGGAATCGGGAATATTTTTATAAGAAATTAGATGAATCATTTCCTGGATTAAAAGCAAAATATAATCAAATCTATGGGAATCAATATATGATTTCGAGCCCCAAAAATAAAAAATTAATGCAGCTCTTTTATCAGATATGTGATCAACATGGAATTATCCATGATAATCATGCAATATTTAGCTATTTGAATCAATATGAAGATAAAAGAGCTGGGGAACAATTGAGTTTGTTTTGATAAATAAGTAAAAAGATAAGTCCTATAGGAATCACTCTATAAGACTTATTTTTTTTTGATATCAGGAAAGACTATGTAAATATAGAAAAATTTTTCAATCAGATAGTAAGAAAGAAGAGGAGGGGCTGATATGACCTTTCAAGAGTTATATAAGAAATTAACACAGGATGTAGCACAGGATAAACCTATAGAATATTCAGGAATCGATTATGATAAAAATCAAATGGAGTGTTTGTTGAATCCAGACAAACATGAAATGGTATGGAAAACGGGAGCGTGTTCTTGCAGTGATAAAAGTTGTGTATCCTCGTGCCTTTTTCATGCAATTGAAATTAGGGATGGGGTTATCTCATTTAACAGTGAAAACTGTACTGGATGTAATGAATGCATAATCGCATGTAAAAATCATAATCTTGAGCCGAGTCATGACACCATAAAGGCAATAAAGATATTAAAAGAATCGGAAGAAGTTTATGCATTAATGGCACCTGCATTTGTAGGTCAATTTGGAAAAGAGGCAACCCCATCTAAAATCAGAACGGCCTTGAAGCAAATAGGTTTTGCTGGAATGATGGAAGTGGCTACCTTTGCAGATATTTTGACGTTAAAAGAGTCTTTGGAGTTCAAAAAGAATGAGGAATGTAACAATCGGTTTCAATTAACCAGTTGTTGTTGCCCGATTTGGATATCCTTAATCAAAAAAAATTATGCTGACATCGTAGATCACTTGCCCCCTTCTGTTTCTCCAATGATTGCCGGTGGAAGAATTGTAAAACAGCTTAACCCTGGATGTAAAACCATATTCATTGGCCCTTGTATGGCTAAAAAGGCAGAATCTAAAGAACCGGAACTTCTTGGTGCAATTGATAGTGTTTTGACCTTTCAGGAGCTGAATGATATATTTGAAGCATTTAAAGTAGACTTTACCAAATTAGAGGATGATGCAAAGGAGCACTCCTCAACAGCGGGAAGGCTCTATGCAAGATCTGGAGGCGTAAGCGAAGCTGTTTCTTGTGCAGCAGATAGATTGCAGGTAAAGGGTAAGCTGTCTCCTGTATATGCAAATGGTATAAAAGAATGTAAAGAGTTGCTTTCTTCTATAATGAAGAACGAAATAAAAGGAAACTTTTATGAAGGAATGGGGTGCGTAGGTGGATGCGTAGGTGGACCTAAAAGAATGATTGATGTAGAGCAGGGACGAGAATTTGTAAATGAATATTCTGAAAAAGCACTATATAAGACACCACTTGACAATCCTTATGTAATTGAAATTATTCATCGTCTTCATTTTGATACGGTAGATGATTTTTTAAAACATGGAGATATCTTAAATAGAAAATTTTAAATGAATAAACAAGGGGCTGTCGCACTAGGTGATTAGTGCGCAGCTCCTTTTGCATGCAAAAAACACAACTTCCCCAGTTTCATTCGCCGCGTGACATTCAGGTTCACAATTTAAGTAGTATAATGAAACATACATAGAAAAAACTTTTTATAGTGCTATGTTCAGTGCACTGTCACTGTTTACAAATTAGTCTCCTTAAAAAAACTTTTTCGATATACGTCGGGGGAAATTCCAGTATTTTTTTTAAATAATCGAGAGAAAGAAAAGGGGTTCTCAAGTCCCACTGCATTGGCGATAATTTGCAGCGGATATTCGGTGTCTACAAGGAACATTTTGGCTTTTTCTATTCGAAGGCTGGTTAAGTAATTTTTAGGGGTTACCATATATTTTCTTTTAAAAACTAAAGTTATATAGTGAGGGGTTAGTCCTAGGTAATCAGCAATATGATGGATTTGTAAACGTTCATTATAATGTTTGTCAATATAGTCTTTTACCCGATCAGCATAGCAGGCAGTCAAAATACTTTCACAGTCAGAATCTTGTTCTGCCAGTAAATTAGCAAACATTTCTTTGAGTAGACCATTAAGCAACAAGTGTTGTGATAAGGTTTTAGCATCTGAAAAAAAAGAAAGTGGACATTTTTCAGGTGAAAAGTTTATTTCAAGATTTATACGTTTATCGGTGCATGCAAGCATTTTTAGTATTTGACGTTCATAGCTGGAGATATTCGTTGAATTTATAATATAGTTTGTTGGGAATAAAAGATTGCTATATTTAGTTGCTTGAGTTCCTTGATAACCAATCCAGCAATATTTCCATGGCGTTTTAATATCTGCCTGGTAGGAAGCTAAACATCCGGCAGGTATTAAAAAAGCTTGATTCTGGTTTACAGAAATAATTTTCCCATCAATTTTTAGAATTCCTTTCCCGCTGATTACAAAATGAATCAGATGGTATCTACGAGTGCGAGGTCCATATAGGTTGCCTTTTCGGCACTGATCAATGCCACTTGAATGAAATGACAAATCTAATTTTTCTTTTTCTAAATCATTTAATACCATGTCGCTGTTTTGAAACATAATCACACTCTCCTTCCACAAATACAAGTAAAACACTGAAATGATTCAGGTGTGTTTTTAATTTAACATTTTCTATTTGGCAATGCAATACTAAAATAAAGCAAAGATTGAAAACAGTATTATCAAAGAAAATATAAAAGTTTTTTGCGATACAGTCATAAACAGATACGAATTAGCAATGGAAAGTGTTTTCAATGGTTATGTTTAATACTGGAATGGAATGTTATAATTGATTAAATTTAATGGCTGTTAAATTTTTATACGAATTGTCATATTAAATATTACTAAAACAAATCGCTGCAAAGTATACTAGTGAGATTTATGATTATTGTTTTTTAAACGATTTTTCAAAAGCAAGAAATTATGCATTAGACTATGCAACAGGGGATTGGATTCTGTCATTAGATGCGGATGAAAGATGAGGAGTGTCAGAATTTCTCGCTTTAAAAAAAGAACTGGATAATATAAACGATAAAAAATTAGTTGCTTTAAAGATTAGAAAGTACAATTTTTCTAAAAACGGTGGTTGGTATATTAGTGAAGCAATTAAAGTATTCCGTAATAAACATGATATAAGGTATGAAGGGACAATTAATGAATCAATAAAAAGTTCTATTGGGGTAGAAATTCAAAATCTTGTTAGTTCTCAGATTTCATACAATAACTTGAGAGCTGTTCAAAGTTGCAGAGCTCAAATTTAATAGATATGTAAGAAATGTAGAAAATGTCTTTATTGTTTCTAATTAAATTAAATAATTGCTTAAGAATTTTAGAATAGGGGACGATGGAAAATGAGAATGAGGAAAGCGATTGGAGCTGTTATAAAGGTTGCAGATAAATATTTACTTGTAAATAAGATTAAGAATAGTGATGTGGATGTTAAGCTTCAAGAAAGTGAGTGGGATTTCGTAAAGGGAGGAATAAAAGAGGGAGAGTCAGCCAAGGATGCATTGATGAGGGAACTTTATGAAGAACTCGGATGTGATGGCTTTAAGATTACAAAACAATTAACCGCGCCTTTATTTTTTGAATTTCGAGGTAGACAAAAAAATAAAAAATATGATAATCAGGTCACCTACTTTTATCTTGTTAAGTTTGAAGGGGATATAAAAAAAATTAAATTTGATAATGAGGAGCTAATGGGAATTGAGTTGCTAAATAGTGAGGAAATTGTACAGAAACTTACACATGATGAAACAAGAGAATATTTTAGACAATATATTATGAAAGAGGGATTGTAAGGAGTGGTTATTAAATGTATAAATATCTATCTACTACTACAAAGCGCATTTTTTTATGTGGAAACAGTGTTAAGGTGTTAGAAGTTAGTGATGAATTGAGTTTTCTGCATTTAGATTATGTTATGTTGGGCGAGAACTATATAGAACAGGTAAAACAAATTGATTTTTGTAATAGCGATTCTATAATTATATGTCACAATAAATATGAAGAATATTTAAGATACCTTAAAGAATTGCTGATTGTTAATAGAAATCTTAAAGAAATATGTCTTTCACAGTTTCATTTTTATCAAACGATTGCTGAATATTTGATAATTGACGATTTTAATTTCCCTTATATTGAGCAAAATCAAAAGTATGCTTGTATTACATGACAGTTTGGTTTGGTCATGGGAGGAATTGAGACGTTTGCTGCAAATCTTTATAAAGAGATAGCAGATGAAGGTGGATATCAAACAGATATAATTGATATAAATTTGGAAGCAATGTCTCAAGGTGTGATTCCAATAGTGACTGATACAAGTGGTTTTAGTGGTTGATTCAGAGATTTAATCTGATTACATTGTAGGTATATTGTATGTGAGAAGTACCGCTTATCTTTGAGGAGATGGGCGGTATTTTTTATGCCGTGGTCGTCTGCAGCCTACAGATACAACAACATTGATTCCATTTCTGAGAAAGATGGAAGAGCATCTATCTTTCAAATATAAGAACATCACCGCAGATTCCGGATATGAAGGTGAAGAAAATTATTTATTCATTGAAGCCAATCAGCAGTTGGTATTTATTAAACCATCGAATTAGGAAATTTCAAAAACACGAAAATACAGAACAGATATCAGCAGACGTGAAAATATGGAGTATGATGCAGAACAGGATGTGTACATTTGCAAAAACAAGAAGCACCTAGAAGTATCAAAAGTATTCTATCAAAAGCGTACTGAAGATTTGGAAAGAATACTTAGTAATGAAGGATGTCAGCTTCGAATGAATCGAAGCATTCAGGCAGAAGGTTCTTTTGCAGATATCTGTGTCGAGGAACTACAAATGTGCTGGCTGAAAGTACTCTGGTTGCCATTGCGCACAACATCAATAAGTTACATCACAAAATACAGGCAGGTAAAACAGGTCAACACTTATTTGAACTAAAAACTGCAAAAATTTTTGAATATCCAAAATAGCTTTTACATCCGAAATAAAAGCTTGGGTAAAGTACGCTCAAAAATAGAATATAGGCCTAACTATGGGGAAAAAACGAATAAAACGGCATAAAAAAGGAGCTGAGCACTGCTGATTTCAATCAGCTAGTGCGACAGCCCCTTTTAATAGCATTAAATGAGAGTGAACTATGAGTTGGATTCCTCTTTTTGGAATTCCAGGATATCACCTGGTTGACATTCCAATGCATTGCATATGGCTTCTAATGTAGAGAAACGAATGGCTTTCACTTTTCCTGTTTTTATATTAGAAAGATTTACATTAGAAATACCCACTTTTTCTGCTAGTTCGTTTAACGATATTTTTTTATCTACCATAACACGATCAAGTCTTAATATTATTGGCATATACTTATCCTCCGTTATATTGTTTCGTCAACATCTTGTTGCAAGGAACAGCCTCTTTTAAAGATACTAGAAAACAACAATAAAATGGTGCCGGCAAAGACCCATATTAAAGCAGAGCCTCCAAGTCCCCCAATGAAAAAACCAATCATTCCAACTATGAATAAAATGTTGCCGGCTTTTTTTGTATACATCACTGATTCAGGTATGAATGCAGAATAGGATGCTCCAATCGCTTTTATCATTTTTCTAAGGTAATTTAGTACAAGTAGAAATGGAATATCGACCATAATTAATTGTTGTATGATAAAGGCAATACTAAATACTTTTGGATTAATCACAGTCATGCCCCCAATTACGTTACCAATAATTGAAGTTCCACTCCCAATGAAAAAGTCAAGATAATAATAATCATTTGCCATATGTGTAATTTGAATTTCTGATGTTGGCTGAAATCCTAGGTAGATCATATTTATGATACTAATCATAATATTTATAATGCTACATACTGCAATGACATATAAAAAAAACATACTACTTTGGGAGTGTGACTGTCCAGTCCCATCTAAAGATTTTTCCTTGTTCATAATAATCCTCCTTAAGCAATTGAACCTTTGATTTTATTATTTTTATAGTCTTAACATAGCACACGTAATTATGATAGTCAATATAAAATTAACGATAAACGTTAAAAAATTAATGTATATAGTATTGTTGAATGATTAAAATAGAATGTTAGAATAAATTATCTATATAAAATAACACCATGGTCAAATTCTGTTGACCATGGTGTTATTCTTTATGAATTGCTAAAATAAATGTTTTGATCAGTTCCTCAACATATGGGAGATATTTTGCATCGAGATTTGATAGCATTTTATACAATGTAGTTAAATCATTGGTACCATCTTTACCTAATACGATGTAATCAGCTGAGGATCCTAACGCACTACAGATTTTATACAACGTAGCAGAAGACATTCCTCTTCTTCCAAATTCAATTTGCGCTAGAAATTGAGGAGAAATATCTATACATTCTGCAAGTTTTTCACGACTTAGTTTTCGTTCTTCTCTTTTTATACGGACACGTTGCCCAATCATAATATCTAATTCTTTTTTCATAATAATACCTCTTAGTACAATTTTAATATAAGCTAACAGCTAAAGAAATAAGCTGCAAGACATTGAATAAGTTAATCTAATAGTATATAATGTAAGTAATATTATATGTAAGTAAATAAAAAAATATGTGGTGTAAAATTACTTTTCTATCAATAGGATTGAAAAGTTAGATGCGAGATACTGTGAGACATTTAAGGCCATATGATAAAATAGGAAAGGAAATTGAATGAAAAATATTCTGGATGGAATACAGGATTTATCCCTTATGAAAAATATTTTTAATTGTATTCGCTTGCTAGAAATGGATAGTCATGAAATAATTTCTGAATTTTCAACAAGCCCCTATACCTCTTACCTTTTGGAACTAAATTATAAAAATCTTCAAAATGAATATAAAAGCTGTATCCAACAGGATGGAGTAACCTATAAGGTCTTACAGAGTAATTGCCAATTATTACTGTTTGCTGTACTACCTATTTTTATTCAAGACAAAAAATATATTTTAGAATGCATTGCAAATATTACCGATAATGAAAAACATTCACTTCAAATAAAAATGTTAGAAAATGAGTACCAACTTTCTATTACAGATGAATTAACAGGAATCTATAATAGAAGATATATTAATTCGGCATTACCTAAAGCTATAAGTATCTGCTCTAAGAATAAAATATCTCTATCTATTATCTTTATCGACATTGATTTTTTTAAAGATGTAAATGATATGTATGGACATGCAGCAGGGGATTATCTATTGTCACACTTTGCAAAGGGACTTCAAGGTTATATAGAACATGGTGGAGATTGGGTTGCTCGTTACGGGGGCGATGAATTTTTAATGTGTCTCATGGATACCGATGCTAAAGAAGCTAAAAGTATAGCAGAGCAAATTAGGATATCAAATGAAAAAAAGACGGTATCATATCGTGATCAAACCTTAAAAATCACTTGTAGTATTGGGGTTTATACAATTAATACGGTTACAACCATGCATACGTGCGATACCATTTTAGATGAAGTTGATAAGCGCTTATATCAGGCAAAAAGTAATGGGAGGAATCAAGTAAAATAAAATTAGGTTAAAATCTATAATGATATTATTAATTATGGTATACTTTTTATAGCTATAAAGTCATGCATTTGTGTATGGATTACAATTTTGTATTGAGATGAGGAAAAACATGAAGTTATCAAAAGGAAAGCCAGATTTAGTAAAAATGATAAAAGAAAAAATTTTGGTTTCAAAGGTGGACTTGTATAAGGATGAGATAGAAGTAAGAAATTATAATAGTTTTGTAGGGTTTTCAATAGTAGGAACATTTATTTCAATTTCTGTTGTTTTAGTGGGGCAGATTCTATCTAACATTGTAACGTTTAATACTGAATTTTTAATTATATTCTTGTATTTTATCTTTTTAATTATACTAGCAAAATGCTACTTGTATAAACATATGAATTATATAACGCTTTCTTTTTATTTGGCTTTAACACCTTTAATGATAATGGGAATTTTAATGGGGACATTTTTAGATAGATCAGAACCATCTATTACAATTATGGTTTTTATATGTGTATTAACATTATTCATATTAGATAAGCCTTGGAGAATTATTCTTTATATAACATGTATAGCTGTATTATATGGTGTGTGTTGTTATAAGGCTAAAACATATGAAATGTTTATCGCCGATTTTATTGATTTATTGGCATTTTATTGTCTAGGGATAGGTGTAAATATTTTTATATTAAATGATAGAATCGATTGTGTGGAAAACTTTGTGAAATATAGGAATAAATCAGAGATAGATCTAATGACAGGTTTCTATAATAGGAGTGTTGGAAAAGATAAAATCATGCAATTACTTGATCAAAAAGTATATGGTGCATTTATAATTATTGATATTGATAATCTGAAACAGGTGAATGATAAATATGGGCATATGTGTGGTGATCTTGTAATAAGAAAAAGTACTAGTGTAATTAGAAACTGTTTTTCCAAAAATGATATTTTCTTACGATTAGGTGGAGATGAATTTATTGTTTATTCAGTAGGACTTGTAGATCAAAAGCAATGCAAGATGCGTTTGGCACAACTACTAAAGGAATTAAGGGAATACAAAATAGGTAATATAAAAGAGATTGCCTTAAGTGCAAGTTTGGGCTGCTCTATATTTGATAAAAGTACATTAGATTATGAACAACTTTACAAAAACAGTGACAAATGCCTATATGAAGCTAAGAATGCAGGGAAAGGTTGTTATGTCGTTCATTCATTATAAAAATTTGATGATTTCTCTGATATATGGAAATCAAAGGTGGTTAAGCACAACGCTCCACCTTTGGTTTTTTTGCTATCTTTTTAAACAATAAAGGAATATATATATTTTAAATATAATTTTTAAAAATAAATTTCTTTTTTACCATCAATACTATCTTGAATAGAATCTCGAATGTACGAAGTGGCCCCTTCTACATTTCTGGTTTCTATAAAATGGTAGATAGGAATGGTATTTTCATATAAGGCTTTCATACCATATAGTCGGCAAAATCTTTCCCAAAGGGATAAGCAAGGTACTTTAAAAGAATGAAAGATAAGTGGCAGCAGTGCATTGCCTGAAAACATTGCTAGTTCATGTTGGAAATGAAATGCTATTTCTGACGCTTCTTTAGGTGTTTGGGCGTGTTGAATCTGTTCAATGATATCTTTTAACAATAGAATATCATCATCTGACATATGAGGAACGGCTAATTCAATAGCTAAAGTGTCTAATGCAATACGCACTTCCAAAATAGAACGTACTTCGGAATCTCGTAAAACACCTCCATTATAATTCATAATTGAAATTAAAGTCTCTAATGTTCCAGTTCTACGATAATCTGCTACAAACGTACCCATTCTAGGTTTAATCGTTAAGAATCCTTTCTTCGCAAGCTCAGAAATCCCCCCGTTTACAACTGCGCGGCTTACTTGCATAGATTGTGCCAATTCTCGCTCTGGTGGCAGCTTCTCGCCAACACTTAAGTTCCCCGATAAAATCATAGTTTCTAATTCTTGTACAAATAGTTCTTTTAATGATGGTGCAGATAATTTTGAAAATTCCATGTCTAGAATCAACTCCTTTAACTGAATTTGGTATAACCACATACCACAAAAATAATATAAGTATAGTATAATGTAATATTTACAAAAAAGCAACATAAAAATAATATAAATAATGCATTTTAAACAATAAATATTGACTTTAAACAATGATTATGTTAAAGTTTTGACAAGAATATAAAACAAAAAAATCTGGTATAACCAGATAAAACAAAGAGGAATGAAAATAGGAGGTGTTTTGTGTGTTTGTTTTTGCAGAGGGTGTGTCAACTACTTTAGTGTGGTTGGTATGGTTAGTTGTTTTTCTTATGTTATTTGGATTAAATGAGGTTACACGAAGATTTAAGTGGATTGGATTTGGATGCTTTGTAATACTTCCAATTGTGTTAACCATTTTATGGGTTACTGTTTTACGAGGGACAACGTATATGGATTGGTTCCATCTAGCCAAGGTGTACTCTTCTACGGCGGGATGCATTGGTTTTTGGTGTATTCGTCATATAAAAGGTGCAAATTCTAAGAAATGGCTACTTTGTTTCCCACCACTTATTTTAGCAATTAATATTTGTGAAGCGGTAGCAAGAGACTTTGAAGTAGGAATTCATTATACAAAACCAACAGTGGAATATATGAGCAATCAACTACAGTACTATATCGGGGGTTCTTGGAACTATATGAATGCGATTGCAGGGATACTTAATATAATCACCATTACAGGCTGGTTTGGGATTTGCATACGTAAGCAAACAAATAAAGATAAAAGTAAAGATATGTTATGGCCGGATATGATGTGGTTCTGGATTATAGCGTATGATCTATGGAATTTTGCTTATACATATAATTGTTTACCTACACATGCATGGTACTGTGGGGTTGCTTTATTATTGGCGCCAACTATTTGTGCATTCACAGTAGGAAAAGGTGCTTGGTTACAACACCGAGCTCAGACACTTGCATTATGGTGTATGTTTGCTCAGACATTTCCACTGTTCCAAGATGCCGGAAGATTCATGGTGCATTCCATATCTAGTCACAACATCGCAGCAGCAGCCGTAAAAGAGGGGCTGGTATCGGCAGATGGATTAACGGTAAATGTAAAAGAAGGAATCTATACGGTAGCGTCTGCAACTCCAAATACGTCCGTACTATTTATTGCTAGCTTTTTAGCGTTAGCTGCCAATATCGCAGTGTTTGTCTATATGATTTATAAGATTAAAAAGACAAGGAAAAACCCATATAAGCAAGAACTATATAGTGATTTGTCCAAATATCAGGAAGTAAAACAATTAGCAGAATAAGGAGAACTGATATGCGTGAATTTAAAATATTAGAAATCAAACAAAGCGTATTTGATGATAATCAAAAGCAGGCAGATTTATTAAGAGCCAAACTAAAGAAAGAACATACATTTTTATTAAACCTAATGTCATCGCCAGGTTCCGGAAAAACGACGACCTTAACAAAGACAATTCCAATGTTAAAGGAGGAGATGAGCATGGGGATTATGGAGGCAGATATTGACTCAGACGTAGATGCCCAGACCATTTCTCACACGGGAGTAAAGGTAATTCAACTCCACACTGGGGGCATGTGCCACTTAGATGCAGACATGACAAAGCAAGGGCTGGAAGGACTGGGAACGGATCAAATGGACCTTGCAATTCTGGAGAACGTAGGGAATTTAGTTTGTCCCGCAGAATTTGATACTGGATCTTCAAAAAACGCTATGATTCTAAGTGTCCCTGAGGGGGATGACAAGCCATTAAAGTATCCACTTATGTTTTCCATTTGTGATGTATTACTGATTAATAAAATAGACGTACTTCCATACTTTGATTTTGATTTAGAAGCTTGTACAAAGTATGTAAAAAAATTAAATCCTAATATAAAAATTATACCAATCTCTGCAAGGACCGGAGAAGGGATAGAAGAATGGGCACAATGGCTTCGTACAGAAGTAAAAGAGTGGAACGAGGGCGAATCAGTATCAAAGTAGAAGGAGGAAATAGGATGAAAGATCTTACAAAGATGATATTTCCAGAATGGTATGAGTGTAAATATAACTCAAAAGTCATGGCACTTGCCAATTATCTGGGACGTAAAAAGCCAGGTTCTAAAGGGGCCTTTCAATGGGATGATCCTGAGTATGTCATCTTAGAAGCTGGAGTAGATGATGATATGGCAGAAGTTGGAATGGGCCTTGGAATCTATGAAAAGCGTAGTGCAAAAGAGATCGCTGGACGTCTTCAAAAACCAGTAGACTACTGTTATGAACAACTGATGAAACTTGCCATTTATGGAGTATGCTTTGTAAATACGGTGAATGGGGAAGATGTATTTTGGGCAGAAACATGGATTCCAGGTACCATGGAGATGATAGTAAATAATGCGGACAATGTCAAGAAATATCCTATTATTGGGTATGCAATGGAGGCGTATGGCCGTGTGCGGGGACCTAAAAGTTCCGGTGCATTTCCACCAGGCGTAGGACTGATGCGTGTTATTCCGATTGAAACAGCAATTGAAGGGAATAGTAAAAGAGTATCCTATGAAGAGGTCTCAAAATATTTGAATGAAAATGATATCTTTACCGTGACAGATTGCTCCTGTCGTACCGATCGGGAAATTATGGGCGAAGGATGCGGACATCTAAAAGAAGATATGTGCATTCAAATGGGTCATGCTGCAGAATACTATATTAAGACAGGAAGAGGTCGTCAAATTACCCGTGAAGAAGCATTTGAAATTATTAGACGTGCAGAGGAAAATGGTCTGATGCATCAGATACCCAACACAGATGGGCCTGGGAAGACCCATGCAATTTGTAATTGCTGTGGTTGCGGATGTTTGTCCTTACGTACAGCAGGAATGTTTAAAAATAACGATATGGTTCGGTCCAATTATGTTGCAAGTGTGAATCAAGAAAAATGTGTGGCATGTGGACAATGCGTGGAACACTGCCCTGTAAATGCATTAAAACTTGGTCAAAAATTATGTTCTGCAAAGCCGGTTGTTCATGATATTACAACAAAAGTAACGCCTCGCGATACAAAGTGGACGGAAGATAAATGGAATCCAGATTATCGAATCAATCGCGAAAATGTAGTAGATACGGGCACGGCTCCATGTAAGACAAATTGTCCAGCACATATTGGAGTCCAGGGATATATTAAGCTCGCATCGCAAGGAAAATATAAAGAAGCCTTGGAATTGATAAAAAAGGAGAATCCACTTCCAGCAGTATGCGGTCGCATTTGTAACCGCCGATGTGAAGATGCTTGTACACGTGGAAATATCGATGAACCAATTGCAATTGATGAAATAAAAAAATTTATTGCTCAAAAAGAATTGGAGGAAGATCATCGTTTTGTTCCAAAAAAGCGTCATCATTACAGTGATAAAAAGATTGCAATCATTGGAGCGGGACCAGCAGGACTATCCTGTGCTTATTATCTTGCGTTAGATGGATATACAATTACGGTATTTGAGAAAGAGAAAAAACTAGGTGGAATGCTTACCATGGGGATTCCGGCTTTCCGTTTAGAAAAGGATGTAGTGGAAGCTGAAATTGAAGTAATCAAAGAGATGGGTGTTACCTTTCAAACAGGTATTGAAGTTGGCAGAGATATTACTTTGGATGAATTGCGTAGTCAGGGATATCAGGCGTTCTATATGGCAATTGGTGCACAAGGTGGGCGAAAAGTAGGACTTGATGGAGAAAATGCAAAAGGAGTCATGTCTGGGATTGAATTCCTTCGTATGGTGAACCAAGATGAAACCAAAAAAATAGAAGGCAAAGTGGTTGTTGTAGGAGGAGGAAATGTTGCTATCGATGTATCCCGTGCTGCTATGCGTGCTGGAGCAGAATCAGTACAGCAATTCTGCTTGGAAAACCGTGAGCAGATGCCAGCAGCCAATGATGAAATTGAAGAAGCGGAAGAAGAAAACATTATCATTCAAAATAGTTGGGGTCCAAAACGAGTAATAACGGAACATGGAAAAGTAACTGGAATTGAATTTAAGAAATGCAGTTCAGTATTTGATGAACAGGGAAAATTCTGTCCCCAATATGAAGAAAAAACGATGTTAGTTGTGGAAGCGGATTGTGTATTATTCTCAGTTGGTCAGACAATCTACTGGGGAGACCTTTTGAAGGGATCAAAAGCAGTGGTAAGGCCAAATGGAACTATAGAGGCAGATGAATTTACCTATCAGACAGCTGAGCAGGATATATTTGCCGGTGGTGATGTTTATACAGGGCCAAGATTTGCAATTGACGCAATTGCAGCTGGCAAACAAGCGGCAATTTCAATTCATCGCTATGTACAGCCAGGACAAAGTCTGGTCTATGGACGTGATCGACATCTTTACAAAGAATTAGATAAAGAGGCAGCGCTTATTGATGAGTATGATAATACGCCTCGCCAAACTCCTGGGAAATTAAAATCTGAGAAAAAGTCGGTGGAAAGCTTCCGAGATTTACGCGGAATCTTTACAGAGGAGCAGATGAAAAAAGAAACGGAACGTTGCCTAGGATGTGGGGCAACGATTGTTGATACATATATGTGCGTAGGTTGTGGGCAGTGTACAACAAAATGTAAATTTGATGCGATTCAGCTAGAACGTGTTTATGACGGTGAAGGAGTACAATTCTTAGATATGAAACCAGTGGTTGTGAAGCAAATGGTAAATCGCCAAGGTAAAATTGCAGTAAAAAAATTAAAAGGACTTTTGGGAAAAGAATAAAAGGCGCTATCGTGGAAAGTGGGTGGAGAGAGTTGCATGAATTGGGCATTATTATCGAGGTTGTAAAACAGGTGGAACGTATTGCCATAGAACAAGAGGTACAGGTAATTGATAAATTAGTGCTACAAATCGGTGAAATATCGCCAGTAATACCAAAGTTCGTTTATGCAGTGTATCCAGCTGCGGTAGACGGTACAATGTTAGAACATACGAAGCTAGAAATCGAAAAAATTCCTGCAAATGGCAGATGTAAAAACTGTCAGGCTATATTTCATCTTATAGAACATCATGGGGTCTGTCCAGAGTGTGGAAGCGATGAGCGTGAAATACTAAGTGGGCGGGAATGTAATATCAAAGAGATTGTCTGTTGTTAAGAAGGGAGAGAATACATATGCATATGGCGGATGCCTTAGTGATACCAGCAGTTGCAGGTACGATGTATGCCTGTTCAGCGTTCGTATCAGGATATTCAATAAAAAAGGTAAGATTAGAAAGTGATCCAAAGAAGATACCGGTCATGGGAATTATGGGGGCATTTGTATTTGCAACGCAAATGATTAATTTTACAATTCCAGGAACGGGTTCTTCCGGGCACTTGTGTGGGGGAATGCTTCTGGCGGCAATACTTGGACCATTTGCAGGGTTTCTAACCATGGTAGGAGTATTGATGATTCAATGTCTAATGTTTGCTGATGGGGGTATTCTAGCACTTGGCTGTAATATTTGGAATATGGCAGTATATGGCTGCTTTATAGGAGCATTTTTCATTTGGAAACCAATAATGAAAAGAGGAGTATCAAAAACTAAAATCATAGTAGCTTCTATTTTGGGATGTGTCATTACGCTGCAGATGGGGGCCCTGTCAGTTACTATAGAAACTATGTTGTCCGGGATTACGGAGTTACCATTTTCCCTATTTGTAATGACAATGCAGCCAATCCATCTGGCCATTGGGATTGTAGAAGGTCTAATTACAGCGGCGGTCTTATGCTTTTTGTATGAAGCAAGACCAGAGTTATTATGGGGAATTGGAGAGGAGCGTACAGCTCGGGAGGGTAGATTCTCTTTCAAACAAACATTAATCTTACTATCGGTTGCAGCGGTTTTGGTTGCTGGTGGACTTTCGCTGAAAGCATCTTCTTATCCAGATGGGTTAGAATGGTCCATTGAGAAACTAACAGGAACAACAGAGGTTGATAGTAATGGTGTTGCATACCAAAGTGCGGAAAAAATACAAGAAGCCACGGCAATTTTACCGGATTATACATTTAAGAATTCAGATTCCGTAATAGGGACTTCTGTCTCAGGGATTGTTGGAGGGCTTACTGTAGTAATTCTCTGTATCGGAGGTTGTTATTTATTTAAATTTTTTAGAAAGAATTATAGTAGATGAGTAAAATAAGTATTGCACTTTCAGAGATCTATTCCATAGATGATATGGCAACAAAAGACCAGTGGGTAAATAAATTACACCCACTGGTTAAACTTGTTCTTACGGTTGTTTATATTACCATGGTAGTATCTTTTGGAAAATATAGTTTCACAGGGTTGCTAGGGATGTGTGTGTATCCAATTGTAATGTTTATTGTGGGGGAAGTCCCAGTAAGAAACAGCTTATACAAATTACGAATTGTACTTCCAGTTGTCTGTTTAGTAGGAATTTTAAATCCATTTTTTGACAGAAAAATTCTATGGATCGTATGTGGTATTCCTGTATCGGGTGGAATGATTTCTATGATAACACTCATGGTAAAAGGTATCTTAACAGTTTCGGCATCGTACTTATTCATAGCAACGACAACCATTGAAAACATATGTTATGCCATGAGATTGATGCATTTGCCAAAGCTATTTGTGACACAAGTCTTGTTGTTATATCGCTATATCACTGTGTTACTAAAAGAAGCAGAGCGTATCACAGAGGCTTATAGTTTGCGTGCGCCTAATCAGAAGGGAATACATGTAAACGTGTGGGGGACATTGATAGGGCAATTGTTGCTTCGAAGTATGGATCGAGCAGAAAGCCTTTATGAAAGTATGTGTTTACGTGGATATTCAGGGGACTTTTATCTGAAAAGGGAAAGGCCTTGTGGTAAAAAAGATTATTGTTATCTTGTAATCTGGTTGGGGATATTTGTCTTATTGCGCTGGGGTAACGTGTTAGAATTAGTAGGTAATATAGTGATGTAGGAGGAAGTATGAGTCATATTCATATTGATGTGGAAGGTCTAAATTTTGCTTATAATCAAGAGCAACAAATACTGAAAGAAATTACATTTACTGCAAAGGAACATGACACCATAGGGATTGTTGGAGCAAATGGAGTGGGAAAGTCTACATTATTAAAATTATTAGTTGGCCTCCATTTAGACTATGAAGGAGTAATACGAATTGAGGATATTCCGGTACAGAAGAGTATGCTGCCTAAAATAAGAGAAAAGATAGGGTATGTGTTTCAAGACTCCGATAGTCAGCTTTTTATGTCAACTGTTTATGAAGATGTGGCATTTGCACCATATAACTATGGATGTCCAAAGGAAGAGGTTGAACGACGTGTGCGGCGTGCATTGGAGATGGTGCACATTGAACATATACGTGAAAAGCAGATATATCGTCTATCAGGAGGCGAAAAAAAGTTAGTGTCAATTGCAACAATTTTAGCTATGACACCAGATATCATTTTGATGGATGAACCATCCAGTGCTTTGGATCCGAAAAATCGTAGAAATTTAATACATGTATTAAATCAGTTTTCCCATTTAAAAATCATCGCATCCCATGATTTAGACTTTATTTGGGATACTTGTAATCGAACCATTCTAATGTCAAATGGGAAGATTATTTGTGATGGAGATACAAAAGCAATTCTCTCTAATCAGATGCTGTTAGAAGAGAATGGGCTGGAGCTGCCACTTAGATTTTTTAGTCTTTAAAAAATTTATAGTTACTAAAATCTATTGACATATGAGGGAACAATTGACATAATATATGATACAACCGACTATAGTCTGGACTAATTGAAAATTAATACAATCTAATAAGGAGGAAGTATTATGGGGCTTGGTCCAAGTATAAAGATGACAACGAAGCATCACTATAACTGCCCAATAACTAAAGTGTTGTCTGCAGATAAAGATTTGGAATTTTTAGGGATTATTGTAGATGGTGTGTCAGAAATATGTGACGATAAGATATATACAGCCACAAGAGCTGGATTCTTAGCAGAAGGGATGAGGGCGGATGGTGCCATTGTAGCTATTGATGGATGGGGAAATCATCACATTGACTTTGTGAATCTAATAGAGCAATTAGGGATAAAAGGAATTCCTTCTATTGGTCTAAGTTACATAGGTCTGCAAGGCCGAATGGTTTGCACGAATTCCTATGTGGATACGGTCATTGATTTTAATAAATGTGAATCGGGCTATGAGTCTTGTGTGGTTGGCCAAAACAACCTGACAGAATTTGATGCAATTAAGGCAGTCGCGTTGTTAAAGAACAAGATGCAAAAAAAGGGAAATATAGCTAAATGTTTACCCGGTTCCGATAAAGATATTTTGCTTCGCAAACTAACGAGAAAGACAGTGCCAGTAACAGAAGTTAGATTCGGGTCTCTAACTTCTTTAAAAGAGGGTATCTTAACTATCCGCAAGGGAATAGAAAAAGAAATAGTAGCAACGCAAGCTAGAATTAAGGAAATACACGTCAATATTATTTCTCCAGACACACATGATTTTTTCGTGAATTCTAACTTAGATTATGCGCCTATTGCTTGCAAAGTACATGGAGGAATTGGAGAAGGGATTACACATCTTTTGGAAGGAGTTACAGTTATGCTGACAGGGGTAGAGGATCGGAGTGGATTCCAACCTTCTAATATTGGATCTTCTGAAGGCATATTCAGCCAACAGGTTGTATTTGATCAGGAAGGGACTCCAAAGTCAACGGATTGTATTCTCCATATTGATTTTTTGTTCGAAGAAGGGGAAGGAAGAACGGCAGAAGGCATTCAGGCGGCTCATGCAGCAGCAGATATGATTGTCCAAGAGATTCGTGGAGCAATGCAAAATGTGGAGGAAATGAAGTACAGGGTTGAAGAATTTTTTGATGTGAAAAAAAATGGAAAAGAAAAAGTGGTTTTAATCAAGGTGATTTCTGGACTTGGAAATATGTATGATTCGTCCTTATTTCCGAATGAACCGGCTGGATACCTTGGTTCTCGACAAATGATGGATATTAAAAATATGCCAATTTATTTAACGCCGAATCAGTGTCGTGATGGGGCTATCCATTCACTTTTGTAAATTATTTATCATAAGATAACATATATAAAAAGTCTCGTTGCTATTAAAGCAACGGGATTTTTTTATTGTCTGACAACTATATAGAAAAAATCCATATATACAAAATATATCAAGCAAAAAGTGATAATAGAATCTATTGATTTTTTTTTAACGTATGTTATAATTTTATAAAAGTACAGACTGTGGTCGGTAGCTTGGTCTGTTACAGAATAGTAAATAAAAGTAATCAACAAGCAAGAAGGAGGTTTCGAAAAATGCAGGAAGTTTACAGTGTACTTCTGAGCCAGGGGATTGGAGCACCTAGTGAGCCAATGATTCACAAGGGAGATAAGGTAAAAAGAGGACAACTAATTGCTAAATGTCCAGAGGGCAAATTGGGTTCCAATATTCATGCAAGCGTAACAGGGACGGTAAAGGAAGTAACAGCTATAGATATTAAAATCAAAGCCAACAAAAAGCAATCGGAAGATTATGAAAAACTTATATCTAAAGAGCCCCTAGAACGAATAAAAGAAGCAGGTCTTGTTGGACTGGGGGGAGCTGGATTTCCCACCTATGTGAAGCTTTCAAAAGAGTTTAAAACGGGCGGTATCGTAATTGTAAATGCTGCGGAATGTGAGCCCATTTTAAGTCACAATATTGAGTATATTCAAACATGCCCAGAGAAAATCATTCGAGGTCTGAAGATTGCGATGGAAATGACCAATGCGAAAGAAGGGGCAATTGCTATTAAGGAGATTCACCCAGAGGCAATGCAAGCATTACAACATGCAATAGATGTGCCCAATATTAGAGTAGAAGCCTTGCCCAATATGTATCCAATGGGAGAAGAGCGAGCAATTGTTCGGGAAATACTTGGAAAAGTATTACCAGTAGAGGCGTTACCGATGGAAGCCAATGCGATTATTATCAATGCAGAGACGGCATATCGAATCACAGAGGCTGTAGATGAGAAAAAGCCATTGATTGATAAGGATTTGACTGTATCAGGAAAGATAAATGGAGCAGCAATTCAGACCTTTTTTAATGTCCCAATAGGAACGACAGTTGGAGAAGTAATTGAAAAGGCTGGAGGATTTTCAACAGATGACTATGGTGAAATTATAATGGGAGGACCATTTACAGGGTCACGCACCTCTTTGGACAGTCCTATTGTAAAGACTACTGGTGGAATTCTAGTGGCAGAGCAATTCTGGAAAGGACCAGAAAAATTAGGACTTCTTGTTTGTGCATGTGGAGGAAATAAAAACCGCCTAGAGGAACTTGCAAAGAGCATGGGCTCGGAGGTAGTTGGTGTGGAATATTGTAAACAAGCCATTGAAGTTAAAAATACAAGAAAGTGTGAGAATCCTGGGAGATGTCCAGGCCAGGTTGGTAAAGTTATGGCACTTAAGAAGGCAGGAGCACAGGCAGTATTAATTAGTAACTGCACAGACTGCTCTAATACAGTTATGTCTTGTGCACCAGCGTTAAATCTTCCGGTTTATCACTGTACTGATGGAGCACTACGTGCAGTTAACATGAAACTCATACGTAAATTTAAGGGTGAAAATAAATAAAAAAATAGTATGAAGCAGTTCTTATTCGTGATGGTGCAACTTTGACACCATGCACGTTGAGATAAATATGAAAAAGGAGGAGTGATATTATGTCTATCACACAAGAAACAGTTCAGACACACTTAAAAGACCCTGCTATTTTCTGTTGTAGAAGACAGAAAGGTACAGTCATTGGACCAGCAGATCTCGAAGATCCAGGTTTATTTGATGATATGATTGATGCGGGACTATTGGCATTAAGCGATGACGGACTGACCATTGAACAAGTGCTTGGGAGCACAACACTGGTAGATGTGGAAGCATTAACCCCAATTACAAAGGATGTATTGGATAGGGTTAATAAAATTGCAGACCAAGTATCGGAAAAAATACCGGAAAGTGTCAAAGAAACAAGGGAAATACCAGTGGCAAATACATGTGCAGGAGGTAACGGAATGATTCATGTAGAAATTGACAAATTAGAAGGTTTAAGCCTTGACATTCCAACAGGTGTAGCAATTGCAGGAGTGCCAGCAACACTGAAAGAAGAAATAGGCGAAAAGAAAGTGATTCGTACACTAGTAAAACAACACATCAAGATTACAGATGCAGAGATTGGTACTGAGACATCTATTAAAGATGGAAAAATTGTAATTGATAAAAATATTGTTGAGAAAGCATTAAAAGAAGATGAATTGTGTAAGAATATTATATTAGACGTCATTCGCCCAGAGCAACGACATATTTATACAGAGACTATTATGGATGTTTGCCCAATTGCTACAAAGGTGGAAGGCGAGCTTGGAGCAGGTATTACAAAAGTAGCTGATGGTGTTGTCTTTATGCTGACAGGTGTTGATGAAGATGGAGTACAAGTACATGAATTTGGTTCTTCAGAAGGATTTTTGGATGAAAAGATGTATTTTGGACATCCAGGATGTGCAGATGAAAATGATATCATTATACGTTGCCATGCTGTAGTAAAAAGATTGACGGGTATGACTCGTCCAGGTCCATTTGCAGCTCACAAGTGCCAGGACTATATTATTCAGGCAGTTCGTAATGAATTGAAAAAATACGATGGAGAAGTAGTTTGCGAAGAAGTTTGTGAAGATGTTCGTCGTAAAGGGAATCCACGTGTAGTTCTTGTGAAAGAAATTATGGGACAAGGAGCGATGCATGATAATGTACTTTGCCCAACAGAACCTTGTGGTATCATGGGTGGACAAAAGAATGTTGATTGTTGCAATGTACCAATTATGTTAACACCAAATCAAGTGCGTGATGGATCTATTCATGCATTAACATGTATTGGACCAGCAACCAAAGAAATGACACGTCATTACATACGTGAACCACTTGTAGAAGGACTTGCTACTGACTCAGAGATTGATTTGATTGGGGTGGTATGTGTAGGATCACCACAGGTAAATGATGAAAAACTTTGGGTATCAGAACGCCTTGGAACCACACTAGAAGCTTTAGATATCGATGGATGTATTGTTACGACAGAAGGTTTTGGTAACAATCATATAGATTTTATTCAACATATTGGTCAAGCAGGGAAGCGTGGTATTCCTGTAGTAGGTGTTTCATTCTGTGCTTATCAGGGTCAGCTTGTTGTGGGAAATGAATATGCCACAGCAATGGTAGAAGAGAATATGGATAAGGGTGGATTTGAAAATAATGTTGCAGGTTGCTCTTGCGTAACAAAAGAGGTAGCAGCGCGTGCAATTCAAATGCTGAAAAATAAAATGGCAGGCGTTGAAGTGAAAGCAGCTCCAAAAAAATGGAGCAATGATGTAATAAATGAAAATAATAAACTGCTAGGACTTCCAGAGACAGTGTTACTTGATAATGGTACACTGCACTAATGGATTACGTTATTAATCCCACATTAATGGGTGGATTGGTGAAAAAAACAACTGGAGATAAGGTGACAGTACATTTACATGGTCGCCTTGGTGTAATTTGTGTACCCCGAGAACTAATCATTGGAGAAACAGTCCTAGAACCAGGACACGATATGGAATTTTATTTTAGCTATATCGAAGTTGTGAAGGAACCCTATGATTATGATTGCACTACTATGAATCCAGAGTACGAAATCAGTCCATGCTTAGTGGGTGGAAAAATAGTGGAAGTAAATGATACAGCCATTAAAGCTGAAATAATGAATGGGTTTGGTACAGTTGCTGTACCACGTCGCTGGGTATTTACATCGACTGTACTGGAAGTGGGTCAAGATGTAGCATGTTACTTGAGCTGTATGAAAGTCGTTGGTAAAAAAGAACTCCCAGCCTCATTCATTTAACAATTATCAATATAAAAGGAGGCAAATTTCATGAAATTAACAACAAAGGAAGGTATGCGGTCTGAAATATTTGTTCCGGTTACGCCAAAGCCGGTTTTTAATGAACTGAAAAAACCGTTAAGTGAGTGCAAGATTGCATTTATTACTGCAGGAGGTATTCACAAGAAAAGTCAGACACCGTTCAATACATCAGGTGATTTTTCCTATCGTACAATTGAATTTGATACACCATCTTCTGAACTTATGGTTACACATGGGGGATTTGATAACTCGGATATTAACAAAGACGTAAATGCAATGTTTCCAATTGATCGATTGCATGAACTAGTAAAAGAAGGATTCATAGGATCTTTGTCAAAAGAAACATATACATTTATGGGTGGCGGCGGAAACGTAGAGAAATTTCAAGGTGAAACTGGTCCAGAGATTGCTCGTAAATTAGCAGAACAAGATGTTGATATTGTTCTGTGTACAGGTGGATGCGGAACTTGTCATAGATCAGCTACCATTGTTACGCGTTGTTGTGAAGAAGCTGGGATGAGTTGCTGTGTCATCGCCGCTCTTCCTCCAATTGCACGTCAACAAGGTGCACCTCGTATTACTGCACCACATGTTCCAATCGGGTCTAATGCAGGTGAACCAAATAATATTCAACAACAGACAGCAATCATAAAAAAATCATTAGAATGGGTTCGTGATTGTCCAAGTTATAATAGCACGAAAATTTTACCTTACGAATATAGACATAACGTATAATAAAAATAGTACGTCGTTATTATATGGAGTAGAAGCCGGTTTACGCCGGCTTCTATATTTTGTAAATAGCGGAAGGGATCATATATGAAAGACTTATTATTTATAAAAGAAAATGATAATACATACCAATATGCTGTTGGTATGCCAGGAAAACATAATTTTGTATGTTTGGATTTATTTCCAAATGAAAAAACCGATAAAAGGTGGAACAAAATTGCTCAGTTGGCAAAAAATAAGAAGTACGATGGATGGATTCTGCTCTATGTATATCCCCAGGTACAGATGGCAGTAGATGAATTGGATATCATCCCAAATAATGATATAATTTCTAAGAACTTAGAAACTATAATAGAAATAATTAAGGAATATAATGTTAATCTAATCTATTTAATCTGGGGGACTGGAATAAATAAAAAGGACTATTTCCAAAGAATACTGCAAGAATTGTGTGAACGAGTTAATAAAATGAATGTTAGTTTTGGTTATTTAGGAAAGTTAACCAAAGAAGGTCACCCTAAAAATCTACGCGGGGTTAACGTAGATGCTCCTAAAAAAATAATGGATCTTCCAAGATATTTAAGTTGGAACGTGAAATAAATAAGATTCGTATTGAAGTTTTATTCATTATCCAGTAATATATAATACATATATTACTATAGAAATTTTGAATGGGTGAATGAATATGTGTAATGAACGATCAATGAAAGATAATATATTGGAAGTGGCATGGAATCTTTTTTTTGAAAAGGGCTATGAAAATACAACAATTGATGAGATTATCCAGATATGTGGAAGTTCAAAAGGGGGATTTTATCATTATTTTAATGCAAAGGACGATTTGTTAAATCATCTTTCATATTTGCTAGACAAGCAGTATGAAAAGCTTGCAGAAAATATTGATGAGCACTGGGGAGAGAAAGAAAAGCTTTTCTATTATACAGAAAAGCTTTTTAGATATATAGAAGACAATGTCCCAAGGGATATTTTGTCATTAGTATTATCTACACAGGTAACAAAGAATGGTGCAAAGCATTTGTTGGGAGAAAGAAGGACTTACTTTGTTACGCTAACGGAGATTATTTCAAGAGGACAAGAAAAGGGTGAATTTAATAAAGAAAGAACTACACGTGAATTTGTAAAATTTTATGCCATGCAAGAACGAGCAATCTTATATGATTGGTGCCTTTGCGAAGGACAATATCCTCTTGCGACTTACGGAGTAAGTATGTTTAAATTATCTGTGAGTGGGCTTTTGAATTCAGATATTTCTATCGATGAATATAGATAAACAGGGACCAGATGAGAGAATCATCTGGTCCCTGTTTCGTATATTGTTGTTGCGCAAATATATATAATGCGGAATGCAAAGAAAAAATGACAGATAAAATAGATATTACCTATAATTACGCTTGACTATCAAAAGTATCAATTAGACAATCCTCCTCTTCCTTGTTATATTGTTAACAAAGAGGAAAATTATTATAAAAAAGGGAATAGGAGGAAAGAGCCATGAATTTATCGGATTCAAAGGTGAAGTTAGCTTTAGCGGGGGTGATATGTGGTATAATTGCAGCCGTGTTAGCAGCAACAGGAAATCCTGCTAATATGGCAATCTGTGTTGCGTGCTTTATTCGTGATACAGCGGGTGCAATGAAGTTCCATGCTGCACCAGTCGTGCAATATGCAAGACCGGAGATTATAGGAATCATTTTGGGTTCATTCTTCATCTCGGTAGGAACAAAAGAATATCGTTCCACAGGTGGATCGTCACCTATGACAAGGTTTGTGCTTGGAATGGTCATCATGATCGGTTCTTTGGTATTCTTAGGTTGTCCACTTCGTATGGTGATTCGTATGTCTGCAGGTGATTTGAATGCATATGTTGCATTAATCGGATTCGTGGGTGGAGTAGCCACAGGGGTTGTGGCACTTAAGAAGGGCTTTAGCCTTGGAAGAGCTCATGAAACTCATAAAGTGAGTGGTGGAATTTTACCAGTGATTGCAGTGGCGATTTTGGTGTTAGCAACTTGTACCACGCTTTTTGTAAGTAGCACAGAAGGACCGGGGAGTATGCATGCGCCAATTATCGTAGCACTTATCGGAGGCTTATTGTTCGGGGTATTTGCACAAAAGTCAAGGATGTGCTTTGCGGGAAGCATTCGTGATGTGATTTTAATGAAGAATTTTGATTTAATTTCAGTAATTGGTGGATTATTTGTGGTAATGTTAATTTTTAACATTGCAACAGGTGGATTTCATTTTGGATTTGCGGGTCAGCCAATTGCCCATACAGAACATATTTGGAATATTCTTGGAATGTATGCAGTGGGATTTGCAGCAGTATTAGCAGGTGGATGCCCACTTCGTCAACTAGTGCTTGCAGGACAGGGATCGTCAGATTCTGCAGTTACTGTGCTGGGGTTATTTGTAGGTGCTGCAGTTTGTCATAATTTTGGACTTGCATCTAGTGGAGAAGGAACTACGCCAGCAGGGCGCATTGCATGCATTATCTGTATTGTTGTATTATTCCTCGTTGCATTTGTAGGCAATAAAAAGGATGCGTCGTAATAGTAGAATGGTGTAAGAATAGATAAGGAGGAAGTGCAAGAATGAAAGTAATAGATGCAAGAGGGCTTTCTTGCCCGGAGCCATTAATGATGACACAAGATGCTTTAAAAGAAAATCAACCGCTAAAGGTGCTAGTAAGTGAACCGCATCAGAAAATGAATGTTGAAAAGCTTGCAAAAAGTCAAGGTAAGACTACTAAGGTGATGGAAGTTGGAAGCGAATTTGAAATCATAATAGAATAGAAACGGTATGTAATCGAAAAGGAACTGTTGGCTGTCAGTTCTTTTAGAAAGCACGAGAAGCCCTGGTCAATATCCAGGGCTTTTCGTGCTTTCTAAAAGCGTACTATATAGTACCTTATTTATAAATAATGCTTGTTTTGAAGTCTTACCCTCCATAACATCCAGCCAGTAAGAATGTAATATGGGGTAAAATACAAAAGAATACAAAGGATTGTAGAATGATAGGAAGAGATGATCCAATGTAACATCCAACTATAAAGAGTAAATGAGATTAGAAAAGAAAAGATTCCAATGAAAGGTCGAATCGTACAATAGGGGATAGATTTCATAAGTATCATATAAGTGAAAATGCCAATAATTGCAGAAGAAAATATTGCTACAAATGATATACCAAGAATCATACATATAAGAGTGGAAAGAAAAAAGCTAATGAGACTGCTTGTGAGTAAAAAGATGCATACATATGTGAAACATAGTATATTTTTTTTAAAGTTCTGGTGATGCATAACATTGCCTCCTAAGAAAAAAATCTATATAATTAAGTATAAGTTTGAAAAGAAGCTATCTCAAGTACCAGTTATGCCCTACATAGACCAATTGGGGAAATCTGAGGCAAACAAGGAATCTTTGGTTGATAGGCAAAGCCCAGTATGATAAAATACTAAAGTGGCGTCTGCAATGGAATATATTTACATATATTTCATTATTTGGGCGCTCTTTTTACAGAAAATCTTAATAATTATAAAGTATATATCTTAATTAAAATATGTTATCCTTTAATAATATAGGATAAAATGATTACTTTATAAGGTAGGGGAGAAAAACATGTATGATTATTTAATTGTTGGAACGGGACTATTCGGCGCAATCTTTGCTCACGAGGCTACAAGGGCAGGGAAAAAATGTCTGGTATTAGATAAGCGCTCTCATGTAGGAGGCAATATTTATACAGAAGAGATAGAAGGTATCCAAGTACATAAATATGGAGCTCACATTTTTCACACCAGTAATAAGGAAGTGTGGGAATATGTGCAGCAATTTGCGGAATTTAACAGATACACCAATTCACCAGTAGCAATCTATAAAGACGAGCTATATAATCTTCCATTTAATATGAATACATTTAGTAAAATGTGGGGAGTGAAGACTCCGAAAGAAGCAAAAGAAAAATTAGAGGAACAAATAGCATGCTCCAAAGTATTAGAGCCGAAGAACTTAGAAGAGCAAGCATTGAATCTTATTGGAAAAGATATCTACGAAAAGCTAATTAAAGGCTATACAGAAAAGCAATGGGGAAGAAAAGCAACGGAACTGCCACCATTTATAATTAAGCGTCTTCCAGTACGATTGACCTATGACAATAATTATTTTAATGATAAGTACCAGGGCATTCCAATTGGTGGATATACGAATATGATTGAAAAGATGTTAGAAGGCGTAGAAGTCCGCCTTAATACAGACTATATTGCAGAAAGAAAAAAATTGGAAGGATGTGCTAAGAAAATTGTATTCACAGGGATGATTGATGAATATTATGATTATTGCTTTGGGGAGTTAGAATATCGATCATTGAGATTTGAGTCTGAAATATTGGCAGAAGAAAATTATCAGGGGAATGCAGTTGTGAATTATACGGAATACGAAGTTCCATATACAAGAATTATAGAGCATAAGCATTTTGATTATGGAACCCAACCTAACACTGTAATAACCAAAGAATATCCAGCTAGTTGGAAAAGTGGGGATGAGCCATATTATCCAATTAACGATGATAGGAACAATCAGCTCTTTGGCCAGTATAAGAAGCTAGCTGATCAGGAAGAAAAGGTAATCTTTGGAGGACGCTTGGGAATGTATAAGTATTTTGACATGCATCAAGTGGTGTCAGAAGCATTAAAATGTGTAAAAGCACATTGTGATAAATAGGGGTATGTACAAAGGAGAGTTCATATGGGTAGAGATGTAAGGGAACCACAAAGAAGTCGTAAAGATGGGAATCCAGCAAAAAGTTATGCTGGAGGTAAAAAGAATAAAAAATTGAAAATGTCTAAGAGGATTGGAATGATGATTGTAGCGTTGCAAGCAGTCATGACGGTTATTTTTAGTGGTCTATTATTTTATTTAAATATTTTGCCAATGAAATTTATTGTGCCAATTGTAGCGGTGTTAGTGTTAATACTGGTGATTATTCTCAGTATTCAGCTAAAGGCAAAGGGAAAAGGAATTACGAGTAAAATTATTAGTATACTCATATCTATAGTACTAGTATTTGGTTCTTTCTACGTATACAAGGGGCATTCGGCACTTAAGAAAGTAACTGGTGGTGCATATAAGACAGAAGCAATGGTAGTTGCGGTAAAGGCTGAGGATAGCGCAGAAAGTATTAAAGATGCAAAAGCGTATTCCTTCGGAGTCCAATATGCCATGGGCAAAGAAGACGTGGATGAAACCGTAGAAGAAATTAATGGTAAAGTAGGCACTCAAATCAATACGGTAGAATATTCGGATTTAAACGAAGCAGCCAACGCGTTACTAGATGGTAGTGTGGAAGCGATTATTTATAATAGTGCATATGCAGGGGTATTGGACGAAAGCATTGAAGGTTTTAATCAAAAGGTCAAAATTATTTATACACATGATATAAAGAAGAAAGTGGATAATGCAGCCCAAAAAGTAGAAGTTAAAAAAGACACGTTTAGTATATTTATCAGTGGTATTGATGTATATGGAAATATTACCACCAATAGTCGTAGTGATGTGAATATTATTGCAACGATTAATCCAACCACTCATCAGGTGTTATTGATTACGACACCACGTGATTATTATGTGGATATTCCAGGAGTTACGGATGGGAATATTAAGGACAAATTAACACATGCAGGAATTTATGGAGTGGATGCATCCATGCGCACTTTAGGGCAGTTGTATGATATGAGTGTTCCGTTCTATGCCCGTGTAAACTTTACGTCACTTGTGGAGATTGTAGATGCATTTGGCGGTGTAGATGTCTATTCAGAATATGCCTTTACAACCAGCGAGGATACGCAGTTAGTGATGAATGTAAATCAGGGAATGAATACATTTAATGGAAAGCAGGCGCTTGCATTCAGCAGAGAACGTCAAAACATTGAAGGTGGAGACAATCAAAGAGGTAAAAATCAGCAGGCGGTGATTAAGGGGTTAATTAACAAGGCAATATCACCAGCGCTACTTGGAAGTATGAATGGAATCATTGATAGCGTTAGCGGTAACTTTGAGACCAATATGTCCTCAGAACAGATACAAAATCTATTGAAGCAACAATTAGCAGATGGTTCTTCTTGGAACATATATTCTGTGGCAGCTGAAGGAACTGGAGATACACAGTATTGCTTTTCCTATTCGGGAGCTCCATTATATGTAATGCAGCCAGACCAGGCATCGGTAGATAATATCAAGAGCCTAGTAGATCAGGTGGAGAATGGAGAAGTCTTACCGACGGAGTAATAAGAAGTGGAAGAGGAAACGAAAATGAAAAGATTTTGGGCAAAGATAGATCTATCTATTGTATACAAAGTCCTACTAGTAATATTAGACATCATATTTATTAATGTTAGTAGTATGGGAGCCTTACTAATACGTTTCAACCTAGAATACAGTGAAATACCGTTAGAATACTTATATTCTGTCAAAGATATGCTCGTAATCAATACGATTGTAACCATGATTATCTTTTTTATTGCAAAAATGTATACGAGTCTTTGGAGATTTGCAAGTGTAAACGAACTTATTAATATTGTAGAAGCGTGTATTGCTTCTACAATATTTAATATGTTTGCATTCTTTTTAACGTATCGACCGATTTATAGAAGTTACTTTGTACTTTACATTACAAGCTTATTTTTATTGACTTGCTTTAGTAGATTTTCTTATAGATTGGCAAGACTTGTATACCATAGTAAAGTCCATGGAAAGCACATGCGTTATACGATGATTATTGGTGCAGGAGAGGCATGCAATCTAGTAATGAAAGAGCTAGAATTAAGCATTGAATTGGATGCTAAGATATGTTGCATTATTGATGATAATAAGAGAAAGCATGGCACTTATATTCACGGCGTAAAAGTAGTGGGCGGCAGAGAGATGATCAAAGAAGCCGTGGAGAAGTATCATATAACAGAGATTATTATTGCTATTCCAAGTGCAGATAAGAGAGAAGTACAAAAGATTATAGATATTTGTAGAGAAGTGTCTGACTGTGAACTGAAGATATTACCGGGTGTATATCAATTGGTCAATGGAGAAGTAAGCGTAGAACGATTGAGAAAGGTGCAAATAGAAGACCTATTGGGAAGAAATCCAATCCAAATTACAACGGAGCGCATTGGACGTTATGTATCAGGGAAAGTTGTGCTGGTGACTGGCGGCGGTGGGAGTATTGGTAGCGAGTTGTGCCGCCAAATAGCAGCCAATGGTGTCAAGCAGTTGATTATATTTGATATCTATGAAAATAATGCCTATGAGATTCAGCAAGAATTAAAATATCAATACCCGAATTTAGACTTGGTAGTATTGATCGGATCGGTTCGAAATGGTCGGAAATTAAATAGTGTATTTGAAAAATATAGACCAGAAATCGTGTATCATGCAGCGGCGCACAAACATGTTCCGCTGATGGAGGACAGCCCAAATGAGGCAGTGAAAAATAATGTGTTTGGGACGTATAAAGTGGCGTTAGCCTCTGAACGATACCGAACAGAAAAGTTTGTTTTGATATCCACAGATAAAGCGGTGAATCCTACCAATATTATGGGTGCGTCGAAAAGAATGTGCGAAATGATTATTCAAGTATTCAACCATAGGTCTAAGACAGAATACGTAGCAGTAAGATTTGGAACGATGCAAAAAAATATTGTGATGCCAATCAGTTTTCATTAGACTTTATTCCCTATGATAATTTGAAGAGCATGCGCCAAGAATTTGAAGAGGGAAAGATAGATTTAATGATGTTAGGCTTATCGTCTATTTTAGAAGAGGAACGATTAGTAGGAAAGATTATGCCCTATGGGCTTCACTATATTACAGGGAAAAATGAAGTTGAAATCGGGAATAAACTGAATCGAGGTCTTTTGCAATTAGGAATCAATGAACCAGATTTTCAAAGTGATCTGATTGCAACTTATTTTCCAATTCAAGAAGAGGAACCGTTCACAAAGAGCGAACTTGATTATGTAAAGACATGTAAAGAATTAGGGGTAGGATGTATTTCTGATCAAAAGCCAGTATCTTATGTGGACGAGAAGACGGGAAAACCAGCGGGAATCACACCAGATATACTCAAAAAAGTGGAAAAGATTAGTGGTTTAAAATTCCATCTGGTTAGCCTGCCAGTGAAGGATGTAGATTATGATTACTTAAAAGACAAAGGAATTGATATAATTAGTGGGGTTAGACATAGTACTTACAATGAAGCTTTGTCTGGAATTTCCTTAAGTGTACCATATGTATCCTCACAGAATATCTTTATCTGTAAAAAGGGATATGCATTCTCTACGGATAGAGGATTGCAATTGGCTATAACTGGTTCATCTGGTACGTTGCCCATTACATTAAAAGAATTATATCCTAATTTTAAGCAAGTTCATTATGCTACAATGTCTGAGTGTTTTGAGGCGGTTCAAAAGGGAAAGGTAGATGCTACATTTCAGAATCAATATGTGGTAGATCAATTCTTGATGCAAATGAAATATCAAGATCTAGTGACTGTGCCAAATGCAAGCTTGTCAGAGAATTTATGCCTATCTCTTGTTACATTTAAAAAGGGAAAAAAAGAGAACGATGAATTATTGTCGGATCCAAGACTACTATCCATTTTGAATAAGTCCATAAAGCAGTTAAATGATGTAGATACAGAGCAGATAGTTGTTCGTCATACAACTGCGGTGCCTTATCAAATTACATTTAAGGATTTTATGTATCATTATAGAATTGCAATTATTGTCATTCTAATTCTAGCAATAGGCTGTATGATTATCTTAATGAAGTATTTGAAATATCGTACAGTCGCCTTGCAGAGACTACAACAAAAAAACAATCAACTTGTGGAAGCAATTCAACAGGCAGAAAATGCAAATAGTGCAAAATCCCAGTTCCTGTCGAGAATGTCCCATGAGATTCGTACACCTATGAATGCTATTTTAGGAATCATAACGCTTACAAAGAAGCAGGTGCAGAACCCAGAACGAGTCAATGAAAATTTAGAAAAGATAGAATATTCGTCCAAATTATTACTACATATTATCAATGATGTCTTAGATATGTCGGCTATAGAAAGTAATAAGTTGAAGATCGCACATACGCCATTTGATTTCAAACAACTGTTAACATCTGTGAATGCCATGTACTATCCGTTGTGTAAGCAAAAGCAGGTGCAGTATGACATGGTACTGACTGGAGTAACAGAGGAAATCTTGGTGGGAGATCAACTAAGAGTGAATCAAATTCTGAATAACTTGCTATCCAATGCTATCAAATTCACACCGAAGGGTGGTAGTGTGAAGTTAAACATTTCGCAACAAAATATAAAAGAGAATTATATTTATATGCAATTTGCAGTAGAAGATACGGGATGCGGAATGAGTGAAGATATGATACAACGTGTGTTTAAGCCCTTTGAACAAGAAGATACGAATACGGCACTGTATCATGGCGGTTCAGGACTAGGGCTATCCATTACAAAAAACTTATTAGATTTAATGCAAGGAACAATTAAGGTAGAAAGTGTAAAAGAACAAGGAACTACCTTTACCGTTGTGCTTCCTTTTGAGTGCTCTGATACAAGCCTTGCTGTGAGTGAGCAATTATTTAAGGATCTCAATGCGTTGATTGTAGATGATGATTATGATACATGCGCCTATGTATCTACCGTATTAGGGCGTATTGGGATGAAGCATAATATTGTATACAGCGGTAAGGAAGCATTGGAAGAATTAGCAAACTTGCAAAAGCAGGGAAAGACAATTGACGTTTGCTTTATTGATTGGAAGATGCCTAAAATGAGTGGACTTGAAGTGACGAAGAAAATTCGAGAACTGTATAATAAGGATACATTAATTATCATCATCTCAGCATATGACTTAAGTGAAGTAGAGGAAGAAGCAAAAGAAGCAGGTGCGAATATGTTTGTTCCTAAGCCAATCTTTCAATCTACAGTATTCAATGCACTTATGGCATTAAGTGGCGAAACTTACATCAAGAATACTGTGAAGGAAAAAGCATATGATTTTAATGGTAAGCATATGATGCTTGCAGAGGATAATGCAATTAATAGGGAAATTGCAGTGGAATTGTTAGAAATGGTTGGATTCACGATAACCTGTGTCTGTGATGGGCAACAAGCAATCGAGGTATTCGAGCATGCCTCACCTGGAACGTTTGATGCCATTCTTATGGATATTCAGATGCCAATCATAGATGGTTATGGTGCAACAAAGGCCATACGAAAGTCAGCCCATGAAGATGCGAAGAGGATTCCTATTATTGCAATGACGGCGAATGCATTTACAGAAGATGTGACTGCCTCCTTATCGGCAGGCATGAATGATCATATTACGAAACCAATTGATACAGATAAGATGTATCAGACATTGGAAAAATACCTAATATAAGAGAATGCTGGGGAGTTATAAAATAACGACCCAGCCTTCTTTCTCGTGTGGTATAATAAAAAGAAGTAGATAGGTGGAGCGTGGTAGGTATGAAATATGAAAAAAAATTGCTTTGTATGATTGTAACAGTTCTAATAAGTATTGCTTTTATCGTAATACCGACAACTGCAGAAGAACCACAAGATACAATAGAATACATTGCCTTCGGAGACAGCATTGCAAAGGGCTATACATGTGATAAATCAGAGCTTGTGCCATATCCTGAGCTTGTAAGAGGACAGTTAGAATCGCATCATAAAACCACCACGGTGCTGACGAATACAGCTAAAAATGGGATTAGTACAATCAAACTAAATAATAAGATATTGGCTGACGAGGCAGTCATAGCCAAAATAAGAACGGCGGATGTGATAACGCTTACCATAGGTTCCAATGACTTAATGGATGAATTTAAAAAGGTGTGTCAAGAAATTATTGGTAGAAATGAGAAGTTTCAGGATCTGGATGATGCGATTCAAATGCTGGATGTAGAGATGAAAGAACACCCTTCTTTAATCTTTAAGGCAATTAGTGCTTTGAGTAGCTGGGATTATGATACCTTTGAAGAAAATTACCAGGTAACAATGGAAATTATTACACAGAATAAAAAACCTTCGGCTCAAATCGTAGTGACCAATCTATATAATCCAGTAAAGAGTCTAGGCCTGCCAGGTACTATGAATACGGTGGTAGATGGAATTATTAGTGCTATGAATAATATTATCGATCGTCATACACAAGAGTATGATTATCAGGTAGTAGATTTGTTTCACTCGGATATTACCAATTATGTGCAAGCAGATGGACTACACCCGAATCAAGAAGGACAACAGTTCATTGCAGATGCGGTGTGTAAGGCATTGGCAAGTCAAGAAACAGAGGAGACGATGCAAGGATCTGTGACAACATCCACGGTACCAGTCAAGGGGAAGGAAGAAGTACAAAAGGCCAATGAAATAAAGCAATTATTGAAATGGGCGATTATATGTGCAGTTACTTCCGTGTTGTTACTAGTTATAATTCAACGTTTAGAACAGAAAAAAGGGAAATATAATATAGATGAGAAAAAGAAGTAGTACATTAGAGGAATTATTGGTATCATATGGAGATTCGGATTTCTATGGGTTCCATATGCCGGGGCATAAAAGAAATACAAAGTTAATGGGGGGGCATTTACCATATAAGATGGATATTACTGAGATTGATGGATTTGATGACTTGCACCATACAGAGGGAATTCTATTAGAGGCACAACAAAGAGCTGCCAGAATCTATGGAGCCCAGGAGACGTTCTTCTTAGTGAATGGGAGTACGTCAGGGAATTTAAGTGCCATTATGGCATGTACCCATTTAGGAGGAAAGATTCTGGTGGCTAGAAATTGTCATAAGTCCATATATAATGCTATTTATCTACAAGAATTAACCCCTATATATTTATACCCGAGGTTCGATTTTAATGCTCAGATAAACGGAGAAATTACTGTAAGTCAAGTAGAAGAGGCACTTCAAGAGCACCCAGATGTACAAGCTGTCGTTGTGGTATCCCCTACTTATGAGGGTGTAGTATCGGATATTAAAGGGATTGCAGCAGTGGCGCACCAGTATAAGGTTCCCCTTATTGTAGATGAAGCTCACGGTGCACACTTTGGATTTCATGAATATTTCCCCCCTAATAGTAATGCATTGGGGGCAGATTTGGTAATTCATAGTGTTCACAAGACACTACCTGCTATGACGCAGACTGCATTACTTCATGTGAATGGCAGATTAGTGGATGCTAGAAGGGTAAAAAAGTATCTAAGGATGTTTCAATCCAGTAGTCCATCTTATGTCTTAATGGCGAGTATTGATTCGTGTATGGAGCTATTAGAACATCAAAAAGAAGAAGTGTTTTATAGATATGTAAGGCAATTAAAGAATGTTAGAAAAGCGCTTGAGGATTTGAAGTACTTACAATTATTAAGGACAGAGACATATGATTTATCAAAATTAGTCATTTCTGTAAAGGGAACGGATCTAACAAGCCAAGAATTGTATGACAGGTTGTTACAGGAACACCATTTACAGATGGAGATGGTAGCGGGAACCTACATTGTTGCAATGACTTCTATTGGAGATACAAAAGAAGGGTATGCACGCCTTGTAAAAGCACTATCTGTGATTGATAAAGGGCTTTCTAAGGTTGATGTCGCACCAGCGATTCTAGGGCCATTTCCACAGTTGGAGCAAGTGTATACGAGTGCAGAAATGGCTAGAAGAAGCGATGGTATGGAGGGGGCGGAGATAGAAGTTGATATTTCATCAAAGTATCGGTATTTATATCCACCGGGAATTCCGCTGGTGGTGCCTGGAGAACGTGTAACAAAAGAAGTACAAGATAGGTTAAGGGCTTATGAAATAGCTGGATTTGTGATAGAAAGCGAATAGAGAGAGGAACTGTGTTATGGGACATATATTTTATATTATGGGGAAGAGCTCATCTGGAAAAGACACCATTTTTAAACAGTTACAGGAGCAATTGCCACAATTAAGGTCTGTTGTTCTTTATACCACCCGACCAATCCGTGCGGAGGAGCAAGATGGGAGGGAATACTATTTTGTTGATGAGAAGTATCAAAAAGAATTAGCTTTAAAAGGACGCATCATAGAAATGCGAGCGTATGATACGATTCATGGAACTTGGAAGTATTTTACGGCAGATGATGGGCAGATTAATCTAAGTGAGGGTGATTATCTGGTGATTGGCACCTTAGAATCTTATGAGCAAATGAGCGTATATTATGGGATGGAGGCCTTAATTCCACTGTATGTAGAGGTGGAAGATGGGGTGCGATTATCAAGAGCGCTAGAAAGAGAGCGGCAACAAGAGCAACCCAAATATGCGGAATTATGCAGACGCTTTCTGGCTGATAGTGATGACTTTTCAGAAGAAAATTTGCATAGATTAAATATAAAGAAGCGGTTTGAAAATGTAGAGTTAGAGGCTTGTATCAATGAAATTATATTGTATATTAAAGAACATATATGTTATAATGAGAGGCAAGCTAAACAAGGTAAAAAGTAGTATGGCAAGCGAAGAGAAAGATAGGTAATGTTATGGTAGGATTTAAAGGTGTAGTTGGACACAAGGATATTATTGAATATATACAGACAGCAGTGGCTAAAGATAAGGTTTCCCATGCTTATATATTAAATGGACCACGCGGTTCAGGGAAGAAGTTATTAGCAAATTTATTTGCTAGAACACTGCAATGTGAGTTGCATGGAGCAGAACCATGTGGAGAATGTCGTTCCTGTAAGCAATCCATGTCTGGAAATCACCCGGATATTATTCACATCACTCATGAGAAGCCGAATTCTATTAGTGTGGATGATGTCAGAGAGCAATTGAATCATGATATCATGATTAAGCCTTATAGTAGTCCATATAAGATTTACATTATCCCCAATGCGGATATGTTAACGACTCAAGCACAGAATGCATTGCTTAAGACCATAGAAGAACCACCAGAATATGCGATTATTTTCTTACTTACTGAGAATACTGGGAATCTATTGCCAACGATTACTTCTAGATGTGTAATGTTAAAACTTCGTAATATTAAGGACAAGCTAATTAAAAAGTACTTAATGGAAGAGTTACAAGTTCCAGATTACAAGGCAGATATCTGTGTTGCTTTTGCTCAGGGGAATATGGGGCGAGCAATTATGCTTGCAACTTCGGAGCATTTTAATGAGGTGAAAGAAGAGGCGATACAACTTTTAAAATATATTAATGAAATGGAATTAAGTGAGATTGTTGATGCAATTAAACGCATTATGAAATATAAGTTAGAAATATTTGATTACTTGGATTTGATTGCGGTATGGTACCGGGATGTATTGCTCTATAAAGCCACGAAAGATGTGAATGGTGTAGTGTTTAGCGACCAACTGAAATATATCAAAGAACAGGCAAGTAAAAGTTCTTATGAAGGCATTGAGATTATATTAGACAGTCTCGAAAAGGCTAAGGTACGTCTGAATGCGAATGTTAATTTTGATTTAGTTATGGAATTATTATTGCTTACTATAAAGGAGAATTAGTAATGACAAGAGTGATTGGAGTGAGATTCCGTCCAGCAGGAAAGATTTACTTTTTTGCACCGGGAGAGCTTGACATTCAAAAAGGGAATCAGGTGATTGTCGAAACGGCTCGTGGAGTGGAATTTGGAAATGTGGTAACAGGGCCTAAGGATGTAGAGGATGAGTGTATTACACAACCATTAAAATCAGTGATTCGTATTGCAACTGATGAAGATAGAAGAACAGAAGAGAAGAATCGAAGAAAAGAAAAAGAGGCATTTGATATTTGCCTAGAGAAGATTCGGAAGCATGAGTTAGAGATGAAGCTGATAGATGCGGAATATACGTTTGATAATAATAAGGTGTTGTTTTATTTTACAGCAGATGGAAGAATTGATTTCAGAGAGTTGGTGAAAGATTTAGCAGCAGTTTTTCGGACTAGAATTGAACTCCGTCAGATTGGTGTACGTGATGAAACAAAGATTCGAGGTGGGATTGGTATTTGTGGAAGACCACTGTGCTGTCATACGTATCTTGCAGAATTTGCACCAGTATCTATTAAGATGGCAAAGGAGCAGAATTTATCTTTGAATCCAACTAAAATATCAGGGGTATGCGGAAGGTTAATGTGTTGCTTAACCAACGAAGAAGAGACATACGAAGAATTAAATAGTAGGTTGCCAGCATTAGGTGATTTTGTTACAACTGTAGATGGGTTAAAGGGCGAAGTACAGAGTGTTAGTGTGTTACGTCAAATCGTGAAGGTTGTTGTAATGTTGGAAAACGATGAAAAAGAGATTCGGGAGTATAAGGTGAATGAACTCAAGTTCAAACCCAGACGCAAGAAGAATGAAGTAAAACTTTCGAAAGAAGAGATGAAAGAGCTTGCAAATCTTGAAAAGAATGAGGGAGCGTCAAAATTAGATGACAACTAATCATGAGAGTTCGATTCCATTAGAATTGAAAGAACAAGAACGTTTGGATGATTTACAACTAAATGGTTATGAAATTATACAACATACGGGGAAATTTTGTTTTGGAATGGACGCCGTATTGTTATCAGATTTTGCTGCAGGGAGCATAAAGGAGGGCGCTAAGGTACTAGACCTTGGGACGGGAACAGGGATTCTTCCCATTCTATTAGCAGCTAAGACAAAGGCGTCTCATTTGACTGGGCTTGAGATTCAAGCGGAAAGTGCTGATATGGCAAGGCGCAGTGTTGCCCACAATAGGTTGGAGAAAAAGATAGATATTGTAACCGGAGATATGAAGGAGGCAGCCAGTTTATTTGGTCCTGTCTCTTTTGACGTCATTACTACGAACCCACCTTATATGATCGGTAATCATGGATTACAAAATCCATCAGATACCAAAGCGATTGCAAGACATGAGGTACTTTGCACTTTGGATGATATTTTAAGAGAGAGTGCAAAAATCTTACCATTTAGAGGACGATTTTTTATGGTGCATCGTCCCTTTCGTCTGGCGGAAATATTAAGTAAAATGTCAGCTCATGCCATAGAACCAAAACGGATACAATTGGTGCATCCTTATATTGATAAGGAACCCAATATGGTATTGATTGAAGGTCTTAGAGGGGGTAATTCTAGGATGAAAGTAGAGCCACCGTTGATAGTATATGAGAGATAGGAGTGATAAAAGTGGCGGGAATATTATATTTGTGTGCTACTCCAATTGGAAATTTAGAGGATATGACATATCGTGTTGTTCGAATCCTTCAAGAGGTTGATGTAATTGCAGCTGAAGATACAAGAAATAGCATTAAGTTGCTAAATCATTTTGACATTAAGACTCCGATGACCAGCTATCATGAATATAATAAGATAGAAAAAGGTCGTAAATTAATAGAAAAATTGCAATCAGGGAACAATATTGCCTTGATTACAGACGCTGGTACACCTGGCATATCGGATCCTGGAGAAGAGCTGGTTAAGATGTGTTATGAATCTGGAATTTCGGTAACATCACTTCCAGGGGCAGCAGCTTGCATTACCGCACTAACGTTATCCGGGTTATCTACTCGTAGATTTTCTTTTGAAGCATTTTTACCAACGGATAAGAAAGAAAAGCAATTGGTACTTGGAGAATTACAGAAAGAGACGAGAACCATGGTGTTGTATGAAGCGCCACACCGCTTAATACGAACGTTAAAGGAATTATTAGCGGCTTTGGGGAATCGTAGGATAACGGTATGCAGAGAACTTACCAAAAAGTATGAAACTGCATTTTTGACAACCATAGAAGAGGCTATTTCGCATTATGAAGAGCATGCACCTAAGGGGGAATGTGTGTTGGTGGTGGAAGGAAGAAGCCGCCAAGAGATGAAGGAAGAGCAAGAAGCTTCATGGAAAGAACACAGCATAGAAGAGCATATGAATTATTATATGCAGCAGGGAATCGAGAAGAAAGAGGCTATGAAGAAAGTGGCAAAGGATAGAGGCGTGGGGAAACGAGATATTTATCAGGCGTTGTTATCAGAAGATTAAAGCTGCGAGGAATTCGTCAATTTGTATATGATATAAAAAAAACTTTGTTCAACTTGGTTCTAGACCTAGTTGAACTTTTTTAATATACTTTACTACAGAAGAAAACGTAACATAATACAGGAGGAAAATTATAATGGCAAGTTTATCTTTACAACATATTAATAAAACATATCCAAATGGATTTGAAGCTGTAAAAGACTTTAACCTCGAAATTGAAGACAAAGAATTTATTATCTTTGTAGGACCTTCAGGATGTGGAAAGTCAACTACTTTACGTATGGTAGCTGGTCTTGAGGAAATTACTTCAGGAGAATTAAGAATTGGAGATAAGGTAGTAAATGACGTAGAACCAAAAGATAGAGATATCGCTATGGTATTTCAAAACTATGCATTGTATCCACATATGACTGTGTATGATAACATGGCATTTGGTCTAAAGCTGAGAAAAATGCCAAAAGATCAAATTGATAAGATGGTAAGAGAAGCAGCTAAGATTCTTGACCTTGAATCATTATTAGACCGCAAACCTAAAGCATTATCAGGTGGTCAAAGACAACGTGTTGCTATGGGACGTGCAATAGTACGTAATCCTAAAGTATTCCTTATGGATGAACCACTCTCTAACTTGGATGCAAAGTTAAGAGGACAAATGCGTATTGAGATCTCTAAATTACATCAAAGACTAGGTACTACGATTATATATGTAACTCACGACCAGACGGAAGCGATGACATTGGGAACTAGAATTGTAGTTATGAACGCAGGTATTGTTCAACAAGTGGATACGCCACAAGTATTATACGATACCCCATGTAATTTATTCGTAGCAGGATTTATTGGATCACCACAGATGAACTTCTTAGATGCAACATGTAAAGTAAATGGTGAAAAGGTAGTGCTTAAAATAGGACCATCAGATATCGAATTACCACCAGCAAAGGCTAAAAAATTAATCGATGGCGGATATGATGGAAAAACAGTTGTACTTGGAATTCGTCCAGAAGACGTACACGATGAACAAATGTTTATCGAATCATCACCAAATACAACCATAGAAGCAACCATTCGTGTATACGAAATGCTAGGAGCAGAAGTATACTTATACTTCGACTACGAAGGGGCAAGCTTGACAGCAAGAGTAGATCCAAGAACAACAGCAAGAACTGGAGATACAGTAAAATTTGCATTTGATGCAGAAAAAATACATGTGTTTGATAAAGAAACAGAACTAACAATTACAAACTAATTTTTATGGTAATTGGGGGCGTAGCAAAATGAATTTTGCTACGCCCCCAATTAAGTTTTACTATGCCCCTTTTGAAAAAAAATCATAAAAACGTGGTAGTAAATATTATTGTGTGGTAGAATGCTATCAAACAATAAAATTACCATAGAAGGGAATAAGAACATGGATTTAAATAAAGAGAATATGAATAAAATTCGGGGATTAATTATACTGACCATTGTGATTTTAGTTGGATTATGGAAGTATGAGATGGTTTTGAATGCTATATCATTTACGTTTAATATTATCTTTCCATTTGTGTTAGGCGCAGGAGTTGCTTTTGTATTAAATGTACCAATGAGCTGTATTGAACGGAATTTATTTCTGAATAAGCAATTAAAAAATACTAAATTTTCAAAAAAAGTTGGAAGACCCCTTAGCTTGTTAATGACTTTATTTCTTGTAATTGGAGCAATCGCAGTGGTGATGTTTGTTGTGATTCCGCAACTAGGGACTACATTTGTAAGTTTAGGGCATAACGTACAGACATTTGTTCCAGAATTTCAATCTTGGTGTGAAAATATGTTTCGGGATAATCAAGAGATTGTGGCTTGGATTCAAAGCATAGAATTTAATTGGGATAAAATTGTAGAAAGTAGTGTGAATTTTTTTAAAGCAGGAGCGGGTAATGTTTTAGACATGTCTTTTTCTGCAGCTAAAAGTATTATTAGCGGTGTAACAACATTTTTTATAGCCTTTGTATTTGCTTGCTACATCTTATTACAAAAAGAGAGATTAACAATGCAGATTAGAAAAGTTTTTTATGCATTTATGTCAGAGTCTTTAGTTAAAAATATATGGGACATTTGCTCCCTTACCTACAAAACGTTTTCTAATTTTTTAACAGGCCAATGCGTAGAAGCCTCCATTTTAGGAATGATGTTCTTCATTGTAATGACGGTCTTTCAATTACCATACGCAATGTTGGTGGGGATACTAATTGCATTTACAGCATTAATACCTATATTCGGTGCTTTTATAGGATGTGCAGTAGGAGCATTTCTTATATTAATGGTCAATCCAATGCAAGCATTAGTATTTGTGATTTTATTTTTAGTACTACAACAAGTAGAGGGCAATCTTATATACCCACATGTGGTAGGAAATTCCGTTGGGCTTCCATCCATATGGGTATTGGTTGCGGTCAGTGTGGGGGCAAGCCTCATGGGAATTGTAGGGATGCTCATCTTCATACCATTGACTTCAGTATTATATACATTATTTAGAGAATATGTGTATGAAAGATTGAAGAAAAAGAGAGTTCATATTAGTTAATTTTAATTGGGGACGTAGCAAAACGAGTTTTGCTACGTCCCCAATTGGAATTTACTATGCCCCTTTTGCATATATTGAAGAAAAACCAAGGAGTTTATAGATGCGGTTTTTATTATACATATCTGATTTTATGGTTCCATTTGTAATATTTTCAATTGTTACATATGGGCTTTTACAACGTGTGAATGTATACGATGAGTTTGTGAAGGGTGCTAAGAGTGGTTTTGAAACGGTCATTCATATTATGCCTACTTTAGTCGGCCTTATGGTAGCGGTTGGAATCTTGCGTGCGTCGGGATTCCTTGATTTTATTGCAAATGCATTTGGGCTTGTAACGGGCTACATTGGTTTACCCCCTCAATTGGTGCCCCTTACTATTATTCGGATGTTCTCATCCAGTGCGGCAACTGGTTTGGTTCTAGATATTTTTAAGGAATATGGAACGGATTCTAGAATTGGCTTGATAGCATCAATCATGATGGGATGTACAGAAACGATATTCTATACTATGAGTGTGTATTTTATGGCAGCGAAAGTTACGAAAACACGATGGACGCTTGCGGGTTCCTTGTGTGCTACGATCGCTGGAATTGTGGCTAGTGTGCTACTAGTAAATTGGATGTAGGTAGGAAAATCATTATAAAAAGGATGGATAATTTATGTTAAATTATTTATGGGGTGGTATGATTTTAATTGGAATTGTATATGGTGCATTTAATGGAACCATACCAGAAATCACAAATGCAGCGTTAGAATCTTCCAAAGAAGCAGTCACATTGTGTATTACTATGATGGGTGTCATGTCCATGTGGGTTGGATTAATGGAAATTGCAACAAGAGCTGGAATTATTCAAAGTGCTTCTAGAAAAATGCAACCAATTATACGGTTTTTATTTCCAAATATACCGAAAGGTCATAAGGCAAATGAATATATTACAACCAATATGATTGCCAATTTTCTAGGACTTGGATGGGCGGCTACTCCAGCAGGACTTCAAGCGATGGAAGAACTCTCTAAGTTAGAAGAAGAACGAGAGTACGGATTACACACTAGGGATAAAAGGGTGGGGAGGATAAAAGTGGCATCAGATGAAATGTGCACATTTTTAGTGATTAATATATCATCGTTACAATTAATACCAGTTAATATTATTGCATACCGAAGCCAATATGGAAGTGTGAATCCAACGGCGATTGTAGGACCGGCAATTTTTGCAACTCTAATCAGTACAGCAGTAGGCGTACTCTTTTGTAAAATAATGTGTAAAAAGTAAAATAGGGACGGGGGCAATGTAACATTGCCCCCGTCCCTATTTTATATGTTTTGCTTTTTTGGTCATACTAGGATTATAAGAAGAAAGAGGATCGCATGAAATGAATAATACAATTGTTAGAATTCAATCACTTACGATAGAAAATATTAAAAATACTAATTATGGAACTTTGGAAATGCCAGGGGAAATACAAGAAAAACTGTCTTATGGAAGTTCAGAGATTGTAGGAATATATGGACAAAATGGTTCGGGGAAGACCGCTTTAATTGACTCCTTGTATTATTTACAAAGGCTTATGGCAGGCCAAAGTATAGACAAAGATTTTGCGGATTATATTAATTATCAGCAAGCAAGGGCGCAGATAACCTTAAGACTCACCATTAGGCAAAGTGCGAAGTCTAGAGAAGAATTAAACGTGTATTCATACGAAGTAGAATATAAGCTTGCGATGCAACGTGACCAAGATAATGCAATAGAAATTGTAGAGGAATCACTAAGTATGAGCAACAAAGACGCTCATGTACAAAAAGAGGAGCAGATGTATGTAAAGTATACCAAGGAGGAAGATCGCATCCTAGAGCCAAAGGAGTATTTAACAGAAATCATAGGACAAGATGCACGAACTCAAATGGAATTGATAGTAGCAAAGCGTGTGGCGCAGATGGGCTGTCTTTCCTATATATTTGGAGAACAAAGTCGAAAAATATTATGCAATCAAAACGGAAGTAAATCCGTAAACATTGGATATGCTATTCAAGCGTTATTTCAATATGCAAGTATGGATCTTTTTGTAATCCGAAATTCTCATTCCGGTGCGATTAGTGCAGACTATTTATTACCAATGGCATTCCGCATAAGAGAAAAAGAAAGGATAACAAAGGGAGATTTTATGATTGCTCTTAAGAAGCCAACTTTGGTGGATGAAAGAAATATGGAGTTACTCCATAAGATAACAAAGGAGATAAATATTGTGCTGCAAGCCATTGTGCCAGGAGTGACACTAGATATTTGTGATTTAGGACCACAAGTGATGCGGGATGGACATATGGGAAGAAATATAGAACTACTATCTCAAAGAGGAAATGTTAAAATACCAATTCATTTAGAATCCGAAGGAATTATAAAAATCATTTCTATTTTGAGCGTACTAATCTTTGCTTATAATAATCCAAGTATATGTCTGGCAGTGGATGAATTAGATGCAGGAGTATATGAATATTTGTTAGGTGAAATATTAGATATATTTGCTAAAAGCGGAAAAGGACAATTAATTTTCACCTCTCATAATCTGCGGGCTTTGGAGATGCTGGAGGAAGCTAGTATTATATTTTCTACGGCCAACCCAAATCAAAGATATGTAAGAATATCAGGGGTAGAAAGGCAGGAATCTTTGAGAGATGCATATATACGCATTATAACATTAGGTGGTCAACCAGAGTGCTTATATGATCCTACAGATAGCTTTAAGATAGCAAGGGCCTTTCGGAATGCAGGGAGGGAGATTGCACATGCAGAACAAAGAAAATAAAGGAGTATCTAATAAAAAAAGGGTAATTATATTTATCGTGGAAGGTCCCAGTGATGAGAGTGCCATAGGAGGAATTGTAGCAGAATATTTTACAGAGTATCACGTAGTATTTCAAGTCATACATGGAGACATTACTACAAAGGATGGAGTGAATTCTAATTCTATTATCAAAAGGGTGCATGCATGTGTAGAAGAGATTATGAGAAAATATCGATATAAAGAAGAAGATCTAGGTAGCATCATTCATGTGGCAGATATGGATGGGGCTTACATTCCGCCAGATAAGGTATTAGAAAAAGAAAATGGAGCCACAAAATATGATAAAGATTGTATTCGAACCATGCATGTAAATGCAGTCATTCGAAGAAATAAGTTAAAGTCTGAATTGCTAGATAAGCTGGCAAAAACAGGAAAAGTTGGAGGGGTACCCTATCAGATTTATTATATGTCTTGTAATTTAGAACAGGTTCTATATGGAGAATTAAGAACATTTACGGACGATGAAAAATGGGAAAAGTCCGATAGCTTTGCGCAAGAATATGAGGGTCATGTAAAAGAATTTATTCAATTTATCTCAGATACAAGTATAGCTGTTGGAGGCAGTTATCAAGAGACGTGGGCATTTATTGAAAAGGAAACGAATTCTTTAAAACGTTATACTAATTTTTACCAAATCTTTAAGAAAGAAGGATTTTTTGAAAAATCTCTTTGATTATATTTTGACAATATTTGATAAAAATAGTAGACTTATATTAATTAAGATGGGAAAAAAACCCATATTGTATGAAATAAAAAGTGTGGCATGGTTTTAAGGGGTACACAGGGGGATAACGAGGAGGCAGTAGCATGTATCAAGAATTTCCAAATATTAATCAAAATCCATTTGAGCGTAAAAGATTAAATGAATTATTTGATAAAGCAATTATGCATACAAGAATCACATATCTTTCGGGATATACTGGATGGGGCAAGACAACTGCAGTTGTTTTGTGGTTGAAAAGGCGACAAAAGCAGTTGGATACAAAGGATAACTTTTATTGGCTTACACTTGGAAAAGAAGAACATCCAGTGCAAATATTAAGTGAATTAGAAAAAACCTGGAAGAGAAATCAAGTGGTTGTTTTGGATGATTTTCAAAAAATAAAGCCGGTAGAACGGGAAAAAATAAGTCAATATATATTATTAAGTAAGTTCACGTATTTTATTTTATCAAGAGGTAAAATGCCAGAATGCTTTTATAGTGAGCTTGGGAGAAAAGTACAGATTATGGGGAGTGATGATTTAAGATTAACAAAGGAAGAAATCGTCCCATTTTTAAAGTACTATGATATTGGTGAAGAATATAGAGCAGACATCATACGAAAAGTAGAGAATAAAAACGGTTGGATACTCGGATTTCATCATTTAGTTCAAGCCATGAAGTCCATAGGGGGTGGGTATAACGAGGCAGTTGGTTATCAAACGATGGAAAGTATTTATACATATTTTGATAATGATATCCAAAAGGAGTGGACACAAGATGAGCGCAAATTCTTACTGACAATAGGTGGGTTTGAACAATTAAACTTACGACAAATCAAGCTATTAACAAAACGTAATGATGTAGAACAAATGATGAATACAATTCTAAATCGAGATTCATTTTTTACAATGGTAAAAAAAGATACCTATGAAATAAATTATTTCTACAGGTCTTATATCATAAGAACCCGACCAAAGTATATGAGCTTAAAAGAAATCGGATGGATGTACAAAAGAGCTGGTAGAATATTTGAACAAGAAGGAGAGTATCAGTTATCCCTAGAAGCTTATTTGCAGGGGAAAGATAGAGACAGCATAGCATTGTTGTTGGATGAGCTTGGAAAGACAGCAGATGGGAAAGCAGAACTTTGGAACTATCGATATTATTATAGAGCAATCAAAGAAAAGCAAATAAAGGAATCTCCGTCTTTGTGCTGTTCTATGGCAATACTTGAAACAATTACGCATCGATTAGAGCATGCAAAAAAATGGAAAGAATATTTGCAAGATATTCTTCAAAAGGAACCAGCAGGAACCCCTTGGCACAAAGAAATAGAACTCCAGCTAAGATACCTATCCGTATATATGCCACAGGAGCACCATAAAAATATTCTTTTATTTCTCAGGGATGTGGCAAGAATAGTTCAGACAGAAAAAATCTTATTACCAAATTCAGTCATTACTGCGAATAGACCGAGTGTTTTAAATGGAGGTGGAGACTTTAGTATTTATTTGCGTCATGCCAAGTTATTGTTTGACCCTATGGACAAAATTGTGAGCATTTTGTGGGGCAATCAAGGCGTTGGAGTAATGGACGTAGCTGTGGCAGAAAGTTATTACCAGCAAAATAATATCACCCAATCATTGTTAAGAATTGTTGGTGCTATTCCTAAAATCGAGCAAGAGGGAGAGACCAATATGTTATTTGCAGCCATGTTTTTACAAATGAAAATCATGATGGCGGGTGGTCAAATCCATACGGCAATCCCTATGGCTACTTATATGCAACAAAGAATAGAGAAGAAAAAGAAGATTTATTTATTACCAAATTTAAAAGCAGTAGTTACGTGGGGAGCCATGTACGTAGGGGATTATAAAGTAATTGAAAATTGGATGCAAAGTGAAGCTCCAAATGAAAATGCAGAATTTTGTACGTTGGATCGCTTTCAGTATTTTGTAAAACTGCGTGTGTACCTTATGCAAAGAGATCATTTGCTGTTCCTAGCTTTGGCAAAGAGGATAGAGACTATACTGGTGGATTTTCACAGAACCATGGAACAGTGCGAGCTTCATATATTGACAGCCATGTCCTACTATATAGAAGGTCATTTGAAAGAAAGTTTTGACCATTTGGAGCAGGCAATACAGCTAGGGAAAACATATGATTACCAAAGATTATTTGGAGATGAGGGTGGCATCATGTACTTGTTACTCAGGGATTATAGAGATACACATGAAACGTCTCCATTTATTAAAAAAATCTTAGAACAGTCCAAAAATACAGGATTATATTATCCAGAATATTTAAAGGGTAAACCTCAGGGACATGTTGCACTTTCTGAAACGGAAATGGAGGTTATGCGTTTAATGGCGGCCGATCGGACCAATGCACAAATCAGCGAGTTTATGGGGATTACAGTTAATACCGTAAAGTTTCACTGCAAGAATATCTTTCAAAAGCTAGGAGTTAGGAGCAGGGCACAAGCAGTAAAAGCAGCGAAAATAGAGGATATCTTGTAAGGAAAAATAGATAAAAAGTGAAACATATAAAATAAGTTGCAACTTTCTTTAGAGTTGCAACTTATTTTTATACATCCATAGTTTTAATTATGTAATTAAGTCTCCAATTACTTCCTTCATGACTTGAATAAATGCTTTAGCAGCTCCGCTCAGTGGTCTGTTTTGAGAGTACACAACCACAACCTTACGTGAATGCGTCTGATGGCCTAGAGAAAAATACCGCAGGTCTTCAGGGAATTTATTATATCTTGCAAGAACGTCCGGAATAATAGTAATGCCCACTCCGGCAGCCGTTAGTGCCTGTGCGGTTGCCATACTGTCAGTTTGCAATATGATATTTGGCCTAAAATTTGCCTGGTGACAAAGATTAAAGAATGAAGTTCTGAGCTTTTGTCCTTTTTTCATAACAATAAATGGCTCATTACTCAACAAAGAAAAATCTAGCGTTGGATAAATACCAGATGAATGTGGCAAAGGCTGGTCGTTACACAGAGGATGGTTTACTGGAAGTGCTAGAACAATCTCTTCTTCAAAAAGGCTCTCATATTGTAAACTTGGATAGCTAAGTGGCAAAAGTACAATAGAAAAATCTGTGGTACCATTTAGGGCCCGCTCTTCCAGCTCTTCTGTTATCCCTTCCTCAAGGCTAATACTGATGCCAGGATAGCGTTGCTTGAAGACCGGTAGTACATAGGAAAGTAGGTACATACTTCGGTAATTGGAACTGCCAATGGATAAATGCCCTATATTCAAATCCAATAGATCATCAATTCGGCTTTTTCTTTGTTGGCGAAGTTGATGTATTTTTTGTTCTGTTTGTAAATATATTTCGCCAGCATCTGTTAATTTTGCAGGTTTCGTGTTGCGTTCAAAAATTTCTACACCCAAGTCGCTTTCTATTCTTTTGATGTATTGGCTTAAAGAAGGCTGTGCAATGTACAATCTTTTTGCAGCCTGAGATATACTTCCTTCTTCTAATATTTTTTCGATATAGTACAAAGCGTTGTCTCTCACTTTTTTCATTCCCTTTCATCATCGATATAGGTATTATACTATGAAAAATATAGTTTTCATAGTATTAGACATATAATATTTTTGTGGGTATACTGAAGTCAGATTATGAAAGGAATCGTAAAGGAGAACTCATATGAAGCAAACGATGCAACGTGAACGATTTATCGAAATTATGGCAAAATTTACTGCTTATGCAGGAAAGCATCTTCCGGATGATGTCAGTGATAAGCTAAAGGAACTAATGGCAAAAGAGGATACTCCGATGGCCAAAATATTTTATGACGCCATGTTCCAGGATTTGGAAATGGCAAATGAGTTGGACAGACCGTGCTGTCAAGATACTGGTGTCATTCAATACTTTGTTCAGGTAGGGACGCATTTTCCACTAATCGATGAGATTGAGGACTGCCTACGTGAAGCCGTAAAAATAGCAACTTTGGAAGCACCATTACGTCATAATGTTGTCGAAGTATTTGATGAGAAGAACACTGGAAATAATGTAGGAACAAGAATTCCATGGATTGACTGGGAGGTAATCCCTCATAGTGATGAGGTCAAAATCTATATGTACATGGCAGGGGGAGGATGTAGTCTTCCGGGAACGGCCAAGGTTTTGATGCCACTAGAAGGATATGAAGGAGTTGTGAAATTTGTATTTGATCAAATCACATCGTATGGGATTAATGCTTGTCCTCCTCTCTTAGTAGGAATAGGTATTGCGGGATCTGTAGAGGTAGCGGCCAAGCTTTCAAAAAAAGCGCTTCTGCGACCGATAGGAACACATAACAATAATCCACGTGGGGCGGAACTGGAAACTATGATTGAGCAAGGACTTAATGAAATTGAAATTGGCCCAGGAGGTATTACGGGGAAGACTTCAGTATTGGGTGTACATATTGAACAAGCAGGACGCCATCCAGCCACGATTGCAGTTGGGCTGTCCACTGGATGCTGGGCACATAGAAGAGCACTTATAAAAATAAATTCACAATTAGAATATGAGATGATATCACATAAAGGAGCAATCTTATGAGTACAAAAACTCTAACGACTCCGATAAAAAATGAGGATATTGAGTCCCTTACAATCGGAGATATTATTTATTTGAATGGATATTTAATTACAGGTCGGGATGATGTGCACCAACGTCTAATAAAACAGCACAAACCCTTACCAGTAGATATTTCAGGAAAGGCTATTTTTCACGCTGGTCCTATTATGAAGGAAAGGGTGGGAGAAAAAGGAACATATGACGTCATTTCTATTGGTCCTACAACCAGTATGAGGATGGAAAAATATGAACAGGAGTTCATCGGAGAAACTGGCGTAAAACTAATTGTTGGCAAGGGTGGAATGGGTGAAAAGACGGCAGAGGGTTGTCGTATTCATAAAGCGGTTCATGCGATTTTTCCAGGTGGTTGTGCCGTTCTAGCCGCAAGTCAAGTGGAGGAAGTGGAAGGGGTGGAATGGCTGGATTTGGGAATGCCAGAAGCCATGTGGGTAATGCGTGTAAAGAATTTTGGCCCACTGCTTGTTTCCATTGATGTAAACGGAAATAATCTTTTTGAAAATAATAAAAGACTTTTTAATGAAAAAAAAGAGCAGATTGTTTCTGAAATTTGTAAATACGTTGATTATCTGGAATAAATACATCAAAAGAGAAGCACTCTAATAAATAGATTAGAGCGCTTCTCTTTTAAAGTATCATCTTTTTATAACGTTACTTGGTGTGTAATACATAATCTTTTAGGATATCAAATGGGGCAGGACCAACGCTTAATATTGCTTTGTGAAAGGTCTCTTCAGAGAAGTGATTCCCCTGCTCTTTGATAGCTTCTTTTTTTAATTCCATGAATTCCACATATCCAATATAATATTTAAGATAATTGCCAGGATCACTGATAATAAGTTCGAAGATATCTTCAATAGTATCTGTATTGGTGATTCCATAACTTCTAAAAAAGGATACCGTATCTAAAAGAGTCCATCCTTCATAGTGGATACCTATATCGGCTAAGGAATATAGACCAAGTATTATGGATGCATTTTTCTGTAATAAAGTAGCTTGATCTTTTGAAAGAGGTGAAAAATAATAGGAGCACATTTCCGCATAAGTAGCCCAGCCTTCCACGTATCCGCCAAAATCCAAAATGCTTCGGATTGGAGCTGGATGTTGGCTAGAGAAGTAGGTGGTCTGGTATAAATGGCCAGGATAACCTTCGTGTGCTAAAGTGGTATACAAATCAATGCCTTCTGACATGTGAGCCTGATTGATATAGATAACATTGTCAGATGTATTATCAATGGTAGGAATCATATAGAAAGCTGGGCTTAAATAAGGCTCCATGTCAGCGGGTACGTATTTTACCTGTGTTGAAACAGCAGGTGGTTGTGGAAAACCAGAAGACATACCTGATTGTAGATTGGTAAGGATAGTGGATGGATTGGTTTCAGTAAATAGGCTATCCACGTTGGTTGTAGCAGCTGTCTCTGCAATAATTGGTTTCATAGATTTCAAGTCACTTGCAATTTGCTTTGTAGTTAAGTCTTTTAGTTTTGAAATACTTCGTTTCGAACCAGTTTCTCTCATAACAACATAAGAATAATAGTCTTTACCATGTGGTAAATAAGACAGACCATTGTTATTTTTAGCGGTTCCTTTTAAGGATTCTAATGCGCTAATTAATGTTTGGTAGGAAGGGATCACAGCATTTTGAACAAGGTTTTGATTGGAACTTAGATAAACCTCCTTGTCAGTCTCAGGCAAATTCAAGGCATCTAATCGCTCTGCAAAGGTGGAAATCAAGTAGTTATTTGATTGCATTGCGATAAAAGCGTTGCATTGATCAATGATAGAATCCACTGTATAATCCGCCATGAAGAGTCCATTTTGAGACTTTTCTGTTTCGAACTGAATCAATGAATGAAAGTAGTCTGGTGTGGTTGATAAAAGAGATAAATATGTATCTACGTCCGCCGAAGATGAAAAATGATACTCGGACAATAGAACTGGTAATTGTGCCTGCATGCCAGTTACAGGACTTAATGGTTCTTCATATAGGGTGTAAGGTGCACCGATGATGGAAGTATTTAAATAAGATTCTAAAATATCAAAGGTCAACTGGTTGTCTTTGGATAAAGAATCCCTGTCATAAGCATGTAATGCTGCCTGGCAATTTTCAAGTCCAGCTAATGCAAGCGTAGAGTTGGTATTGAAAGAACCATAGGTAACAGGGGCGTTACTAATACCATAATCTGCTGGATTTTGTAAGGTATAATGTAAGTTAATGGTAGAAGAAGAAACTTGTTGCTTAAAAAGCTCGTTTGTAAAAGTTTCAAAAGCTTCGTCCGTATTTTGGGTAATTGTCGAGTTTGAGTGATTTGAAATAGAACTAAATGGTGATTTGGACACTGCAAATAAAAGAATGATACATGCAATTGCCGGTACTAACGTGAATAAAAGATAGCGAAATAACCTGCGCGTAAGACGGCGCATATCAGTATTACGAAAATCAGATTGCATAGGAAGCTCCCAAAAGGGTTTTTAATAAGGTATGAAATAGAAAGGGAGAGTATGCAAAACCTTGACAGATAAGGGTTTCTAATGATACCATAATGTGAAATGGGGACGGGGGCAATGCACATCGCCCCCGTCCCCATTTCACATTAAGCCTGTCCCCATTTGGACAGAAGGAGGAAATTATAATGGAAAATAAGAAATTTTACATGACAACTGCAATCGCGTATACTTCAGGAAAACCTCATATAGGGAATACGTATGAAATTGTTTTGGCAGATGCGATCGCAAGATATAAACGCAGCCAAGGATATGATGTGTTCTTTCAGACAGGGACTGACGAACACGGTCAAAAAATTGAATTAAAGGCTGAGGAAGCTGGAGTTACACCAAAAGAATTTGTAGATGGGGTAGCAGGAACGATAAAGGATATCTGGGATCTTATGAATACCTCTTATGATAAATTTATTCGTACTACAGACGAAGATCACGAAAAACAAGTACAGAAAATCTTTAAAAAATTATATGATCAGGGGGATATCTATAAAGGACACTATGAAGGAATGTATTGTACTCCATGTGAATCGTTTTTTACAGAGTCTCAGTTGGTAGATGGCAAGTGTCCAGACTGTGGAAGAGAAGTACAGCCTGCAAAAGAGGAGGCATATTTCTTTAAAATGAGTAAATATGCAGAGCGATTAATCGAGCATATAAAATTACATCCAGAATTTATTCAACCAGTATCCCGTAAAAATGAAATGATGAATAACTTTTTATTGCCAGGGCTTCAAGATCTCTGTGTATCGAGAACCTCTTTTAAATGGGGAATACAGGTTGATTTTGACCCACGACATGTTGTATATGTATGGTTAGATGCATTAACAAACTATATTACTGGGATCGGTTACGATTGCGATGGAACTCATACAGAACAATTTAAAAAAGAATGGCCAGCTGATTTGCATTTGATTGGAAAAGATATTATTCGTTTCCATACTATATATTGGCCAATTTTCTTAATGGCTCTTGATTTACCTCTTCCAAAGCAAATATTTGGACATCCTTGGTTACTCCAAGGGGATGGGAAAATGAGTAAATCCAAGGGAAATGTACTATATGCGGATGAACTTGTTGATTTCTTTGGGGTAGATGCAGTCCGGTATTTTGTACTTCATGAGATGCCATTTGAGAATGATGGTGTTATTTCCTGGGAGCTTATGGTGGAACGCATGAATTCGGATCTCGCAAACACATTAGGAAATCTAGTGAACCGTACGATTTCCATGACAAATAAATATTTTGGTGGAATCGTAACGAAGAGTAATATCACTGGTAATCAGGGAGCAATAGACGCAGATTTGAAGGAAATCACACTGCGTTGTAAAGAAGTAGTAGATGCGAAAATGAATGATTTACGTGTGGCTGATGCGATTACTGAGATTTTTAATTTATTTAAACGTTGTAATAAATATATTGATGAGACTATGCCATGGGCACTTGCAAAAGATGAGGATCAAAAGGGACGCTTGCAGACAGTGCTCTGGAATCTCATCGAAAGTATTACAGAAGGAGCAAGGTTGTTAGAATCATTTATGCCAGCAACATCCGAGCAGATCCTTGCACAGTTAAATGGTGGCTCAGTTACCGAGAAACCAGAAATCTTATTTGCAAGATTAGATGTGGAAGAAATTATGAAAAAAGTAGAACAATTACATCCGCCAATAGAAGAAGTGAAAGAAGACATTCAGGATGTAATTGATATAGAGTCTAAAGAAGAAATCACATATGATGATTTTATGAAAATGCAATTTCAAGTTGGAGAAATTATTGCGTGTGAAGAGGTGAAAAAATCAAAAAAACTATTGTGCTCTCAAGTAAAAGTAGGCAATCAAGTGAAACAAATTGTTTCAGGGATTAAAGCACATTACACAGCAGAAGAAATGGTTGGAAAAAAAGTAATGGTACTAGTGAACCTAAAACAAGCAAAATTAGCAGGAGTATTATCCGAAGGAATGTTACTGTGCGCAGAAGATGCAGAGGGGCAACTTGCATTAATGATACCAGAAAAGAAGATGCCAGCAGGAGCGGAAATCTGCTAAATGGGGACGGGGGCATTGCACATTGCCCCCGTCCCCATTTAACATTTGACCTGTCCCCCGAATGATTTGTAAAGTAAGAGGAGAAAATTATGAGTAAAATTAAAATTGGTATTTTAGGTTATGGAAATGTGGGTCGTGGAGTGGAAACTGCGATAGCACGTAACGAGGATATGGAACTTGTAGCAGTAGTGACAAGACGTAATATAGAAGAAGTAAGAATCGCTACTCCAAATGTGAATGTTGTCCATATGAATGATTTGCTTTCCCTGAAGGGGAAAGTAGATGTTATGATTATGTGTGGTGGGTCGGCAACTGATTTACCAGTAATGGGACCAGAAATTGCGAGAAATTTTAATACCATAGATAGCTTTGACACACATGCGAAAATCCCGGAATATTTTGCAAATGTAGATAAAGCTGCCAAAACTGGAAATAATGTAAGTATTATTTCTGTTGGCTGGGACCCAGGAATGTTTTCTGTGAATCGTATTTATGGGGAATCTATTCTTGTACAGGGAAGTACCTACACATTTTGGGGAACAGGTGTAAGTCAAGGTCATTCTGATGCAATTCGCAGGATTCCAGGGGTTAAAGATGGGATTCAATACACGGTACCTATTGAAGCTGCGGTAGAAGAAGTGAGAAGCGGTAGCGAACCAAAACTAACAACTAGACAAAAGCACTTAAGAGATTGCTATGTGGTTGCAGAAGACGGAGCAGATTTAACGGCGATAGAAGATGCAATTAAAACAATGCCAAATTATTTCGATGAATATAATACTACAGTTACATTTATTTCGGAAGAAGAGTTACAAGAACAACATAGTAAAATGCCACACGGAGGCTTTGTAATTCGCAGTGGAGAAACTGGAACAGCAGGAAATAAGCATGTAATAGAATATTCATTAAAATTAGATTCCAATCCTGAATTTACATCATCAGTTTTAGTGGCATATGCACGAGCTGCTTATCGTTTGTCACAAAAAGGTGAGTCAGGAGCAAAAACCGTATTCGATATTGCACCAGGATTGTTATCCATAAAAAGCGAAGAAGAATTAAGAGCTTCATTGCTTTAGGGTGAGATGGGGACGGGGGCATTGCACATTGCCCCCGTCCCCATCTTACATTTGCCCTGTCCCTAATAAAGAGGAGGAAGGAATAAGTATGATTTTTGAAACACATGCGCATTATGATGATGAGCAGTTTAATGAGGATAGAGATGAGTTGCTGCGAAGCATGAATGAAAATGGGGTTGGAACTATTGTAAATGTGGGTGCAAGCCTACGAGGTTGTCAAGAATCTGTAGACTTGGCAAACCAGTATTCATTTATCTATGCCGCAGTTGGTGTACATCCTGATGAAGTTGGGGATTTGAATGAAGAAACATTTAAATGGCTAAAAGAACAATATAGCAACAAAAAAGTGGTTGCAGTGGGAGAAATAGGATTGGATTATTATTGGGATAATGAATCTCGTGATTTACAGAAGATGTGGTTTGTGCGTCAATTAGACTTAGCAAGGGAACTTAATTTACCAGTAATTATTCACAGTAGAGAGGCAGCAGCCGATACATTACAAATTATGAAAGATCATGCAAGTGGGTTGGGAGGAGTCATCCATTGCTTTTCATATTCCGTAGAAATGGCTCAAAAATATGTGGATATGGGGTTTTATATTGGACTGGGGGGTGTAGTGACCTTTAAAAATGCTAAGAAGGTGAAGGATGTAGCAAAGGAAGTGCCGATAAGCAAAATAGTCTTAGAAACAGATTCCCCCTATCTATCCCCTACTCCAAATCGTGGGAAAAGGAATACTTCTTTAAATATTTCTTATATTGTGAAAGAATTAGCGGAAATAAAGCAACTAACAGAAGAGGAAATTATAAATCAAACTGCGGAAAATGCGAAGATACTTTATGGATTATAGGAATAGAATAACTAATGCTTTTTCGGCAATAAAAAATTTAATAAAATTTGATTGTAGTAATAGTAACATTTATATTATAATGTATGATACATCGAATAATAGAGGAGTAAATATATGAATAAGCCAACGTTAGGCAATCCCCAGAATACTATAGAGGTACTGCAGAAATACAAATTTACATTTCAAAAAAAATTTGGGCAAAATTTTCTGATCGATACTCATGTTTTAGATAAAATAATAGAATCAGCAAGTATCACTAAGGACGATTTTGTGTTGGAAATAGGGCCGGGAATCGGAACAATGACTCAGTACTTAGCTTGTGCTGCAAGAGAAGTAGTAGCAGTAGAGATAGATAAGGCATTAATTCCAATTCTTCAAGATACTTTGGGTTCCTATGATAATGTATCAATTATGAATGAAGACGTATTAAAGGTGGATATTGCGAAGTTGGCGAGGGAAAAGAATAATAATCAGCCAATTAAGGTAGTTGCAAATCTTCCGTATTATATAACAACTCCAATTATTATGGGTTTATTCGAAAGCCATGTACCAGTTAGTAGTATTACCGTAATGGTGCAAAAAGAAGTGGCAGATCGGATGCAGGTTGGCCCCGGAACTAAGGATTATGGAGCTCTTAGTTTGGCTGTACAATATTATGCAAAACCATATATTGTTGCAAATGTACCTCCTAATTGTTTTATGCCAAGGCCCAATGTAGGCTCAGCGGTGATTCAATTAGAGCGTTATCAAGAACCACCCGTCTATGTAGAAAATGAAAATCTGATGTTTAAGATTATCAGAGCTTCGTTTAATCAGCGAAGAAAAACATTGTTAAATGGGCTAAATAATTCTCCGGAAATTGCAATAGATAAAGAAGAAATAGCAAATGCTATAGTGCAATTGGGCAAAGGGGCAAGTGTGCGTGGTGAGGCCTTGACATTACAAGAATTTGCAGCGCTTAGTAATATATTAAGTCACTTGATTTAAAAATTTATGGAAAATGGTCACTCGATAATGATTTATATCTAAGTATAAGGAGGAACTACATAATGAAGTATCAAATTCAAGGCGAAACATTACCAGTTGTAATTTGCAACCTCGATGGCGGTGAGCAAATGATTACAGAACGTGGTTCTATGTCATGGATGTCACCCAATATGCAAATGGAAACGTCTACCAATGGTGGTATAGGAAAAGCATTTGGCCGAATGTTTTCAGGTGAATCAATGTTTATGAATATTTATACAGCCAAGGGCGGAGCAGGCATGATAGCATTTGCATCCAGTTTTCCTGGGTCAATCAAAGCATTTGAAATTGCACCAGGGAAAGAGATCGTTGTACAAAAAAGTGGATTTCTTGCGGCAGAGAAGAGCGTAGATTTATCCGTGTTTTTTCAAAAGAAACTAGCTTCTGGGTTCTTCGGTGGCGAGGGATTTATTATGCAAAAACTATCCGGACAAGGGGTCGCATTTGCTGAATTTGATGGACACATTGTAGAATATGATTTACAAGCTGGTCAGCAAATAGTTGTGGATACAGGATATTTAGCTGCTATGACAGCAAGTTGTACGATGGAGATAAAATCAGTACCAGGAATTAAAAATATGGTATTTGGTGGAGAAGGCTTATTTAATACAGTAGTCACAGGACCTGGCCATGTTTGGTTGCAAACAATGCCAATTAGCAATGTAGCAGGAGTATTGAGACCTTATTTCCCTACGAATTAGAAGATAGGGACAGGTTGATTGTTAATTGGGGACGGGGGCAATGTACATTGCCCCCGTCCCCAATGAGAAAGGAGCATATATGAATAATTTACAAGATAAGATATTATTTGATATTACCCCAAAGATTGATCAGCTATCACAGCTATGTGAAAAGAACAATGCAATTGAAAAAGAGCTTTATGCGAAGTATGAGGTCAAAAGAGGATTACGTGATTTAAATGGTAAAGGTGTTCTAGCTGGCTTGACAAATATTTCGGATGTATGCGCTAAGAAAGTGGTAGATGGCGAAGAGGTGCCTTGTGAAGGGAATCTTTATTATCGCGGATACAATATTAAGGATTTGGTTGGTGGATTTTTAGAGGCAAAGCATTTTGGCTTTGAAGAAATAGCATATCTTTTATTATTTGGAGACTTGCCTACGGATGTAGAATTGAATGATTTTCATGAGACTTTGGTTGAGAGAAGAACATTACCACCTAATTTTGTAAGGGATGTTATTATGAAAATTCCTAGCAGAGATATGATGAATAGTTTATCAAGATCTATTTTGACATTATATTCTTATGATGCCAAAGCGGACGATACAACGATTCCCAATGTATTGCGCCAATGCTTAAACCTCATTAGTCAGTTTCCTATGTTGATGGTGTATGGATATCATGCATACAACTATCGTCAAGGAGTAGATTTGTGGATTTATGCGCCATCCAAAGATCTGTCAACATCCGAAAATATCTTGATGATGTTAAGAGAAGATCGGAAATATACCACATTGGAAGCAAAGATCCTTGATATGGCATTAGTCTTGCATATGGATCATGGTGGTGGTAATAACTCTACATTTACAACCCATGTCGTAACATCTTCAGGCACTGATACATATTCCACGATAGCTGCAGCCATGGCATCCTTAAAAGGACCAAAGCATGGAGGCGCTAATATTAAAGTTGTTCAGATGTTCAGTGATATGAAGAAGAATCTAACTGATTGGGAAGACGATGACCAAGTGCGTAAGTACTTAGAGGCCTTATTGGATAGACAGGCATTCGATAAAAAAGGGTTAATATATGGGATGGGGCATGCTATTTATTCGATTTCAGATCCAAGAGCTGACATTTTTAAAAAATTTGTAAAACAGTTAGCGAAAGAAAAAGGATGCGAAAAAGAATATGGATTGTATGAGAAAGTAGAGCATCTCGCTCCAGTAGTTATTGGAGAAAAAAGACATATTTATAAAGGCGTAAATGCAAATGTAGACTTCTACAGTGGATTGGTATATAGTATGTTGGGATTACCTGAAGCATTATATACACCAATCTTTGCAGCTGCACGTATTGTAGGTTGGAGTGCCCATAGATTAGAAGAGCTTAAAAATGTGGATAAGATTATTCGCCCAGCATATAAGCCTTTGGCACCATATAGAGATTATGTCAAAATGGATGATAGATAGACGTGATAAAAGACACGGTATGTTGTTTCAACATGCCGTGTCTTTTATTATTCTGGATTAAGATTTAACGAGGTAAATGATGATCAAGCCAAGCATATAAATCAGCAAATACTTGAAATTTATCAGTTTCATTTAAAATTTCATGCCGGTCATCATCGTATAATTTTATACTTACATCTTTCATACCACATGTTTTATATTTTTGATAAACTTTTTTTACGGATTTCCCAAAGTTCCCCACAGGATCTTCCTTACCTGCAACAAAAAAGATTGGTAAATCCTTTGGAATACGCTCCAAATTTGCTGGGTCTGATAATTCCTGCATACCGCAAAACATATGATAATAGGCATTAACAGTGAAGATAAAAGTACACCAAGGATCTTCAAGATACGCATCTACAATACTTGTGTCTTTACAAAGCCAATCAACAGTAGTTCGAGAGGGTTGAAATTTCTTGTTATAGCCACCAAAGGCAATATTGTTAATAAATGTACTTCGATAGTGCCATCCTTTAAAATGTGCAATAAAGGTACATAATATTTTACCGATAGAGACTATCATTGGTGGTTGCTCTCCAGTTCCCATGATAATGACACCATGAAGTCCTTCACCATATTTCTTGATATACTGTCTTGTAAGAAAAGACCCCATACTATGCCCTAGCATATAATAAGGTAATGTTGGATATTTGGCAGTAGTACGTCTGCGGAGTTCATGTATGTCACCGATGACATAATCATTTCCGTGTTTCTCGTGAAAAAACCCATGGTCAGCTTCTGTTTGTACGGATTCCCCATGGCCAAGATGGTCTTGGCCTACTACATAATATCCACGTTCCGCTAAATAAGAACCAAAAGCATCATAACGGTTAATATATTCTACCATACCATGACTAATCTGTAAGATCGCCTTAACATCCCCGTCAGGCATCCATTCAACAGCATGAATTTGGGTGGTTCCATCTTGAGATGGATAATAAAAATCTGTTTTCATATATAATCCCCTTTGATTATTATCTTTTTCTATTTTAAGTATACTGGATAAATGGAAATAATTCAAAAGAAAAAGAAAAGAAAATACGATTAGTATGAAACTATAAAAATATGTAAAAGAATAGTGCGACACCCCGAGAAATTCTCGGGGTGTTTTACTTTATGAGGGGGGGGAGATAGTGAGTGTTAATCAACTATCTGAATTACAGTATAATAAAAATATGTGAAAAAAATGTGTCTAAAATCTTAAAGAAAACGAAAAAACATTAATAAAATATTAGTTTTTGTCGAATTCTGTTTATAAAAATTTAAATTGAGAATATATCGCGAAAAACCATGGTTATTCTTGCGTATAAAGGCATTTGGCATTACAATACAACTAAAGTAAATTAAAAGAGGTAGAGAATGAAACAATTAGAAATAGTACTACAAGAATGTTTAAATATAGATTTTATGAATGCAATTATTAGTAATCCTAGATTAAAAAGCGAGATCTTACGTATTAAAGTACGTCCAATTCTACAAAAGGGAGAACTCTTTTTTCAGTGTGAATCTTATTCAAGCACGCAAGTTTTTCACAAGAATTTGGATACCCAGGAAACTATTAGCTGTATGTTAGAGTGGATGAAACATTATAAGCAAATGCAGATAGAAACGAAAGCGTTGAAATATCATATTTTAATAAGTAAAAAAGGAAAAGTAACCATTCAGAAAAAGCAGCAATTAGCAGGTGTAAAGGAAGTCAGTCTAGAACATAATAAAAAGAAAAGTTATATTTTAAAAGAAGGAATATGCATTCCATTTTTACAAGATTTAGGAGTAATGACAAAAGAAGGCAAAGTTGTAAAAAGCAAATTTGATAAGTTTCGACAGATTAATCGTTTTTTAGAATTTGTAGAAGATATATTACCACAACTATCAAAAGAAAAAGAACTTACAATCTTAGATTTTGGATGTGGTAAATCTTATCTAACCTTTGCTATTTACTATTATCTGCATGTACTAAATGGCTATGATATTAGATTAATAGGGTTAGATTTAAAAGAGGAGGTTATTGCGCGTTGCAATGCTTTGAGTGAGAAATATGGTTATGAAAAATTGATTTTTTTAAAGGGGAATATTGCAGATTATACGGGGGTAGAAGAGGTGGACATGGTGGTAACTTTGCACGCTTGTGATACTGCAACAGATTATGCGATAGCAAAAGCCATAGAATGGAATGCAAAAGTCATTTTATCTGTACCATGTTGTCAGCATGAATTAAATGATCAGATTAAAAATGAAGTGCTACAACCAGTCTTACAATATGGTCTAATTAAAGAGCGTATGTCTTCGCTTATAACGGATGCTGTACGTGCAGAAATCCTGGTTCACCAAGGTTATGATGCACAAATCTTAGAATTCATCGATATGGAGCATACACCCAAAAATATATTAATACGTGCCATGAAAACAGGTCAAAAAAAGAAGAATGACAAAGAATTAAAAGCCTTATTAGAATTCTTGAATATTCATCCAATGCTACAGAGGCTTTTGAAAGATAAAGGGGATAAATAAATGAAACATAGAATTATAAAGGCTGGAATATTAACAGGCGTATTTGTAATTGCAATTATAGTATTTAGCTATCTTACGAATCGTGGTAATGCAGATATGACTGCAGATATGAGTTCTCCAACGTTGCCGCGAGTATCCTTTATACTAGATAATTATACTGTGAATGAATTAGCTGGCTATAGAAATGATATGGAGATTACGGCAATGCGAGATACCATCGTTCCTATCCATATAGGAAATGAGCTTCAAATGAATGTGAATTCATACGATAGCGAAATTAAGTCCATTGCCTATGAAGTCTTTTCCATAGATGGAGTCACGAGTATTCTTTCTGGTCATATTAAAAAAGTGTCAGATACGTTGACATTAGACCTGGGAAATGAGCTTGCCCAAGGTGTGGAAGGCATATTAAAAGTGACGCTAAATACGAAAAATGACCAAGAAATATATTATTATACCAGGGTATTAAAAAGTCCGGATATTAATACGAAGGAATGCATAGATTTTGTAAATGATTTTCATAATAAGACATTAGACAAAACGCAGGTTTCACAATTGGCAGGTGCCTTAGAATCCAATTCAGAGGGAGATAATTCCACGTATCACGAAGTAACCATTCATTCGGATATTGAGCATGTAGGCTGGGGAAACTTACATCCAGAGGTAGTGGGGAATGTACAGTGGAACATAAAGGAAGCAAATGCTTCTTATAGCTCTATTCAGCTAGAGTATCAGGTAAGGTGTAATGGAGAATTAAATGAGAAAGAATTATATAATGTGAAGGAGTTTTTCCGTGTTCGTTATCAAAAAGGTTCTGCATATTTATTGGACTATAATCGTACCATGGAGCAAATCTTTGATGGAACCCAACAGGTATTAACAGAGAAGGGAATTGTATTGGGAATTACATCCTTGAATGTTCCTTACACAACAAATGAAGATGGGACCATTGTATCTTTTGTCCAAGAGAGAGAGCTTTGGAACTATAATCAGAACGAAGATAATTTGTCATTAGTTTTTAGTTTTGCAAGCGCAGAAAATACGGATATACGTAATCGCTATAATCAACATGATATTAATATAGTAGCAATGGATAGGAATGGAAGTACTACCTTTGTGGTGTATGGCTACATGAATCGCGGAGAGCATGAAGGGGAAGTTGGTGCAGCTATCTATTACTATGATATTGAAAAAAATTCAGTGGAAGAAAAAGCTTTTATTCCAAGCAATAAGTCCTTTGCGATTGCAGAGGACGAATTGGGTAAACTTGTATATTACAATAATAAGCAACAGGTTCTATATGTAATGACTGGTGGAACTTTGTATAAAGTAGACCTTGTGAAACACACACAAGAAGAATTAGTGACCGGATTAAAAGAAGGGCAATATGTAGCGTCAGAAGATGGGCATTTATTAGCATACCAAAATGAAGGAGATAGTCAAAACTCTACCAAAATTACAGTATTAAATCTGAAAACAGGTAAAGACTATGTGATAGCAGCAAATGACAATGAGTGTGTGAGACCATTAGGATTTGTATTTAATGATTTTGTATATGGTGTAGCAAGGCCAGAAGAAGCAGGGAGAACACTTGCAGGGGAAATAACGCTTCCAATGTATAAAGTAGAGATTAGTGATACAAAAGGTAAGGTTGTAAAAACGTATGCAATGGATCAAGTTTATATACTAGATGTAGCCATACAAGAAAATATGATTACGCTAAATCGGGTTACTAAAAATGGGGATGTCTATACTGGAATAAATCAAGATTATATTACGAATAACGAAGAAAAAGAAAAAAGTAATATTGAACTTGAAACTATAGTAACAGACCAAAAAGAGACACAAATGCGACTGACCTTTGCAGAAGGCATATCAGACAAAAAGCCAAAGTTATTAAAACCAAAGCAAGTACTCTTTGAAAATCCGACGACGGTAGCATTTGATATTGGAGATGAAACTCAAAAATATTATGTATATGGAATCGGAAAGATGCAGGGAGTCTACGATAAAGCAGGGTATGCAATTCAAAAAGCAGATACTTGTTCGGGGATAGTTGTAACGTCCCAACAAAAATATGTGTGGGAACATGGAAATAGAGATATTACTTATGAGATTGAGAATCCAGAGATCTTTACAGCAGTATTTACCCCTGCTTTGGCGGCAGGAAAAACACCAATGGAAATTCTGTCAGAATATTCAGGTGGAAACGAACTGGACCTTACTGGATGTACGACAGAACAGATACTTTATGTTATTAACAAAGGAACTCCAGTGATGGCTATGATTGATAGCGCCAATGCTATCATATTAACAGGGTATGGAAAGGTAAATGTACAATATATTAATCCGGCTACGGGGGCAATAGAATTACAACCAATCGATAGCATAGACCAGATCGTATCAGGAAGTGGAAATACATTTATTGGCTATTTGCAGTAGTGTTCGCAGATTGAACAGAAGAAAGGAAAAAAGTTATGGATGAAAGAGTAAAGGTATTAGCAGATACATTAGTAAACTATTCATGCAAGGTAAAAAAAGGTGATAAAGTTTATATTGATTATGTGGGAGAAGAAACAGAAGATTTAGCAATACAACTAGTAAAAAATATTTATCAAGCTGGTGGAATCCCGTTTCCTCATTATAAAAATCAACGTGTACACCGGGAATTACTTTTGAATATCACAGAAGAGCAGGCTAAGATATTAGGGGAACTAGGATGCAACGAAATGAAACAAATGGATTGTTATATAGGGGTAAGAGGCACAGATAACGTTTCAGAATTATCCGATGTGCCATCGGAGAAGATGACATTATATGAAAAATATTATTCAACACCAGTGCATCATGAGATACGAGTACCAAAAACCAGATGGGTCATTCTCCGTTATCCAAACGCATCGATGGCGCAGTTATCTAATATGAGCACAGAGTCTTTTACGAAATTTTACTTTGATGTATGCAATCTGGATTATTCTAAAATGAATGAAGCTATGAAACCATTGGTAGAACTTCTTAATAGGACAGATCAGGTACGTATAATAGGCCCAGGAACAGATCTATCTTTCTCTATAAAAGATATTCCTGCCATTCCTTGCGCAGGGGAAATGAATATTCCTGATGGAGAGGTATTTACTGCACCAATCAAAACATCAGTTAATGGAAAGATTACGTATAATACACCGACATCATATCAAGGAGCAACATTTGAGAATATATGTTTCGAATTTGTTGATGGTAAGATTGTGAATGCAACGTCTACAGACACCAAGAGGTTAAATGAAATCCTAGATACAGATGAAGGAGCTAGATATATTGGAGAATTTGCAATTGGGGTAAATCCACATATTTTGCATCCAATGAAAGATACACTTTTTGATGAAAAAATCAAAGGTTCTATTCATTTGACACCAGGGAACTGTTATGAAGAAGCACCAAATGGAAATCAATCGTCTGTTCATTGGGACTTGGTTCTAGTCCAACGAGAAGATTATGGCGGAGGAAATATATACTTTGATGATAAATTAATACGTGAGAATGGTATGTTTGTTTTACCAGAACTTGCAGCATTAAATTAAATAGTAAATAGGGACGGGGGCAATGTAACATTGCCCCCGTCCCTATTTTATACTTTTTTAAAAATTAAATGGCTGTATTTATTTAAAGCAAATAGTAGAACCATGCCTAATACACCGCAAGAGATTACTTCTCCAATACCAACACTTAACATCATGATCGGAATTGGAAGTAAAATACTATATCCATAACGTAAGATAAAAGGTACAACAATCGTATTAGCAACAATAGGACCAACGGGCGCTAAAAACTTGTGGCTACGTAATAGATATGTTGTACATGCACCGATTAAGGTTGCAAGGCTACCAAAGATAATGTCTGGTAAAATTGCTCCGCCTAAAATATTGCCAATCACACACCCGATAAATAGTCCTGGAATAGCAGCGCCTGTAAAAAAAGGCAGGATGGTAAGTGCTTCTGCAATACGTACTTGAACCTCTCCAAAGCTAAATGGCGCAAATACTACGGTTAAGACAACGTAGATGGCAGCAATCATGGCGGACTGAGTCATAAATAATACACCTTTGTTTTTCATATTCAATTCTCCTTTAGTTTTATTTTAGGTGTGGAAGGTCTCGAACACACCGATTATTTTTGGCTTAACTCATGGCTATTTAGAAAATATATTAAGCATATGGAACTAAAATGGAACTAAATTTCAAGTTTGCCTAAAATACCTGCAATTTCTCTTTGCTTATTTGGATATAAATGTCCGTAAGTTCCAAGGGTAATGGAAACATCCTCGTGACCTAAGCGTTGTGCAATTGCAAGTGGAAGTACTCCTTGTTCAATTAAGAGTGCTACATGTGAATGTCTTAGGTCATGAATCCTTATTTTAGGGACATCCGCAATCTCAGAATACTTTTTCATAGGATAGTATAGTTTTTGCTTTGAAATCTCAAAAAGCCTAGTTTTGCCTTTGCAATCATATATCATATTCATATAAATTTCAAGTTCTTTTGAAAGGAAATCTGGTATTGTTATATCCCGAATGCCTTTTTCGGATTTTGGCGGTGTTATAATATCAGCTTTTTTAACTCTCTGTAGTGACTTAGTAATGTGAATTACATTTTCTGATAAGTCAATATCCTCTGCAACTAATGCAAATAATGCACCTATTCTTAAACCACAAAAATAAAGTACTTGATATGCCATGCACGATACGGATTCGCTAGATGAATTTTATGAATCTATTTGGAAGTTGTATTCGATCAAAAAGGGGAAAGGGTCTGTATCTGAAATTCAAAAGAAAAAATTACAAAAGATTGATTTTGAAGAACTAGAACGTTGTGTGGAAAGATTCGTTGATGATATGCAGATGGAGAAAAGGGAAAAACGGAAGTACGTTTTTTAATTCCGGGTATATAGATTATCTTGATTGCAATTATAAAACGGAGGAATTTGATGGACCAGCTGGATACGACATTACAAAGGATGAAGGCATTGTCGGAGAACTCGCAAGATAAGGATGCATTGGGGACTTCGAAGAGTTCTAAAGTATGCGAAGTGTGTGGTGGTAGTGGATGGATATCTTATGAGGATGAAAAAGGAAGAGTGTGTGCAAGGCCTTGTGCATGTAGAGAAAAAATGATAATGAATAACAGACTTAGATTTGCAGACATACCAGTTACTTTTAAGAATATGACGCTTGAAACATTTGAATTAGGTGTATATGAAAAAGAGGATTCCAAGGTAATTATTAAAGGTGCATGTAATGCAATTAAATATTATTTAATAAATTTTGAGGATATGAAAAAAACGGGTATGGGATTATACATATACTCGAACACGAAAGGATCCGGAAAAACAAGAATGGTTGCAAGCATTGCGAATGATTTGATGGGGAATAAAAATCAACAGGTGAAATTTGCTGTATCGACAACGATACTAAACGAAATCAAAAGATGCTGGGATGACGAGTGTAAAAGTGAGAGTAAGCTCTTAGATTCATTATCTACGACACCAGTGCCAATCATAGACGATTTTGGAACAGAAAAAGTAAAAGATTGGATTAGTGAAAAATTTTATCACATCATAAATGAGAGATACATAGGTAATAAAGTTACAATATTTACTAGTAATTATTCTCTAGATACATTGCAATGTGATGATAGAATCACAAACAGAATCAAAGAAAAGACATATCAAATAGCTTTTCCAGAGGAATCTGTAAGGGATGCTATTGCAAGTAAAAATCAATCTACTCTAATTAGTAAGATGACAGAAGGTAGAGGATAGAGAAGGTTTCAACAAGTTATTTGAATCACATATGATATATAAAGAGATTAAGGGAGTGAACAAATGCAAAAAACTGAAAGGTATATTATTTCTTTTTGCGGTGGAGAAAACATGAACGATGTAGATTCAATTTTTAAGTCATGGTTAAAAAATACAGAATTAATTTTTTTAGAAACAGGCATATATGTTGAAGCTATATTGGATGGTCAGTATGAAATTTGTAAAACTGCCAAATGTGATCAAAAGGATACTTGTATAAGATTGATAGCCATACGAAGACCAGATTGTTGTGGACCAGATGAATACAAAGAAGTATTATCTAAAATTTTTATTCAAATGAGGAGTAATTATCCGGAGTCATATTCAATACTAGAAATGCAAGAAGTTTGGATTGCTGGGTTCGTACCAGAAAAAGAATTGGAGCAAAAAGAATAGATAACAGTCGGATAGTAACTATGCCAGCTCACTATCCGACAAAACAAGAAAATTACAATAGAGACAAGACCTAAAGTGGCCATCAGAAATATCAGTATGTTGTATGAATTAATATATAAAACATGACTAAAAAGGAATATTTTAAAGAAAAGTAACAAGAAGTTGATTCCTAGAATGGTTAAAATATGATTGTAAGAAATCAATACGTTGCTTAATATCCATTTTAAAGAATCGGTTTGCATTTACATTAATTAAAATCATTTTAGCATTACAACATGTAGCACGAGATTTATTATTTGTAAATGTACATCTTTTGCATTTTGAACAAAAATAAACGCGCATCATAATAATCACCCTTTATAAGAATAACATAATAGATGCATAATTTTAAATAAAAATTTTAGAAAAAGAGAGCTACGAGATTGACGGTAGAGAATGAAGAAAAGAAGGAATATCTTATGCAGTACATTTATTCTAAAAGAGCAGTTAAACGCATAGAAAATCAAATAAAAGAGTTTAGGTTAGATAAAATGTGTCCATGTATAAGTTACGATGATATGCCACATTCAAACAGTATAAAAGATTTATCAGACTATATGGTAAAGCTAGATGAGATGTTAAGCGACTTAATAAAAGCAAAGTACGACCGCATAACTGTTTATACAGAAGTACGTAAACAAATAGAATTGATGAATGATGAAAAGCTACAAGAAATACTAGAACTAAAGTACATAAATGGTATGAAGTTTGAAGAAATCTGTAACGAAATAGGGTGCAGTTTAAGACATGTTCACAGACTTCACGGAAAAGCATTACCTAAATTCAAATTACCTGAGTGATGTCATTGTATGGCACTATAGGGGTTTGGTATAGTGTAAACAGGTCAAAGTGTGAATGAGATATGAGACGTACCCCACTTGCAAATCAATATATGAGAAGGCGCTGTGCAGCAATGCAGGACGCTTTTTATGATAATAAAATAGCTTGCTTTAAAATATTCTTGATGTATACTGATTTTATATAATATATATAGGTCAAGGAGGGAAAATGGATATACAAATGATACTTACATCTGGTGTCGTCATTGCAATCGTAACTGCGTTAATAGCATATTATCAGAATAAAGTAAATAATGCTCTAAAATATATAACTGCAGAAAGACAGCAGTGGAGAATGGAAATGAGAGAAATCTCGCAAGAAATTTCGCAAGCTTCGATGTATAATATTGAAAAATATTTGAATAAGTTGAAAGTTAGAATAAATGTTAATGGAATTGATAAGTTGAAAGAATTACCTGGCAAAGGAAACAAATTTGGAAATGAAATATTAGAAGATGCACATATTTGGTATATTATTGAAACAATAGAAAAAGAAAGGGATATAGATAGATTTATAAACCAGAAAGAGATTCTCGTATTATTAATATCATCATTGCTAAAATATGATTGGGAAAGAGCCAAAAAAGAAGTTAAGGGTGACTCAGCAATTAAAATTTTGAATTTCTTTTTGTTATTTGGATTCATGGGAAGTACCTATTTGCATTTCTATGTATATAAGCAAGAATTTAACCAGTTATATGTTGATTCATGTATTTTTTTCTTAGGAATAGTGCCGTTAACTACTAGTTTGATATGTGCAAAAAATACAAGAAAACTAATTCTTGATAATATAACAATGATTTTATTAACTTTGTTAGTTATTTGTTCTGTCGCAATTTATTATTATGATATCGTGACCAAATACATGCTTATTTTGGAAAATATTTTTTTTGTAACAGTGTTTATGGGATTTTCAACATTAATAATAATACCACTAATATTTAAGTTTAAAGATGATTGTGGTTTTAATGAATATGCGGAGACTACAAATAAAATTTATAAAAAACTTAAGTAATAAAAAATAGAGAGAAAAACAATCAAGTGATATAAAGAGGGTATTTGGGCTAATAGAAAGGTTGAAAACAGTCTGTTAAATATACAAAATAGAGTGACTAAAATATTAGAACGAATTGGTCGTTTTATAGGGTGGCGATACGTCGGCATCCTATTTTTGTAGTCCTAAGTGTTTGGATGTTAGATGGAGGTACAATTTAATGGGTGAAAAGAATGATTGGGCAACTGAAAATATAAAAAAGGCTCCTTATTGGAGAGATGGGATGACACCTAAAGAATATGACTTTGAACGAGAATACTACCTAAAGAATTTTGAAAAAATAAGAGCAGGTGAAATAAAGTATACTAAAAACAAAAGAGCAACTTATTGTTGCAGCAGTTCCAAGCAGATTATTTTAAAAAATATAGGAGGTAGCCAATGAATAATTGCTTTATAAAAGAGTTTCCATTTTACTTTAATGGAATAACTGATAAGGATTATCTGTATATTAGCAAACACATTTCAGCTAATAATTTAGATATAGCAGACTTGGTAAAAAGTGCATGCTTACCTTCAATAAGTGAACGCACAAAAAATGATGTATTTGAAGCATTGAATTTAAACACATCATATGTTTTTGACATTAATACAATGGCATAAAAATAATTGTTATAAAAAATTATAATGATTTTAACTAAGTGGTGATATAAGGTTTATATAAAAAGGAATGGTATGTTTGATAAAAATAGATATACATTATGATAAATTAAGGAACGGTGAGGATGTGGTTTGCCCAGAATGCAAAAAGGGCATATTGAAAACACCATACGATCCTAAAACAAGTAAATATTTCAAATGTAATCATTGTGGAATGATGATAAATGAAGACTAGATGCCACTTACCTTCGGTAGGTGGTATTTTATTTACTATATAAAAGGTGTATGTGCACTTATATAAAATAAAAACAAGGCGTGTTAACAAAATCAGAGAACTGTAGACTATGGCAATTTAAGTAATTGTAAGGAAGTTGACAACATTAACTTGCAAATTGATGATATGGAGTTCGGTAGGGTGGTAAGAAATATGATATAGACATAACCTTTGACTAGTGGAACTAAAATGGAACTCAAAACTTGTACAGAGAGTAAAAATAGGAATAAATACATAGTAATTATGCGACTTTTGCATTGGAAATAGTGTAAAAAACAATAAAGAGACCAACCACACTTGTGGAAGGTCTCGAACACACCGATTGAATCTGTTAGAAGCACGAATTATGGTTCGCTTTTTCCAACGCATGTATTGTAGCACGGAAAAATAAAAATGTAAATGGTAGTATATATACATGATTGACTTTTGTCGAATTATGACATATTATGTAAAATATAGTATATTCTGTTTGGGAATATATTTTTTACCCATTCCGTTCCCGGTGTGGGAATGAAAATTAAAATAAAGGTCAAGGATTAGTCTATGTCACATAACGAGATGATGAAAGCAGGGAAAAATCATGTAATTGATACTGCCGTTGAAGTATATAAAGAAAGAGGGATATTGAATACAACACGCAAAGATATAGCTGAAAAAGCAGGAGTTACGGTACGTACGTTAAATAAATATTTTGGGGCAAAAGAAAATCTTATCTCCATTGTAGCAAAACGTGTTTGTGAAAAAGATATTCAGATACGAGAAGAGCACCTAAAACTCCTTGATGCAGAACATATGACGGGCTTACAGATTATGGGAGCTATTATAGATTTTGAATATAAACAATTTATTGAAAACCCACAAGAAAGAATGCTTGTTCGAGAAATGTCTGTTTACGTACATAGGCAAAGCGAGCACTTTTCCAGTATGGAACAAGTAGAGTATAACAATAATTTATTTTATATCAAAACAAAATATCTTCAAGTTGTTTTAGAAAAGGGTGTCGCTGATGGTAGTATTCGAAAAGACTTGAATTGCGAAATATACGCCGTCATGCTTGGAGGAACTATTTGGGGAATTCTAGAAAAAGGTTCTGGTCTGATTGATAACATTGCAGAGGAGGAATGTCGACAGAGACGTAGAGATATGGAGCGAATGTGGGTGGCCTATAGGAGCATGGTTTTAAAAGAATTACAAAGTTAATTTTTTCAACGCCTATTACAACAGGCGATTTTATAGAAAATCATATCAAAGGATATCAGGGGGATTACAAATGAAGAAATTTAAATTTAAGGATGCAAAATTAGGAACAAAATTAGCAATCGTTTTAGGTACCATTATTTTTGTGGGATTTGCTATGTTAAATCTATTTGTGGTAATTTATACGGGGAAGGCCTTAGGAGCTTCAACGGATAGGGAATTGACGGGAATTTGTAATACGAATGTTGGAAAGGTAAGCGCAATTACGGATGTGTGTAACAGTATTTCGGATACCATAAATGGCAGCTTGAAGAATATGTATTCACAGAATGATGCGATCGTGGAAGACGGTCCATTTGTCAGTAAAGTAAATGGAAAGAAGCTTTCACAAAGTCGTTATGATGCCGAAAATACGATTCTAAATACGATTTGGTCAGCCGTAAGTGAAAATGATAGTATTGTTGGAGCTGGTGTATTTTTTGAACCAAATGCTTTTTCACCAAATGCCACTGATTATGCACCGTATGTATATAAAGAAGAGGCAGAAGCTAAAAAAGTTCAAGAAAATACCTATGACCAATACAAAGAAAAAGATTATTATGCATTAACGAAGCAAGCCATGAGTATGAGCTTTTCAGATGCTTATGTTGATTCCGATAGTGGCATTGATGTAGTTACAGTCAGTTATCCAATTGAATCCAATGGTGAATTCAAAGGAATAATTCTTTTGGATATACAAAGTACAATATTTTCTATTATTGATGTAAAGAGTACGGAATATCCGTCTCTATATGTTAATTTAATTAACCAGAATCAAAATATTATGTATAGTACACATTCAGATGTGATAGGTAAAAACTTTAAAGATACGGTCTCTAGCAAAAACTATGAAAAAATTAGCAAGAACTTTGATAAAGCAAAGGAATTTATCGTGGAGACGAATGAAAAAAGTGGAGATACGATAAGGTACTATACACCAATTTCCGTTGGGGAAAATACTTGGTGGATGCAAACCGCAGTTTTGGCAGATGAATATAATGCTGTGAAAGCAAAGATGACTATATTTTTAATTATTTTTGCCATTGTAGCGGAATTGGTCTTAGTTGCAATGATTATTATACTTTTAAAGAAATTACTGAAACCTTTGCAAGAAATTGAATCTGCTGCAACTAAAATGGCAATTGGTAACTTACATGTCAACATAGCATATGAGTCGAAGGATGAAATAGGAAGCCTGGCGGACAGTATGAGAGTAATGATGACAAGAATCAAAAATATTGTTGAGGATCTGACTAATTGCTTAGGGGAGTTGGCGGATGGAAACTTTAGGATAGAAAGTAAAGCAGAAGGAGAATATATAGGTGATTATGAACCACTAATTGGATCATTAAAAACAATTATCAGTAAGTTGAATAACGTTTTGACCGAAATTAAGAATTCCTCTGAGCAAGTAAACAGTGGTGCAGATCAGGTTTCTTCAGCTGCGCAAGCGCTGTCACAAGGAGCAACAGAACAAGCATCTTCCATCGAGGAGCTTTCTGCAACGATGTCGGAAATGACTGATAAAATTAAAATAAATGCCCAAAAGGCAAGTGAAGCAAGTAATCTTTCAGATGCGGCTGGAAATGAAGTTGTAGTAAGTAATGATAAGATGAAAGAAATGTCTAAGGCAATGGAAGAAATTACTGGAAAATCAAAAGAAATTGGTAAGATTATAAAAACAATCGATGATATTGCATTTCAAACGAATATCCTAGCACTGAATGCAGCTGTCGAGGCTGCTCGAGCAGGTGAAGCCGGCAAAGGATTTGCAGTTGTCGCAGATGAGGTTAGAAATCTTGCTCAAAAATCTGCAGAAGCGGCTAGCAATACAACTGTTTTAATCGAAGGTACCATTGTAGCAGTTGAAAATGGTGGAAAAATTACGGAAGAAACGGCAAATGTCTTAAATTCAGTTACAGAAAATGCGATTAAGGTGACGGCTCTAATTGACGAAATATCAACGGTTTCTAATGAACAAGCAGATGGTATAGCACAAGTTACAGTTGGAATTGAGCAAATATCAGCAGTAGTACAAACAAATTCCGCAACTGCTGAAGAAAGTGCAGCAGCCAGCGAAGAGTTGTCTGCGCAAGCAAATATGATGAATTCTTTAGTATCACAATTCAATTTAAAGGGTGTGGATCATGATACTATCATCTATGATAATATAGATAAAAAAGAGGAACCTATTAGTTACGAAGGAATCGATACATCTTCTAAATACTAAAAAGGAAAGGGTCTATAGCGTAAATGCTATAGACCCTTTCCTTTTTGCTTATAGATATTCCTTATCTACCTATTGGTTCAATCAATTGTCTTTTGCTCTGGGTCTATAGTATGCTTATCATATGCGCTGTATTTAGTATCGGGAATAAAGAGCGTACTTGTGAAAAAGTAGAAGAAAACATATGAGGAGGCATTTAAGATGAAGTACCAAAGAGGTAGGAAACACAAAATCTTATCATTGGTTATTGCAGTTTTTGTGGTTAGTAGTATGATTCCAATGACAATTTTGGCAGAAGAGGAAAAGGGAAAAAGTGAAGGCAGTTTACAACAGGAATCGCCACTAGAAGAGGAAAAGCAAGAACAAGAAGTAGAACAAGAACCTGAAATGAAACAGGAGCTGGAAGTAGAAGCAGAACAACAAACAATGCAAGTATTAGAATTTAGTCAACAATCAGAATCAGAGGTTGAGATTAATGAGACTAATTTTCCGGATGAAAAATTCCGAGAGTTTATAAAAAAATTCGATATAAATAAAAACAATAGATTTTCCTACGAGGAGATCACAAATATAACCGAAATTAATTTTGAATGGAATTTACAAGTAGAAAGTCTGAAAGGAATTGAATATTTCTATAACTTAGAAAAATTAGATTGTAGTTATGCAAAAGAGCTTAAAGAATTAGATATTAGTAAAAATACAAAATTACAAAATGTACAATGTAGTCTTACAGGACTATCTCAACTAGACGTAAGAAATAATACTGCTCTAGTACGGCTGTGCTTATATAAATCACCAATTGAAGCAGTGGATGTAAGTAATTGTAAAGAGTTATTTGCTTTAGACTGCAATGATACTCGTATTAAAGAGTTAGATATTAGTAACAATTCTAAGCTATATGAAGTATACACTCAAAATACGATGATAACAAAGATGGATTATAGTCATAACCCAGATTTGGAACATATTATGTGTAGCAATAATCCACTTACAGAACTTGATGTAAGCAACAATCCCAAATTAATAGTCCTTTACTGTGAGGGGACGAATATAAGAGACTTAAATTTAAGTAATAATCCTAATATAGAAGAATTATTGTGCAACAATAATAATTCATTAACAAAACTAGACTTAAGTCAGCAAAAAAATATAGGTGGTGTGGATTGTTCGAATACAAATATTACCAAGTTAGATGTAAGTAATAACAAAGAGATTACAGCATTAAACTGTAGCAATACAAAAATACAAAAGTTAGATCTTAGTAATAATTCCAAGCTAGTAGCACTAGGATGTGCCAATATGCAGTTGATAGAACTGGATTTATCAAATTTTGTAGATTTTAAATGGGGTATGGCCATATCTCCACAGAAAAGAACTCTTCTATTTACTTACGATGAATCGATTGATGCAGCAACATTTTCATTGAAAACTATAGTTTCTGACTTGTCAAAAGTTACAGTATTAGAGGGAGAGGGCTATACATATGATCAAAATAGTGGAATTGTTACGTTGAAAAGCCCGATAGAAACAGAAGTGAGTTATCTTTATGATTACGGTATGAAAGACAAAGAACCGATGAAAGTTACTTTAAGACTACAAAAGGGATATAAAATGTTAAGTAATGATAACCAATCTGTAGAACAAGGTCAAAAAATTAGTTTCCGGTCAAGTGCAGACTTTGAGAAATTTGTTACTGTCTATGTTGATGAGGAAGAGCTGTCATCAGAAGACTATACAGTAACAGCAGGTAGTACAATCGTTACATTACATGAGCGTTTTGTACAGACGCTTTCAGTAGGAGTACACAATATTCGTATTATGTCTACGGATGGTGGAGCTGTGAGCAGTTTTAATGTAAGCGCAAAAAAAAGGGAACCAATTATAACAACTAATAATTCTGTGATTAAAAATCAAACAACAGTCAAAGTACAGAATTCATCAGTCAATAGTTGTTCTCCCAAAACTGGAGATAATACAACAATCATGCTTTTACTCTTATTAATCATAGCTGCTAGTAGTGTAATAATAAAAGTAAGTATTGATAAGAAGAAAAACAAAAAAGAGATGCATTAAAACATTTGCCAGAGAGGATTCTGGAAATGAATACCGAAGAATATAATGCTATGAATTTAAAAAAGGAAGTTGACTAAATTTGACAATTATTGACAAATTCTATATATGACAAGATATATAAATAGTATCGATTTGACTTCCCTATAGGCCAATCCTATAATCAGAAATTAGAGTGGTATCAAAGATAACACATAAAATACAATATGAAAACAGGAGGCAAGATATGAAAAAAAGGAGAGGGGGATCTTTTATCCTAGTCTTGCTGCTTTGTATGTCAATGGTGATGAATACATTTGCGGCAGATATTCCGGATATCAAGGTCGATACCGAACATGTAGCAAATGAGAAGCAGACGGATGAAGAAAGTGGATCATCTGCAGATGATACGCAATTGGGCGGAACTGATCATTCGTCAGATTTGGAATCTAATAAAACCGATGAAAAGGTGGATTCTGAAGGTTCCAGTTTGCCACAGGATGAAACAGATAATAAGGTTCCAGCAGAGGATAGTAGCAGCCAACCAGTAGAAAGTAATTTGGAGGAAAGCGTTGCGTTCATGGCGGAGCGTTCTTTGGAATGGACTTCTGAAGACTTTACATATGGTCCAATTACACATACCATGACCGGTTGCAATTATCAAAGGGAAATTATTATTAAAGGTCAAGGAATTACAGGATTTTCAGAGTCTGGAAATGCTAAAATTAGTACAAATAAAAATCTGGTGATTCCATCAAAAATGCCAGATGGAACAACCATTGTAGGTATTGCAAGCAATGCATTTCAAAAGCAAGGGATTGAAACGGTAACGCTTCCAGAAGGAATGATGATTCCTTACGATGACCAACTGACTGGAGTTGTTCATGAACGAGGAAATTTTGTTATTATGAATGCGGCATTTTCAGATAACAATATTACATCAATAAATTTTCCAGATGGAGTGATTTATATAGATGCATCTGCCTTTCGTGGGAATCAATTAACCACGGTGACTTTTCCTCATACGTTGTGGATGATCGGGAATTCAGCATTTGCAAAAAACCAAATAACAACAGTAAATTTTTATAAAAATTGTGATTTTTTATTTCAAATGGATGGTTTTGCATTTGCATATAATAAAATCAAATCGGTAACATTGCCTAACTATTGTGAAAAATTAGATAAAAGAACATTCATATTAAATCCGGGAATGGAAAATGTTCCTGAAAATGCACCTGAAGTAGAAAAAAAGAATGGTGGACTTGTCTATATGTATACAGACAATTCTGATCTATTCAACAGAGATAGAATCAATCATATAGACCGGACAGCAGAATCCCAGAAGTCCTGGCATCAAAAGCTAATTCTTGGTACGCAACCGGAGGATAATTCTACTTGGAAATCTGAGGATTTTACATATAATGGAACTGTGATTACAGGGCTATCCCAAAGTGGTGTTGCAAGAAGAGCAAATGACAAGGACTTGGTGTTGCCGGATAAGAACCCACAGGGAGCATATATTACAGGCATTGGAGCGGGTAGCGCAACAAATTGTGGAACCTTTTCAGCTGCTGATGAAGTGTTTGATAGCGTAATATTACCTGTGAAATTAGAAACCATAGGTGACTATGCCTTTTATAACAATAATGTGTCATCTTTTAACGTTCCAACAACCTTAAGCCAAATTGGTGTTGCAGCTTTTGCGCAAAACAAAATGTCTAGTGTTGTATTACCAGATAGTGTAAAGACCATAGGGGCAGAGAGTTTTAGTGGACAAAAGGGAAATGTATTGACAGCAATTACATTATCAAAAGGCCTGATAGAAATCCCACAGTCCGCATTTGCGGGCAATGTAATTCAAAAACTAGTGATTCCAGAAGGAATTACTAGTATTGGGGCGAGGGCATTTCAAGGGAATGCATTGACCAGCCTTACGATACCAGGTGGAATCAAAGTCATCAGTTCTGGTGCATTTGCGCAGAATGAAGCAACAGGAAATATGACGGAATTAATTATAAAGGAAGGAATTCAGGAAATTGCTGATAACGCTTTTGCAAATGCTAGGCTTCAAAAGGTAACTTTACCATCTAGCTTGATAAAATTAGATGCAAATGCATTCCAAGGAGGTAAGGCAGGCAAGGTAGAATTAGATACAGATAATTATATGCACCTATCTAATAAAGCTGATTTTCCAGAGTCTACGTATCACTGGATCAAATTAAATACAGCAAGTTGGAAGGGGGAAGATTTTACATATAGTGGAACTTCCATCACGGGACTTTCAGACAGTGGTATAATCAAGCGTACAGAGAATAAAAAATTAGTGTTGCCAGCCAAAACACCAGATGGAAAAGATGTGACTGATATTGCAGCAGGAACAGGAAGTTATGGGACTTTTGGAATAGAGGGGGAAGTATTTGAGCAGGTAGTGTTACCAGAAAAATTGCAAACTATTGGAGACAAGGCATTTTTAAATAACCACTTGACGAATGTAGAATTTCCAACTACATTAAGCAGTATTGGGATGCAAGCTTTTGCCATGAATGACTTTAGTGAGGTCATACTTCCAAATAGCCTTAAAACATTAGGAGGGGCAGCTTTTCTCAACAACGTGCATTTGCAAAGAGTGGAACTTTCTTCTCAGATGACAGAGATTGCACCAACTGTTTTTGGTATTACGTTATCGAATACAACCAATGCAAGTTTGACCAGAGTGGTAATTCCAGAAGGAGTGAAAACAATAGGAATGAGTGCCTTTGCAGGGCAAGAGATTCAGACGTTAATATTGCCTACTTCGTTATCTGCAATTGGTTCTAAGGCATTTAAAGATAATCAATTGGAGCAAGTAATAATCCCAGCTGATGTGACAGAGCTTGGAAGCAGTGCCTTTGAGCAGCCAGCAGGAAGGAACAAATTGCAATCTGTAAAACTTGTAGAAGGATTATTAAAAATAAATTCTAAGACGTTCGCAAATGCGAATCTTACACGGGTTGATATTCCATTCAGTTTAACAGCGTTAAATAAGGCGGCTTTTTCCGGGAATAAAAATGGGAATGTAGCGGTATATACACCAAACGATGAACATATGGCATTTGAAGTAACCGGAGCGACTTTTGAAATTCATATTAGAACGGATATATGGACCAGTAATGACTTTTCCTATAATGGCACTATGATTACAGGATTATCAGAAAAAGGTGTGAAAAAAAGAGTGGAAAATCACAACCTAGTATTGCCGGATAAGAATCCATCAGGAGAATACATTACTGAGATAGCAGCTCCTGCATCTGGCAGTTATGGAACCTTTAGTGATGAAAATCAAGTAATGGAAAGTGTAGTGCTTCCATCAAAATTACAAAAGATTGGAGACCGGGCATTTCAAAATAATAATTTGACAGAGATAGCGTTTCCAGAGACGCTAACAGAAATTGGATTGGCGGCATTCCAAAAGAATCAATTAGCTCGCATTATACTTCCAAATAGTGTAACAACCATGGGTGGAGGAGCATTTGGAAGTAATAAAACGCTACAAAGTGTAACGTTATCTAGTAAATTAACGGATATTCCAGCTGGGGCGTTTGGATGCAGTGGTGTGGATTACATGGAAGGCTTTTCAGAGATTATCATTCCAGAAGGAGTGAAAACAATAGGAAACAATGCATTTGCGGGTAACAATTTTACCAATATCAGCATTCCATCTACGGTAACTTCCATTGGAAACTATGCATTTTCTACAAGTAGCGCATTGACTTCAAGCACAGTGCTTACCCTTTCAGAAGGGTTGGAAACAATCGGAAGCAGGGCATTTCGCAATCAAAATATTGCATCCGTCAATCTTCCATATACGGTGCAAGGATTAAGTGCAAACGTATTTGAAAAACAGTATACCGATGCTGAGAATGCAATCACCAAAGTACGAGTACAAAATTATACGCAGTATACGGATAAAGAGAAATTCAAAGACTCTACGTATCATGAATATGAAATTAATGCAGATTCGTATAGTGTATGGGATTTCACGTATAATGGAACAGTAATTACAGGGTTATCTCAAATGGGGGAACTAAAACGCCCACTCAATAAAAACCTAGTATTACCGAACCAGAATGTGGATGGGGATTACATTACAGAAATAGCAGCTGGAAAGCCAGGAGAATATGGAACTTTCGGAGTTGAGAATGAAATATTTGAAGCGGTAATACTGCCTATTGAATTGAAAAAAATCGGTAATTTTGCATTTCGAGACAACCGTATTACAACCATTGTATTCCCAGAAAAGTTAGAAAATATTGGAATACAAGCATTTGCACAGAATACTCTGGAGGACGTGGTGCTTCCTGATAGTGTTACAACACTTGGTGGGGCTGCATTTACATCTAATAGTACTTTAAAACGTGTGGTATTGTCTAAAAATCTATCAGAAATACCAGCGTCAGCGTTTTTAAATAATACTTCAGCACCTAATTTTGTATCTGTAACGATACCAGAAGGGGTTGCAGCCATTGGAAATATGGCCTTTGCAGGGAATAGCTTTTCAGAAGTTGTGATTCCTACAACAGTTACGAAAATTGGAAGCAGTGCATTTGCTCAAACACCAGAACGCAGAACAATAACAAAAGTAAAGCTCCCATCGGGTTTAGTAGAAATAGGAGCAAAAGCATTTAAGGATAGTGCACTTACAAGAATCGATATTCCAAGAGGTCTTCAGAAGTTAGCAAAAGATACTTTTACCAATGCAGGAGGAACGGTTGTGTCTATTCATTCCTCAAACAAAGAGCATCTGAATGAGGTGGCAAGAAAATTCTATCCTACTTCTGATTGGCATCAGGTAGTGTATGATCAGATGATAGAATCTGGATGGACAGAGGAAGATTTTACTTATGATGGTCCTACCATTACTGGATGGTCTGAGCAAGGAAATCAAACAAGGCTTCAAAACCATAAGTTGGTTCTTCCGACTGTGAACCCTATCACAGGAGAAGATATTACCGTAATTGGTAACGGGGCTTTTAAAATTCCAGAGGGTGAATGGGAACAGGGAAAGACTGGGATTTATTCACCGAATGGAATGGAAAGTGTACAAATGCCTGAAAGACTTCAAGCAATAGGGGCAAATGCATTCCAATATAATAGTCTGAAAGGATTGACATTTCCAAATACGTTGTATAGTATTGGAGAAAGTGCATTTAATTCAAATAAAATTAAGGAATTGATATTACCAGATACCATTACAGAGATACAAAGCGGAGCATTTTCTGCAAACGTAATGGATCAGTTAACCCTTTCAAAAGGATTAACTAAGATTTCACAGGCGACTTTTTCTATGAATATTGATTTAACCCATGTGGAGATTCCAGAAAGTATTACAGAAATTGGGGATTATGCATTTGCTGGTGCGAAGTTAGAGTCACTTGATATTCCAAAAGCAGTGACAAGAATTGGGAAAAAGGCATTTCACCTACATCATTTGACCGAATTAGTTGTACCTGGAAATGTAAAAGAAATTGGTGACTCTGCTTTTGAAGGAACGTTTAAAGGAATTACATTGAAAAAGTTGGTATTAGAAGAAGGAATTGAAAAAATAGGATCATTGGCATTTAAAGAAGGATACTTAGAAAGTGTGAATCTGCCATCGACTCTTACAAGTCTGGGAAATGATGCTTTTTATCATAATGCGGGCATAGACAATGATTATATCGTAGTATGTTATACTACCAATCCAGCTTTGTTAAAATTCCAGAATTCAGATTCACATCGTATCGTATATCAGGCGGCGCAGTGGAATACGGATGACTTTATCTTTGGAACTAAGAAAGCAAGTAGCCCAAGTCTCAGTAGAATGATGGCAATTCCAAGGGCAACGGTTGATGAAATAACCATTTCAGAAACCACAATTACAGGACTTTCTGAAAAAGGAATTAAAAAATTAGAAACATACACGGACTTGGTATTACCGCAACGTAATAGCAAGGGGGAAGTCATAACTGCAATTGGAGATATGGCGTTTGCAAATCTGCCTCGAAAGCTTACGAGTGTTGTATTCTCCGATGGACTGAAGAGTATTGGGGAAGGCGCATTCCAAGGAAATGCATTAACAGAATTACTACTTCCAGGAAGCCTCGAGTCAATTGGAGCCAAATCATTTGCAGGAAATCAGTTGACAGAATTAACTCTTCCAGAAAGTGTAGTGATTCTTGATGGCTCTGCCTTTGATGGGAATACAGATATTAATTCGAATCCAGTGAAGGTAAAGGTCTATATTACCTCAGAAAAGCAAGCATCAATCATAGGATCGGATGGTTTTGAAATAGTAAAGAACTACCCAGGACAAAATGACCCAGATCAAAATAATCCGGATGGCAATCGTCCAACAGATGATGTAACTAATAAGAATGAACAAGGAAATCAGGTAGCTATAAAAGCGAATGGAGTAGATAAGAAATCAGTTAAGAAGGCATCAAAAACTTCTGACGGACAGCTTCCAGAGCTTTATACACTATTGATGGTAGCCGCAATCGCTACGTTAGGGACCGTACATAAAAGAAAGAAGAAGTTGAAGTAGTAGGTACAAAGGGAGAAAAGATAAGTTGAAAAAGAAAATAATAGCAGCGTTGCTTATGATGGTCATGGTATTATCTCTGGCAGCGTGTACAGGGAAAAAAGAAACATCCTCAGATCATCAAAGTGACAAGCTGGAGGAAATGAGCATGGAGGAACTGGTAAAGCAGGCAAAAGGCTCTACAGTCACCTTTTATGGATGGGGAGGAGATGAAAATCTGAACCACTGGTTGGATGATGAATTTGCGCCAATCATGAAAGAAAAATACGACATTACCATGAAGAGAGTACCCATGGATATCGATCAAATCTTAAGCCAATTGTCTGGAGAAGTTCAGGCAGGGGAAAAGGATGGAAGCATTGATATGATATGGATTAATGGGGAGAATTTCAAATCGGCGAAAGAAAATAAGATGTTGTATGGCCCATTTATGGACAAACTTCCAAACTTTGAAACGTATATCGATATGGAATCAGAGGATGTAACATTAGATTTTGCATATCCTACCGATGGATATGAAGCACCTTATGGGAAAGCCCAGATGGTCATGCTCGCAGATACTGCTGTAACTCCAGAACTTCCAAAGAATACGCAAGAACTGCTGGAATTTGCCAAGACATACCCTGGAAAGGTGACATATCCTGCCCTTCCAGACTTTACTGGTAGTGCATTTGTTCGAAATATTATTTATGATATTTGTGGATATGAACAATTTTTGGATATGGAAGCAGATAAGGCTACTGTGAAAAAAGCCATAGAACCAGCACTTAGTTATCTAAAAGAGCTGAATCCTTATTTGTGGAATCAAGGGAAGACATTCCCAGACTCATCTACAACACTAGATCATATGTTTGCAGACGGTGAAGTAGTAATGAATATGACATATGAGGCGTATGCGGCGGCAGTTAAGATTGAGAATGGAACGTATACCGATACAACGACAACGTTCCAATTTGATAATGGTACCATAGGGAATACAAACTTTATGGCAATTGCGGCAAATTCTCCGAATAAGGCAGGTGCTATGGTTGCGATCAATGAAATGATCTCACCAGAAGTACAAGCGAATAGATTTTACCACCTAAAGACCCTTCCAGTAGTAGATTATAGTAAATTATCGGAAGAGCAGAAAATGAAATTTGATGAAGTGGATACCGGAACAGGAACCATTCAACAAGATGAGTTACTTGCGAAACGACTCCCAGAGATGCCAGCACAGTTGGTTCCAATCATTGAGGAAATCTGGGAAGAAGAGGTGGTAGGAAAATAATGTTTAAAAAATGGATACCTTATATCCTTTTAATTCCACAGATAATTCTAACGATTTTATTTTTAGTAGGATTGTGTAATGGAATGATCCAGAGCTTGGGAGTAATCCCAGCTCTGGGGCTTGAAAAGCCAACACTACAATATTATAAAGAAATTATGATCAGACCGGATTTTTTACAGTCTGTTTTTTTCAGTTTAAGGATTGCATTTAGCTCTGCAGTAATTGCAACGGTTGGAGGTGTGGTGATATGTGCAGCTATGGTTATGACAGGTTGTACAAAAGGTATGATGATGAAAGTCGTACAATTTCCTATTGTGATACCTCATGTGGTAGTAGCCTTATTCATGATCAATATATGTTCTCAAAATGGAATCTTTGCGCGTATTGCATACATGATGGGTCTGATTCATGATCAGCAACAATTACCCACATTTCTATATGATCCAAATGGAATTGGAATTATACTAGCATACATATGGAAAGAGATACCATTTGTCATTTATTTTGTCATTGCATTGATGGCTAATATTAACGAAAAATTAGGAGAAGCAGCTATTAATTTGGGAGCTGGAAAATGGACCGCATTTTGTAGAATAACACTACCATTGTGCAAGCGTACCATATGGAGTAGCTTTTTAATTATATTTGTCTTTTCATTAGGTGCATATGAATTACCATTCTTACTTGGGGCAACAAAACCAAAAGCGCTGCCTGTTCTGGCATACATTCAATATACCCATCCAGATATGCGAAATCGGCCATATGCAATGGCTTTAAATGGAATCATTATGATTATTTCCTTGGCATGTGCAGGAGGGTACTTTTTACTAATGAAAAAAAATACAAGAAATGCAACAAAGGGATATCAAAATTCACAGGATGAAAGAGAATAGAAATTGGAGTCATTATGAAGAAACAAAAGAGGTTATTGGAACGGATTATATTAATAGGATTTACAATTGCAGTTATACTTCCCGTTATTATTATGCTGATATGGTGTGTGACAGAACGTTGGGCATGGCCTAATCTTCTTCCACAAGTAATATCCGTTCGAGCAATCAATGAAATTATTGGAAGAAAAGAGCAGATTGTACAAATTTTTATGTCTAGTATTATGATATCTTTGACCGTGGCAATGCTGTCGGTCGTGATTGGTTTCATGACAGCAAGGGCATTGGTATGGTACGAATTTAAAGGGAAAAATGTAGTCTACTTTTTTTCTGTTCTTCCATTTATGGTTCCAGCAACGGTATTTGCAATGGGAATACAAGTTATTTTCATAAAGTTAGGGCTCAATAATCGTATTGTTGGTGTTGTGCTGGCGCATCTAATCTGTTCGTTACCATATGCAGTGCGTCTTATGATGGATGGAACGCAGGCATTGGGAAATGGTTTGGAAGAGCAGGCAAAGGTGCTTGGGGCCTCGCCGTGGAAGGCATTTTACAAAGTAACACTTCCGTTATTGATTCCTGTCATACTTTCTGCATTTAGTATGGCTTATATTGTGTCATTTAGTCAGTACTTTTTGACACTTTTAATAGGGGGAGGAAGAATCCAAACATTCACGATAGTTATGGTTCCGTACCTTCAGGGCGGGGATCGGAATATTGCCTGCATATATAGCACCATTTTTCTTGGAATTACAGTCATTATTTTTGCTGGATTTGAATGGATGGCGGGAAGATGGAATCGTAACAATGCAAAAGGGTTTTATACAGAATAGATGAAAAGTGAGAACAAAGATGAGCCTTATAATTAGAGATTTAACAGTAAAATTGCAAAAGGAAGAGATTCTACATCACGTAAATCTTCAGATAGAACAAGGAGAATTTATTTCTTTATTGGGAGCTTCTGGATGTGGTAAAAGTACGCTGCTAAAGAGTGTTTCGGGATTATTAGAGATAGAATCAGGAGATATTGTCATATATGGTAAGCCAGTCACTTTCGTTCCACCAGAAAAAAGGGGGACAGTAATTGTATTTCAGGATCTTCGATTGTTTCCACATATGACGGTAGAAAAAAACATAGCATTTTCTATGGAATTAAGAAAGATTCCAAAAGATGAACAAAAGAAAATTGTGAAAAAATTATTAGAGGAAGTGCAATTATCTGGGTATGAACATAGAAAAATCAGGGAAATGTCAGGAGGGCAGTTACAGAGAGTGGCACTTGCAAGAGCATTTGCAGCACAGCCTAGAGTCTTACTTTTAGATGAACCTTTTTCTGGATTAGACGAAAAATTGCGTATGGAAATGGGCAATCTGGTAAGGAAACTCCATGAAGAAAATCAGGTTACAACCATACTAGTAACCCATGATAAAAGAGAGGCATTGCAAATGTCAGACCGCATTGCATTAATGCAAGACGGGAATATTTTACAGTATGACACACCAAAAAATATTTTTTATAGACCACAATCTAAAAGTGTTGCCGAATATTTTGGAAAGGTAAATTATATCAATGGCAGTGTGAAAAGCCATGTATTTTACAGTGATGGAGGGAGTGTGGAATTTGAAGTGGATTGTGAAGATGGAAGTTATGAAGCCATGATCAGACCATTTCAAATCACTCCAATCATTCCAAAGGGCAATGGAACAAGCAGAATCAAAGATATTACATTTATGGGGGACACCGTGGAGATACTTGCAGATACCTTGGATGGAGAAATTGTAATGCTAGGTATGGGACATGAATTAGAAGCTACAAATCTAAAGAAAAATATGAAAATAGCTATGGAAGTGAAGCAAAATGCAATAAGCTATCTTCAAGTGAAAAGGAGAAAAGATACGGATGAAACATATTGTATTTGATTGTGATAATACATTTGGAGTTCCCAACTGCGATGTAGATGATGGATTAGCCATGATTTATCTGATGGGGTGTCAGGATGCATGTCTACATGGAGTCACCGCTACTTATGGAAATAATGAGTTGGAGACTGTATATAGGACCATACGGCGCATGCTGTCAGAACTAAATAGAGAGGACATTGTATTAAAAAAAGGTGGAAGCAACGCAGGGGATTATGAGAGTGAGGCATCCAAGTACCTGGCTAGAATGGCAAAGGAATATCAGGGTGAGCTATCAATTCTTGCAACGGGATCTCTTACGAATTTGATGGGAGCATATCAAGAAGATTCACATTTTTTTGAATATGTGAAAGAAATAGTCCTAATGGGAGGTATTACAAAGCCCTTAGTATTTGAGAAAAAGGTGATGGATGAATTGAACTTTTCTTGTGATCCTAAAGCCACCTATACGGTCTTAACAAAGGGGAAAAATGTATCGGTCATTACAGGAAATAACTGCCTGAAGGTATTATTTACTAAGGAGGAGTATAAAGAACGGTTATTTGCGAATGAGAAACCAATCGCAAAATATATCAGAGAAGAAACGGACTATTGGTTTGGTTATAATGAACAAGATTACGGGATTCATGGTTTCTATAACTGGGATGTAACTGCCGCTGTATTTTTAATGCATCCAGAGCAATTTGCAAATCAACAAATAAAATTGTCAGTATCCGAAACAGATTTAGCGAGGGGATATCTTCGAACATCATCACAGGGAAACTGTAACTGTAATCTTCCTGTAATCTTGAAGGAAGATTCCTTTAAGAGAAATATTTATCAGACATGGTTTCAGGTTCAAATGACAGGTGAAGGACAAAGAAATGATGAAATCAAGTAGAGCAGTAGGCACTGCATTCATAATAGCAAGTCTTATCTTTGGAGCATCGGCATGTAGTACAAAAGATAGGGTTGTAGAAAAAGCAGATAACACAAAGCCGAAGGTAGCGTCGACAGAAGAAGTAAAAAGTGAAGGATTTCAAGGGAAGTATATGGTAACCGGAGAATATGTAAAGGAACATCAATATGACAAGCAGGTATTACTGGTTGATGCGAGAGGATGGAAACAGGCAGCATTAGGTACTTTAAAAGGTGCAATTGCTACGACATGGAACGATCTTTGCACCTGCCAGGAGGGAGAAGCCGGGGACGAAAATTGGGGAAAAATACCAGAGGCTTCTGAACTTGCCAGACGTCTTGGGGAACTTGGTATCACCAAAGATAAAGAAATTATAACGATTGCAGACACCATCAATGGGTGGGGAGATGATGCAAGAATCGTATGGGAACTAGTAGCTGCAGGATATCAGAACGTCAAAATGATTGATGGGGGATATCAAGCTGCTAAACATGCAGGAGCAGATACTCAGCTATTTGCATCCAATGCGATTCCAAAAGAACTTACCATTGATCGCATTGACACCACACATGTAATGACTACCGAAGAATTACAGGAACATTATGAAGAATATACGATCTTTGATGTCAGAACGGAGGAGGAGTATAATGGTGCAGTCCTACACAATGAAGCAAAGGGAGGACGCCTGAAAGGGGCAATCCATTTTGCATATACAGACTTATTTCAGGAGGATGGAAGATTAAAATCTAATCAGGAAATAGAATCCATGTGCGAAGCGGCAGGGTTAAAAAAAGAAGATAGAATTGTGACATATTGTACAGGTGGAATTCGTTCCGCATATACACAATTGGTACTTCAGATGTGTGGGTATGAGCATACTTGGAATTACGATCAGTCGTATTGGCGATGGTGTATGGTTGGCGAAGTTGAATAGTTATGAGGAATGTAACAACAATCAGATAAGGTGGATAAAATTATGGTTAGCGTATTAATGTGTACATATAATAGAGAGAATTACCTAAAAAGAGCAATAGAAAGTGTCTTAAATCAAACATATAAAGAATTGGAATTCATCATCATCGATGATGGCTCAACCGATCATTCGCGTGAATTAATCGAAGCATTTGACGACACTAGAATTCAGTATTACTACTTACCAGAAAATCAGTATTATTGTTATGCAGCAAATTATGGAATGCAGTTTTGCAATGGTGAATATATAGCAATTATAAATAGTGATGACGAGTGGCTACCAGAAAAACTAGAGAATCAAATCAAATTTTTAGAAACAAATCAAATGTATGGTGCATGCTTTTCGGAAGTGACCCTAATTGATAATGAGGGCAATGACGTGTCAGAACAGTGTCAGGATATGCAGCGATTATTTGCAAATCATTATGAGACACAAGAGGAATGGATGGAATTCTTTTTGTTTTATGGAAATTCTCTTTGCCATCCGTCAGCAGTTATCCGAAAAGAACTGCTGGATAAAGTGGGGGGATTTAACCTCATGTTTTCTCAGCTTGCAGATTTTGATTTATGGGTGAGGATTGTTATGGAAACCCCAATTTATGTAATGCCGGAAAGGTTGATAAAATTCCGGTGGGATATAAAGAAAAAGAATCAAATCAGTAGCAATACGAAAAAGCATGCGATTCGTAGCTTTAATGAACAGATTCTAATTAGGAAGCAAATGATTGAACAATTAACAGACGAACAGTTTGTGAGATTCTATAGAAAGAATTTCAAGAATGCGTTATCAAACACACCGTTAGAACTAGAATTTGAAAGGGCATTCCTATTAATGGAATGTACCACGGAGGTTCCTGGATTAAAAGTACTAGGAATCAACAAGATAGAACAAGTACTACGTCATTCAGATGCTATTTCAGTCCTCAAAAATCATTTTGGACTTACGGTACAAGACATTTATGAATGGAATCAAGACCACTGGTATATGGACTATATTGTTGTGGGAGAAATAGCAGAACAAAAGGAAAAAATAGCACAACAACAGCAATGCATTCAGGAGCAGGAAGTAGAATTAGAAAAGCAAAAAAACCTGATAGAGGCATATGAGAACTCTACGAGTTGGAAGTGTACTGCACCTCTTAGAAACATAGTGAGGAGGATGAAAACACATGGATTACGAAGATAGACTAAAGGACTATGTGAAAAAAAGTCATTTTAAAGAACAGCTAGAAATACCAAAGCATCAAGATATTGCGTATAAAATGCTCGCTCAGGGTGAGTATAATATTAATTATGTATTCACTCATCCAGGGAATGGGAAGAATATGGTCTTACGTGTGAATACCGGGAGTCAAATGCATTTAGAACATCAGATTGAATATGAGTATTATGCGTTAAAACAATTAGAGATGTCTAAAAGAACACCAAAACCCTTTTATGTAGATGGTAGTCGAACCTATATGGAGCAAGGGATAATGGTCATGGAATTCCTTGCAGGAAATCCATTGGATTACACGAGAGATCTGGGACTGGCAGCAGACTGTCTGGCGGATATTCATAGTATCAAGATGCCGGGAAATCATGTACTGATTGCACCGGAGAATTTGTTGCAGGCGATGTTAGATGAGTGTAGAGAAATGTTTCAAGTCTATCATAGCGCATCTCAAGGAGAAACACATATCAAGAGACGAATTGACAGGATGCTTGATATAGGCCAAAGAAAAATACAAGAAAATCATTCCTATGGGGGATACAGATGTTGCATTAATACGGAATTAAATTCCGGTAATTTTTTGATCAATGGAACCAATCAACCGAATTACGTAATTGATTGGGAAAAACCAATATATGGAGATCCGGCCCAAGATTTGGGTCACTTTCTTGCGCCAACTACCACATTTTGGAAGACGGATATTGTATTAAGCAAAGAAGAAATGAAAGGATTTACAAATCAATATATCAAATGTGTGGGAGACAGATTTGAGTTAATGAATCTAGAAGAAAGACTGGACTTATACATTCCAATTACTTGCCTCAGAGGAATTACCTGGTGTGCAATGGCATGGATAGAATATCAACAACCAGGTCGCTTGATTCGAAATGAATATACCTATCGTAAACTAGAGGCATATTTGTCAGAGGGATTTTTGGATGCGATAGAGAAGCGCTACTTTTAGTATCTGTAGAAGATTCCTCTATATAATAAAATGTGTTGGGAGTAAATGTGTCATTCATTCCTCCCAACATCATGATAGGATATTTTTTTATTTTTGTTTTTTCCTTTTCTTAGATATTGTTTGACAAAGTAAGGTTGATCCAGATAAAAGTAATAAGAAAACTAGCACCAGCGAACTATTTGAATCACCAGTTGAAGGGGTTTTAGTCCCCTGAGAGTCTGCAAATTTATTACTTATGGAACCTGCACTTACTACCAGAAAGTCTGCATTTGCCTGTCCAGTTGTAGAAACGATACTAATGGTGTGTTTTCCAGTGCTAAGTGTTTTCATATAATTAGGTGTTAGAGTAACAATGGTGCTTCCTTCTGTAACTGTGTAATGTTCAGCTGAAATTTCATTTCCATCTATGAGTACTTTTAAAAAGTCTTTATAATTTGCGCTTGAAGTAAATGTTGCAGCACTACCTTGTTCTATATTTTGATGGTTTCCTTTTGTTATAATTGGCGATGTTGGTGAGATTTCTGACTTTTTTTCTAATGATGTTATAGCACGCTCAATAGCAATAGCATATTCGTCAACAACGGACTGTTCAGTAATATCTTTGTTATATATTACTGCATTAATGGCAGCAGTAACTGCGGAGAAGTCCTTGTATTCTTCTTTCTGTAAAGTATTGGCTTTGGTAACTGCCTCTTTGACCTTTGAGTAATCAGCTTTTTTTATCCTAATTGTAATCTCATTTAGAGCATTACTCCTATCAGAAGATAAAGCATTGTTGTCATCTTCTGCAATAATAGATGTCCAATTCCTTATATAAGGAGTCCCATTACTTGTTCCATTATACCAATCAGAAGCAGATATTTTCCCGCCAGATGTTTCAGCATAATTGTTATGAATTACGATATTCTCTACCGGGTTAGTATCAGTCGCTTGTCTTTCATATCTTGCACCTATAGCAGCATAATTGGAAGCCCCTTTTGCATAAATTTCACCACCATTTACTGTAAATATTCCGCGTAAATATATCCCCATATCATGGGTTGATGTTGCAGTTACTTTACCATTATTCACTATAATATTTCCATCTGCATTCACACCTGAAAGATAACCTTTTGCAGTGATGTCAGATGCTCCATTTATAACAATGTTTGCTTTGGAGTAAATACTGCTATCATTTGTTGAGGTTGCTTTAACGATGCTATCACTAATTGTAGTATCTGAGGTACTAAATAGTGCTGGATAAAATCCAGTTACGTTTAAGTTGGAGTTATTTGTAATTGTAATTGGTCCGTCTGTATAAATTGCATTTGAAGTCTCACTTATGATTGTAATATTAGAATGGTTAAGTTGAATATTATGCCCATTTAAAAGGCCAAGTGAATTTTCTCCTGACACAGTAAGGTCTAAAGAGCTATCATTAATTATAAAATGATCAATTTCATTTCCACCAGAAATACCACGGTTTGCATTAGTTGTCGTAATTCTGCAATTATTAATAGAGATATTTCCAGACGGCACATTTATTCCAGTTTTAAGACCGTTTGTTGATATGGTAGCATTTTTACCAGAAAATGAGGAATTAAATTGATTAACATCAATACCGGTACTGTTTCCTGCGGTATATGTAGAGGTATCTTTTAATGTAATAGTTGCATCTTCCACAGTTAAGCCACTCCAAGCGTAAATACCAGTTGTTATATAGGAGGCTGAATTGGTAGCTGTTGTTACGCTTAAAGAACCACTACCTTTAATGTCTAGACATCCCATAGTGTAGATACCACTATGAATTTGATTGACATTATTAGTTGTAATTGTATTTTTTCCGATAAGTTCAATAGTCAATTTATTACCTGCATTACTGTCCCCTCTTTTTGAAATTCCAATGCCATTATGCGCAATATCAATTGTGGCATTAGTTAAAGTCAGGGTATTTGTTTGCAAATTGTAAATAGCAGTTCCTGAACCACAGGCAATGGTATTGTTTTCGGTAATGGAAATATCTGTTCCATTTATCCAAAGTTCATTAGGATTTTCAATAATATTAAGAGTTTTGGTTTCTGGAGAAGATAGTGCGTTGTAATTTACAGCACTGTCTAGAACGTTAGCAGTTATTGTGACTTTTTGTCCAATTATATTACTGTTTGTAACAAAGGTCCCGGAGTACTCATTTTCGTTCCGTACTATGTTGGTACCTGCCTTTAGAGTTGCATTTATAGCAGTTAATGAAAACTGTTCGGCGCTTGGTAAACCATCATTATAGTTAAAATTATTTGTGATTTTTGCGGTAACAAGAAGTTCTTGTCCACCATACGAATTTTCCATTGGTTGTACAGATAAATCAATTGCGGGATCAACTTTTGATATCATTACATTGGTAGGAATGTTGTCCATAGTGGTGGGGAAATCGTAATAGTCAATGTCGGCTCCTTTTGGCTGAATATTTGATATATTTGCACTTGTATATGTTCCAGCATTTGCGGATGAAAGTGTTCCGACAGCATCTGCTGATACATTATCCGTATCAAATGCCGATGAAAAAACCATATCTGTAACTGTTACAGTAGGAGTACCATCGTAGGGTCTATTTGTAATAGTTGCAAGATTATATCCATTTTCAGAAGCAGCAAACACCGTACTGGGAACAAGTCCAAGCATTAATAAAAGTGACAAGGCAAATGAAACAAATCTTTTCTTACCCATTCGTGTGTGTTTGTATTCATAAATCATAAAATATCCTCCTTTTTCTTTTCCAGAATACAAATCTATTATATAATGTTATAAAAGAAAAATCTTTGATTTGGTATGAGTGACGTAGTTTTGGCGTGAATTGTATAAAGTATAGAGTGTTTTATAATACATTATAGAAAGAACTCTAAATAAAGAAAGAATGGAAGGATAAAAATGCAGATTGCTGTAGTAGAAGACAGAAAGAATGAAGCGGAATATTTAGCAAAGTTCCTAAAAAAATATGCAGCTCAATATGGGCAAGAATTAAATACTTTGTTTTATGAATCAGGGGAACGTTTTTTGAAAAGTTTAAAAAAAGAAAAATTTCATCTGGTATTCATGGATATTTATATGGATCAAATGGATGGAATTGAAACGGCACGAACATTGAATCAGATAGATCAGGAATGCCTCATTGCATTTCTTACATCTAGCGATGAAGATATTTGGCGTGCAGTTAGCATGCATAGTTGCTTTGACTATATAAGAAAAGAGGAGTTGAATTATAAACGAATAGAAAAAATCATAAAAGACGCAGAAGAAAAATGTAAATTATTTCGTAAAACATTAAAGTTCTTTAGCGGAAAACAGGAGGTTAAGATACCACTCGTACAGATACAAGGCCTTGAGTCCCGAAATAAAAATGTAATTATTTATTTAAAAAATGGTAAAGAATTTGCATATCGTATTAATTTTTCTGTCTTATACGAGTTACTAGAATCACAGAAACAATTTCTCTTATGCAACAGAGGTGTGTTGCTTAATATGAATTATATTGAAAAAGCAGATAAAGAAACATTTCTTATGGAGAACGGGCAGAAATTTCCCATCCGTAGATATGATCGGTTAGATATTATAAAAAGATACAACGAGTATCAGTTTGAAAAACTGAATGAACAGGAGGCAGTGGAATGACTCCCATAATGGAAGCACTTCTTTTGACAAGAGAAACTCTTATGATTTTGCCCTTAATCGTATTTTGCTTTATACCAGTTTATCAAAATATTAGAAGTTCTTTTTGGCAGTTAAGTTTAAAAATTATAAGTGTATTGATAAGCTTAGAAGTGATTATGTTTTTCGTATATCTATTGGTGCCACCGGAGCCTGCAACATGTTTCAATATGTTATTGGTGGTATGTTGCCTTTTTTATTGTTATCAAAAAGAAATAGATCTAGAACGGTCACATTTGTGGTTCGTTTTTGTCACGGCATGTTTATTAGGAGCATTCTCCTACCTTTTTTATCATGTGATAGATATATTTGTGCATCCAATATCGCGTATGGAACACTATACAAGTCTTAAGGTACTTTTATTTGAACATCTATTTGAATGGTCAATTATTGTTATATTATTTTATCCAACAAAGAAATATTTTGGCTGGCTGGTGCGGGAATTTCATGAGGAACGGATTTGGAAAACCATATGGATTTTACCAGCTGTATTTACTATCTTGTCTAGATTTTTGGTTCCTTATGATAATCAAAAGGCATATATTGGAAGGTTTTTAGAAATTTACATCAGTGTGTTAATTGTATTATTTGTTCTTACAATTCTAATTTATGTAATGTTTTATCAGATTGCATATAGCATCGTAGAAAAACAAAAAATACTAGAGCGAACACATTGTCTGGAGCTAGAGACAGAACACTATAAGCATCTGCAATCTCACATACAAGAGACAAGACGCATACGTCATGATTTTAGACATCAGCTAGTGGTAATTACTGAATTACTAAAAAATAAAAAATATGAAGAATTGGAAACTTATGTAGATGCATATGCAATCAGTATATCCACAAAGGTGAAACAGTACAGTGATCGTTCAGCCATCAATGCGGTGTTATGCCATTACGAAGAACTTTGTAAGCAGGAGCATATTATGACTCGTTTCAGTCTTCAGTTAAAAGATGCAGTTCCAATTACAGATATTGACTTCTGCGTTGTTTTGGGGAATCTTCTTGAAAATGCCGTAGCGGCTTGTCGCGGACTATCCCGAAGAGAGAAAGAAATTACACTAAAAATGGGACAAACATCTTCTCGTGTGCTTGCATTGCAAATCCATAACCCTTATGCTGTACAGGTTAAAAAGAAAAATGGAGTCTTCTTGTCTGCAAAACATGAAGGAGAAGGTCAGGGATTACAATCGGTTCAGATGATTGTACAGAAATATGACGGATTTATGGAAGTGAATCATAAAAATCAAATATTTGAAGTAAGGATACTCCTTAATTTTTGAGTTAAATGAACATATATAGAGAGAAAGAGGAAATGATGAATAACTGGAAAAAAACATTTTACACAATCTGGGTGGGGCAGGCCTTTTCACAATTGTCAAGTTCTATTTTACAATTTGCTATTGTGTGGTACCTGACCGATACTACGAAATCGGGAATTGTACTTTCACTGGCCATGTTAATGGGATATCTGCCACAAGGTATTTTAGGACCATTTATAGGAGTATATATTGATCGATTTAGTCGGAAAAAGATTATGGCTTTTGCAGATTTGATGATTGCAGCTATTAGTCTTGTGCTAGTTTTTGCAGCGGTAGATGGAAAAGTTTCTACAGTTGTCGTACTGATTGTTCTTTTCTTTCGAGCAATTGGAACTGCATTTCATACGCCCACGCTTCAGGCAGTTACACCACAATTGGTTCCGAAAGAGGAGTTGACTCGTTGCGCAGGATATACCCAATCGTTACAGTCTTTTTCTATGATCTTGAGTCCGGCATTAGCAGCGGTGTTGTATAATGCATGGAATCTAAGTGCCATTGTATTACTAGATGTTATTGGGGCGTTGGTTGCTGTAACATTGGTTTTAATTTGTAAGATACCAAAGCATCAGTGTGATCATAAAGATGCAAAAGTACACGTCATCAAAGAAGCAATGGAAGGATTTCGCATTCTGTGCCAACATAAGGGGATGTTGGGAATTGTGCTGATAAGCTCTCTCTATACTATGGCATTGATGCCTGTTAGTGCGTTGTTTCCTCTGATGTGTATGGGACATTTTCGTGGAACAAGTGTACATGCAAGTATAGTAGAAAGTATCTTTGCCATTGGGTTTATGTTGGGTTCCATTATCTTAGGCAGATGGGGTGGAACAGATAATAAAATCCATACAATTATAGGATCCTATATTTTAATGGCAATTTGCTTACTAGGTTCAGGGGTGTTACCACCTAATGGGTATGGATTTGTAGGATTCGTGGTGTTTGCTGGCCTCATGGGTGTCTCAGGACCATTCTACTGGGGAATGTATACTCCATTGTTGCAACAGAATTTTTCAGAACAATATTTGGGGCGTGTCATGTCAATTACAGGAAGCATTCGATTAATTTCGGGGCCATTGGCACTGCTTGTTTCTGGAGGTGTAGCAGATAGATTTGGGGAGGAAACGTGGTTTCTAATTGCAGGAGTGCTGGTTATTGTGGCGACGTTGCTTATCCTGTTCATTCCTACAATTCGCAAATGTGATAGCTAACCCTTGCGAAACCGAAGGAAATTTAGTATAGTAAAAGGTATGATAAAGACAAAGGAGTACATTTGGTATGAAATTGACAACAGTAAAAGAATTGTATAAGAATCCGGAGCAGTTTTTAGATAAAGAAGTGACTGTGGGAGGATGGATTCGTAGTATAAGAGATTCAAAATCATTTGGATTTATCGTGGTAAACGATGGATCATTTTTTGAAACCTTACAAGTAGTTTACCATGATACAATGGAAAATTTTTCAGAAGTAACCAAACAAAACGTGGGAGCTGCAATTATTGTAACTGGAACATTAGTGGCAACTCCGCAAGCAAAGCAACCATTTGAGATTCAGGCTACTGAAGTTGCAATAGAAGGAACCTCAGCTCCAGAATATCCATTGCAAAAGAAGAGACATAGCTTTGAATATCTTCGCACAATTTCTCATTTGCGACCACGTACCAATACATTTCAGGCAGTATTTCGTGTCCGCTCTTTGATTGCTTATGCAATTCATCAATTCTTTCAAGAAAGAGGCTTTGTATACGTTCATACGCCATTGATTACAGGAAGTGATTGTGAAGGGGCAGGAGAAATGTTCCGAGTAACGACATTGGATATGGAGAATGTGCCAAGAACAGACGATGGCCGAGTGGACTATACACAAGATTTTTTCAATAAGGAGACAAGCCTTACTGTGAGTGGTCAGTTGAATGGTGAGACATATGCTCAGGCATTTCGAAATATATATACATTTGGTCCAACATTTAGAGCAGAGAATTCGAATACGACCCGTCATGCCGCCGAATTCTGGATGATTGAACCTGAGATTGCTTTTGCAGACTTGGATGATAATATGATGTTAGCGGAATCTATGTTAAAATATGTAATTACTTATGTATTGGAACATGCACCAGAAGAAATGAATTTCTTCAACTCTTTTGTTGACAAAGGGCTAATTGAACGTTTAAACAGTGTGGTAAAGTCAGATTTTGCACGTATCACTTATACAGAAGCCATTAAGATTCTAGAAGAACATAATGAGGCATTTGATTATAAAGTGACTTGGGGAACAGATCTACAGACAGAACATGAACGTTATTTGACAGAAGAAGTATATAAGCGACCTGTATTTGTAACGGATTATCCAAAGGATATCAAGGCATTTTATATGAAGATGAATGAGGACAACAAGACTGTTGCGGCTATGGATTGCTTGGTACCTGGAATTGGAGAAATTATCGGTGGTAGTCAAAGAGAAGATGATTATGATCAACTTGTAAAACGTATGAAAGAAATGAATTTGGATCCAGAAGACTATAGCTTCTATTTAGACCTAAGAAAATACGGTTCTACAAGGCATGCAGGATTTGGACTAGGATTTGAGAGATGTGTGATGTATTTAACTGGTATGTCAAACATAAGAGATGTGGTTCCATTTCCAAGAACAGTAAATAATTGTGATTTATAAAATAGATAAGAGCGGGGCAATGGGATTGCCTCGTTCTTGTTTTTATATAATTTAGAAAATCTTCATACTTTTTTTAAAATAATCTGTTACACTTAACTTTGAAAGGGGCGTTGTTATGAATATATTAATTGTAGATGATGAAAAAGAAATTGCAGATGTTGTAGAACTCTATTTAAAAAGTGATGAATATAAAATATATAAATGCTATACAGGGGAGGAGGCCCTTTCTTGTATTGAAAGTGTAAAGCTAGATCTTGCAATATTAGATGTGATGCTTCCAGATATTGATGGATTTACCATTTTACAGAAGATTAGAGAACACTATACATACCCAGTATTAATGCTTACTGCAAAGACAGAGTATATGGACAAGATTACGGGATTGACCATGGGAGCGGATGACTATATTCCAAAGCCTTTCAATCCGTTAGAATTAGTAGCCAGGGTAAAGGCTCAATTAAGAAGATATACGCAATACAATGATGGAACCAAAGAAGAGGGAGATGTGATTGACTTTTCAGGTCTTCAACTGAATCGAACATCCCATGAATGTGTGTACAATGAGGCATCGTTAACGTTAACTCCAATTGAATTTGATATCTTATGGTTGCTGTGTGAAAATCGAGGAAAGGTGATTAGTTCAGAGGCGTTGTTTGAAGCCGTGTGGGGGGAACAATATTATAAAAATAGTAACAATACTGTCATGGTCCATATTCGGCATTTACGTGAAAAGATGAGTGGGCCGACAGGAAAGTCTGATTTGATTAAGACTGTGTGGGGAGTGGGATATAAGGTTGAAGAATAATTATCACAAGTTAAAGTTAAGTATTCTATTACAGACAGTGTTTATTACGGCACTTACAGTTTTGGTTGGTGGATTTATTCTAGAATATTTTGTAGATGGAATATACAATGACAGTTTTGCAAAAACATTTGTTAGTGTCCTTACCAGTTTTCATATGGAAGAACAACGGGCAATTGATCTATACTGGAGACTCATTGGGAATAATAAGTACTTTTTTATGGTATTAGGATTTTTAGGTCTTTTTGCCATTTTCTTTTATGTGGCATTATCTAAACTGACAAAATACTTAACGCAAGTAGAAGAAGGAATAGAAAATATTGTCTCAGACTCTATGGAGCCAGTACATTTAATCACAGAGCTAAGACCAATTGAAGATCGTCTAAATGAGATTAAGCTGACCATTAAAAGGCAGGAGTTAGAAGCATTAGAAACAGAACAAAAGAAAAGTGATTTGGTAGTATTTTTAGCTCACGACTTAAAGACACCGTTAACTTCCATTGTAGCATATCTCAGTATTTTGGAGACAAGACCGGATATGCCACCGGAGGAACGTGCAAAATATACTCATATTTCTTTGGAAAAGTCGATTCGACTGGGGGAACTTATTAATGAGTTTTTTGAAATTACGAGATTTAATCTTCAAGATATAGCATTGGATCCTACGGAACTTGATCTTTCTATTATGTTAGAACAGTTAGCGGATGAATTATATGGAGTATTAAGAGGGAAGAATCTGGATTGTAGTGTCGATATAGATGAAACACTGATGGTATACGGTGATGCAGATAAATTGGCAAGAGTTTTTGATAATATTTTACGAAATGCAATTGCCTATTGCTACGAAGATACCACCATACAGATTCAAGCACAACAAAGAGATCATGATATCGTGATTGTATTTACGAATCAAGGGAAGAAGATTCCAGAGGAGCAGTTGTACGCGATATTTGAGAAATTTTATCGTATGGACGAGGCTCGGTCGAGCAGTACGGGAGGCGCTGGATTGGGACTAGCAATATCAAAAGAAATTGTAGAGTTACATCATGGAACAATTAGAGCAGAAAGTGATGAGGAATATACGAGATTTATTGTGACGTTGCCGACGATGGAGGCGGCAAAAATAGATGGAGTAGTGTAAAGGGAGGAAGACCGCAATGAGATTTATGCATGTTGCAGATGTTCATCTAGGGGCGAATCCAGAGATGGGAAACGTATTTCAGGGAGATAGGGAGAAAGAACTTTGGGAATCCTTTTCGCATCTAATAGATGTATGCAATGAAGAAGAAATCGATGTATTATTGATAGCGGGTGATTTATTTCACCGACAACCATTGCTACGGGAACTGAAGGAAGTTAATTATTTATTTTCTCAACTTACAAAAACGGAAGTTGTATTAATAGCAGGCAACCATGACTTTATAAAAAAGGATTCCTACTATCCGGTATTTCAATGGAATTCCAACGTACATACGTTGTTTGGAAGAGAATTTGAAGAGGTGATACTGGAAGAGTTAGAACTAAGCATACAAGGAATTAGTTATTATAGCAAGGAAATATACGAGGAACGATATACAAAGGAACATCTGAGTGTTACAGAGACAAAATATCATATACTGTTAGCCCATGGAGGAGATGAAAAGCATATACCAATTAAAAGAAGAGAACTAGTGGATCTTAATTTTGATTATATTGCACTTGGGCATATACACAAACCTGGTACTCTGATAGAAAACTATGCTGTATATGCGGGAGCGCTAGAGCCAATTGATAGGAATGACATAGGTGCTCATGGGTATGTATTGGGAGAAATCACGGAACATGGTGTACAGACAATGTTCGTACCATGTGCTCTAAGGGAGTATATGCATGAAGAGATACAGATAGACACAGAGATGACCAATGGTATGTTAAAGTCCAAAATAAAAGAGTTGATACAACGGAAAGGGAATGAAAATATTTATAAAATATTGTTAAAAGGATACAGAGATCCCGATATTATGTTTGATGTAGAAGAGTTAAAAAAATGTGGGAATATACTAGAGGTGGAGAATGAGACTGTTCCGGCCTATGATTTCGAACAATTAAGAATATCGAATGAGGAGAATTTACTGGGAAAGTATATTACCTATTTTCATAATAGTAAAGAAGGATCCGTAGAATATCAGGCGTTATATGAGGGAGTACAAGCATTGTTAGAAACAAGGGGATAATATGATAATTAGGGAGTTATATTTAAAGAATTTTGGAAAATTTTCCGATTATAGACTCAATTTAAATGAGGGAATTAATGTAATCTATGGTGAGAATGAATTTGGAAAGACTACCGTACATGCTTTTATAAAAAGTATGTTATTTGGACTAGAACGAGGGAGGGGCAGGGCATCCAAAAGAGATGCTTTTACCTTATATGAGCCGTGGGATAACCCCAATTATTATACAGGGATGATAAAATTTTCTTGCGGAGATAAGCAATTTAGTTTAGAAAGAACGTTTGATAAATATTCCAAAAAGACAACATTGATCTGTGAAAATGATGGTGAAGTATTATCCGTGGAGCATGGGGATTTAGAAATGCTTCTGGAGGGAATGACTGCTGATTCATTTGAAAATACGATTTCGATAGGACAGTTGAAAGTAGAACCTAATAAGGACTTGGTAATCCAATTAAAGGATTATGCCTCCAACTATTATGGAACGGCCAATAGTGATATCCATTTACAAGAGGCACTTTCTGTTTTGGCAAATAAGAAGAAAATGCTGCATACTGAGTTAAAGCAAATACAGTCAAGGCAAGTTGCAAAGCGAGATAAGGTGGAGCAGGAAGCCTCTTATATTTGGAAAGATATCAAACATATTACGGATGAGATTGGAACGGTAGAAGAGGAAATACATGTTCAAACATTGAAACTATCTGATATCTATGAAGAACGGATGGAGCAAAAGGAGTGCAATCAAGTAGAAGAAGGATCCCATAGTAAAAGTAAGGGAACATACAGATGGAGGATACATCCATTTTTGTATATTGCAATGGCTGGACTTGTGACACTTCCATTTGTGGTAGTGCATAGACCTTGGAACTATCTTTGGGCATTGGTAATTGTACTTGCAGAGGGATTATTTGTCTGGAATCGATTAAAGGATGGCAATAAAAAGCAAAAGGCATCAGAGGAGCAGAATGAAGTATATCAGCAAAAAAAGAAATTAGAGGAAGTGGGCAGGCGAGCAAAAAGAAAAGCTACGATAGAGCAAGCGTTGGAAAAATTAATGTGGCAGAAGGAACATCTCCAAAGCGAACGAAAAGAAAAACAAATTACGTATAGTAATTTGCAAGAGCATATACAAGAATTACAAGAAGTAAGCGATGAGTACAAAGAAAAGCTAAAAAATATAGAAGCCATTGAGTTGGCTATGTGTCAAATGGAGTACATTTCGCAAGATATTCATAAAGATTTCGGGGAAGTTTTAAATGAAAAAGCATCTGCAATTATCGCATCTTTGACCGAAGGAAAATATGAAAGATTGTATATTGATAGGGATCTTAGAATGACACTATATGCAGAGGGAAAAGTAATCGGGATTGAGCAAGTCAGCAGGGGGACGATTGAGCAGATATACTTTGCTTTAAGAATGGCGGCGGTGGAATTGTTATATGAGGATGATTTTCCAGTGATTCTAGATGACGCCTTTGTGTTCTATGATGAGCGCAGGCTAGAGCAAGCACTCAAATGGCTCAAGAAGCATCGAAAGCAAGTAATCGTATTTACTTGTCAAAAAAGGGAAAATGAAGTAGTACAAAGATTAGGATAGTGGAAGAGCCACAGCTATCACTTGATATAAGTGATAGCTGTGGCTCTTCTGAATTTTTTATAAAATTATATTTAAATTTTTTGTCCGCTTCGATATTTTTTTAAGACGTTTTGAATACGCTCGTTAGGGTCTAGGAGGCTGCTAATGGAACCATCGTGATTCAAAGTATCAATAATCAATGCAATATATTTGCTCATATCACAATTAATATAATAAGGTTTGTTTAATAATTCCGGTGTCTGGTAAATTAAGTTAGTAGATAAAATGCGATAAATCAATCCATCTTCATAGGCTTGATCAAACTTTTCCATACCATTTGTAAAAAGTCCAAAAGTCGCAGCAGCAAAAATTCTTTTTGCTTTACGTCTCTTTAATTCTCTTGCCACGTCTAAAATACTATCCCCAGAAGAAATCATATCATCTAAAATAATCACATCTTTTCCTTCCACAGAGGAACCTAGAAATTCATGAGCTACGATAGGATTACGTCCCTCTACAATTGTTGCATAATCACGACGTTTATAGAACATCCCCATGTCAAGACCCAGAACGTTAGCTAGGTAAATAGCACGGCTTGTTGCTCCTTCATCAGGGCTGATTGCCATCATATGATCACTATCGATTTGCAAATCAGGTACATTTCTTAACAGGCCTTTGATAAATTGATAGGTTGGTGGTACGGTTTCAAAACCGCAAAGAGGAATTGCATTTTGTACGCGAGGATCATGGGCATCAAAAGTAATGATATTGTCTACACCCATTCGAACTAATTCTTGTAAAGCAAGTGCACAGTCTAAGGATTCTCTAGAACCTCTTTTATGTTGACGGCTCTCGTATAAAAACGGCATAATAACATTTAGCCTACGACCTTTACCACCTACGGCAGCAATAATTCTCTTTAAATTCTGAAAGTGGTCGTCTGGTGACATATGATTTTCATAACCCGTTAAAGAGTAAGTAAGACTATAATTACAAACATCTACCATAAGGTATAAATCCATACCTCTTACGGATTCTCCTATGATGCCTTTCGCTTCCCCTGAACCAAAGCGAGGAACTTTTGCATTTACCATATAGGTATCTTTTTCATAACCATTATAAACTAAGTCTTCCTTATACCCTAATGCACTTTCCTTTCTCCATCTCACTAGGTAATCATTGACCTTATTCCCTAATTCCTGGCAACCATCAATTGGAATCAAACCTAACGATCCAACTGGTATATTTTCTAAAGTGCGTTCTCCTCGACGTAACATTATTGCTCCTCCATATTCATTAATTTCTTTTTTATTCGTACATCATCACCTGTTAATCTTAACATGGTGTAATTACTAGTGATTCGTGAAAATATTCTTTCGGAATATATTTCCCTTAATGTTTCTAAAGATATATTTGTTGATATAATAGTTGATTTTTTGTGCAACAATCTTTCGTTTATACATGAAAACAATTGTGATGTGACAAAGGAATTGGTTAACTCAGTACCCAAGTCATCAATGATTAAAAGGTCACAATCGAAAATATAGCTGTTCATTAGCTCTGCATCACTATCTTTTTCAAATTTATTTTTGGCAAAGATATCAAATAGTTCGAACGCTGTAAAATAAACTACGGAATAAGAACTATCCATTAATTCTTTTGCAATACAATTAGAGAGAAATGTTTTACCAATACCTGTATCACCATAAAGAAATATATTATGGAATTCTTTACCAAATGTTTGTACAAATGTTTTACATGTTTGAACAGCATCTTTCATGATACTCAAAGACGAGCGACCAGTTTTCTGATCTTTATAATTATCGGAATAGAATTTGAGTGAAAATGTTCCGAAATTTTCTTTTTGTAAAATATCTTTTAAATTGGATTGATTGTAAAGTAGTTCAATAGTAGCTTTTTTAAAACAATGACATTTTACATTATTAATATAACCTGTATCTTGACAATCATTACATTCATATTGGGGTTCTAAGTAATCGTCAGAATACCCATAGGAATGCAATAAATTTTTTTTGCTGTCGAGTAAAATAGAAATTTCTTCTTTGAGAGAAGCCAAGGCCTGTTCATCGCCATTTAGTAATTTGCGGGCTTGCTGAACGGATAACAAGGAGATAGTATCATCTAATGATTTTATTTCAGGAGCTTTGGTGTATACTTCCGCAAAGTGCTGATTTAAAACATTACGGCTATGCAATTGTTTTTGTTCATAATTTCTCATGATTATATCATACTGTGAATTTTTAAGTGCCACTGTTATCTCCTTTTACTTACTATTTAATAATTGTTCTTCAAGAGAATCTATATCATAGGAGCGCCCTTGAAAGTTATTGAATTTGTTAGAAGCAACTGGTTTGGATACGACCTTTTTAACGGCGGTTTTTTCTTTTTTATATGCTTCATCCAGGGTAAGAATATCAGATAAATGTAACACTCCTTTTTCTTTCCAATTCGAAAGAATAGAGTCTGCATATTCAAAACTTGGTTGGTGAATACTTGCCATAGTTCTATCACAAGCTTCTTTTATAATGTCCAAGGTAAAACCAGATTGATTCATCCATCCATCAATGTATTTCTTTTCGCTTGTTACTGGACCACGACCTGTAATTCCAAAAGCTTTCAAAACGGTAAAGTAATTTTTGTTATACAAGCAAGAATTTGCTTTTGCTTCATCAATCGTAGATACTTGAGCTTTAGACCAAGCTAAAGCAACTGATTGTATGTAGTGCATACTTTTATGATTATTTTCAACACAATATTCAATCAAGTATTCAATTAAATCAGCTGTAAAGTGTAAGGAGTCGTAAAAATAATAAATGGTATCAATATCTGTCTTAGTGAGTGTTTTTCCTAAGTATTGTTCTGCAACAAAAAGCAATTGCTTTAGTTCTTTGGAATTTTTCATTATCTTGCTTTTAGAAGTATGAGATGTGGAATGAGAAGAAATAGGAGTGCTTGCCTTTTGGGGGGCAACGGAGGGTAATGCATCCTCATTTCCTATGGTCTCTTCTTTTCCTGCAGTTTCTTCTTTTGGTATTTTGACGGAAGATCTATTGCTGGCATATTGGACGGAATCTAGTTCCAAGCCTGTAATTTTCTTCTCCTCATCATATACAATCGATAGTAAACCGATTTTTTCCCAATATTTCAACGCTCTTAAAATGTCTTTTTCAGTATCCTCTAGACGATCGGCTATAATAGAAATAGTAATAGATGAGGTAGGGCTGTTCAGATGGCGTAACAAAAACAAGTAAACTTTTACAAATTCACCATTTGCTTTCACCATGTAAGTGTCGATAAATTCATTTTCAATGACGGTTGCATTGCCTTGAAAACGATTCTTGATTGTTAATGTTTTCATGTCTATCCCTGCCTTTTACATTTGCTTTGTACGTATAGGTATTATAGCACTAACTACTTCTAGGACAAAGTACTTTTTAGTGGGTAAACCAAGGTTTTTTGTGGATAAACATGTGTGGATAATGTGGATAACTAAGACTTTAATAGCCTTTCTCCAATGTTTACAACGTCTCCCGCACCCATAGTTATCAACAAGTCACCTGAAATACAATTTTTAAGTAAAAATTCTTCGATTTCTGGAAAAGATGGTAGATAATGTGCATCTACGCCTAATTTATTAATAGCATCTGCTAGATCTTTAGAACAAATTCCTAGATTATCCGTTTCTCTTGCAGCATAGATATCGGCCAATACAATATGGTCGGCGTGAGAAAGGGCCTCTGCAAACTCAGAAAAGAAGGCTTTTGTTCTAGTATAGGTGTGAGGTTGGAATACACACCAGATCTCCCGGTGTGGGTAATGCTTTGCTGCTTTTAGTGTAGCTACGATTTCAGTTGGGTGGTGTGCATAATCATCAATCACTGTAATTCCATGTAAATCACCTTTATATTCAAAACGTCGGTCTGTACCATTAAATGACAAAAGCCCTTGTTTGATCATATCTAGAGGTATCTGTAATAATTCCCCCGTAGCAATTGCAGATAAGGCATTCGATACATTGTGTTCTCCACCAACGGCCAGTTGAATAGTATCTACGAAAGTTCCTTTTTTTAGTAAATCAAAGGAGACATTTCCAAGTTTGTCAAAGGCAAGATTAGACGCACTATAATCCATAGAAGCATCCATGCCATAAGTAATAATATTACAAGACAATCCATCCGTGATGCGCTCACGGTGATCAATACATCCATTAATGATTAGGGTACCATCCTGAGGCAATAAACGTGCAAATTCATGGAAGGAATGACGAATATCGTCAATATCTTTAAAAAAGTCCAAGTGGTCCTCTTCTACATTTAAAATGATACTAATCTTAGGGAAAAAATGTAAGAAGCTATTGGTATATTCACATGCTTCCGTAATAAAGGTCTGTGAATTACCAACTCGGATATTCCCACCGATTGCTTTTAGAATCCCCCCTACTGAAATAGTTGGATCTTGTTTGCCTTCAAGCAGTATGTGAGAAATCATAGAAGTTGTTGTTGTTTTTCCGTGGGTACCAGATACTGCAATTGGGGTATCGTAATTGGTCATTAATTGTCCCAGCAATTCTGCGCGGGTTAGCATTGGTATTTTTTTGCTCACAGCTTCTATTAACTCTGCATTATCCTTGCGAATAGCAGCAGTATACACAACTAAATCTATGCCTTCTATAAGGTTAGATGCCTTTTGTCCGTAAAAAATAGTGGCACCTTTATCTTCTAAGTGTTGGGTAAGGGGAGACTTTTTAGAATCAGACCCAGATACGGTGAAATTCTCTTTTAGTAAAATCTCTGCCAATCCACTCATACTGATACCGCCGATACCAATAAAGTGAATGTGAATTGGTTGATCAAAATTAATTTTATACATAAAATACACTTCCTATCCTATTAATATTTTAAGTTTTTGGAATATATTGTACTCGCACTCTATATTATACTATATATATGGAAAAATCCAAGTCATTTTTTTTGTGAAGATAATACAAAAACTTTGTAAAATTTAACATTTTTTTGTAAAATATGTTCACTATAAAGATGAGTTATGGTATAATGTAAACAATATAGTACTGAATAGGGGTGACGACATGAGAAAAAAAGAAATGATTGCAATGCTATTAGCAGGTGGACAAGGTAGTAGATTGGGCGTACTAACCTCTAAAGTGGCAAAGCCAGCGGTTGCATTTGGTGGCAAATACCGAATTATAGACTTTCCGTTAAGTAACTGTATTAATTCGGGAATTGACACGGTAGGTGTATTAACGCAGTATCAGCCATTGCGGTTAAACACGCATATAGGAATCGGAATCCCGTGGGACTTGGATCGTAATATTGGAGGGGTCACGATTCTCCCACCATACGAGAAGAGTCATTGTAGTGAATGGTATACAGGTACAGCAAATGCTATATATCAGAATTTAGATTATATGGAGACATTTAATCCGGATTATGTACTCATACTATCTGGTGATCATATTTATAAGATGGATTACGAGGTAATGCTTGATTTTCATAAGGCTAATCATGCGGATGTTACGATAGCTGCCATGCCGGTACCAATAGAAGAAGCGAATCGATTTGGAATTGTTGTTACAGATGATAAAAATAAAATTCAAGAATTTGAAGAGAAACCAGAAGTTCCGACGAGTAATTTAGCGTCTATGGGGATCTATATTTTTAGTTGGCCTATACTAAAGGAAGCATTGATTCAATTATCAGATGAGCCAGGATGTGATTTTGGAAAACATATTATTCCATATTGCCACAATCATGGACAAAGGTTATTTGCATATGAGTATAATGGATATTGGAAAGATGTAGGAACATTGGGGTCTTATTGGGAAGCCAATATGGAGCTGATTGATATTATTCCGGAATTTAATCTATATGAAGAGTTTTGGAAAATTTATACCAATAGTGATATTATTCCACCACAATATATTTCCGAGCAATCCGTGATTGAGAAAAGCATCATTGGAGATGGTGCGGAAGTGTATGGTGAGATACATAATTCTGTGATTGGTGCAGGGGTTACCATTGGCAGAGGAACGATTATTAGAGATTCCATTATTATGAAAGATGTTGCAATTGGTGATAATTGTGTGATAGACAAAGGGATCATTGCTGAATGTGGACAAATAGGTGATAATGTAACGTTAGGTATAGGGGCAGATATACCAAACAAATTAAAGCCAGGTATTTACGGTTATGGACTTGTAACCATTGGAGAGAATTCGGTTATTCCGTCTGGGGTACAAATTGGTAAAAATACTGCCATTAGTGGTGTTACATCGAGAGAAGATTACGAGCAAGGTGTACTTGCAAGTGGTGAAACATTGGTAAAGGTAGGTGAACGAGTATGAGAGCAGTAGGAATTATTTTGGCGGGTGGCAACAGTAATAAAATGCGTGAACTGACTCATAAGCGTGCAGTGGCAGCTATGCCGGTGGCAGGAAGTTATCGAGCGATTGATTTTGCACTTAGCAATATGTCCAATTCTCACGTTCAAAAGGTAGCTGTTCTTACTCAATATAATGCAAGATCTTTGAACGAGCATTTAAATTCCTCTAAGTGGTGGGATTTTGGGAGAAAACAGGGTGGGCTGTATGTTTTTACGCCTACGATAACCGCGGACAACGGTTATTGGTATCGTGGGACCGCAGATGCCATGTACCAGAATCTTGATTTCTTAAAAAAATGCCATGAACCGTATGTAATTATTACATCAGGGGATGCTGTTTATAAATTAGACTATAATAAAGTTTTGGAATATCATATTGCAAAAAAGGCAGATATTACTGTGGTTTGCAAGGATCTTTTGCCAGGCGAGGATGCAAGCAGATATGGAACTGTGAAAATGAATGAATCTGCACGTATCGAGGAGTTTGAAGAAAAACCGATGGTTGCAACATCAACTACGATTTCTACTGGGATTTATGTGATTCGTAGACGACAATTAATCGATTTAATTGAACACTGTGCAGAAGAAGAACGACATGATTTTGTAACCGATATCTTGGTTCGCTATAAGAATTTAAAAAAGATATATGGTTATAAGATAAAAGATTACTGGAATAACATTTCCACTGTCGATGCGTATTATCAGACGAATATGGATTTCTTAAAACCAGAAGTTAGAAACTATTTTTTTAAAGAATATCCGGATATCTATTCTAAGGTTAGCGATTTGCCGCCAGCCAAATACAATCCGGGATCTGTTGTTAAGAATAGTCTTGTGGCAAGCGGTTGTATTATTAATGGAACCGTTGAGAACTCTTTGATTTTTAAGAAGGTATTTGTCGGCAATAACTGTGTGATTAAAAACTCAATTATTTTAAACGACGTCTATCTCGGGGACAATACTTATATTGAAAATTGTATTGTAGAAAGTCGTGATACGATACGGGCAAACACAAGACATGTAGGTGAAAATGGAGTAAAGGTAGTTGTAGAAAAAAACGAGAGATATGCATTGTAGAATAGGATGCTTAAGTGTTTTTCGGTGCAAATACTAGAGAAAGGGGAATGTTGGTATGCAAATCACAGATGTACGCGTAAGAAAAGTAGCGAAAGAAGGTAAGTTAAAGGCAGTTGTTTCAATTACTTTGGATGACGAGTTTGTAGTACATGACATTAAGGTAATTGAAGGAGAAAAGGGGCTATTTATTGCAATGCCAAGTAAAAAGGCATTGGATGGCGAATATCGAGATATTGCGCACCCGATTAACTCTGCAACAAGAGACCGTATTCAAAGTACAATTTTAACTAAATACGAAGAAACATTGCAGGAGGAAGAGGTGTAGAAGAGGAAATAATTTTCGTCGGGAGAAAGTTTAAAAGGTATATAATTTACAGCAGTGAATGGATAGGGACATTTATACTCCCTTTGAAGTTGCATATGATGCATAACTTTAAAGGAATGTAAATGTCCCTTTTTCTATTAGCTCCATGGATTTTCTAATGTAAAAGCCATTTCTCGTTGTGTTTTAGGATGTTTAAATATTAGATGATAAGCACAGAGTCTTATGGGTGTCCAATTTGTTGTAGTCTGAACGGAGGCATTGTATTTTGTATCACCTAAGATAGGGCATCCAAGATAAGACATTTGCACGCGAATCTGGTGGTGACGTCCAGTTTGTAACTGAATTTTTACAAGAGGAGTATCTGATGACTCTACGACCTCATAATCTAAAATAGCTTTCTTAGCACCTGGGGTATCCTGATTACAGATGTGGGAAGCATTTGTTCGAGTGTTTTTGACCATATAGTGTTCCAGGTGTCCAGATGGATTCGGTGGCATGGAACAAAGTTGAGCATAATAATACTTCCCAAACCCATAAGTTTGCAACTGCTGATTAAGAGCTTTTGCCGCAAATGGTGTTTTACCAAAGACTAGTAGTCCCTCTACAGGTTGATCCAGCCTGTGAATGACGGCCAAGTAAGGTTCGCCCTTTATTTGTGGATTATGGGACAAATAATTCTTTAGTATGCTAACCATATCTGGAGTGCCAATGTGTCCACTCTGTGTAGCTATACCAGCTTTTTTGTGACAGACTATAATATGGTTGTCTTCATATAATATATTGCATGTATTCATATTCATAATAGCTCCTTGTATTCGACATAATGTGTCATTTTTTGACGAGATTTTTCTTTGTGCTTGACAGATTACGTAAAGAAAGATAAACTAATTCCAATAAGAGGGAGTAGCTTCCATTGAATGCTATTTGAGTATAGTTATATAGATTCAATGTGATACGAAATCGTCATCACGATTATTTAATCATAATCCGGTTCGTATTGTCAATTAGCGAGACTTTTATTGCTGTATTAAATGTACGAAAAGGGTGCATAATTCTAGCAATAGGAGTCTCTTTTTTCGTGTGTTATAACTGAACGGAGATATAAGGAGGAAACATAAGATGATGTATATTTTACTGATGATTGGTTTTGTTTTGCTGATTAAGGGAGCAGATTTTTTTGTAGAGGGGAGCTCAAGTGTTGCTAAAATACTAAAGATACCTACTATGATTATTGGGCTTACTGTGGTTGCTTTTGGGACGAGCATGCCGGAAGCTTCGGTAAGTATTACTGCAGCGTTGAAAGGGTCAAATGATTTGGCAATAAGCAATGTAATTGGATCAAATATTTTTAATTTATTAGTGGTACTAGGGGCATGTGCATTACTTCGTCCGATCCAGGCAAAGTGGTCCGTGTTAAAAAAGGAATTTCCATTTTCCATTATTATCACAGTAGTATTACTTGCTTTTTTATCTAACTTAGCATTTTCTAATATATTTTCTGGTAAAGGAGAATTTATTCTTTCAAGAACTGCTGGATTAGTGTTATTGGCATTATTTGTATTATTTTTAGTTTCTACGGTAAAGGATGCTTTGAAGTCTAGAAAGGAGTTCGATGCGTCAGCAGAAGCCCAAGAAGAGTATGAGATATTAACACCTATGCGTAGTGCAATTTATATTATTGTCGGATTGGTAGGTATTATTTTAGGTGGTGATTTTGTGGTTGACGCAGCATCTTCCATTGCGGCTTCTTTTGGGCTGAGTCAAACATTTATTGGGTTGACTATTGTAGCGCTGGGGACGTCACTTCCGGAGTTGGTAACCTCAATGGTTGCTGCTCAGAAAGGTGAAAATGATTTAGCGATTGGAAATGTAGTTGGATCAAACATATTTAATATTTTGTTAATTTTAGGCATATCTGCAACAATATCTCCTATTACAGTAGGCGTTACAGCAATTTATGATACCGCAATTTTAATTGTGGGGAGCGTGTTGGTATATATTTGTACGATTACGAAAAAAGGAATTAATAAAGCAGAAGGGGTGCTGTTTTTAGTTGCGTATATTGCATTTTTTGGTTATATTTTGATTAGATAACAAAGACTAAGGGTTGACAAAGGCAAAAGAATCTTTTAGAATGGCAATTAACTATTATATTGGCAATGAAGAGGAATAGTATACACAGGCCAAGCTACAGAGAAGGAATAGATAGGTGAGAGATTCCTGCAAGAAATGTGTAGAACCTACCTTGGAGTCACTACGTGAAAGTGTAGCGTGAAACCAGCGTTAATGGTGAGAAAAGAGAGCTGCAGATTGTTGCAGTTAATTAGGGTGGTACCGCCGAGATTCTCGGTCCCTTTTGGGAAATGAGAATACCGGTGGTTTTTTTATTTCCGAAGACACTAATAAGGTGGGGCAAGGGCCCTGCACCAAAAGTAAAAGGAGACTAAGTTATGGCAAAGGAAAAGAAATTTGTGCAGTCAATTACTGCAAGAGATGATGATTTTGCACAATGGTACACAGATGTTGTACGTGAGGCAGAATTATGTGACTATTCAAGTGTAAAAGGATGCTTGAATTATCTTCCTAATGGATATGCTATTTGGGAAAATATTCAATCGGATCTTGATGCTAGATTTAAAGAAACCGGTGTTGAAAACGTGTATTTGCCAATGTTGATTCCAGAAAGCTTACTGGAAAAAGAAGGGGATCATATCGAAGGATTTGCACCAGAGGTAGCTTGGGTTACACATGGTGGTATGGAGAGACTTCAGGAAAGATATTGTATACGCCCAACTTCAGAAACGTTGTTCTGTGATTTGTGGTCTAAAACCGTTCGTTCTCATAGAGATTTGCCTAAAGTATGGAATCAGTGGAATTCAGTGCTACGTTGGGAAAAAACAACGAGACCATTCCTTCGTTCAAGAGAGTTCTTATGGCAAGAGGGACATACAATCCATGCCACTTATGAAGAGGCAGAAGAAAGAACACTGCTGATGGCAAAGGTTTATAAAGATTTTATAGAAGAATCATTAGCAATTCCTTTGGTTTCAGGGAAGAAGACAGAGAGCGAGAAATTTGCGGGTGCTGAAGATACCTATACCGTAGAAGCGTTGATGCATGATGGAAAGGCATTACAATCAGCTACAAGTCATTTCTTTGGAAATGCATTTCCAGATGCATTTGATATTAAATATGTGGATAAAAATAATGAATTTCACAGTGTGTATGAGACATCTTGGGGATTATCAACTCGAATTATTGGAGCCATCATTATGGTTCATGGAGATGACAGTGGATTAGTGCTTCCACCAAGAATTTCACCTGTTCAAACAAGAATTATTCCGATTGCACAGCATAAGGAAGGGGTACTAGATAAGGCAGATGAGTTGCTTGCAACATTAAAGAAAGCTGGTTACCGGGTGAAAATTGATGATTCCGAGAAGAGTCCAGGTTGGAAATTCAGCGAGCAAGAAATGCTTGGAATTCCAACACGTATTGAAATTGGACCAAAGGATATCGAGCAAAATCAAGTGGTAGTAGTTCGTCGTGATACTAGAGAAAAAATTGTAGTTCCAATGGATGAGATTGCAACAAAACTAGGTGAGATCTTAGAAGCTATTCAAAAAGATATGTTTGATAGAGCAAAAAAATTCTTAGATTCGCATATTGATACTGCAGTAACAATGGATGAAATGGTTGAGAAATTTAAGAACAATCGTGGATTTATCAAAGCAATGTGGTGTGGAGATGAAGAATGTGAAGGCGAAATTAAGTATGCTACAGGTGGAGCCTCATCTAGATGTATTCCAGAAGAACAAGAACAATTATCAGATAAATGTATTTACTGTGGTAAGCCAGCGAAGCATATGGTTTACTGGGGGAAATCCTACTAAAGTTCGGATGGGGACGGGGGCAATGCACATTGCCCCCGTCCCCATCTAACAATTGCCCTGTCCCCGTGGAATGTGAGGTGTATACGTTGAGAAAGAGGAGAGAGAAAAGTTCCACTCATGTTTATCACGTAATGGCAAGAGGAATTAACAAAACAGCTATTTTTAGCAGAAATTCAGAAAAGTCAAAAATGATGGCATTTATGGAAGAATGCCTTGTACATTATGACGTAGAAATATATGCTTATTGTATAATGAATAATCATTTACATCTTTTAATCAAATCAGAATTAGAAGAATTGTCAAGATTCATGGCTAAAGTCTTAGCCACATATGCCCAATATTACAATTATAAGAACGATAGAATCGGATATGTATTTCAGGATCGCTATAAAAGTGAGTGTGTTGAAAATGAAAGATATTATTGGAGTTGCTTACGATATATACATTTGAATCCATTGCATGCCAATATTGTAAAGAATGCCACACGATACAAATACAGTAGTATGTCAGAGTATACGACACAAAAAACGAGGCTACTACATCCTAAAGCACTAAAATTTTGGAAGAATCGATTTGATTCTATGGAATCTTTTGAGATATTTCATCAAGGAACTGATAAGGAGATTTTTAAAGACACAAATGAAGATACCTTGTTGCAAAGAAAAAGAATAGCAAAGCATATCATAAAAAAAATAGCTAAAGAATGGAATACAACAGAATTAGAAGTTTTTGAAACACCCAAATTAAGAGGTATTTATCGAAAAAAATTGGAAAAAATCTTAAGTGTATCAAGGAAAGAATGCCAAGAAATTATGGATTATACAAAACAAATATTGAAAGAAGCGCAACTATAAACTAGAATAGAGGGACAGGGCAATTGTTAGATGGGGACGGAGGCAATGTGCATCGCCCCCGTCCCCATAGAAGGAGTAAGTATGAAGATTTTTTTACCAAACAAAGTGGGTTTTATTATAAATACATTACAACAGCATGGGTATGAGGCGTATGCTGTTGGCGGATGTGTGCGCGATTCTATTTTAGGGCGGGAGCCAGAAGATTGGGATATTACAACATCTGCAACACCACAGCAAACCAAGGGACTATTCCAGAAGACTTTTGATACAGGAATCGAACATGGCACAATTACAGTACTTTTAGATAAAGAAGGTTTTGAGGTTACGACCTATAGAATTGATGGAGAGTATGAAGATAATAGACACCCTAAGGATGTGCAATTTACTAGAAATCTAAAAGAAGATTTATTGCGCAGAGATTTCACTATTAATGCAATGGCATATAACGAGATGGATGGATTGATAGACATATTTGGCGGAATGAAAGATCTGAATAATCGTGTAATCCGATGTGTGGGAAATGCAACGGAAAGGTTTACGGAAGACGCATTACGTATTTTGCGGGCTGTTAGATTTGCGGCACAATTAGGATTTACCATAGAAAAAACTACCTGTGAAGGAATCATGGAATTGGCACCATCATTGATGAACATAAGTGCAGAGCGAATTCAGGTTGAGCTTGTTAAAATGCTAGTGTCTCCGCGCCCTGACATGCTAAGAAGGGCATACGAACTTGGCATCACCAAGATTATTTTACCAGAATTTGATACAATGATGGAAACAGAGCAAGAAACCATACATCACAGTTATAATGTAGGAGAACATACATTGCATTCAATTCAAAAAATAGAAGCAGATAAAGTATTACGACTAACTATGTTGCTTCATGATGTTGCAAAACCCATCTCCAAAAAGATAGATGCGAATGGAAAAGCTCATTTCTATGGTCATGAATTAAGAGGCGAGGAAATGGCAAAAGGCATCTTGAGACGCTTTAAATTTGACAATGACACCATAAAAAGAGTTTGCAAATTGGTGCTGTTTCATGATTATAGAATGAAAGCAACACCTAAAAATGTACGAAGAGCAATGAATAAAATTGGCGTAGAAATGTTTCCTTTTTATTTAAAAATCCGAACGGCAGATACCTTGGCGCAGAGTGAATATCAAAGAGCGGAAAAGCTCAAAAATATTCGAGAAGTAGAAAAAATATATTTAAATATCTTGGAGAAAAAGGAATGTGTTACGCTCAAAGACTTACAGATAACCGGGAAAGATTTAATTGCAATTGGCATTACTCCGGGAAAACAAATAGGAGAGATTTTGCAACAGTTACTAGAACTAGTAATCGAAGATCCTAGGCTTAATACGAAAGAATGCTTGGTAGAATACGTAGAGAAGATCAAGTAAAATTTATGCGATAAATGTTTTAAAATACTCATATGACTACAACCTCGTTCATACATTAGAAAGAATATGTTAGTGAAAAAAATGGGGGAGTGGTCATGAGGGATTGTGAGTTAAAGGTATTGGAGCAATATCCAATAGAAGTGAAAGGCACCCGTAAAGCAAGGGGTGCGTTTTTTTGCGATACAAACCAAGGGGTCTTTCTTTTGAAAGAAATTTCATTTTCTGAAAAGCGACTTCCTCTTCTCTATAAAATGTGTACACAATTAGAAGGAATGGATGGTTTGCGTGTAGATACGATCGTACCAAATATACAAGGAGAATATGTTAGTATTGCGGAGGATCAGAAAAAATATATTTTAAAAAAATGGTTTCAGGGAAGAGAGTGCGACGTTAAAAAAGAAACAGAAGTATTAGAAACTGTTCGGAATTTAGCCAAATTACATCTCGCCATGAAAGAACTAAGCATTCTAGAAGAAGATTTAAATATGATTCATACTTTACCACCAGATTACCTATATCAAGAATATAATAAACACAATCGGGAGTTAAAGAAAATTCGTTCCTTTATTAAAGGTAGAGTTGTAAAAAATGATTTCGAATTTTTATATTTGAAATCATGTGCTGGTGTATTAGAAGTAGCCGAGAATGTCAGCAAGAGACTGAAAGATTCACAGTGCAGTGTATTGTATCGAGAAAGTGTTAGAAAACATGATATATGCCATGGCGATTATAACTATCATAATGTATTAATGACGAATCAGGGAATTGCAACAACCAATTTTGAACGTTTCCATATAGATGTTCAAGTTTCAGATCTTAGCTATTATCTTCGGAAAGTGATGGAAAAGTACTCTTGGGATCGAGCACTTGGTTTAGATATGATACAGGCATATGATAAGATACGGCCTCTAAATCATGCGGAAAAAGAGTATATCGCACTGCGGCTTGCATACCCAGAAAAGTTTTGGAAAATAGCAAATACCTATTATCATTCAAACAAAGCATGGTTACCAGTAAAAAACATAGAGAAGTTACAAATAGAAATTGCACAAATGAATGTCAAAAGTGAATTTCTGATAGATTTATTTTCTTTTCATTTATAACCTTCTGTTGTATAATCAGTTATATATTGTAGGAGGTACCAAATATGAATTATAAAGAAACGTATGAAGACTGGCTGTCCAATCCATGTTTTGATGAGGCAACAAAGGTCGAACTTCAAAAGATTGCTGATGATGACAATGAAATCAAGGAGCGCTTTTATAAGGAATTAGAATTTGGAACAGCGGGACTGCGAGGTATTATTGGAGCTGGAACTAACCGCTTAAATATTTATACTGTAAGAAAAGCCACACAGGGATTGGCAAATTATATTGCAAAGTGTGGAGCGAAAGATAAAGGAGTAGCAATTGCGTATGATTCACGCAATATGTCTACAGAATTTGCGAATGAAGCGGCATTGTGTCTTGCTGCAAATGGAATCAAAGCATATATATTTGAATCTTTGCGTCCAACACCAGAACTGTCCTTTGCAGTACGAAAATTACAATGTATTGCAGGGATTAATATTACGGCCAGCCATAATCCGCCAGAATATAATGGGTATAAGGTGTATTGGGCAGACGGTGCGCAGATTACGCCGCCGCATGATAAGGGGATTATGGATGAGGTTCAAAATGTAACTTCATATGCTGCAACTAAAACAATAGATAAAGAAGATGCTGAGAAAAAGGGTTTATATGAAGTAATAGGTTCTGATATAGATGATGCATATATTGCGGAGCTAAAGAAACAAGTACTTCACCAGGATGCCATTGATGCAATGGGAAAAGAGTTAAAAATTGTATATAGTCCTCTTCATGGAACAGGGAATTTGCCGGTAAGAAGAGTGTTAAAAGAATTAGGATTTGAGCATGTATATGTGGTGAAAGAGCAAGAGCTTCCAGATGGTAACTTTCCAACAGTTTCTTATCCGAATCCAGAGGCAGAAGAAGCATTTGTGCTTGGATTAAAATTGGCAAAAGAAGTGGATGCAGATTTGGTTTTGGCAACAGACCCAGATGCGGATAGGTTAGGAGTATATGTAAAGGATGCTAAATCAGGAGACTATAAAGTATTAACTGGAAATATGTCAGGATGTTTGCTGGCCGACTATGAAATAGGTCAAAGAAAATTACTGAAGGGATTACCAGAGGATGGTTATCTAATAAAAACGATTGTAACTTCTAATATGGCAGATGCAATTGCGAAAGGCTATGGCGTCAAGCTTACGGAAGTACTAACTGGATTTAAATTTATTGGGCAGCAAATACTTGGATTTGAACAATCGGGACATGGAAATTATTTGTTTGGATTTGAAGAAAGTTATGGCTGTTTGATTGGAACTTATGCAAGAGATAAGGATGCAATTGTGGCTTCCATGGCACTTTGTGAAGCGGCAGCTTACTATAAGACACAAGGGAAGACTTTATGGGATGCAATGGTAGATATGTATGATAAATATGGATATTATAAAGATGATATCCAAGCCATTACACTTAAGGGAATCGAAGGACTTGCTAAAATACAGGAAATATTAGAGACTTTGAGAAAAGAACCTCCAATGGAGATTGGTATATATCAAGTGATTAGAGCAAGGGATTATCAATTGGGTACCATAAAAGATCTAAGAACAAACGAAGTTACAAGCACTGGATTACCAAGTTCGAATGTTCTTTATTATGAGTTAACAGAAGATGCATGGATATGTGTGAGACCTTCTGGGACAGAGCCGAAGGTAAAGTTTTATTATGGAATAAAGGGTACTTCTTTAGAGGATGCGGAACGAAAATCAGCAGACTTAGGGGAACAAGTTTTGGCAATGATTCATAAAATGCTATAAAGTAGGAAATAAGAATATAAAATATGCTGAAAATGGCTTAAAATGGGGCAAAAACAAGCAAAATTCCTTGACAAATGAATTGGAAACAGTTATAACTTTACTTAAGGGCAACATTTGAATAGAAGAGTGTGAGGCCTGCGCAGAAAAATCTTATAGAATAGTATATTCTATGATTACAATTTAGAGGAGGAATTATCCATGAACAAAACAGAATTAGTAGCAGCAATTGCTGAAAGCGCAGAATTATCTAAGAAAGATTCAGAAAAGGCTTTAAAGGCCTTAGTTGATGTAGTTACAGAAGAACTTAAAAAAGGTGAAAAAGTTCAATTAGTTGGATTTGGTACTTTTGAAGTTAGTAGTAGAGCTGCAAGAGAAGGCAGAAATCCTCAAACTGGTAAAACTATGAAAATCGATGCTTGCAAAGCACCAAAATTCAAAGCTGGAAAAGCATTAAAAGATGCAGTGAACGAGAAATAAAAGTAGTTTGATATTTATAGAGGACCGAGGGGTCCTCTATTTTTTTGGAGGGTAGATATGAGATTAGATAAATTTTTGAAAGTATCCCGGATTATTAAAAGAAGAACAGTGGCGAATGAAGCATGTGACGCAGGTCGGGTGACTGTGAATGGTGCGATTGCAAAAGCTTCTGTAAAAGTAAAGCCAGGAGATATTATTGAAGTTCAATTCGGAACAAAGAATGTAAAAGCAGAAGTACTAGAGATCCAAGAAACGACAAAAAAGGAAGAGGCGAAAGAATTATTTCGTTATCTATAGTTAAATGGGGACGGGGGCAATGTACATTGCCCCCGTCCCCATTTAGACATAATCCTGTCCCTAATTGCATATACATTATAGAACTATATGATTGGGGAAGGATTGAAGATGTATGGAAGAAAGAATTCAAAAGCCGCACAAATTGATTGTTAATAATCGTCAAACAAGCATGGTTACAGGTGTCTTGGATGTTTTGTCTTTTGATTTGAATGAGATCTTATTAGAAACAGAACAGGGAATGTTGATGGTTAAGGGAACAGATTTGCATGTAAATCGCCTAAGTGTTGAAAAAGGAGAGGTGGATTTGTCTGGTAATATTGATAGTATTGCATATTCAGATGTAAATCCGAATGTAAAACAAGGTGAAAAATTCTTTAGTAAGTTATTTAGGTAGATGATATGCTTGGAATTAATGGAGAGGTCATTATTTTTGGATATGCAATAATAACTGGGGCGATTGTTGTTGGAGTATATGAGGTACTGAGAATATGTAGGAGATTTATAGCGCATCAATTGTGGCTAATACATATGGAAGACTTTATTTTTTGGATTGGTACTGCCTTTTTTATCTTCTGGCAAATGTTTCAAACGTGTAACGGAGAGATTAGATGGTTCTTTCTTGTGGGGTTGATAGGCGGAGCCACTATATGTTGTGCATTGATAAAACGCATTCATCACTTAATAAAAAAATAAGTATAAAAACCTTAGAAACTATTGAAAAGTAGAGGAAAACAATATAATATAGAACTAAATCAATAAAATGGGTGAGTTATATGGGGAGCATAAAACAAAAGAGCAAGGCAAGGCGAGAAAAAAAACGTGTACAGCGTCATAAAAGAAGTATTCTTTTGGTTAGCACAGTTATTCTGTTGCTAGTTGTTGTTGTGTCTTTTAATAAAATTACTCTTCAAGCCAAGAATAAGGCATACAAGCAGCAAGAGATAGAGTTGCAAGCAAAGCTTGATGATGAGACGCAACGCGCAAAAGAAATAGCAGAATATAAAGAGTATGTAGGGACAAAAGAATATATTGAAGAGGTAGCCAAAGAGAAGTTGGGATTAGTTTATCCGAATGAAATTATATTTAAGCCACAGAATTAGGCATACAAAAGATAGCTTTAGAAAATGATGGATTTTCTAAAGCTATTTTTATGTTATGACTTTAAATAGGATAGGAGGAAACGTGTGATGGATACAACTTATGCTGGACAGGCAGTTATAGCCAATCCTTATGTAACTCAGATAGAAAAACTATCGAATTCTTTGGAAGCTTTGTCAAATACATTTTTAAAGTTTGAAAATTCCAAACAAACATTTTCTAAAGAAGAAATTCAAGAAATGTTTGGAGAGATTGAAGAAAGAGTGTGCAAAAAGTGTGAAAAATGCTCGTGGTGCATGGGGGATAACTATATTCATACATATCAATTGGTGTATCAGATTTTACATGCAGTTGAAGAATATGGAATAGAGTTAAATGTAGAAACAAAAAGAAAATTACAAAAATGTTGTATTAATGCACCAAGATTTCTAAGGGAGACACTGGATGTTTTTCATGATGCAAAGCAAAATTTGTTGTGGACAAACCGTATGATTCAAAATCGTGAGGGGTGTGCGGAACAATTAGATACGTTTGCCCAAATGATTAAGATGACCACATTAGAGTTAGAGGCAAGTATTTTTCAAGATCCAGCATTGGAGAGAAGATTAAAAACTAGATTGAAAAGGGTCGGGATTCGCGTATTATCATGCGTCTTTTTTGTCACCCGCGAGGGACAATACGAGATGCACATTACAGCAAAATGTGTACAGGGGATCTGTGTGACCACAGCAGAGATGGTAAAGATTATCTCGGAAGTAGTTGGTAGGAAGATGATACTTGGAACAGCGGAACGCCCGTTACTTAGCCAAGAATATGCAACGATAGTTTGTATGGAGGGACCAAAGTATCACACCATACAGGGAGTCGCAAAGATAGGGAAGGATGGAAATAAGATCTCAGGGGATAGTTTTTCGATGATGAAGCTTCCGGGAGGACAAGAAGCAGCCGTTCTATCTGATGGCATGGGAGCTGGTGAACGTGCGTTCAAAGAAAGTTCTATGGTTATCGAATTATTAGAAGAACTATTGGGTTCAGGATTCCCTATTGATACCGCTATTCAGATGATGAATACAGCATTAGTGATGGGGCGGGAAGAGATTCGCTTTTCTACTGTCGACATGAGTGTTTTTGATCTGTATAACGGAAAGTGTGAAATTGTGAAGGTGGGTGCTTCTACTACCTTTGTAAAGTCACAAAACAAGGTGGAAAGAATTACATCTGCAAGCTTGCCAATTGGAGTGCTGAATCGATTGGAAATAGAGACTATAAGACGCGATTTAAAAAACGGTGATTTTGTAATTATGGTGACAGATGGTGTGATGGATGCATTACCAGTCGGAGAACAAGATCTTTTAATGGAGACGATTGTGGGAGGGTGTATTATGCATAATCCGAAGGAAATGGCACATCATATTTTAGAACAGGTATTAGAATGGAATGGAATGGAACCACAAGATGATATGACCGTATTGGTTATTGGAATTTGGCAACGATAATATTAGGAGACAAAAGCATGTGAATTACTGCATGGGGTTGCATTTTAAAGCAAAAGAATATAATATAAAGAAAAAAGCTTAACAGGCAAACATGTAGAAAGAATTAGATGGAAACAACGAAAGAAGTGTTAACAAAAGTTTATGCATATGTAAAAGAGTATCGTATGATTGAACAACATGATAGAGTAATTGTAGGCGTATCCGGTGGAGCAGACTCGGTATGCCTTCTTTTCGTACTGAAAGAACTACAAAAGAGAATAAAATTCTCCGTAGTTGTAGTTCACGTAAATCATTGTTTGCGGGGAGCGGAAGCGATGCACGATGAACAGTATGTAAAAAACCTGTGTCAAGAATTAGATATTCCGTGTGAAACTTATTCTTATGATGTAGAATTAATTGCAAAAAAGCGGAAACAATCTACGGAAGAGGCAGGGCGTATCTTGCGTCAAGAAGCATTTCAAGATGCCAAGCGAACACTTCATGGTACAAAGATTGCGACTGCACATCATATGAATGATAATGCAGAAACGTTACTAATGAATCTTGCTAGAGGAACGGGATTGAAAGGTCTAGGGGGGATTCAACCGGTACGGGGAGTGGTCATTAGGCCCTTGTTGTGTCTTGAAAGGGGCGAGATCGAGTCATATCTTCAAGAACAAGGCATATCATATTGTACGGATTCTACAAATGCAGGTAATGACTATACGAGGAATCGCATTCGTAATCAAATTCTGCCTCTGATAGAAGAACATATTAATGCACAAGCAATATTGCATATGAATGATACGATGGTACAGATGAGAGAGTTGCAAGCGTATATAGAAAATCAATTGCAGGCACTAAGTAAGCAATGTGTGAAAAAAGTGGAAGATGGGCAAATAATTTTTTTAGACGCGTATCGGAATATGCCACCGGTATTTCAATCTAGGATGATTCATAAATGTCTTGTAGAAGTGACTGGTGTAGAGCAGGATTTAACACAAAGGCACATTAGGCAGATACAGGAATTAATGAGCAAGCAGGTGGGGAAATCTGTTGACTTACCTCATTGTATAAGAGCGAAGAGGATTTATGTAGGAGTCAAGATTCAAAAGCAAAAAGGGATGAAAGAGAGGCTATTAGATAGGGATGGAATGCCTCGAGTTACTTATCGCATTTTAGATGATATAACGCATCAGTTGATTCCGGAAAAAACCTACACGAAATGGTTTGACTATGATATAATAAAGAATGATTTGGAGGTAAGAACCAGGAAACCGGGGGATTACATCACAATTGATAGTAATGGGAATACACAGAAATTAAAATCATATTTTATTAATAAGAAGATTCCGAGTGAATTGCGGGATCAGATATATTTAATTGCAGATGGAAATCATATCTTGTGGATTATAGGATATCGAATGAGTAGTTACTACCAGGTTTCGGAAAAAACCCAAAGAGTATTGGAGATACAAATAGATGGAGGAAAGTAAATTGGCAGAAAGTATCAAAGTTTTAATTTCAGAAGAAGAAGTGAACAAAAGAATTGAAGAAATTGGAAACAAAATTAGTGAGGACTATGCAGGAAAGCAAGTACATTTGATTTGCGTACTAAAAGGCGGGGCTTTTTTTATGTGTGAACTCGCAAAGAGAATTAAGGTACCTGTAAGCATGGACTTTATGAGCGTTAGTAGCTATGGGGATGGAACTACGTCTAGTGGCATTATAAAAATTGCAAAAGATTTGGATGAGACCCTAGAAGGAAAAGATGTAATTGTTGTAGAAGATATTATTGATTCAGGAAGGACACTTTCTTACCTGTTAGAGGTATTGGCACAGCGCAAGCCAAAAAGTATGGGATTGTGTACGCTGCTTGACAAACCTGAGCGACGTGTTCGCGAAGTAAATGTAGACTATGTTGGATTTGAAATTCCAGATGAATTCGTAGTGGGTTACGGATTAGATTACGCACAAAAATATAGAAATCTACCATACATCGGAGTTGTAGAGGGTATTGAGTAGGGAAGGAGTTCAAAGTTGAATAATAAGAAATATAAAAGTTTTAGTGGTATACCACTTTTATTTCTGGTACTTGTCCTTTTTGGGTCTTTGTGGTTTATGAATAAGATGCAAGCAAATGAGCAGGAATATACGTACTCGGAATTTGTGAAAAATGTTGAATCAAATGAGATAGAAGAAATTATTATTAACCAGAATAAAACTGTTCCAACTGGATATGTAACAGTAACGTTAAAAGAGGATAATGCATCAAAAAAGTTATATGTATCTGATGTAAATAAGATTACAGAGTTGTTAGATGAGAATAATATAGAGTATAAGATGCCGAATATAGCAGAAGATTCATGGTTGGTGACGTTATTGATGCCAATGTTATTCGTAGTACTTGGAGTAGGACTTATATTTTTATTAATGAATCGTCAGGGTGGTGGAGCAAATGCGAAAGCCATGAGCTTTGGCAAAAGCCGAGCCAAACTTAGTACAGAGGCTGACAAGAAAGTTACGTTTCAACAGGTGGCAGGATTACATGAGGAAAAGGAAGAATTAGAGGAAATTGTTGATTTCTTGAAGGCTCCTAAGAAATACATTCAAGTAGGAGCGAGGATACCAAAGGGAGTATTACTTGTAGGACCTCCAGGAACAGGTAAAACGTTGTTGGCAAAGGCGGTTGCAGGAGAAGCAGGTGTTCCGTTCTTTACTATTTCTGGTTCTGATTTTGTAGAAATGTTTGTTGGTGTTGGTGCATCTAGAGTTCGTGATTTATTTGAGGAGGCGAAAAAGAATGCACCATGTATTATATTTATTGATGAAATTGACGCTGTAGCAAGACGCCGGGGAACCGGAATGGGTGGAGGTCATGATGAAAGAGAACAGACTTTAAATCAGCTATTGGTTGAAATGGATGGATTTGGTGTCAATGAAGGAATTATTGTAATGTCAGCGACAAACCGTGTAGATATCTTAGATCCAGCGATATTAAGGCCGGGCCGTTTTGACAGAAAAGTTATGGTTGGTCGTCCAGATGTACGGGGACGCAAAGAAATACTAGAAGTGCATGCGAAAGGGAAGCCGTTGGCAGAAGATGTTGACTTATTACAAATTGCTCAAACAACAGCAGGATTTACAGGTGCAGATCTAGAGAATTTATTAAATGAGGCAGCTATTTTGGCGGCAAAACAAGGTCGTGTATATCTACAACAGGTGGATATTCGTCATGCATTTGTTAAAGTGGGAATTGGAACTGAGAAGAAAAGTCATGTTATTTCAGAAAAAGAGAAAAAAATAACTGCTTACCATGAAGCAGGTCATGCTATTTTATTTCATGTCCTACCAGATGTTGGGCCTGTGCATAGTGTGTCTATTATACCAACGGGCGGAGCGGCAGGTTATACGATGCCATTGCCAGAAAAAGACGAAATGTTTAATACAAAAGGCAAGATGCTGCAAGATATCACGGTGGCTCTTGGAGGGCGTGTAGCTGAGGAAGAAGTGTTCGAGGATATTACAACAGGTGCGTCTCAAGATATAAAACAAGCCACAGGCATTGCAAAGTCTATGGTAACAAAGTTTGGAATGTCAGAAGAGCTTGGATTGATTAATTATTCAGAAGATGATAACGAAGTATTTATTGGACGGGATATGGGACATATGTCACGGGGATACGGCGAGTCGGTTGCAAGTACGATTGACAAAGAAGTGAAACGCATTATTGATGAATGTTATACGAAGGCTAGAAATATCATCAAGGAAAATGATGGTGTATTACATGCATGTGCAAGTATGCTGTTAGAAAGGGAAAAGATTACCAGAGAAGAATTTGAAGCCTTATTTGAAGCGTAGATGTTAGAGGTGTAGTCGAAATGAATGAGCAAGCAATGTTTTGCGATGGAACAGAAAGCTATGTGATACCGGCACAACCTAAGGTGAATGAAAATGTTCGCCTTAGATTTCGTGCAGGAAAAGATGATGTAAATGAAGTGCTTCTTGTTAATAGAAGCGGTAAATATGCGTTACAAAAAGAAGGCACCTTTGGTGCCTTTGATTTTTATGCACTCGATTTGCAATTACAAGAGGATCCATTTCGATATTATTTCAAAATAAGGAAGGGGCAAGAAGTATGTTTTTACAATCGGTGTGGAGTGACGCATGAAGTAAAGGAGTGCTATGCCTTTGAAATAGTGCCTGGATTTTCTACCCCTGATTGGGCAAAAGGAGCAGTGATATATCAGATTATGGTGGATCGTTTTTACAATGGCGATAATCAAAATGATGTGGAATCTGGAGAGTATATTTATCTTGGGAAACCTTGTGCAAAGGTTCATGATTGGAATAAATATCCTGAAGCAGTTGGCATTCGAGAGTTTTATGGTGGGGATTTACAAGGAGTATTGGAAAAGTTAGACTACTTAGAAGAGTTAGGGATAGAAGTTGTATATTTCAATCCATTGTTCGTATCTCCGTCTAATCATAAATATGATACTCAAGACTATGATTATATTGATCCTCATTATGGGAAGATAGTGATGGATGGTGGAGAGGTTTTATCAGAAAGTGCAGTAGATAACGTCCATGCAACAAAGTATCAGATACGTACAACTAAGAGGGTAAATTTAGAGGCAAGTAATCAGTTATTTATCCGCTTAGTAGATGAATTTCATCAAAGAGGAATGAAAGTTATATTGGATGGTGTCTTTAATCATTGTGGGTCGTTTAATAAATGGATGGATCGAGAACGGCTTTATGAGAGTCAAGACAGTTATGCAAAGGGTGCGTTTGTAGACAGCAAGAGCCCTTATCATAGTTTTTTTAGATTTTATCAAGACAATCCAGAAGCATGGCCTTATAATACGAAATATGAAGGATGGTGGGGACATGATACACTACCAAAGCTTAACTATGAAAATTCTGATTTATTAATTCAACACATGATAGATATAGGAAAAAAATGGGTGTCACCACCGTATAATGTAGATGGTTGGCGTTTGGATGTTGCAGCAGATTTGGGAAAGAGCAATGAATTTAATCACTATTTTTGGAAAGAATTTCGGAAAGCAATTAAAAGTGTAAATCCAAGTGCTATTATCTTAGCAGAACATTATGGAGATCCACGAGAATGGTTGAAAGGTGATGAATGGGATACTGTCATGAATTACGATGCATTCATGGAGCCGGTTACTTGGTTTTTCACAGGGATGGAAAAGCATAGTGATGAGAATAGACCGGACTTATGTGGCAATGCTGGTATTTTTATTGGTTCGATGAATCATCACATGGCAAATATGTTAACGCCATCCTTGCAGGTGGCTATGAACGAATTGTCAAACCATGATCACTCTAGATTTTTAACTAGAACAAATCACATGGTTGGGCGTGTGAATCAATTGGGACCCAAAGCAGCAGAAGAATATATCAGCTATGCAGTAATGAGGGAAGCTGTTGTGGTACAAATGACCTGGGTCGGAGCACCTACTATTTATTACGGAGATGAGGTTGGAGTCTGTGGGTTTACAGATCCGGATAATAGGAGAACCTACCCGTGGGGCAATGAAAATGAGGAATTGTTAGAATTTCACAAAGATATTATACGTATTCATAAAGAGAACAAGGAACTTAAATTTGGTTCTTTAACTATGTTAATGTGGAGTCAACAGATTATTGCGTATGGTAGATTTATGGGAGAAGAACAAATTGTTGTTGTGGTTAATAATAATAATGAGCTGAAAGAAATCACCGTACCAGTCTGGAAAGCAGAAGTTCCAATGAAGTGTAAGATGGAACGACTGCTATATTCTTATGAAGAGGGATATAAGGTAGATCGAGATACATATATTGTGGCAAATGGCGAAGTAGTCTTAAACATGGGCAAGCACTCTGCAATTGTGTTAAAGACAAGAAAAAAATGAAAAAAATCTTGCGTTTGTCTTTAAAGTATGATATAAATAGATATTGTTGAGGCTAATTGAGCTTTCAGTATATGTGTAAGATCTGGATGGGTTCCCGAGTGGCCAAAGGGGGCAGACTGTAAATCTGTTGGCAACGCCTTCGAAGGTTCGAATCCTTCTCCATCCATTTGAAAAGTGAAGATTGTTGCTACAGCAATAAACAATTGGAAGTTTTCATTCTATATGCCGGCGTGGCGGAACTGGCAGACGCACAGGACTTAAAATCCTGCGGGACTTATACTCCCGTACCGGTTCGATTCCGGTCGCCGGCATGATTAAAAAGTACTCCAAGTTTTCAAATGAGAATTTGGAGTATTTTTATTTATATAAAAGGGGCATAGCAAATGTCAATTGGGGACGTAGTAAAATGAGATTTGCTACGTCCCCAATTGAAAAAAATCCTTGAAAAAATAGTTTCTGTCCTATATAGTAGAGTGAGGTTGGAGGTGGTAAAATGAATTGCTTAATTTTAAATGAGGAAATTACAGAGGAAGAATGTTATCATATTATTCGTGAATCTGAAAAAGTAAAAAATGGTAGGGAATTACCGAAAAAGGTTAAGAGGATTATTGGATGGAAATTGATTTGCAAAGCTTGTCCTTGCCGTAAATAGAGTAAATTTTCAAAAAATATAAAAATATTGGTTTTTAGCTTGACATTTGAGTTATAAACTTGTAATATATAAAAAGTCATGAGTGAGTTGTGACTCGCTGATGAGCCTCGATAGCTCAGTTGGTAGAGCAGAGGACTGAAAATCCTCGTGTCACTGGTTCAATTCCGGTTCGAGGCATGTATTTTAAATAAGCCACTAGCTTGTAAGTAGGCAAGTTAGTGAAATGTATGCGGGTGTAGTTCAATGGTAGAACACTAGCCTTCCAAGCTAGATACGTGGGTTCGATTCCCATCACCCGCTTTTGATTGTAAAAATCTTCAGCATTTGCTGAAGATTTTTTTATTTGGAGTTTTTGTTTAGTTCTTTTATAAACGGTATAATAGGCAGATAAGATGAATGTTAGAATATCTGCAATGGGTTGAGTTAGTTGAACTCCTTTTAGCCCAATAATATGAGGAAGAATTATGATAAGTGGAAGAAAAAAGATACTTTGTCTGGCAGCAGATAACACAGATGCTTTCCGAGATTTCCCTAGAACTTGAAATGTCATATTGCTGATGGTCCAAAGAGGAATCAAAACCATGGTGATACATTGGGCGCGCATAGCAAAGTTCCCAACCGAGATTACAGCAGGATCTCCTCTTCGAAAAAGAGTTATTAGCTGTGGAGCCATAATAAAACCTACAATACTTAATAATCCCACAATAGACATTGCGGCTGCAGCTGCATCTCCATAAATTGCCGCATTGATATTAAGGGCAGCAGTAGGATACACTGGCGAGACCTTGCCGACAAAAGGACGGGCAACCGGTAGTAAGAATTGAGACATAAATGTCTTTGTGTCTAGAAATCTTTTTGGGATGCAATCTAATTGTAGTCTTGTTTATAAAAAAACAACCAAATAAAATGCAACAGCCAATGAATAGACTAAGCAAAGTGGCAAGCGTAGCTTTTCCCTCGGAACGAAGGATATTATTTAGTACAAAGGAACACAACATAATTGGAGTGCCTAGTAGAATGAATTTGCTATAGTCAACCGAAAAGGGGAAGATGGTAGGAGTTGCACCTGGCAGATATAAAAGTGGGTGAAGGGTATAAAGACCTAAAAATGTAATGAAAAGACGATACCAACGGCACCGGCGGCACTTGTACCAAGTTGTGACACAAAAAAAGCATCTGCCATATTATAAATGGCACCTATTAACATACTGACAATAGTTGGTATAGCAAGTTTTGTAATCAAGGTAGGGACAGGGCAATTGTTAAATGGGGACGGGGGCGATGTGCATCGCCCCCGTCCCCATTTAACAGGTAAGTACTTCCGCGCCGTCTTCGGTTATTAAAACCATATATTCAATTTGGGCTGATAAACCATTGTCTTCAGTATAAATAGTCCAACCGTTCTCTTCGTCTACGAAAAAATCAGGACTCCCTTCATTAATCATAGGTTCGATTGTAAATGTCATACCAGGAACTAGCACCATTTCTGTTCCTCGTTTGGTGACATAGCTTACATAAGGCTCTTCGTGGAATTCCAAGCCAATTCCATGTCCACCTATATCTTCTACAACGGAGTAACCATTAGCTTTTGCATGGGTCTGAATGGCTTCGGCAATATCGCCAAGGTATCCCCATGGCTTTGCTTGTGCTAGCCCTAATTCTACACATTCTTTAGTGATACGAACTAGTTTTTGGGCACGCGGAGAAATATCTCCAATGGTGAACATTCTAGATGCATCAGAAAAATAACCATCTAAAATAGTAGAAACATCCACGTTAATAATATCTCCATCGACTAAGATAATAGACGTGTCTGGAATTCCATGGCAAATTTCATTATTGAGAGAAGTGCAGACACTATTTGGGAAGCCTTCATAGTTCAAAGGTGCTGGAATGCCTCCGTGAGAGACGGTATATTCATGCACCCATTTATCAATATCGGCTGTACTAATACCGGGTTTCATACGTTCTGCAACATAATCAAGAATTGCAGTATTTAAATCTGCGCTTTTACGAATTCCTGTAAGTTGTTCTTGCGTTTTGATCATGTCCCTGGTTGGGACGATGTGCCCTTGAGACTCTAAAACCAAAAGTCGTTCTTCTGTATCCATATGGCACTTTTTGTATTTTTTACCACTGTTACACCAGCAAAGCTCATTTCTTTCCATTTTCATTACCTAACTTTCCAATTATTTCACAAATGATATCTTTATTATAGCACGCATAATTTTAACGTCAACGCACACTCTTATAGAATATGCCTTTCTAAGAAATGTTATAATATGGGAGAGATAAAAATGTTGTTCCACATTGGGAAATAAGGTATAATAAGAAAATATAAAATCAAGGTATTGCAAGGGAGATAAATGAAATAGCGGGAAATTACGTATGGAAGAGGAGTGAAACCATGTTACGAATAGGGATGTTAACCAGTGGTGGAGATTGTCAAGCATTGAACGCTGCCATGCGAGGTGTTGTAAAAGGCATTTGTTCTAAGGTGCAAGAAGTGGAAATATATGGGTTTAACGCTGGATATAAAGGATTGATATATGCAGATTTCAATATGCTGACACCAAAAGATTTTTCAGGGATTTTAACAATTGGGGGGACGATATTAGGAACCTCTAGACAGCCATTTAAATTAATGAAGGTACCAGACGAAAATGGAATAGATAAAGTAGAAGCAATGAAACACACATATCATAAATTGAATCTGGATTGTCTTGTTGTGCTAGGTGGAAATGGAACGCATAAGACTGCGAATATGCTTCGAGAAGAAGGCATCAATGTTGTTACTTTGCCAAAGACAATTGATAATGACCTTTGGGGGACAGATATGACATTTGGTTTCCAGAGTGCGGTGGATATTGCAACCAATACCATTGATTGCATTCACACAACAGCAGCATCTCATAGCCGAGTATTTATTGTTGAAGTAATGGGACATAAAGTGGGGTGGGTAACGTTACATGCAGGAATTGCAGGAGGAGCGGATATTATATTGCTTCCGGAGATTCCCTATGATATAGATGTCATATCTGCAGCTATACAAAAAAGAACAGATGCAGGAAAGCATTTTACCATCCTTGCTGTAGCAGAAGGTGCCATTTCAAAGACGGATGCTAAGTTAACAAAGAAAGAATACAAAGCCAAATTAAAAGAAAGAAAATCCCCATCCATTGCTTATGAATTGGCAGACCAAATTCGAAAAAAGACGGGACAAGAGATAAGGATTACAGTTCCAGGGCACACACAAAGAGGAGGTACTCCTTGTGCATATGATCGGGTACTTGCCACACGCTTGGGTGCGGAGGCAGCATCTCTGATATTAGAAAAAGATTTTGGCTATATGGTGGCAATTAAAGATGGTAAGATTACAAAGATGCCATTAGAAGAAATAGCTGGAAAATTAAAAATGGTAGATCCACAAGCAGATATCATCAAAGAAGCTGAACAAATAGGCATTAGCTTTGGAAATAAATAAAAGGAAGTGTCAACATGTCATATACTGCACTTTATAGGAAATTCCGCCCAAGTGAATTCGCGGATGTAAAAGGGCAAGATCATATTATTACAACTTTAAAAAATCAAATTAAGGCAGGGCGTATTGGACATGCCTACTTATTCACAGGAACCAGAGGGACGGGAAAAACAACAGTCGCTAAAATATTTGCGAAAGCAGTGAATTGCGAGCAACCCGTCGATGGAAGCCCTTGCGGCCAGTGTGCATTATGTAAGTCTATTGCTGCGAATGTATCAATGAATGTGATTGAAATAGATGCAGCCTCTAATAACGGGGTAGACAATATCAGGGAGATTCGAGAGGAAGTCGCATATCGGCCGACAGAAGGATCATATAAAGTCTACATCATAGATGAGGTTCATATGCTTTCAATAGGAGCCTTTAATGCCTTATTGAAGACATTAGAGGAACCTCCAGAATATGTGATTTTTATCTTAGCAACAACAGAAGTGCATAAGATTCCGATTACTATTTTGTCTAGGTGTCAACGTTATGATTTTAAACGAATTACGATTGATACCATTTCTGCTAGAATGAAGGAACTTATGGAGGAAGAACAAGTTCAGATAGAAGAAAAAGCAATTCGGTATATAGCCAAAGTAGCAGACGGTTCCATGCGAGATGCCTTAAGTCTTTTGGATCAATGCATTGCGTTTTATATGAATGAAACATTAACATATAATCATGTTCTAGAAGTACTTGGAGCAGTTGATACAGAAGTGTTTAGTCACTTGTTGCGAAAAATTTTAGAAAGAAATGTAACCGGCGTGCTAGAACAATTAGAAGAGTTAATTATGCAAGGTCGGGAACTAAATCAATTAGTAGTAGATTTTACATGGTATTTAAGAAACTTGCTTCTTACAAAAAGTTCTGATAATATGGAGGATGTCTTAGACGTTTCTACTGAGAATCTGCAACAATTAAAAGAGGAAGCGGAGATGATCGAAAGCGATAAGCTGATACGCTATATTCGTATTTTTTCTGAACTTTCCAACCAAATGAAATTTGCTACGCAAAAGAGAGTGTTATTAGAAGTTGCATTAATTAAACTTTGTAAACCGGAAATGGAAACTAAGCAAGACACGCTGTTGGAGCGGATTAGGGCAATCGAAGAACAATTGGAACAAGGTAGAATGTTACAGGGAAACGGGCAAATTACTGAAAAAATTGTATATGTCAATGAGAAGGATGCTGCAAAGGCAACTACAAAGAAGCCACAATTGGAGCGGGCAATTCCAGAAGATGTAAAAGAAGTTGTGAAGCATTTTAGAACAATTGCAAATGAAGCATCGGGCATAGTGAGAGGGTATCTAAAGCAAGCCAAATTAAGCCTTGGGGGAGATGATAAGTTATTGATTGTCTTACCAGATGAAATTTCGGCAGGTATCATTGGGAAAGAAAGTAACAAGCAAGAAATTGAAGAATTAATAGCCAATAGAATCGGCAAAGCAGTCACGGTGAATGTTCGGCAAGTAGAAGATGGACGTAGATTTGATGATTGTTTTGTAGATATAGAAAAAATAATGGGCGAAGCAATACATATGCCTATTACAATTGAAGATTAAAGGAGGAAGAATCCATGGCAAAACGTGGTGGCTTTTCAGGCGGTGGTGGTATGCCTGGTAATATGCAAAATCTTATGAAGCAGGCGCAAAAAATGCAGCGCCAGATGGAAGAACAAGCAAAGGAAATGGAGACAAAGGAATTTACTGCAACAGTAGGTGGCGGTGTAGTGGAAGTAACTGTTTCTGGGAAACGAGAAGTAACAAAAGTAAAATTGAATGAAGAAGTAGTAGATCCGGATGATATCGAGACTTTAGAAGATCTGATTATAGCAGCTACAAATGAAGCACTTCGTCAGATAGAAGAGGAGTCATCCTCAGCAATGTCAAAATTGACAGGTGGTATGGGCGGAGGCTTTCCGTTCTAATTTAATTAGAGACGGAGAGGTCTGAATTCAGTAAGAGCTCGTAAAAGAACGGGGGTGACTATTATAGTTTATGTATGTGTTTACTATAACAGTTGCCCCCGTCCTAGTAAGGAAAGTGTCTTATGTGTACTCTGTTCTTAAGTTTACACCAAAGGAGAATAAAATGGATTACTATAGTAAACAAATTAGTAAATTAATCGAGGAATTATCAAGACTCCCAGGAATCGGGGTAAAATCTGCTGGAAGATTAGCGTTTCATATGATTAATATGCCAAAGGAGCAAGTGGAGCGGTTAGCGCATACCATGGTGGATGCGCGTAATAATGTTCGATACTGTTCTAAATGTTATACGTTAACAGACCAAGAACTATGCCCCATTTGTAGTAATGACAAACGGGATCAGAAGACAATTATGGTAGTAGAAACGACAAGAGATTTGGCAGCTTATGAAAAAACAGGAAAATATGAAGGGGTTTATCACGTATTGCATGGAGCTATTTCGCCAATGCTTGGTATTGGACCTGGTGATATTAAGTTAAAAGAATTAATTGAACGACTGCAAGCCGATGTAGATGAGGTGATTATAGCTACCAACTCTAGCCTAGAGGGCGAGACAACTGCGATGTATATTAGCAAGTTGATTCGACCTTCGGGAATTAAAGTGACGCGGATTGCAAGTGGAGTGCCAGTAGGTGGGGACTTGGAATATATTGACGAGGTAACGTTGCTAAGAGCATTAGAAGGAAGAACTGATTTATAGCAATGGAAAGTAAGAATAAAGCAATAATAAGGTGATGGATATGAAAAAGAAAAAAGTAACCTCTTCTGATATTGCAAAGGCAGCAGGCGTATCACAATCGACGGTATCTATGATATTGAATAAGAAATACAATGTATCTTTTTCCAAAGATACGATTCAAAAAGTAGAGCGCGTGGCAAGAGAACTGGGGTATGATATTCCAAGACGAAAATTGAAGAAGGATAGTAAAAAAGAGAAGCTGCTGGTTGTTTTTTGCTCGAATCTTACCAATCCATATTATGTCATGCTCTTGCAAGGGATTGAGTCAAGAGCTAAGGAACAAGGGTATGGTCTTTTTGTTTGTAATACCCAAAGAGATTTAAAAATGGAAGAACGATATCTAAAGATGATGGCATGGCTAAATCCTTTAGGGATTATTTATACATGTAATCCCAGCCATTGTTTTATGGGACAAGTGGAAGAGTTAGCCACAAGAATCCCGATTGTCATTATTAACAATCAAAATGAACATTTAAACGTAGATGCAGTAGAACTTGATAATTCCAAACTGGGTCGCATTATGGCTCGGCATTTATTAAAACTTGGGCATAAAAATGTAGCTTATATAGCACCTCCCTTAACAACGAGACAAAAACAACGATCTAAAAGAGTAGAAGGATTCTTAAAAGAATTCGAAAGCGCAGGACTGCGGGAACATGTAGTTATTAAGGCGGCAGATGAAGAGATTGATTTAGATATCCCAGATATTGATTCGGAATATAAAATCGGATATAACCTGACAAAGGAATTATTAAATGAACATCAAGAGTTAACTGCCATTGTGGGACTTAATGATATGATTGCCTTCGGAGTCATGGATGCATTACATGAAGCAAAATATAAAGTGCCAGGGGATGTGTCGGTCATGGGGTGCGATAATACATTGTTCTCTAGAATTCACAAGGTATCCCTTACAACTATTGAACATTTTGTCGTATTTAAAGGTAGCGATGCTTGCGACATTATTATGAAAAAGATATCTTCACAAGCGACTAATAGTGTAGAGTTACAACCAATTAGTATTTATCATGTAGAATATGAACCACGCTTGATTGCGAGAGGAACTACTTCATACGCAAGAAAATAAAATTAATTTTTTTGTTTAAATTATTAATAATAACTAAGATAATTGCCGTAGTAAACAGAAGGAATTATGCTTATGTGCGTTAATTATATCAAAAAATGTGGAGAAATTTGATTAATAATTAATGAATATTAGTTGGAAAAATTATTAATAATAATTCAAGCTATTGACCTATGATGGAAGCATGTTATAATTTTAGTAGAAAAAATATTGTAGTATAGGAATCTAAGGAGGAAATAAAATGAAGTTTTTTATCGACACAGCTAAAGTAGAGGATATTAAAAAAGCGAATGATATGGGTGTTATTTGTGGTGTAACAACAAATCCATCTTTGATTGCAAAGGAAGGACGTGTATTTGAAGAGGTAATCGCTGAAATTGCTTCTATTGTAGATGGACCAATCAGCGGAGAAGTAAAAGCTACAACTGTAGATGCTGAAGGTATGATTAAAGAAGGCAGAGAGATTGCTAAAATTCATCCAAACATGATCGTTAAGATTCCTATGACAGTAGAAGGATTAAAGGCTTGTAAAGTGTTGACAGCAGAAGGCATTAAAACGAATGTCACACTAATTTTCTCTGCAAATCAAGCATTGTTAGCTGCAAGAGCTGGAGCTACCTATGTTTCTCCGTTCTTAGGACGCTTAGATGATATATCTGTAAGAGGTACAGATTTGATTGCAGAGATTGCTGAAATATTTGCAGTGGCAGGAATCGATACAGAAATCATTGCAGCAAGTGTGCGTAACCCAATTCACGTAACGGATTGTGCATTGGCAGGTGCGGATATTGCAACTGTACCATATAGTGTAATTGAACAAATGACAAAACATCCATTGACAGAACAAGGAATTGCGAAATTCCAAGCAGATTATAATGCTGTATTTGGCGCATAGCAACGAATGCATAAAATAAAAGGAGAGAATTTATGAACAAATTAGAATTACAAAGAACAGCTAATGAAGTTCGTAAGGGTGTAGTGACGGCTGTATTTAATGCGAAGTCAGGGCATCCAGGCGGATCATTATCAGCTGCTGACATTTATACGTATTTATTCTTTGAGGAAATGAACATTGACCCAAAAGAACCTAAAAAAGCAGATCGAGATCGCTTTGTATTATCCAAAGGGCATACTGCACCAGGGTATTATTCTACATTGGCTAATCGTGGATTCTTCCCAGTGGAAGATCTAAAAACATTGCGAAAAGTTGGATCTTACCTTCAAGGACATCCAGATATGAAACACATTCCAGGTGTTGATATGTCTTCTGGATCGTTAGGACAAGGGATATCCGCCGCAGTGGGCATGGCTATTTCTGCAAAGTTATCTAAGGATGATTATAGAGTATATACATTATTAGGAGATGGAGAAATTCAAGAAGGACAAGTCTGGGAGGCAGCAATGCTTGCGGCGCACAGACAACTTGATAATCTTGTTGTGATTGTGGATAATAACAATCTTCAAATTGATGGTGCTATTGATGAAGTGAATTCACCATATCCGATTGACAAGAAATTTGAAGCATTTAACTTCCATGTAATAAATGTGGACGGACATGATTTTGATGCACTAGATGTGGCATTTAAAGAAGCAAAGAATACCAAGGGGAAACCAACTGCAATTATTGCAAAGACAGTAAAGGGAAAAGGTGTTTCTTTTATGGAAAATCAAGCGTCATGGCACGGAGCAGCTCCAAATGCTGAGCAATACGAAGTTGCAATGGCAGATTTAGAGAAAGTAGGTGAAGCATTATGTCAGATGTAAAGAAGATAGCAACAAGAGAAAGCTATGGTAATGCTTTAGTTACCTTGGGTGAAAAACATGAAAATGTAGTTGTATTGGATGCAGATTTAGCGGCAGCAACAAAAACAGGTGTATTTAAAAAAGCATTTCCTGAACGCCACATTGATTGTGGAATTGCAGAATGTAATATGATGGGTGTAGCGGCAGGTCTTGCAACTACGGGGAAAGTACCATTTGCAAGCTCATTTGCTATGTTTGCAGCGGGACGTGCATTTGAACAAATCCGTAACTCTGTTGGATACCCAAAATTAAATGTGAAAATTGGTGCTACTCATGCGGGAATCTCTGTTGGAGAGGATGGAGCAACACACCAGTGTAATGAAGATATTGCATTAATGAGAACTATTCCTGGAATGGTAGTAATTAACCCTGCGGATGACGTGGAAGCAAAAGCAGCAGTTGAAGCAGCATATGAGCATGAAGGTCCTGTTTATTTGCGCTTTGGCAGATTGGCAGTGCCAGTAATTAATGATCATCCGGATTATAAATTTGAATTAGGAAAAGGCGTGGTACTTCGTGAGGGAAGTGACATTACGTTGATCGCGACAGGACTACCTGTGTCGGAAACCCTTGAAGCAGCAGAAAAATTAGCAGCAGATGGAATCGACGCGAAAGTTATTAATATTCATACAATCAAACCATTGGATGAAGAGCTAGTAGTTGATGCAGCAAAGGAAACAGGAAAAGTTGTTACCATTGAGGAACATTCCATTATTGGAGGTTTAGGAAGTGCAGTATGCGATGTACTTGCGGCGCAAGCACCGACGAAAGTTCTTAAAATTGGAATTAATGATACGTATGGCGAATCAGGCCCGGCAGTAGAATTAGTAAAAAAATATGGATTAGATGCAGAGAGTATTTATGAAAAAGTAAAAGCTTTTTGTAAATAAATTCTTTCGTAAAACGTAAGAAAATCATAAGAGCAGTAGTGTTGACACTACTGCTCTTATGTGCTTTTATTAATAATGGAATAAAAAATATACATAGAATTTTAATAGCTATCAAGGGGATGGTATCATGAAAAGACGATTCATAACAAAAGCGAGATGTTTAAGAAGAGAGTGGAAAGATGAATTTTACGAGTGTGTAAAAGATATAGCAGAACATCCAGTAGTATTACGCATGAAATTGTATCCACATCATGGGACGACCAATTGCTATCAACATTGTATGAATGTTGCATATTACAATTACCATTGGTGTCGGTTCTTTCATCTAGATGCAAAATCTGCCGCAAGGGCAGGAATGCTTCACGATCTTTTTTTGTATGATTGGCATGAACATGCAGCTCGGACAGGAGATCATTTTCATGGAATGACGCATCCAAAAAGAGCTTTGAAAAACGCCAGTAAGTTTTTTGAATTAAATGAAAAAGAACGAGATATTATACTAACACATATGTGGCCAGTTACTTTGTTAACATATCCGAGGACAAAAGAAGGCTGGGTTACGACATTGACAGACAAATATTGCGGAGGGTGTGAAACCAGCAAAAGAAGGTGAAAGTCTAATTGGGGACGGGGGCAATGTAACATTGCCCCCGTCCCCAATTAGCAATTTTTGTCGCACGGTTCTTGGGACAAGCAGACATAAACTGATAAAATTAGCGATTTCCATATGCTATCATAAGCAAAAATATGCAGATGGGGTGATAGAAATGGAAAGACAACTTCCAAAAAACGTACGACAAATAGGAAATGTTAGTGACAATCCTAAAATATATGTAGAAGATTACGTAGATACTTACATAAATCAATTATGTGATAAGGTAGAGAACATGCCGATTGGTGCATTTTTGATTGGAGAAAAAAGTAAAAATGAAGACCAAGAGTACATATTTATTCATGGTGCAATTCAAATCCATGACTTGGAGATGAAGGGCTCAGATTTTGCGATTGAAGATACGGCATGGAAACGTGCGTATGAGGAATGCAAACAATTTTTTGAGACAGGGGAAATCATGGGTTGGTTTGTCTCCGTTCCAGGATATCCAATGAATGTAAATGAAAGAATTGTTAAGATGCATGAAAAATCATTTTCTAAAAAAAGCAGTATCCTCATCATGAAGGAGCCAGTGGAGAAGGAAGAAATCTATTATGCCTATAAATTAGGTGATTTAATGGAGTTAGGCGGGCATTATATTTATTATGAGAAAAATCCATGTATGCAGGAATATATGATTTCATCGCGTAGAGAAAATGGCGTGACGCCCAGTGAGGCTGTTGAAGATCGAGCTACAAAGGATTTTCGTAGTCTGATCAGAACCAGGGAAGAGGCAAATCAACAGAAGATGTCTAATAGATTTGTATATGCGGCTAGTACATTTTTAGTTATTGTAGTTTTGGTCATTGGAATCACGACGGTGAATAATTATGATAAAATGCAGGCAGTACAACACTCATTAAAAAATATATCTGATTCCGTCTCTAAGGGGAGTCAGGCTAGTGCAAATGATCAGGCAGAGACGGAGCAAGTTGAAAAAACAGAACAGGCGGTAGGAAACGTAGAAGCTGAGGATGCACAGGCTGTTAATAGTACAGATGTTACCAATCCAAGCGCCCAAGAGGCAGAGGTACAGCAGGCGCAGGCAGAAGCCGTAGCTAATGCTGATCAGGATATTTATATTGTGCAAAAAGGAGATACGCTTGCAAAAATAAGCAAAAAGGCTTATGGTGACGTTACACATGTAGATTCTATCTGCAAGATGAATGGGCTGGAAAACGGCAATCTTATATACATAGGACAGAAATTATTATTACCATAGATAGTCATATGTGCTATAATGTACCAATATTAACTTGGTATAAAAGGGGATACGTATGAGACAAAATGGAATCGTAGAATTGCGAATTGCGGAACCAATAGCTAATTTAGAGGAAAAAATAAAAAAGCATAAACATATGGTGTGGAAACTGTGGATTTGCAGAATTATTGTGGCAGTTATGGTTGTAGGCGGAACCTATCTTCTGAGAGAGGTGCAGACATATAACAAGGCGAGGGTTCTAACGACTTACGGAGACAAAAGTTCTGCTAATAATAGTTATGTTAATTTTGGAGATCAGATTTTAAAGTATGGAAGAGATGGAGTGTCCTTGCTAAATATGAAGGGAGAGGAACAATGGAATTATCCATACCAGATTAAAAGCCCATTAGTGGAAATCAGTGATAACGCCATAGCGATTGGAGATAATGGAGGGAATCAAATTCAGGTATTTCAGAAGAAAGGTTTGAAGGGAGAAATTCAAACAACATCGCCAATAGAAAAAATAGCTGTTTCTAATCAAGGAATTGTAGCTGCTATACTTAAGGATGATGTATCTCCCAAAATCATGTGCTATGATGCAACGGGTAACGTTCTGGTCAAACATGAAGTATCTTTAAAACGGAGAGGGTATCCGACTGATATTAGTATATCCAAAGACGGGAAGATGCTTTTAGTCACCTATCTTTTTATAGAGAATGAAAGTTATACTACAAAAGTGGCATATTATAATTTTGATAAAGTTGGCCAAGATGAAACAGATAATCAGGTAAATATAAAAGAATATAAAGAGACCATTATGCCATCTGCCTTTTTTCTAAATGATACAACATCAATTGTTGTAGGGGATGATTCATTTGTTATATACAAAGGGACTCAGATACCAGAAGAGAAGAAAAGAATAACATTAAAGAAAAAAATAAAAAGTGTAGTTCATTCTAACAAATATATTGGATTTGTTTTAAAAAATGATGGTGAGGGCTATGAACTTAGAGTTTATGGAGAAAATGGGAAGCAAGTGATGTCTAAAGATTTTACAGGGGATTATAGTAATATACAAATTTCTGGAAAGCAGATTGTGATGTTTGAAGGTTCTAAATGTAATATCTATACTGTAAATGGAGTCAATAGATTCAAAGGTGAAGTGGAAACAAATATTCAAGGAATGTTACCGATAGCTGGTGCAAATAAATACGTGATGATGAATGCCAATGGAATAGAAGAAATTCGATTGGTCAAATAGGAGTCAATATGAATAATTTTTTGTTAATTAGTGTCATTATAATATTTATAATAGGATTGCTTGTGGGTTTCTTTAAAGGGCTGCTTAAGATAGCAGTCTCCTTAATTGCTATGGTAGCGACTGTTCTAATTGTTGTATTTATTGCACCATATGTAAGTGATACAATAGTAAGTTATACTACGGTAGACGATAAAATTGAAGCGGCAGTTAGTGAAAAAATCATGCCTAGTAGCACAGCTGTAGAGATTCCAGAAGAGCTAAAAGGTATGGTGGATAGTGAAGGGCTAGAAGGGGAAATCCCGCTACAGGCTCAGATTGCGGTTATTAACCAAGCGAAGATCCCAGAGTTTCTAAAGCAAGCATTGCTAAATAATAATAACACGGAAGTATATAGTTTATTAGGTGTGGATCGATTCGTTGATTATGTAAGTGCGTATATTGCCAAAATGGTAATTAATATTTTATCCTTTCTAGTATCATTTATCGTTGTTACTTTTATTGTAAAGATAGCAGTACTTTCTTTAGATGCAATTGCAGAACTGCCGGTTATTTATGGATTTAATAGAATTGCTGGTGGAGTCCTTGGACTTGCAATAGCGTTGGTATTTGTGTGGATTGGATTTTTGGTTATTACAATACTATATGGGACGGAATTTGGAAAGTCATGCTTTGCATGTATTGATCGAAGTCCATTTTTAACCCTTTTATATGAGAAGAATGTATTTCTCAAAGTATTGTCTACATTTCGATAAAGATGCAAGTGTGAGTAAATATAAAAAACTTGTAAAAAACAGGTAAAAATGGGTTGACACTTTTGTGTAATAATGATATTATAAAAATCCACTACGGAGGCGTAGTGGATTTTATACGAAAAGCTTGAAATAACGACAAAAAATATTAAAAAAATTAGTAGAAATATGTTGACAAAAAGCTGGACGCATGATATCCTATAAAAGTTGTCGCGCATGGTTGCGAAACAACGGAAAAGCAAACAGAACATTGATAATTAAACAATAGACAAACAACCCTGAAAATTTCTAAAAGAGAGATTTCAGAACGGACATCGAAAGATGTCAACCTATTTTAACAGTAAAACGGG
>JBQKKG010000008.1:0-174794 GCA_052116865.1 Lachnospiraceae bacterium LCP25S3_G4 | reverse complement strand
GGGAATTTCTTGTCAGTTAAATTAGGATCATTCTCAAAGGTACCAGTAGGTTCTACAATATAAATCCGACCAGGTTCATCGCCCACCGCAAGTTCAGCTCCCCATATAGCCGCATCTAGTGTCGCAGTCAGATAGACGTAGTTAGCTTTCTTTCGCTCCCCATAATTTGAGCTATTGCCGGGTTCCAACAAATCCCCGACCTTCAAATTGGCTTTTGTGCCGTGGTAGAAAGGTCCCAAGTCCAGGAGTTTATTCATTAATTGCTCTAATCCAGTTTCCGTTGTTAGCTTTTCAAGATTATTAAATATTTCCTCTTCGCTCCAGTTCCACCACCCTAGCTTTAGCAAGAATTCAATCTTTTCATCACTAAATCGTTTTTTAATAAATTTAGCTGGATTCCCACCATATATTGAATAGGGTTCAACACTTTTCACTACTGTTGAATTAGCGGCAATAATCGCACCATCTCCAATTATAATGCCTGGCATAATGGTTACATTTTGACCTATCCAGACATCATTACCAATCACAGTATCTCCCTTAAAAGGAAGTTGTTCTATTGTAGGAGTAACCTTTTCCCATCCACAGCCAAAGATATTAAAGGGATAGGTTGTAATTCCATCCATTCTGTGGTTTGCTCCATTCATAATAAACTTAACACCCTCTGCAATTGCACAGAACTTACCTATTATCAGTTTATCCCCCAGAAATTCATAATGATGCTCAATATTATCATAAAATTTCTCAGGTGACTTTTTGTTATCACTATAATAAGTATATTCGCCAATTTCTACATTAGGGCGTTTAGGCAAATTACTTATATAGCAAACGCTCTTTATATTCTCGTTAGGATAAAGTTTTTTCTTATCTGGTCCAGTCATTGAACATGGTCTCCTTTCAGGTATTTAACCTCATTTACTAGTCTTTGAAGAATCTCTATTCCTTTTCTTGTACAATCTACATCAGTTGATATTAAGGAAATAAGCTTATCGACCCTTTCCTTGTAATCGCTTGGCTTGATCTTAAAATCTTCAATCATCTTAACAGCCTTTTTTTCATTTATACAGTATTCTATATTTATTGCAAACAAGACTTGATTAAGGGAAGATATGCTTCGAAATCAATGTCCACAAACATAGGATACATCGTCTTTATCAATATTGTTCTCAGTAAACATTAAAGAGAAACCTGCCTCAAACATAAAAAATTCAGTTAATCCCTTCTGCAAAGCGGTTGGATAACGTTCTGCCTGCTTTTTTAATTCGCATAAGCTTTCATTCTTAGCATATAGTATTTTGCTAATCGCTAATTCTCCTCGATACATAGCACTTATATATCCATGGGGATGCCCTGTCTGATAATTGGCAGTAACAATTCCTTGCTCCGTATCTTTGATTATTTGTTCCACCCGTTTTATATCACGTAAAATCAAGTCAACATGATACCCGTTTATAACTAACCATCCACCGCCATTAACCCAATCACCCCACGCTCTGGGAGGTACAACAAGGTTGTTTCTATTCTCATCATCCAACTCTGTAGCAATTTGGTTAATCGCTGTCAGGTCAAATGATTCTGATTTGTAATAGATTCCGATATCTATATCAGAATCCTCTGTATGGGTATCTCTTGCACGGGAACCCCCTAATACGATGCCTTCTATGTACGGCAAAGAGCATAATTTTTCTGTCACTGATTGAATAATATTATCTATCATACGAACACACTCCTTTATTTTATTTTGCATCTAATTTTCTAATCTCAGTCATCATCGGGCAAACTATAGCAATGCCAATGATTAAAATACCTGATATTAAAAACCAATGGTTTATACCAATTCTATCAGTAAAGAACCCGGAAAGGATTAACCCAAGTGGCATTGCAAGTGACATGATACTACCGGTGAAGGAAAATACACGCCCTAAATATTCAGGCTTGATTTTTTCCTGAAATAGTGCTGTTTGTACACCGCTGTAAAATGGAACTGAAAGCCCCATTATTGCACAGCTGACTACAAATATGCTAAATCCACTTGGAGGAAGTAATCCTGCAATGGCTAAACTAGCTCCCATCATAAAAAATGAACCTGTTATTAAAGGTACACGCTTTTCGTAACTTCCCAATCTACCTAATATCAAGCCGCCTGCCAGCATGCCAGAGGCAAAAGCAATTTCGGTAATAGAAATATGCATCGGTGTTCCATTGAAATATTCCATGCTGATTAAAGGATATAGTGCATTAATTGGCATATAAACAAAAGTATATAGTGTTCCTATGAGTAATAATGCAAACAATCCTTTGTTTTGTCTCAGAACGACAATTCCTTCTTTCATTTCTCTTATGAAATTTGGTTCCAAACTTTGCACTTGATCACCCAGCTTAGGAATACGTACAATTGCTACCGTAATAGATGCAATCACAGCACCCAACACATCGATGGCAATAATAGCATTTAAATCCCAAACAGAGTATAGGAGTGCTGCAATCGCCGGACTAACAATATAGCTTATTGACTGCAAAGACTGACTATAACCTGCACATTTCGTCAGCTGTTCTTCTGGTACTAAAAGTGGTGTAACCGCATTGAGTGCTGGGGTATGAAAAGCTGTTCCAATGCTACGGATAAACAATACTATCATAACCATCCAGACGGGTAGCTCCATATACAATGCAACAATAGAAAGCACTGCCCCAGCTGCTGCGATAATTAAATCAGCACCAATCATTATCTTCTTCCTATCATGACGATCCACCAGCACACCAATCGCAGGTCCAAAGACCGCATAGGGTAAAAAACCTACTAGTGAAGCCATAGACAAGACCATCGCAGATCCTGTTTTTTCTGTAAGGTAAAAAATAATCGCCATTTGCAGGATGGCACTAGTGATTAATGATACTGCTTGCCCTGCCCATATTGTATAAAACTTAAGTTTCCAATTGTTGTATTTTTTCATTTATATTATCTCCTGCAATATATTTTTGCTTGAATTTCTATTTTGAATAGCATTCTAGGCAATAAAAAATGCAGGCCTAAATCCACAATGTGGCTTTTGGTCTGCATACATACAATTTGGAAACATTCATATTAAAGACATAGTTAAATAAAGGTATAGTTAAATAGTTTATATTTCACCGTAACTAATGAATGCTCAATATCGTATAAATAACACAACAAAAAAGCCTATCATCGGGGATAGATTCTGCTTTTTTTATTGCCAGCTTATCTTAAACGCATTGAGGCTGTCATAGTTTCGGTTCCTCCTAAACTCTTATTTGTATCACATATATTTTAACACAATAAGTTGTTTTAAACAACGTTTAAAATTGAAAAAAGCCACTGACAGTACAACAAACATATACATCCCAGTAAGATAATATTGATTTAATTATAGATTACCTGAATATACCGATAAGCCATGCTTAATACAATAAACAAATAGTTTGCCACCGGTAGTTATAGGAAACCTACAAGTTGGACTTTGTTCTGTCATCATACTTTAACACTTTAATAACTGATAGTTCAAATCCTTCAGAGCCATATTTGTTCCAGAGTTCCTGTAATCGTTTATTAGGATGCCAGTTGGCTGCCAATTTCATATTAGTGCTGTTAAAGTCTGATTTTGTATCTTTGGAAATACCCAATAATACCTCGCCAGTTTCTCTACAACGGTAAGATATTACGCCCATTTCAGGATGTCTGTTTTTATAGGCTTCTAAAAGCTCTTTTTTCCTTTTTATATCCATTGTTTTCACCTCGACTTTAGTATAAAACAATGTATCTCAAAATATAATCCACGCTCCGTAGACCATATGAATCCAGAATTATCCAATAGGCAGTATTTTATAAAAATAATAGCTTGTGCAACTTGCCGTTAAGTTTTTTAAATTCTTGTATGACATAAGCATTATAAAAACGAAAAGCCGCCAATCAAGAGCCATCAGGCTTTGAAGAGCATTGGATAAATCCATGTCCTGAATATCTTCGTAGAACATGAAAAAATAATTCGCCATACGTTTTCTGATCGTTATAATTACGACGAATTCACTCCAGAACGATATATCTTGAGAATACAATGGTAGTAAGGTTTACCATTGCCCCATAATTATGGCTCTGAAGCTCAGTGTCTAACTACAAAAAGGATTTAGATGATTAAAAAAACATTCGATCGACCATCTATTCCCATAAATCCGTACGATTTCTGCATCTTCCAGTGAAATATCAGTGCACAAGACATACAAACACTTACTTTTCCTAATGCGGTTTCGTACAAATACAACCTTAAAAGGAATTCCTGTTTTAGTGGTTACCACCAGTGAACCAAAGATATTTCTGGCACCTTCAAAACTCACAAATTTCTTTAGTTCCGGAATTTAGTATTGCTTGCCATTATAGGTATAGCGTTGTTTCAACTGCTTTAACTCTGTCTGTTTTTACAACGTCACTCATAATACTTGCAAATGTTGTAAACTCTGCTACTTTTTCTAATATATCCATTTTTCATCATGATTAAAATAAAATAATCTTCCAAATAATCCTGCCATAATATTCACTATTCCTTTTCCTAATCCATTAATTTTTCCTCTTTATAAGTATCATAATACTTAAATATCATGCAGCATTTACTACTAAACCCTCGGTGTTTAACTTTCTTTCTCAGCCAAAATTTTCTCCCTTTTTCACAATTCCCATATTAACAAACCCAAAAACAAGAACCATAAAGAAATGAGCTTCAAGTTCCTTTAACCCTTAAGTTAATGACATTCTTTATATAATACCTCCCAACGAAGCCTAAATCATCCCAAAATGCTTCAACGCATCCACAATCGCCTTTTCTTTCTCTTCCGGACAATTCGGTTGCTTAGCATCTTCTGACTTCGCAAGATTGTAATTCTCCCCAACCTCTAACCCACATTTTCTTTTTATCTGTGAAATATAAAGATTAGTAACCTTCAATCCATGCTCTTTCAACACATAATCCTTAATCTCAGAATAAGTAGCTTTCACCTCCACACTTGTCACATCCAGCTCGTCCAAGTCCAAATCTACTTCAATTCGATCGCTAGGTTTTTGTTGGGACAAAAGAACCACGGTCTCAACGGTATTACCAAAAACCCACAAAGCTCCAGACAGCTATATCAATGTATCTGTGGACTTTGGAAACAGCGTTGGTATGATACCACTTAATAGTATAATTGAAAAAGCAGAGGCATACAAGCCAAAACAGAGAATTACTTACAAGCTGATAAAGGAATATATCCTTGAAAAATACAGCTTTAAAGTACACACAGCATACATTGCTGAGGTCAAGCGAGATTTAGGTTTACCCATGTACGATGCTCCTAATGCAGTAGAAACATTAAAACAGCCGAGAAAGCACCCCACTCCTATTCAAGTAGATGCTATCAAAGATGCTCTTACTTATTTTCAAGTAATATAGAAAACTAAACACAAATATGAAATTGCTCTTTACATTTTGTAAGGAGCATTTTTCATGCCCAAATTCGAAAGGAGGAACAAAAGTTGAACGCAAAAGTAATCGCCATTGCCATGCAGAAAGGCGGTGTCGGCAAAACAACCACTTGTGCCAACTTAGGCATAGGACTGGCACAGGAGGGCAAAAAGGTTTTAATCGTGGATAGTGACCCTCAAGGCTCACTGTCTATCAGTTTAGGACACGCACAGCCCGACAATATCCCCACTACCCTTGCAACGGTTATGGGTAAGGTAATCACCGACAGCCCCATAGAGCATAAAGAGGGTATCATTTCTCACCCCGAGGGTGTGGACTTGCTCCCTGCCAACATTGAGCTATCAGGCATGGAGGTATCTCTCATCAACGCTATGAGTAGAGAAACCATTTTGAAGCAGTACCTTGATACGGTGAAAAAGGACTATCAATATATCCTGCTTGATACGCAGCCCTCACTTGGTATGCTGACCGTCAATGCACTGGCGGCGGCAGACAGCGTGATTATCCCCGTGCAGGCTCAATACCTCCCGGCAAAGGGCTTAGAGCAGCTTTTACAGACTATAAACAAGGTACGCAAGCAGATTAACCCCAAACTGCAAATAGACGGTATTCTGCTGACTATGGTGGATAACCGTACCAACTTTGCAAAGGACATTAGCACCCTGCTCCGTGATACCTATGGCGGTAAAATCAAGGTGTTCGCTACGGACATTCCCCACTCAGTACGAGCCGCCGAAATTAGTGCCGAGGGCAAAAGTATTTTTGCCCATGACCCCAAAGGCAAAGTTGCCGAGAGTTACCGAGAACTGACAAAGGAGGTGTTGAAAATTGAAAAGCTCCGCCAAAAACATAAATCTGACATCGGTAGATGATTTGTTTTCCACCGAGGAAAGTCGAGCCGATGCAGGCAGAGAAAAGGTCATAGAGATACCCTTGACATCGCTGTTTCCGTTCAAAGACCACCCATTTAAGGTAAAAGACGATGAAGCAATGGCAGACACCGCCGAGAGTATCAAGGAATATGGTGTGCTTGTTCCTGCAATCGCCCGTCCCCGTGACGATGGCGGCTATGAACTTGTAGCAGGACACCGTAGGCACAGGGCAAGTGAACTGGCAGGGCTTGAAACTATGCCCGTCCTTGTCCGTAACCTTGACGATGATGCCGCCACTATTATTATGGTGGACAGCAATCTGCAAAGAGAAAATATCCTTCCAAGTGAACGAGCCTTTGCATATAAGCTGAAATTAGATGCTATTAAAAGGCAGGGAGAGCGTTCCGATTTAACTTCTCGCCAAGTTGGCGAGAAGTTGTGGAGTGTGGAAGAACTTGCGAAAAATGCTCCCGATAGTCAGCGGCAAATACACCGTTATATCCGTCTTACCGAGCTTATCCCCGAGCTTTTAGACATGGTAGATGATAAGAAAATCGCCTTTAACCCTGCTGTGGAGCTGTCCTACCTAAAGCCCGAGGAACAAACAAATTTACTTGAATCAATGGATATGGAACAGGCAACCCCCTCTCTTTCGCAGGCACAGCGGCTTAAAAAGTTTAGTGCCGAGGGCAAATGCACCCTTGAAGCCATGTGTGCCATTATGAGCGAAGAAAAGAAAGGCGAACTCGACAAGGTAACGCTTACAAGCGATAAGCTCCGTAAGTATTTCCCCAAGTCCTATACACCGCAGAAAATGGAAGAAACCATACTTAAACTATTGGAAACATGGCATAAAAAACGTACTCAAAGCCAAGAGCGATAAGGCAAAACAGCACTGAAAGGAAGTGAGGAAATGGCTGTGTGCAGAATAGAAAAAACAAAGGATTACACCGTCATGGCAAACCACCATTTACGCAATAAAGGCTTGTCGCTCAAAGCAAAAGGCTTGTTATCCCTTATGCTGTCGCTCCCCGAGGATTGGGATTACACCGTAAAGGGGCTTGCCTATATCTGCAAAGACGGCATAGACAGTATTAACGGGGCGATTAAGGAGCTTGAAACCACAGGATATATGCACCGTCAGCGTGTCAGAAATGACCGAGGACAGCTCACCACTACGGAATATACAATCCGTGAGTATCCTCAAAACATGGGCGGTGACACATTCCCTGCCGAGGGCTTGCCTGCACAGGAAAGCCCTATACTGGAAAATCCAATACAGGCTATGCCAATACAGGAAGAACCCCACCAATTAAATACTTATCTACAAACTATTGATAAATCAAAAAAAGATTTATTCATTACTGAAACATCAAATCCTTATCAATCAAATCCCTACGGGAGCAAGAAAACGGGATATGATGAGATAGGATGTGAAACTTACGAAGAAGTAAAAGAAATGGTCTATGAGAATATTGAATACAGGCATTTTAAGCAGCACGGCGGTATCGGTATGCGTGAGCGTTTAGATGAAATAGCCGATATCATCATCGAAACCCTGTGTTCTAAAAAGGACACCATAAACATTGCCGGTGATGATTACCCTGCAAGGCTTGTGAAAGACAAGATGCTGAGAATTACCTCGTCCCACATTGAGTATGTGTTTGACTGCTTAAATAAAAATACCACCTATGTGCGGAACATCAAGCGGTATTTGCTTGCAACCCTTTTTAATGCGCCATCTACCATAGATAACTACTACTCCGCTTTAGTCAATCACGATTTATACAGTCCTAACCGTTAAGGCACTTTGTAAAGAAATTTGCAGAGTGCCTTTTTTCATGCAAAAAAAATGAAAGGAGAATCTCAAAATGAGAAAACCAATGGCTTATATTACCGCGGCTTGGAGCAATAACGAATTTGAAGTAACCGAAACGGCGGCTAACTATTGTAGAAAGCTCTATGAAGCAGGCTACACCCCAATTTGTCCACCACTTTATCTTCCCCTGTTCCTGTGTGACGAAGTGCCGCAGGAGCATAAGGACGGAATTGATATGGCAAGGGATATGCTACGCCGTGCGAGAGTGCTTGTGGTGTGCGGCAGTATCGTAGATGAAAATGTGAAAAATGACATTGCTATCGCCCAAAGGCTGAATATCACCGCAACTACCCTTGAGGGTATTTTAACCGTCAAGGGGCAAGGCAGAGAGGAATAATGACCGTAGGAAAACCGTGAAAGGAGGGATTTTTCATGCAGGAAGAAGTGGAACAAAAAACCGTTGCCCTTGTCATCAGTGCAGGCAAGCTCACAGGCAGAGAGCTGAAAAAAGCAATGCTAAAACTGCTTGCACATTTGAAAGACAAAAAAGCCCACCCCAATATCCCGCAGGGAAAACAATCGGTAAAACAGCTTGCCGAGCAAGGTCAAGGTATGAACAGTATTGAAATCACCGACCAAAACATCAAAGATTTTGAGCGTGTGGCAAAAAAGTATGGTGTGGACTTTGCTGTTATGAAAGATAAGCACGAAGTACCGCCGAAATATGTGGTCTTTTTCAAAGGCAAAGATGCCGATGCCATTACCAATGCCTTTAAGGAATATACCGCAGATATAGTGAAAAAGGCGGCTAGACCGTCTGTGCTTGCAGAGCTTAGAAAGTTGGCTCAGATTGTGAAAAACACCGTTGTGGATAAGGTGAAACATAAAAATAAGGAGCAGAGCCTATGAGTAAAAAGATGAAAAAGCTCCTTATCCTTAACATTCCCTACCTTGTGTTGGGGCTGCTGTTTACAAAGCTGCTTGAAGCATGGCGGCACACAAACGGTGTTGATTTAGGGCAAAAGATACTGAATTTGGGCGAGGGCTTATCGAGAGCTTTTGCAGTACCGTTTCCGTCCTTTTATCCCACCGACTTACTCATCGGGCTTGCCATCAGTGCATTACTAAAGCTGATAATCTATATTCGCAGTAAAAATGCAAAAAAGTACCGTAAAGGTGTGGAGTATGGCTCTGCAAGGTGGGGCAACGCAAAAGACATTGAGCCGTATGTAGACCCCACATTCCAAAACAATGTAATCCTCACCCAAACGGAACGGCTGACCATGAACAACCGCCCCAAAGACCCAAAAACGGCACGAAATAAAAATGTGCTGATTGTGGGCGGTTCGGGCAGTGGGAAAACAAGATTTTGGCTCAAACCAAACCTCATGCAATGCCACAGCTCCTATGTAGTAACTGACCCAAAGGGCAGTATCGTCATTGAGTGCGGTAAGCTCCTGCTCCGTGAGGGCTATAAGGTGAAAATCCTCAACACTATCAATTTCAAGAAATCCATGCACTATAACCCTTTTGCCTACATCAAAAGTGAAAAGGATATTTTAAAGCTCGTTACTACCTTGATTGCCAACACCAAAGGCGAGGGTAAGGTAGGCGATGATTTTTGGGTGAAAGCAGAAACACTGCTCTACACCGCCCTTATCGCCTATATCTATTATGAAGCCCCCGAAGATGAGCAGAACTTCACAACGCTGATTGAGTTTATCAATGCCAGTGAAGTCCGTGAGGACGATGAGGAATTTAAGAACAATGTGGATTTGATGTTTGATAGGCTCGAGGAAAAAGACCCTCAGCACTTTGCCGTAAGGCAATATAAGAAGTACAAATTAGCCGCAGGCAAAACAGCGAAGTCGATTTTAATTAGCTGTGGTGCAAGGCTCGCTCCCTTTGATATTAAAGAGCTTAGAGAGCTGACCGCTTATGATGAACTGGAACTGGATACCCTCGGAGATAGGAAAACAGCACTCTTTATTATCATCAGTGATACCGATGCGACATTCAATTTCCTTGTATCCATGTGCTACACGCAGTTATTTAACTTGCTTTGTGATAAAGCAGATGATGTGTACGGCGGTCGCTTACCTGTTCATGTGCGGTGTTTGATTGATGAGTGTGCCAATATCGGGCAGATACCAAACCTTGAGAAGCTCATGGCAACCATTCGCAGTCGTGAAATCTCAGCTTGCCTTGTTTTGCAGGCACAGAGCCAGTTAAAAGCACTCTACAAAGACAACTCCGATACCATTATCGGCAACTGTGACAGCATGATTTTCCTCGGTGGCAAGGAAAAAACCACCCTCAAGGATTTGACTGAAACCCTCGGCAAAGAAACCATTGATATGTTCAATACCTCCGACACTCGAGGTAGCCAACGCAGTTACGGTATCAACTATCAGCGGCTTGGAAAAGAACTCATGTCAATGGACGAACTATCCGTTATGGACGGTGGCAAATGCATCTTACAACTTAGAGGTGTTCGCCCTTTTTTCAGTGACAAATACGATATTACGAACCACCCAAAATACAAGTATCTATCCGACTTTGACAAGAAAAATGCCTTTGATGTCGAGAAGTTTTTATCCACAAAGCTGAAGCTAAAACCAAACGATTTGTATGAGGTTTTCGATGTCAGTGATAAGGTTAAATAAAAATGATAGATTTCAGTAAAGATTATGTAGTATAATAGTAAATAATTTTACTACCTGTCCTCTTTTAATATAATCAAGAAAGGCATAAATTGTATGAAAATAGAAGATATACATTACGACCTTCAACCTATCCCTGTTGATGAAGAAAACTTTGATATTGAAAAATGGCGTTTGCAGAATCCAGTTGATTATTTTAAGTTCATGTACATGATTAATATTTCGGCAAATAAAAATGAGGTCTTTCAACTTCTGTATAAAATCAGTCGACTTTATATACCAGATACACTTTATAAGTATTATTCATTTACCGATGACAAGACACTTAATCAGCAAAAACTCCAAACTTTAGAACAACAAAAGATTTTTATGTCAGATGTTAAGTTTTTAAATGACCCTTTTGATAATAAAGCATTTTATTATAAGGCTGACACTCTTATAAAATATGAAAGATTAATTCCACATGGCGGACGGCTTATAGATGATTTTTCTACATTTACTAAGGTATCCTCTTTAACAGCTAATAGCGTAAACTCAATGCCAATGTGGGCGCATTACGCAAATAATCATTCAGGTTACTGTGTTTCATATGATACGAAACACAACACGCAATTGTCTGGTTGTACATTTCCTGTCCAATACACTAACGAGCGAATAGATATAACCAGTGTTATGGATAAGCAAGTTCAATATATGATAAACCAGATTGAAATTCAAGGAGCAGAAGGAAAAAAGGAAATCCTGCTTGATGACTTATCATTAGTATTCTTATCATCCTACTTTTGTAACATAAAACATTCGTCATGGAGCTATGAAAATGAATTTAGATGCACAACTGGAGCAAATGCTAAAGGAATGCCATATGTAGTGGCTAAGCCAAAAGAAATATACATAGGATTGAATTGCTCAGAGTCCAATATTGAAAAGCTTATTAAGATAGGTAAAACATTAAAAATACCAGTATACAAAATGTTCTTTGACGAGCTGAGTGAATCTTTCGACCTGATTTTTAGAGAAATATAAGATACTCAGTAAGGGCTACTACGAGCTAGTAGCTCTTATTTTTACCCTTTTTAAAACTCGTCACTTGACAATGTTACAAGGAACTCATGTCAATGGATAAACTATCCGTTATGGACGGTGGCAAGTGCATTTTACAGCTCAGAGGTGTTCGCCCCTTTTTCAGTGACAAATACGATATTACAAACCACCCAAAATACATGTATCTATCTGACTTTGACAAGAAAAACGTCTTTGACATTGAGAAGTTTTTATCCGTAAAGCTGAAACTTAAACCAAACGATGTATATGAGGTTTTTGATGTAAGTGAAAAAATAAAAATGGTAGATTTAAGTAAGAATAATGTGTATAATGGTAGGTAATGTAAATTATTGTTTGAAGTTTAATTTGTTTTGCGCTCCCCTATTGTTGGTGAGCTTGGGGCGTAAAATTTATACAGATATGCCCTCGCACCTAATAATGGGCTGAGGGTATATTTTCTATGTTGGTGTGAAAAATGTCGTTGTATTGAGAAAAGTAGCATTTCGTAGTATAATTATGGATAGAAAGAAAATTAGAAAATGTATTGTAATAATAGTAGCGCGAGGGCTCATGTGAAAAGGAGGAGCGTTTTTATTGGAAAAGCAGAAAAAAATCTATCAATTCAAAAGTAGTCGACTTTGGAAAGATAGTATTGCGATTGGTTTTGCAATTTTCGGTGGTGTATCTGCCATAATGGGGATTTTGGGAGTTTCTTTTACTGATATATTTGATAATATGTTTATAAGTCTCGTGTCCACCATATTGGCTCTTTTATGTTCATATTTAGCTGCTGTTGTATTTTTGTGGTGGAATACACGAGACAGTGTTACTATGAAAATCAGAGGAATCAAGGTTACAATTCGTCAAGGTGATATTTTTAAACAAAATGGGTGGAAAGTTATTGGGGTTGATGATACTTTTAGCTCATCAGAGGAAGATGCAATAATTTCACATTCATCTCTCCATGGGCAACTAATAAAACAACTTAAAGAAAGTGAAGAGCTTGAAGCATTCAAGGATTTCATTTCAAACTTCAACGGCAATGTTTCGCTTGGCTATGTAATTCCATATAAAGATTTTATATTATTAGCCTTAACACATTTAAATAACGAGAATGAAGCACACATTGATAACTTAAATTACGAAAGTATTATGCGCAAAATGTGGCAGGAAATAGGGCGAGTTTATTCTGGAAAACCGATTTACTTGCCAATCTTAGGCGATGGTATAACTCGTTTTGATGGAGTGTCTGAAAAACCATCTCCATTTGAGCTACTAAAGTGTATGCTTTGTACATTAAAAACAAGCAATGTTCAGCTAAAAGCACCTATTACTATTGTTGTTTACGATAGGATAAACGAAATCAGTCTTTATAATTTGAAAAAATTTATTGCTTAAGGTAATAAAAAGGAGGATGAATATGAACCGTACAGGAAATTATTGTGCATTTTATGTAAAGGAACCATTTAGTGAAACAAATCTTGGAGCTAATACTGCTCACGATTTCTGCTACTACAACACCTTAAGGATGTGGAAAGGCAAAGATTCTACTTTCCCATTTGTTGATTCACACAACAAAAATTATAGTGTCCGTGATGGTAGCAGTTGGGAAACCTTGCGAGACCGCCTGAGAGAGCGTCTACGTGGGTCAAAGAATATTATTTTGTTTTTGAGTTCAAATACTATTGAAAGCAAAGCATTGAAGGAAGAGCTTGAATATGGAATGAATACGCAAAGCCTACCAGTTATAGTTATTTATCCGGCTTATAATGAGAAAACGGATATTGCTAATAGCGAGGGAATAAAGCAAAGTATAAAAAATCTATGGGATAAAGTGCCAACATTTAAAAAGTACATGTCGGATGTCGCAACAATACATGTTCCTATGAAACAATCGCTGATTACATCAGCCCTTAAGGATGAGGATGTTATGGTTAACACTATGAAGAAAGGAACTTTCTTTTATAAAATACAGTAATTCCCATACGTTTACATGATTTAAGTTGTTCATTATGTTTACATAAAAAGCACAGATATACCCTTTTTTCTATTACGGAATGGAGGGTATATTTCTTTGCCCCTTTTTAAACTCATCACTTGACAATGTTGCAATGAGCTTATGAGCATAGATGAGCTATCTGTCATGGACGGTGGGAAATGTATTTTACAGCTTAGAGGTGTTCGCCCCTTTTTCAGCGATAAGTACGATATTACAAAGCACCCGAAATACAAATACCCTCGGACTTCGATAAGAAAAATGCCTTTGACATTGAGAAATTCTTATCCACCAAACTAAAGTTCAAAGGGAACGATGTGTACGAGGTTTATGATTTAAGCAAGAAAGAAGAAACAACCGAACCACCGCCCTCAGACGGGCAATAAGCACTACCGTTCAAGGTGGTGTTTTTTATATACACAAGCCACACGCAAAGGAGGTGTTGCCTATGATTGTGGCTCTTTAACGCTGTCAGTGAACAGCGTTTTTTTATTGCCAAAACACAAACCAACAAATACAAAATTAAAGGAGAAAAACACTATGGAATTTTTTAATCAAGCAGTAGTCGCATTGCAGACACTCGTTATCGCCCTTGGAGCAGGACTTGGCATTTGGGGAGTTATCAATCTCCTTGAGGGGTACGGCAACGATAACCCCGGTGCTAAATCACAGGGTATGAAGCAGCTCATGGCAGGCGGTGGCGTAGCACTGATTGGCATGACCCTTGTACCACTTCTCAGCGGATTGTTTTAAGATAACAGCCGATGGATTTTATCATTGATGCAATCAACGAGTGGATAACCAATCTGCTCGTTGACGGCATTATGGGTAATCTAACGGGCTTGTTCGATAACATCAATTCAGAAGTATCAAGGATTGCCGGAGATGTGGGAAAAACACCGTCACAATGGAATGGCGGTGTTTTCTCCATGATTGAGAACTTATCGGACACCGTTATCATGCCCATAGCCGGAATAATTCTGACCTTTGTGATGTGCTACGAGCTGATACAAATGGTCATTGACAGAAACAATATGCACGACTTTCCACCCTCGGACATTTTCAAGTGGATGATGAAAACCTTTATTGCTGTGGTACTTGTAACAAATACATTCCCCATTATGATGGGCATATTTGATGTGGCACAGTCGGTTATATCCAATGCGGCAGGAGTGATTATCGGAGATACCGCAGTAGGAGTTGAAACCTTAGATGCCTTGCGTGAGAGCTTGCTACAAATGGATATAGGCTCACTCTTGGGGCTGTATCTGCAAAGTTTCTTTATGGGGATAGTCATGTGGGCATTATCCGTTTGTATTTTCATTATCGTGTATGGAAGAATGCTTGAAATCTACCTCATGACTTCTCTTGGAGCAATCCCCATTGCTACAATATCAAGCAAGGAGTGGAACATGGGAAACAACTACCTCAAAGCTCTGCTTGCCCTCGCATTTCAAGGTTTTTTGATTATGGTGTGCGTTGGCATTTATGCAGTGCTTATTCAGTCCATTGCAACAGGCGCTGACCCTATAAAAGCGATTTGGACTTGCATGATGTACACAGTGCTGCTCTGCTTCTCCCTCTTTAAGACAGGTACATTGGCAAAGAGCATCTTTTCAGCTCATTAAAATTAACAGATTTTGACTATATGTGGGGTGATTTAAATGCTATACTGTAAAAAAGGAGATGAACAAATGGAGCAAAGAAAAAGATTGGGAGGTAATAACGGAGCAGGATATTATACCTCATGGGAAAAATCCAAAAACAATGGCTGTATATATTGCGGTAGTCCTGCTACCACAAGAGAACATATACCATCTAAAGCATTTTTAGTTGACCCTTATCCAGAAAATTTACCAACAATTCCTGCTTGTTTTGAGTGCAATAATGGGTATTCTGAGGATGAAAAATATCTCGCTTGCTTTTTAGATGTGTTGAAAAGCCAAGTGTATGACGATTGTCCTCAACATAAACAGACCATTGTGAGGAATGAGAAGGATAAAAAGCTACAAGAAACGCTTAGAAAACAGATACAAAAAAATGATGGCAAAGTGTATTATGACCCCGATGAAGAACGAATACTTCGCATACTGTTCAAACTCGCAAGATGTCATGCAGGCTTTGAATTTGACCATGTAAACCTTGATGATGTCAAAGCGAAAATATGGTATGATTTTGCATTCAACATTTCAGATGAAGCGGCACTGAGTTTTAACGAAATTCCCGAAATGAATAAAGCTCCTGAAGTTGGGTCAAGAGGTGTGTTCGTGCCTTTCATAGCCCAAAATATAGAAACTGGAGAGGTCATGGCTCTTGCCTTTTGGAATGATGTCCAAGACAACCAATATCGTTATCAAGTATCTCTTAATGCTGAAGGTGGGATAACAGTAAAACTTGTGATATTTGAGTTCCTATATTGCGAAGTAATATTTGATTAAAAATTATGGCATTGCAACCGCAAAAGCGGTTGCTTTTTTGTTGCCAAGAAAGGAGGATTTTATGGCTTATGTACCAATCCCCAAAGATTTAAGCAATGTAAAAACAAAGGTTGCTCTAAACCTTACCAAGCGGCAAATTATCTGTTTTTCGGCGGCACTGGCGGTAGGATTACCGCCTTTTTTCATTCTCAAGGACTATATCGGCACAAGCCCTGCGGTGCTTGTAATGATGTTTCTCATGCTGCCGCTGTTCATGTTTGCCATGTATGAAAAGCACGGTCAGCCCCTTGAGGTAATCCTCAAAAACTATGCGGCGGTGCGTTTTCTCAACCCAAAACAAAGACCTTACATTACGGATAATTTCTATCCGTTATTGGAAAGGCAATATCACTTAGACATGGAGGTAAATCAAATTGTCAAAAATCGAAAAGAAGCCCATAAAGCTCACCCGAGTGGAAAAGCAAAGCATCGCAAGTGCGGTGCAAAGGGCGAACAATAAACCCAAAGGTGTAAAGTCTGCACAGGACAGTATCCCTTACCGTCATATCTTCCCCGATGGTATCTGTCATGTGGGTGATAAGCTCTACACCAAAACCCTGCAATTTGATGACATCAATTATCAGATTGCACAGAACGAGGACAAGACCGCCATTTTTGAAAGTTGGTGCGACTTCCTCAATTACTTTGACAGCACAATCAAATTTCAGCTCACATTCTTAAACACCACAGCGAATACAAAGGACTTTGAAAAAAGCGTGTTCATCGCTCCGCAGGCAGATGATTTCGACAGTATCCGAACAGAGTACAGTGAGATGCTGCACAATCAGCTTGCAAGGGGCAACAACGGACTCGTGAAAACAAAATACCTTACCTTTGGTATTGAAGCCGAGAATATCAAAATCGCCAAGCCCCGTCTTGAACGCATTGAAAATGACCTGTGGAACGCATTTAAGCGATTGGGTGTGCATCTCACCTCCCTTGACGGAAAACAACGGTTAAAGCTCATGCACAATATCCTTAGAATGAGTGGCAATGCCCCCTTTTCCTTTGAATGGAACTGGCTTGCACCCTCGGGGCTTAGTACAAAGGACTTTATCGCCCCGTCCTCTTTTGAGTTTAAGGAGAAAGGCACATTCAGAACAGGCGATAAATACGGTGCGGTATCCTTTTTGCAGATACTCGCCCCCGAGCTGAACGACCGTGTACTGTCCGACTTTTTGGAAATGGAAAGCAACCTCGTCGTTACCATGCACATTCAGTCGGTAGACCAAATGAAAGCAATCAAAACTATTAAGCGTAAAATTACAGACCTCGACAAAATGAAGATTGAGGAACAGAAAAAGGCTGTTCGTGCAGGCTATGACATGGACATCATTCCGTCAGACCTTGCCACCTATGGCGGTGAAGCCAAAAAACTCCTTACCGACCTGCAAAGCCGAAACGAGCGAATGTTTTTAATCACATTCCTTGTGCTGAATACCGCCGACAGCAAAAAGGAACTGGACAATATCCTGCTCCAAGCAAGCGGCATTGCCAACAAGCACAACTGCACCCTCATAAGGCTTGATTATCAGCAGGAGCAAGGCTTTATGACTTCCTTACCCCTCGGAAAAAATCTTGTACCCATACAGAGGAGCTTGACCACCTCAAGCACCGCTATTTTTGTGCCTTTTACCACACAGGAGCTTTTTCAGTCGGGCGGCGAAGCCTTATACTATGGCTTAAACGCTCTGTCAAGCAACCTCATCATGGTAGACCGAAAGCAGCTCAAAAACCCCAACGGGCTTATCCTCGGTACACCCGGCAGTGGTAAATCCTTTGCCGCCAAGCGAGAAATTACCAATGTATTTCTGATTACCACCGATGACATCATCGTGTGCGACCCCGAGGGTGAATATTTTTCCCTTGTGCAAAGGCTCAAAGGACAGGTTATCAAGATATCGCCTACAAGCAGCCAGTACATCAACCCTATGGACATCAACCTCAACTACTCTGAGGACGATAGCCCTCTTGCACTAAAGAGCGATTTTATCCTCTCCTTGTGTGAGCTGATTGTCGGCGGTAAAGAGGGATTGACCCCTGTGGAAAAATCCATTATTGACCGCTGTGTTACTCTCGTTTATGCAGAATACCTTGCCGACCCCGACCCTGCCAAAATGCCAATTTTGGGTGACCTTTACGATGCCTTAGGCAGACAGGAGGAAAAAGAAGCAAAGCATATCCGTTCTGCTCTTGAAATCTATGTCACAGGTAGTCTTAGCGTGTTCAACCACAGGACAAATGTGGATATTACAAACCGTACTGTCTGCTACGATATTAAGGAATTGGGTAAACAGCTTAAAAAGCTCGGTATGTTAATCGTCCAAGACCAAGTGTGGAACAGAGTAACCATAAACCGTGCAGAGAAACGCTCCACTCGCTACTATATGGACGAGTTTCATTTGCTACTCAAAGAGGAACAAACCGCCGCCTACTCGGTGGAGATTTGGAAACGCTTTCGTAAATGGGGCGGTATTCCCACAGCGATTACGCAGAACATCAAAGACCTGCTATCCTCTCGAGAAGTGGAGAACATCTTTGAAAACTCCGACTTTGTGTATATGCTCAACCAAGCGGCAGGCGATAGGCAGATACTTGCCAAACAGCTTAATATTTCCCCTCATCAGCTCTCTTATGTGACAGGCAGCGGTGTTGGTGAGGGTTTGTTGTTCTATGGTAATGTCATTTTGCCTTTCGTGGATAAATTCCCGAAGAACACTGAGCTTTACAGCATTATGACTACCAAGTTGGACGAAACCAAACAGGAGTAAAGGCGGTGTGCGATGAAAAAACAATCAAGACTGCAATTTACCGAAGAAGAACGAGCCGACCCGACCTTAGAAAAGCCCATAGCAAAATCAGAAAAAGCGGCTGATAAACTGGAAAAGGCACAAACCAATATACCGAAGAAAACAGTAAAAACCAAAGAACGCACCGTTGATGCCGACACTGGCAAAAAGACGGTGCGTTTGCATTTTGAGGAAGTGGATAAGCCAAAGCCACCCTCAAAACTTGAGCATGGCATTAAAAAAGCTCCCGAGAGGGCTGTCCTGTCTGCTGTGCATAAGAAAATCAGCGAAGATGAGCAGGACAATGTGGGGCTTGAAGCCGCACACGGCACCGAAAAGGCAGGTGAATTTGCTGTACACCGTATTCAAAGTGCCTATCACTCCCACAAGCTGAAGCCCTACCGCACACTGGCAAAGGCAGAGAAAAAGAGCATACAAGCCGATGTGAATGTCCTTTACAAGAAAAGTATTCGGGATAACCCACAGGCGGCAAGTAACCCTATTTCTCGCTTTCAGCAAAAAAGAGCCATTAAAAAACAGTACATTGCCACACGGTACGGGAAAGGCACAAAGGCAGCACAGACCACCTCCAAGACCATAAAATCAGCGATTAAAAAAGGGGCTGACACGGTATCAAAGGCAGTATCGGCGGTTGCTAAAAAACCAAAAGTATTGCTCATTCTACTTGCCCTATTTTTGATGATTACCTTAATTGCCGGGGCGGTTTCTTCCTGCTCGGTCATGTTTCAAGGGGCGATAACCAATGTGGTATCCACCTCTTACACTTCCGAAAACGAGGAACTCATCGCCGCCAACAACAACTACACAGCACTTGAAACAGCGTTGCAGGCACAGATTAACAACATCGAAAGGAATTATCCCGATTATGATGAGTACCGCTATGACTTAGACCCCATAGCACACGACCCCCATCAGCTTGCATCATACCTTACCGCCTTACTGCAATATTTCAAGGCAAGCGAGGTGCAGGGCGAATTACAGAGGGTGTTTGAAAAGCAATACAAGCTCACGCTGACGGAAACGGTAGAGGTACGCTATCGCACCGAAACAAGGACGGACACATGGACAGACGAGGACGGAAATACCCACTCCGATACCTATGAGGTGCAAGTGCCGTATGATTACTACATTCTAAATGTCAGCCTAACCAATAGCGGCATAAATGCCGTTGCAAACAACCTGCTTTCTGCTGAACAGCTCCAAATGTACAATGTCTATCTGCAAACGAAAGGCAATAAACCGCTGCTCTTTGGCGGCGGATCTATTGACGGTAGCCCCTCCACTGATTTAAGCGGTGTTGACTTTGTAAATGGCGAAAGACCGGGCAATCAAAATATCGTGGACATTGCAAAATCACAGGTGGGAAATGTAGGCGGTCAGCCTTATTGGTCATGGTATGGCTTTGATTACCGTGTGGAATGGTGTGCCTGCTTTGTGTCATGGGTGCTTAATCAAGCAGGGTATTCCGAGCCTAAGTTTGCCGCCTGCCAGTCACAGGGTATCCCTTACTTCTCGTCCAAAGGACAATGGGCAAACAGAGGGTACAAGGACATTGCCCCCGGCGATGTTATCTTCTTCGATTGGGAGGGCGATGGCAGCTCCGACCATGTGGGTATTGTTATCGGCACAGACGGAAACCGTGTTTACACCGTGGAGGGAAACAGCGGCGATGCCTGCAAAATCAGAGATTATGACCTAAACAGCAGTGTGATTATGGGCTATGGGCTTATGAATTAAGGAGGAAAGGATTTGAATGCAAAACTAAAAAAGGTGCTTTCCGATATGAAGAAAATCGAGGATAAAATCGGGCTTTTGCAAGGGAAATGGGAAGAACTGAACAAGCAAAAAACCGAGTTTGAAAACCTTGAAATTATCGGACTTATCCGAGGTGCGAAAATCAGCACAGAAAATTTAACCGATGTTATCACGGCATACCGCAGTAAAAGCGGTGTGCCTTTTTTATCTGAAAAACAGGAGGAAAACAAGAATGAAGAAAACTAAAATCCGTATTTTTGCCGTTATGCTTATGACGGTGCTTTGCATGACCGCCTTTTCCACCACTGCCTTTGCAGGCGGTGGCGAGGATACTACCGAGCCGATACCCGAAGTGACAGAAACACCCACCCCCTCTGTTCCTCTCACCCCCGAGGGCAATTTAACCCTTGTGGACGATGTGGAGCGAACAGACGAGATTGATAAGCAGTTTATTACCGCTGTGTCCAAAAACGGCAACTATTATTACCTTGTCATTGACCGTGCAGGCAAAGAGGACAATGTTTACCTTTTGAACATGGTAGACGAAGCCGATTTGCTTGCCCTCATGGAAGATGCCCCAACCGAGCCTAAAGTTTGCTCTTGCAAGGAAAAATGCGAAGCCGGTGCGGTAAATGCTGATTGCTCTGTATGCAGTACCGACAGAGTAAGCTGCACAGGCAAAGCTCCCGAGCTGACCGAGCCTGCCGAGCCACAGCCCGAAAAAAGCAAGGGAAACCCGATGGGGATTGTGGCACTCCTTGGTGCGTTTGGCTTAATCGGCGGTGGTGCTTTCTACTATTTCAAGGTGGTAAAAAATAAGGCAAAGCCGCAGAGCAACCCCAATATGAACGAGTATGATTACAGCGATGATGAGGACGAGGACGAATATGAGCCGACCTCTGAGGAACAGGAGGACGCTCCCGAAGAAAGTGAGGACGATAGCAAATGAAATATTTTACCGACAGTGCCTACGAAAGAATGATGATGCAAAAGCCCCAGTGTTCGCCGCCACCTGTCACAGACAGACCGCCGAAAAAGGAGCAGAAAATCCGTAAGCTCATCATTGTACACGAAAAAACCGACACTCAAAAACCGCATAAGGAGGGATAAATATATGCAGTTAGTCATAGCAGAAAAACCAAGCGTTGCACAGAGCATTGCAAAGATTATAAGTGCAACAAGCCGCAAGGACGGTTATACCGAGGGCAATGGATATATTGTTTCGTGGTGTGTAGGGCATTTGGTGGAGCTTGCCCCTGCCGACAGCTACGATGAAAAATATGCCAAGTGGAGGTATGGGGATTTACCCATACTTCCTGCCCTTTGGCAATACCAAGTTTCAAACAGTACAAAAAAGCAGTTTGATGTGCTGAAAAAGCTGTTAAATGACAGCCGAGTAGATACCGTCATCTGTGCCACCGATGCAGGGCGAGAGGGGGAACTTATCTTCCGTCTTGTGTACGATAAAGCAAAGTGCAAAAAGCCTATCAAAAGGCTTTGGATTTCCTCCCTCGAGGATACCGCCATTCAAAAGGGCTTTGAAAATCTCAAGGACGGTAAAGAGTATGATAACCTCTATGAAGCTGCCCTGTGCAGGGCAAAAGCCGATTGGATTGTGGGTATCAATGCCACTCGTCTGTTTTCCGTTCTTTACAATCAGACCCTAAATATCGGACGAGTGATGTCACCCACCCTCGCCATGATTTGTGAGCGTGATGCCGCTATCTCCGTTTTTAAGCCCGAACCATTTTACACGGTACATCTCGCCTGTAATGGATTTTCCCTTATAGGTGAAAAGCTCAAGGACAAGACACAGGCTACTGCGGTTTTAACAGCTTGTGACGGTCAAGATGTTGTAATCGAAAGCATTGAGCAAAAGGAAAAATCAGAAAAGCCGCCAAAGCTCTATGACCTTACCACCTTACAACGTGAAGCCAATAAGCTGTTAGGTTTTACCGCCGAGCAGACCTTACAGTATGCACAGAGCCTTTATGAAAAGAAATACATCACCTACCCTCGAACTGACAGCCGATTTTTAACCGAGGATATGGAAAGCGGTATTCCCGTCTTAGCGAAAGCTACGGCGGCTTTTTTTATGCAGAGTGCCGTCGAGCTGCCTGTCAACACGGCACAGGTCATTGATAATTCCAAAGTCAGCGACCACCATGCCATTATTCCCACCATGAACACAAAGGGGCTTGATGTGCAGAGCCTGCCGCATGGAGAGCGTGAAACGCTGTTACTCCTTGCGATATGCCTTTTGGTTGCCGTAGGCGATACCCACCGATACAGTGAAACGGTTATCACTGCAAAATGTGGTGAGTCCGTTTTCACAGCCAAAGGGAAAACCGTTCTGCAAGACGGTTTTAAGACGGTACAAAAGCTCTATAAGGGCGAACAGGAAAAAGAAGATAAAGACCAAGCCCTGCCAAGCATTGACCAGGGCGAAGTGTTTACCGCAAAGGCTGAAATTAAGGAGGGTAAAACCTCACCGCCAAAGCCTTTTACAGACGATACCCTGCTGTCCTCTATGGAAAATGCCAACAGAGCAGAAACCGATGCAAAGCGTAAAGGTATTGGCACTCCGGCAACGAGGGCAGGCATTTTGGAAAAGCTGATTAAATCGGGGCTTGCCGAGCGTAAGGGTGATAAAAAGACCAAGTATTTCACTGCTACCCACAAAGGCACAGCCTTAGTCACCGTATTGCCCGAACAGGTGCAATCCCCTTTGATGACAGCAGAATGGGAAGAAAAACTGAAACTTATAGAGCTTGGGGAGCTGTCAGCCGATGGCTTTTTATCGGAGATTGTGAGCATGACCACCGCCCTTGTAAATACCTATGAAATGATTAAGGGAGCAGATACCCTCTTTCTGTCCGACCGTGAGAGCGTAGGAAAATGCCCTCGCTGCGGCGGTGCAGTTAGTGAAAATAAAAAGGGCTTTTGCTGTTCTGATAAGGCTTGCGGCTTTGCAATTTGGAAAGAAAACCGCTTTTTCACCGCAAAGAAAAAGACCGTGACAAAGGCGATTGTTACGGAGCTTTTGAAAAACGGAAAAGTGCCGCTGAAAGGCTGCTATTCTGAAAAGACAGGCAAGACCTATGACTGTGTTGTTGTTCTTGATGATACAGGTGGTCGGTTTGTGAATTTTACAATGGAGTTTGGCACGAGGTAAGATAAAACAAGTCGCCCCAACTGTGGAGGCTATTGTTTTATAACTATAACTAATTTGGTTCTATTGGCATCAATACCTGCGACATAATTACAATATTGGGTTCATCAGCATTTTCTACTTGTTTATCTAATATTTCTATCATTAGAGCCATACAAAATTTCATTCCTACTTGTTCAGAAATTATGTCCTTCAAGTAAATGTTGTTTTGTTCATACTTCTCAGGGAAATTTATTGAAAAATAAGTCATTTTTTTATTGGAGTTTTCCCAAATTCTATACTCAAGCGTTCCTGTTCCGTCAATTTTTATCATTGTAGCTTTATGCAAAAACTTATCAATTTGCCCTACTTTGCTCCAAGTAGCAAGATTTTTATTTATATACACTTCATCCCATGTTCTAAAAACAGGAAAATGCAACAGCAGATTTCGGATAAAACTGAATAAATCATCTGCAATGATACCTTGTAACGGAGGTTTTCCACCCGTTTTCATCCATTTAATGTAGCTTTTTATTGGCTCATAACTCAGTAATTCTTTGTATATAGAAAAAGCTTCTCTTAATTTGAAAAAGCGTATTTCAGCATCAATGTTCATGAAATTATCGTTTGTAATTTCATCATATAAATCATAAAACCGATTGTAGAACAATGTTAAAACTTCCAGTTCTTTTTCATTAGGCATTTCTACATCCATCAAAAGTCCTCCGAAAATTTATTTACTGATTATATTATATCGAAAAATAACACCATAAACAATAAAAAACTGAAAGGAGTACACCCCTATGGCAGAAAAACAAAACCCAAAAGAACGGTTAAAAGAGATAACCGACAGCATTGAAGCAGGCATAAAGGAACTTTTTGAGAGCGATAAATACAAGAGCTATCTTCAGACCATGAGCCGCTTTCACAAATACTCTCTTAACAACACCATGCTTATATCCATGCAAAAACCCGATGCAACTCTCGTTGCAGGCTTTAACAAATGGCGTGACGGATTTTCCCGTTATGTCAAAAAGGGAGAAAAGGGCATTAAAATCATTGCACCCACCCCTTACAAAATCAAAGAGGAACGAGAAAAACTCGACCCACAGACCAAAGCACCTATCCTTGATGCAAGCGGCAAGGTGCAGACCGAGGAAGTGGAAATTCAGATACCCATGTTTCGTGTGGTATCGGTGTTTGATGTTTCGCAAACAGAGGGTGAGCCGCTACCAACCCTTGCAAGCAATTTGACGGGCAATGTGGAGCAGTTTGAGGTATTCATGGAAGCGGTGAAACGTACCGCACCTGTTCCCATTGAAATCAAGCCGATGTCTGAGGATACGGACGGCTACTATCACATTGAGGATAAGAGAATTGCAATCCGTGAGGGTATGAGCGAGGTACAGACCATTTCTGCCGCCATTCACGAAGTTGCACACTCTCTCCTGCACAACCGAGAAATGGAAAAGGAACTGCAAGCACAGCAGTGCGAAAACAAAAAGCCGATGAAACCCAAAGACCGCAACACTGAGGAAGTTGAAGCCGAAAGTATTTCCTTTGCCGTTTGCAGTTATTACGGCATACAGACCGCCGAGAACAGCTTGGGATATATTGCCACTTGGAGCAAGGGCAAGGAACTTGCCGAGCTTCGTGCTTCTCTTGAAACCATAAACAAGACCTCATCGGTGCTGATAAGTGGTATTGATACTCACTTTGCCGAGATTATAAAAGAGCGTGGTATGGATATTGCCACAGAAACACCTGCATTGCAGCAAGCCCCCGACATTGCTAAGAATGAAATTACCGAGGGCAGCTCTAACATTGAAGTTGAGGGGCATATCGGCACTTGGTATGTCATTGATACCAAGGTTATTGACGGAACAAAATATTTTCTTCTTGAACATGAGGAACATGGTGACATTGCACCCTGCGTAATCATAGACAGCGATGCAAACCTTGTATTGGAAGATGTTTGGAATGACTTTGATGACCTCAAAGAGCATTTTGACAACATTGAACCTGTGGCAGCTACCGAAAAAGCACCATTGCCCGAGCCGCCTATCGAGAAACACAGTCACCCCGTGCCCGACCCCGATGTGAGTATTGCAGACCGCAATGCCTACGGCTATCTCTCCGATGAGCTGTTACCTCTCTCAAAGGAAAGAGCCATCGAGCTGTTTGAACAGGATTTGACGGTGTATCTGCTTTACGAGGATAACACCGAAGCAATGGCTTTTGACCGTGAGGATATTGACAATCACAGCGGTTTGTTTGGCATAGAAAAAGCCGACTGGCTTGCCCTGCAAGAATACGAGGAAATGAAAGGTACGGATAAGCTCTCGCCCGACATGAGCGAACAGCTCTTTTTAGAACACAGCAAAGATGCCTTCGCCATTTATCAGTTTAAAGACGATGACGAGCTTAGAGATTACCGCTTTGAAGGACTGGACTTGCTAAAGAGCCGTGACCTTTTGGTGGAGCGCGACAACTACAATTTTGTATATACCGAGCCATTTACACAGTATGCAAGTCAAAGGGATAGGTTTGAGGAAATATGGGAGCGTTTTAACAATGACCACCCTGCCGATTTCAAAGGTCATTCCCTCTCTGTCAGCGACATCGTTGCTATCAAGCAAAACGGTGTTGTAACATACCATTACTGCGACAGCTATGATTTTAAGGAGCTGCCACAGTTTGGAGAGCCTACACCCCTTGTGCCGGATAACTTCCTTACAGGCGAAAAAATACAAACCCCTCGAGGTAGTTTTTCTCTTGCCGATATGACAACGGAACAGATGAAAGCGGCAGGCTATGGCTACCACCACAGCTCTGATGACGGTGCATATCACATTATGGGCAATGGCACTCGTGCCTTTGCCATCAGAAACGAGGATAACCCCCTCCGTACCGCTGAAATGTCCACCGAGCAAAACTACAATCAGATTGACGGTATCTTAAACAATCAGCCAACCGTTGCCGAACTGGAACAGACCGTCAAGGCAGGCGGCACAATTTCTTTGCTTGATTTGGCAAATGCGGTCAAAGAAGAAAAGCAGTCTGTCATGGAACAGCTTAAAACAAAGCCACCGCAGGAAAAAGAAAAATCTAAAAAAGCACCCTCATACGGTGCGGAAATGGAGCGATGATTATGAGCAGATTTACAGTGGAAGAAAGCAATTTGATGTGCATTTACAATACAGGCTCGAGGACGGATTTACTGTCCGAGCTTACCGAAATGCAAAGCCACCTTGCAGCAGATGAAACCCAGCTGCTTGCCCTTACCAAGACGGTGATGGATAAGCTGTCAGCTATGAGTGATGAGGAATTTGAAAGTCTTTCGGGTGAGCTTATTCCGGATTTTGATGAATAAACTTTTATCCAAGAGGGTATTACAATACCCTCTTGGATAACCAATAATAGCTCAGTCAATTTTAATTACTTTATCAAGCATAATATCCCAAACCCCTAATGTTGATAGTATCAATCTTCTTGCAAGGTCTTGCATGTTATGAATATCATACGGATTTATGTACTTTACAATATCATTTGTTTTGTGAGCTATAAAATAATTTCTAATATAGCTACAATAGTGGATAGCTTCATAGATTGTAAGCTCTAAATCAAACACGTTATTATCGGGATTGTACCATTCAGCTTTATTTGTGAACTGTGGTTTAATTTCATCATACATAGGGCTGGGTTCTCCTCTTATTAACCACGGAATGGTATCTTCAGCACTAATTTTCACATCATTTAAACGCTTAACAATATCATTCAAAACAACACTGTTCCACTCATTTGTGCCCCTAATGAATCGTGGATTTTTTGCAGAAGACCTAATATCTAAACCGAGTTCTTCTATAATTGTGTATGCACACAAAAAGGCATATATGGAGTTGATGTGAGAAGTGTTCTCTCTTACATCAGTGTAAAATTTCTTACCATACATTGGACTTGCAGAATGAGAAGTAAACCAATCGAGATGTAAACTGTATTTATATTTTTCTAAAGCATATTGTAAGTTTTTGTTTGATGCACGTGAAGCTATTAAACATGCCAAAATCATTCTGTCAGATATTTCACCTTGCTTGAATTCTTTAGAAAAATTACCGCCAGAAGCTATGAATTGGTTTGATGTACTGACTTCGAGCAAATGATGCTCTGTAAAATTAACATCCGGATAGCACAAGAGCCTTGCAGAATAAATTAAACTATTTATATTTTGAGCAGTTAGCTCATCATCTGCAATAATAATAAGTTCAAAAGCATTTTTATAAGAAGCCTTGAGATTGGCGAGCTTCTCTTCACTGGGGAAATGCTCGCATATGCAGGAAGATCCATTATCATCAGTAATCCAATGTAAATTACTAGGGTCTTGACGATATGCTAATTTAACATTGCAGTCAAATTTTATATTTTTTAACAATTCAGGATGACTATCATTAAAGATTTGACGAGTTGAAAATTCCATCATGCACCTCCGTTATATTTTGCACAGCTACATCTATGCTACTATTGAGTTCATCAAAATAATTATATAGTGCCTATGATAAATTTTCAACGAGGTTTTTGCAAACAAAATCTTGCTCATCTTAATCAATTTATCTTAAAAAGGAGGATTTTTATGCCAACAAAACCACAAGCCTTTGCACAGCTTGCAGAGGATACCGCCACTCGCTTAACAAGCAGCCTTGCAAACTGGACAGGGTTTCTTTCCACCGTAGGACGGCTGTATAAGTACCCTTACCATGAGCAGCTTATGATTTACGCACAAAGACCCGATGCAACGGCTTGTGCCGATTATGAGCTTTGGAACAACAAAATGGGGAGATTTGTTCGCCGTGGCTCTACGGGCATTGCCCTGCTTGACCCCACAGGCGAAACCCCAAAACTGAAATATGTATTTGATGTTTCCGATACGGGCGGCCGAGAAAACTCTCGCCGCCCTTTTCTTTGGGAAATGGGGGAACACCATGAACAGCCGATTTTAGAAATGCTCGAGGATAAATTCGGTGTGTACAGCGATAACCTCACAGACGGATTTTACAACATTGCCAATGACTTGGCAAAAGAGTATTATGATAATCACAAAGAGGAAATACCCTACTTTGCGGAAAACAGCTTTTTAGAGGACTATGACGAGGATAATCTTCGTATCGCCTTTGAAAATTCCGCCACCGTAAGCATTGCCTACACCTTAATGAAACGGTGTGGGCTTGATACGGAAAGCTACTTTGAGCATGAGGACTTTCTCCCAATCTTCGACTTTAATACCTCTGCTGCTGTCAGCCTCTTGGGTACGGCAGTCAGTGAGCAAAGCGAACAGGTATTCAGACAAATATCACTTACTATCATCAAAACAGAGCGTGAAAGGAGCAACAAACATGAACAATCTAACTTACAGCAGGAACGGGGATTATCTGATACCCGACATCACACTGACAGAACAGCCGACACAGCCGCTCGAGAAGTACGGCATAATGAGGAAAACCTATCTGGAGGAACACCGCAAAGCTCTGTTCAACCACCTGTTATTGAGCGAGAAGCTGCAAGCTCATCTATTAGAAATCGACCAAACAGCCAACCGCCGACTGGAGCAGATAATGGCAGACTTGCAGAAAGTACAGACACCGCCCGACAAGATGACACAGCAGATGGAGTGGGTAGGACATATGAACAACCTCAAAGCCCAAGCGGAAGAAATGATACTGACGGAACTTATTTACAGCTAACCTTATTCCCCTCAGAGCAAGAACAAATACAGCAGATAGCGGACAGACAGGAGCGTGTAAAAACGCAAGGTCAGTCCGCTTTTTCTATTTCTCACAGTGAAATTGAATATGAGTTACAGCGTGGCACAGGCACTCAGGGCGGCAAATTTCGTGTCTATGACTTTTACAAGAAAAACCCCAACGAAAAAGCGGCGGGTGACTTCATAAAAGATGAGTTTGGGTGGTACGGACACAGTCATACTTTTGAAGATGGCTCAAGAGGGTTTATTGACTATCAGCCCTCGAAAGGCATGATGATAAACCACTATGATACAGACAAAAAAAGCACACTTAAATGGACAGAAATAGAAAAACATCTCCGTGCCTTAGTAGCCGCAAACAGATATTTGACCGCCGAGGAAAAAGCACAATATGAGGAACAGCAACTGGCTACTGTTGGACTTGAAAATGTTGCAACTCCACCAACATCAGAATTACAAGCAAATGCACCTGTGCAGGCAGCTCCCTCTATCATTCCTGCGGAAATTACCAATGCCGATATTGAGAGTGCATTGCAAGCATGGAACGGTGATGAGGACAGCAAGACCCGAATGCTTGCCTATATGCAAGACCACAGCCGTGAGCGTGGTACAGCCGAGTGGCTGAAAAATGAGTTTGGCGGTAATCTCTCTGCCTTTACCGTTACCAAAGGCGATTTATCCTTTGAACTCCCGTGGGCAAAGGTGCAAAGGTATATCGGACAGCTTGTAGCTGAAGGAGCTTTTACCCCAAGTGATGAGGTTGGCCATTCTGCCGAGCAAAGCACGGCAGAGCTGACCTTAGAAATGTACGATGCTGAAAACACCGACCTTTTTCAAGCGAAAAAGGGCAGCTATTTAGCAACGGTTGAGGTCAATGCCACACAGGAAATATGGGAGCGTTTTGCAGAAAAAGGGCTTGTTCCAAATAAGGACAGCCAACAGCGGTTATTGTTTGAAACGGACGGTAACAACTGGAACAGATTTATTATCCCCGACACCTATGGTAACAAATCCAATAACATCAAAGCCGATGATGTGCTTACTCCCGAGGAATACAAAACCATGTTGGCGGTTGTTCAACAGATTATCCCTGCCGGAGAAACACAAATTGAAACTGCCCCTATCCCTTACGCTAAAGGCGATACCGTCTATCTTGAAAACGGTACGCCTTTTTTGATTGAGAAAATTACTGATTATCATGTTACCCTGCGTGACCTCTCTTTGCTTTATCCTGTGCTGAGAGCAGAAAGCCGGGAGAGCTTTCTACAGCTTTTGGAGCGTTACCTACAAACCCAATCTGTGCAGGAAAAAGCCGACGACTTCCGCATTACTTATACCCATTTAGGCGAGGGCAGCAAGCGTGAAAAATATCAGCGTAATGTTGCCGCTATCACAGCCTTGCAGACCATTGAGCGTGAAAACCGTCCTGCTACCAAAGAGGAACAGGAAACCCTATCTCAGTATGTCGGTTGGGGCGGTTTACCCGAAGTCTTTGATAAAAGCAAAGACAACTGGCATAACGAATATTTACAGCTTAAAGACCTTTTGACCGAGGACGAGTACGACATGGCAAGAGCCAGTACGCTGAACGCTCACTACACCTCTCCAACGGTCATCAAGGCAATTTACGATGCAGTGGGTCAAATGGGCTTTAAAAGCGGAAACATCTTAGAGCCTGCCTGCGGCACAGGTAACTTTTTCGGTATGCTGCCCGACAGTATGCAAGGCTCTAACCTCTATGGTGTGGAGCTTGACAGTATCACAGGCAGGATTGCAAAGCAGCTTTACCCCTCTGCCAATATTGCTATAACAGGCTTTGAGAAAACAGAGCTGCCCGACAGCTTTTTCGACCTTGCCATCGGCAATGTACCCTTTGGCAACTACAAGCTCACCGAGAAACGCTATGACAGCCAAAACTTCCTCATTCACGACCACTTTTTCGCCAAAGCGTTGGATAAAGTCCGCCCCGGCGGTATCGTTGCCTTTGTCACCTCTAAGGGAACAATGGACAAGAAAAACCCCGAGGTCAGACGATACCTTGCACAGAGGGCTGAACTGCTTGGAGCAATCAGACTGCCAAACAATGCGTTTGCCAAAAATGCAGGAACGGAAGTCACCAGTGATATTATCTTCCTGCAAAAGCGTGACAGACCGATTGATGTGGATTGGGATTGGATACACCTCGGTTACAATGAAAATGACATTACCCTAAACAGCTACTTTGCAGACCACCCCGAAATGATACTCGGCAACATGGAAATGGTAAGCGGTCAGTTTGGGGAAGAAAGTGCCTGTGTTCACATAGAGGGAGCTGACCTCTCTGAGCAGTTAAGGGCGGCTGTCTTAAATGTGGAGGGCGAAATCAGCGAAGCGGATCTGCCCGACTTAGAAATATCGGAGCAAGTGTCTATCCCTGCCGACCCCAATGTGAAAAACCACACCTATGCCCTTGTGGACGGTGAGGTTTACTTCCGTGAAAACTCACGCATGGTAAAGCCTGCCTTAAACCAAACCGCAAAGGAACGCATTACAGGGCTTGTGGAGCTGCGTGAGTGTGTGCAAGACCTTATCTATTATCAGCTTGAGGACTTTAGCGATGAAGTTATCAAAGCCGAACAGGTCAAGTTAAATCAGCTCTATGACAGCTTTACATCAAAATATGGGCTGATTAACAGCCGTGGCAATTCTATTGCCTTTAGTGAGGACAATTCCTACTACCTCCTTTGCTCTCTTGAAGATGTGGACGAGGAAGGCAATCTCAAAGCCAAAGCGGATATGTTCACCAAACGGACGATTAAGAAATCCGCTAAAATTACAAGCGTGGATACTCCCTCTGAAGCTCTCGCTGTTTCCATTGCCGAAAAAGCAAAGGTAGATATGTCCTTTATGGCAGAGCTGACAGGGCTTTCCGAGCAAAAAATTGCAACACAGCTTAAAGGTATTATCTTCCGTATTCCCGAGCTGTACAATACCGATGCACCGCCCCACTATGTCACCGCTGATGAGTATTTGTCGGGGAATGTGCGTGAAAAGCTGCGTATCGCCGAGCTTGCCGCCCGAACTTCTGTGGAATACAAGGTCAATGTAGAAGCCCTTGAAATGGCACAGCCCAAAGACTTAGATGCAAGCGAAATTGAGGTGCGAATTGGCAGCACATGGATTGACAAAGAGTATATGCAAGAGTTTATGTATGAACTCTTTGATACCCCATACCGCAACCAAGGCAATATCAAGGTTAATTACTCCAACTTCACCGCTGAATGGAGCGTAACAGCCAAAAACTCCATCAGCTATGATGATGTTGCCGCCTATGCCACCTACGGTACTGCCCGAGCCAATGCCTACAAGATATTTGAGGACACCCTAAATCTGCGTGATGTACATATCTACGATACTAAAACAGAGCCGGACGGAAAGGAAATCCGTGTTCTCAATATAAAAGAAACCGAAGCGGCACAGCAAAAACAACAGCTTATCAAGGACGGATTTAAGGACTGGATATTCCGAGATGCAGATAGGCGGCAGACCCTTGTCAAGCTCTACAATGAGCGTTTTAACTCTGTAAGACCCCGTGAATACGATGGCAGTCATATCAATTTCGTGGGCATGAACCCACAAATAAAGCTCCGAGAACATCAAATCAATGCCATTGCCCACATTCTCTACGGCAACAACACCCTGCTTGCACACGAAGTAGGTGCAGGCAAGACCTTTGAAATGATTGCAGGGGCAATGGAAAGCAAGCGGCTTGGGCTTTGTCAAAAACCACTCTTTGCCGTGCCAAACCACCTTACCGAGCAGTGGGCAAGCGAGTTTTTAAGACTGTATCCTGCGGCAAATATCCTTGTTGCCACAAAGAAAGACTTTGAAACGAAAAACCGCAAAAAGTTTTGTGCGAGGATTGCCACAGGCGAATACGATGCGGTCATTATCGGTCACAGCCAGTTTGAGCGTATCCCTGTTTCTCTTGAACGACAGGAACGCTTGCTCCGAGAGCAGATTGACGAGATTGAGCAAGGCATACGAGAAGTAAAATCAAGCGGCGGCGAGGGCTTTACCGTCAAGCAGTTTGAACGCACCAAAAAAGGGTTGATTGAAAGGCTGAAAAAGCTTGAGGCGAGAGAACGCAAAGACAGCGTTGTTACCTTTGAGCAGTTAGGTATAGACAGGCTCTATGTAGACGAAGCCCACAGCTACAAAAACCTCTTTACATTTACCAAAATGCGAAATGTGGCAGGTCTTTCTACCTCCGATGCTCAAAAATCAAGCGATATGTTTCTAAAGTGCCGATACATGGACGAGCTGACAGGGGGCAAAGGCACGGTATTTGCCACAGGAACTCCCGTGAGCAATTCAATGGTGGAGCTATACACCATGCAGCGGTATTTGCAGTATGACAGTCTTAGAGAAAAAGGACTTCTCCACTTTGATGCTTGGGCTTCTATCTTTGGAGAAACCGTCACACAAAATGAGCTCGCGCCCGAGGGCAAGGGCTACCGCCCCCGTACAAGGTTTTCACGGTTTTTCAATCTGCCCGAGCTGATGTCCATGTTCAAGGAAGTTGCCGACATCAAGACCGCCGATGAGCTGAACTTGCCAACTCCCGAGGTTATCTATGAAACGGTAGTTGCAAAGCCCACAGAAATACAGCAGGAATTGGTACAGGAGCTTTCGGAACGAGCTGCCAAAATACACAATGACCGCATAGACCCCTCTATTGACAATATGCTGAAAGTGACCTCAGACGGGCGAAAATTAGGGCTTGACCAACGAGTGATTAATCCCTTGCTGCCCGATGATAAGGGCAGTAAGGTAAACACCTGTGTAAACAATATCCTGCGTATATGGGAGGACGGAAAGGACGATAAGCTGACACAACTACTGTTCTGTGACCTCTCTACTCCGAAAGGCAGACCGCAAGCCGATAAGGTGGCAAAGGCAGGCAGCGGTGCAATCAACGGTGTGGAACTCCATGCCCTTGAAGATGCTCTCCCCGATGATGTGACAGCTCCACAGGCACAGTTTAGCATTTATGAGGATATACGGGAGAAGCTCATCGCAAAGGGTGTGCCTGCCGCCGAGGTAGCCTTTATCCATGAAGCCAATACCGATACACGAAAAAAAGAACTGTTTGCAAAGATGCGTAACGGTGATGTCCGTGTTCTGCTTGGCAGTACCGCAAAATGCGGTGCAGGCATGAATGTGCAAGACCGTCTTGTGGCTCTCCATGACCTTGATTGTCCGTGGCGTCCGGGGGATTTAACCCAACGCTCCGGCAGAATTATCCGTCAAGGAAACAGCAATGAGCAAGTAAAAATCTTCCGCTATGTGACAGAGGATACCTTTGATGCCTACCTTTGGCAGACGGTAGAAAACAAGCAAAAATTCATCAGTCAGATAATGACCTCAAAATCTCCTGTCCGTTCCTGTGAGGATATAGACGAAGCCGCCCTTTCTTATGCGGAAATCAAGGCTCTGTGTGCAGGAAATCCCTTGATAAAGGAAAAGATGGACTTGGATATTGAAGTCGCAAAGCTGAAGCTATTAAAAGCCAGCCACCAAAGCACAAAATACCGCTTGGAAGATAATCTGTTAAAGCATTTCCCCGAAAGTATTGAAAGGCATAATGGCTATATTAAAGGCTTTGAACAGGATATTGTAACACTGACAGAGCATACCCCAAAAGTGCCGCAAGGTGAGCTTCTCAAAGATGACTTTAAAATCACTATCAAGGGCGATACCCTCATCGATAAGGACAATGCAGGGGCGGCAATTCTCGAAGCCTGCAAGGAAGTGAAAAACAGCGACCCCATAGAAATCGGCAGTTACAAAGGCTTCACCATGTATTTAAGCTATGCCGCTTTTGGCAACGAACACACTCTTACGCTGAAAGGGGCAATGAGCCATACCACAAAGCTCGGGCTTGATGCAAGGGGTAATCTCACCCGTATCGACAATGCTCTAAACAATATGCCGCAACGGTTACAGTCGGTACAAAAGGAGCTTGAAAACCTCTATAATCAGCAGGCGGCGGCAAAGCTTGAGGTACAAAAACCGTTTATGCAGGAACAGGAGCTAAAGGAAAAGACAGCTCGGCTTGCTGTTCTCGACAAAGAGCTTAACATGAGTGCCATGCGTTCTGCCCCCTTGAGGGATACGGCAATGGTATCCAAACAGGCTCGACCGTCCATACTGGAGAGCTTAAAGCAGCAGACCCCAAAATCCACAACAACACCTAAAAAATCTAAGGCAGAAAGAGAGGAACGGTGATGGCGAACAGACAGAGAAATATCCGTATTCAGCTTAGAGTAACCGAACAGGAAAAAGAGCTGATTGAGCAGAAAATGCAGGAGCTTGGCACAAAAAACACCGAAGCCTACCTACGCAAAATGGCGATTGACGGGCTTATCATTCACCTTGATACCGCCGATGTGAGGGAGCTTGTCAGAGTGCTGAGAGTGACGAGCAACAGCCTTAATCAGCTTACCAAACGGGTGCATGAAACAGGCAGTATTTACAGTGAGGACATCGAGAATTTGCGAAAAAGCTATGACAGGCTTTGGAGTGCCGCCGAGGAAATCATGCTCAGATTGGCGGCGATTTGATATGACAAGATAGACACTCTCCCTTTCTTCTGCTACGATAAATACACAAGAGATATGGAGGGGTGCTTATGAAAATATTACTTAAAATCGTGTTGCTGCCAATCACTTTGGCACTGAATATCCTGCTTGGAATATCAAAGTTTGTACTTGTGTTCGGAGGTGGGCTTTTAGGTGTTCTGTCCTTTGTCCTGTTTGCCCTCGGTATCGGCACGATTATCGTGGCAAGCTTTTCACAGGCAATACCTGCCTTTATCGCAGGCTATCTCATCAGTCCGTGGGGCTTGCCCATGATGGGAGCATGGATTATAGCGAGAGTGGAATACTTCAATGACTGGTTGAAAGGTCTTTAGCCTTAGAAATGGTGAGGGGCGGTAGCATTTGTGTGCTATCGCCCTTAATTGCCGCATAGTAGGAGTGCCACCATAAAGCAAGGGCGGCGAAGCCGTTTATCTCGACCCTTGCTTTATGGTGGTACTTCTGCTTTTTTCGTTTAAAAGCTGTTGATGAATTTGTCGGAAATAAGTGATATAATTTAGAAACATAAATTAAAGTTCAAGGAGATGGCTTATGAAATTATATACTGAAAGACATGGCATAAGAGCACCACTGGAAAAGACATATTCTGTTAATAGAGATATGTATTCACTACTTTACGATTGTTGTATGAAATATCAAAAAAACTTAACACATATTTTTACTCAAAATTGTCATCATGACTTTACAGATAGCGACTATATTGCATTTGATGAAAAGGGATTTATGACAAGGATTAAAATAAGAATTCCTTCTCTTTTTCGGAATGAGTATGAGAGAATTTGTGTGCCGGGATATGATGATGAGTATGACCAGTATGCACTTTTAGACTTTATTGAGTTTTTTGCTCAAAATATTAAAGATATCTCCGAACGATGGAATAATGAGAGATACCGAAACTACCAAACCATAGACTGCCTTAATACTTCTGATATATTCAACGATTTCCAAGAAGCGATAAATGGAATATTTGCTGAAGCTGGATTACTTTATGAACTAACGCATGAAAAAATCATAGAAAGAATTGTTGAGAACAGCCCACTTACATCAGAAATTGAAAATAATTTTGCGGCAGTAAATGAAATAGGTACGAGAGAACTGTTGAAAGATGCCGTTGCATTATATAAAACTCCCAATCCTGCCGCACGACAAGATTCGGTGGAGAAAATATGGGATGCGTTAGAACGCCTTAAAACTTACTATATAACATTGGATAAGCGGCGTTCTTCAGAAAAAATAGTAAATGATATGGCAGGTGGAAATAGCGACTATGTTGATTTGTTTAATGAAGAATTTAAAATGTTGACAAGCATTGGAAATAAATATCGCATACGCCATCATGAAACTGATAAGATTGATATTACAGACGTTCGTTATTACGACTATCTTTTCAATCGTTGTTTATCCCTAATTGCACTTGCTATAAAATACTTACAATAAATTTTACACCAAAGAGTTGCCATTAGCAGCTCTTTTTTCTTGCCCCAAAGGAGGTGTTATTATCGCTACCACAAGGCTAATAGCCATGCACCAAAACAAAGGAAAATCCATAGCAGATTGCCTTGCCGACCGCACCGATTATGCCAAAAATCCCGATAAAACAAACGAGGGTGAATTGTTATCTTCCTACGAGTGCGACCCTCGCACTGTGCAGGGAGAGTTTATGTTATCCAAGCGGCAATATGATGATATAACAGGCAGACAACAGGCAAATAATGTTATCGCCTATCAGATAAGGCAGTCCTTTAAGCCCGGGGAAATTACCCCCGAGCTTGCAAACAAAATCGGTTATGAATTGGGCATGAGTTTTACCAAAGGCAAGCACGCATTTATCGTTGCTACTCACATAGACAAAGCCCATATTCATAATCACATTATCTTTAATTCTACCTCTCTTGACTGCACAAGAAAGTTTCGGGATTTTAAGAGAAGCGGCAAGGCTCTTGCCCAAATATCCGACCGCCTTTGTCTTGAAAATGGGCTTTCGATTATTGAAAATCCCAAACGCTCCAAAGGTCATTATGGCAAATGGCTTGGCGATAATAAGCCCCCATCGCACTCCGATAAACTAAGACAAACCATAGATGAGGTGCTTGCCAAAAATCCTAAAACCTTTGATGCGTTTTTACAGCTTATTCAGGGTGCAGGCTATGAAATGAAAAGTGGTACGCACTACTCTTTTAAGGGTGCGGAACAAAAGAAATTTATCCGGCTGCGTTCTCTTGGCGAGGGCTATTCCGAAGATGAAATCAAAGCAATCATTGAGGGTAAAGCTCCACAGCGAGAGGTCAAAAAATCTTCTGTCAAACAGCCGAAAAAACAAGAGAAATCCGTTAATCTCCTTGTGGATATTCAAGCTAAATTACAGCAAGGCAAGGGCAAAGGCTATGAGCAGTGGGCAAAGATTTTCAACTTAAAGCAGATGGCACAGACCGTTAATTTTCTGCAAGAACACAAGCTCCTTGCCTATGCCGATTTAGAGGAAAAAGCAAAAAAATGCACCGCCATTTTTGATGAGCTGAACACACAAATCAAGACCGCTGAAAAGCGTATTGCTGAAATACAGGGTCTTAAAAAGCACATCTTTAACTATGCCAAAACCCGAGATATTTACACCGACTACCGCAAGGCAGGCTACTCTAAAAAGTTTTATGAGGAACACCGTGCCGACCTCACTTTGCACAAGGCGGCAAAGGCGGCTTTTGAGGAACTTGGTGTAAAAAAGCTCCCCACAATTAAGGCCCTGCAAGCTGAATGTGATGAGCTGTTTTCCATGAAAAACAAGGCTTACAGCAAGTACCATACTGCAAGAAAAGAAATGCAAGATATTCTGACTGCAAAGGCAAATATCGACCGCCTTTTAGGACTGGAACAGGAACAAAAGGCACAAGAAAAATCACAGGAACAGCGGTAAGCTACCCCGTGATTTCATTAGCTCCCAAAGGGAGCGTAGCACGATGATTTATCATCGTTTCAGTGGGGATTGGGGATACTTCCCAACAAGCAAAAGCATACGGTGGTCACCCGTATGCCCTGCTTGCCACTTTACTTCAACATTTACATCCTACAATTATAAAAGCACTTATTCATTAGAATGTTAAAAGAAAAACGCTGCAAAACCGCATTGGCTGCAACGTTTCTCATTCCATATTTAATTGTATTTTGGACATTCATCTGTCCTTTGTTTCGACTTCCTTTATCTCTCTTGCGGTAGCGGTGACGATTTGCAATCCCTTGTCGCTTATATCATCGAGCAGACTATCAAGCTGTCTGCGCTGCGTGGATTTAGCTGCTTCTTTATTTTGAAAAAAGAATTGGTCTACCGATACATCTAGAAGAGTAACAAGTTCATAAAAGATTTGAAGGCTTGGGTGCTGTCCGCTGTTTTCAATGGACGCAATATATCGAGGGGCAATGTTCATTTGGTCTGCTAACTCATTTCTTGATAATCCCTTTACCTTTCGAGCTTCTTTTATGGCTTGACCGAAAGCCTTAAAATCATATTTGATTTTTTCCTGCTTCATATTATTTCACCCTATTACATTTTACTGTTCACCTTACCCTCTTAGATATGATTACACATATCATGGCGTTGACTTAAATAAAGCATATTTTTACTTTGTTTTATCTTGACATAAAAAAACAACCGTGATACACTATTATAAATTTGAACAAAAAAGGAGGCTTACGTGTGTTAATTCGTATACGCAAATAAAGCAATAAAAAAGCAGAACTATCTATCCACATTGTGGGCTTTTTTCGCTTGCGTTTACGAATAAACACGTGCTTATACATTATGTGACTGTATAGTCGCATAATGTTGGTTTGCCTTGTTTTGTAGTGATGCAGATTAATGCCCTTTTGTGGGTGTTAACCTGCATTTTTTATTGCACAAAAAACAATGAGTTATGCAATAAAAATGTTTGGAGGAATAAATATATGCAACGAAATAAAAATTTATGGAAGAAAGATTATTTTACAATATTGATTGGGCAAGGATTCTCCCTTATAAGTAGTGGAATTTTGCAAATGTCAATTATTTTTTATTTGACAGCAGAAACAGGTTCTGCAATGGTGTTATCCATAGCAACACTGATTGGTTTCTTGCCGCAAGCGCTTATAGGGCCGTTTGCTGGCGTTTTTGTTGATCGGCATAGCCGAAAGAAAGTAATGATTGGAGCTGACTTAGTTATTGCTGCGGCTGGGGGGGTATTAGCAATTGTTACCCTCTATATGGACTTACCAATCTGGGTAATCATGGGGGTTTTATTTGTCCGAAGTATGGGAACAGCGTTTCACTCGCCGGCATTGAATGCAGCTACACCACTACTCGTGCCAGAAGATCAACTGACAAAGTGTGCGGGATATAGCCAAACTATACAAGCCATAGGGTCAATTATTAGTCCGGCCGCCGCCGCATTCTTGTATACTGTTTGGAACCTAAATCATATCGTTCTTCTTGATATTGTTGGTGCGGCTATAGCTTGTATTTCCGTGGCTATTATTGCAATTCCTAATCCATTGCCGAGTAGCATTGAAGAAAATGTCATGCAGGAAATGAAGGCGGGGTACATGGTCTTAAAAGAGAATAAAGGTCTGTTTGCTTTGCTTTGGATTGGCGCATTATATATGTTCTTTTACATGCCGATTAGCGCGTTATATCCTCTGATGAGTATGGGATATTTCGGCGGAACACCTACTCATGCTTCAATAGCGGAAATTGCCTTTGCTATTGGAATGTTGGTAGGAGGGGTCATATTAAGCGTTTGGGGTGGTTTTAAGAAACGTACTTTTACCATTGGTGCATCGGTTCTTATGATGGGAATTGGTGTTGCCATATCTGGAATACTTCCCTCAAATGCCTTCATTGCCTTTGCGATATGCTGTATGGTTATGGGAGTGTCAGCTCCATTTTATGGAGTGCAAAATGCCCTATTCCAAGAGAAAATTAAACCTGAATATTTAGGGAGGGTCTTTTCTTTGCTTGGAAGTGTAATGTCATTCGCAATGCCTTTGGGCTTATTGTGTTCTGGTCTTTTTGCGGAACAAATAGGTGTTGAAAAATGGTTTTTGATTTCTGGCATAGGAATTATAACCATATCATTTTTGGTGTTTATACTTCCCGTAGTACAATCACTTGATAATCGTACCATATGAAATAGCCTATGCTAAATTGAGCAAAGGAGGGTGGATTTACGATGGGAGTAATTATTTCTGTGTAATAGCAGGGGCTATTGCACGCTAAAAGTGAGCAACTGAAAAATAGCCTTTGCTAATCCTAAATAACATAGAGTGATTAGGAGATGCAAAATGAGCTATATTAATATATATGACGTTTTGCCAAAAGAAATTGTCGAGCAAATCCAAGAATATGTTGACGGTGTTAAGGTCTATATTCCCAAAAAAGCAGATAACCGTAAATCATGGGGAAGCAATACGGACACTAAGCAATTGGTGTCATCTCGTAACCACCAAATAAGGCTTGAACATCAAAATGGATTAACCGTGTCCGAATTAGCTCAAAAGTACTTTTTGGCAGAAAAAACTATACAGAAAATTGTATATTCACGACAATCGACTGAATAACACTAAAGCGCCTAAGCTGTTGATAGCTTATGGCGCTTCTTCTTTTGCCAAACAAGAAGGAGGAATCAATTTCCAGCCCTGAATGGTATGCTAAAGATATATTAAATTATATTGTGCAATTTTAGATATTCTTCCAGAGTGGAGGTGTTTTTTTGGTTGGAAAAAATAGAGAGATTAATCATTCATTACCCATCCATTTTTCTCAAAATTACTTGATTAATGCAATGCTCATAAATAGATTACTTCAACAGTCAAACATCAATTCAAATGATGAGGTGCTTGATATTGGAGCAGGAAAAGGAATTATAACAAAAGCATTACTTGACCGTGGTTGCAGAGTTACTGCTGTTGAGCTGGATGAAAAAAACATATTGTATCTTAAAAAACAGTTCAGCAATGAAAAACGTTTTGCTTTGCTTCATGGTGACTTTATGGAATTACCTTTACCGGAAAGGAGCTATAAGATTTTTTCTAATATACCTTTTTTTATTACATCAGATATTCTTAATAAGATTACACAAGCAAAAAATCCGCCCCTTGATGCTTATTTAATATTACAAAAACAGGCAGCTATAAAATATTGTGGGGCAATGGAAACTACATTAAAATCTCTTTTGCTTAAACCCAAATTCAATATGATGATTGTGCACCGATTTTCTCGCAATGATTTTTCCCCAAAACCAAATGTGGATATTGTTTTGTTGCACATTCAAAAGCGCAAACTTGACGAATTTACCATGAGAGAATTTGAGCTATATCGTGATTTTATTTGCTATTGTTATAAAAATAATAGAACCTTTTCCAAAAAGATTTTTTCGTACAGGCAATTAAAAGAACTGAGAATAAGACATGAAATATCAAATTATCAGACCTCTGCAATAGCATATGAGGAATGGATAATATTATTTAAGTGCTTTTTACAGTATGTCAGTGACGAAAAAAAAACGCAAGTGATAGGTTCATACAGGCAGTATTTGATACAAGAGTCACTTCTAAAAAAACAATTTAGAGGAAGAAAATAGACTTGTAATATGAAACTCGCATTTAACGCAAGGCCGCCGTTTTCCTTTTGAAAAATTGGACAAACGGAGGGTGTTGCCCTTTTTTGTAGACACGGCGGTATCAAGGAGGTATCGCTGTGTTTATTTTTAACTCTCATACTCCACCTAATTTCTATTCATCAAAAAAAGCCTACACCCACCAGCGGGAAATTACGGCTTTCAATATGAACACACACATCATCAAGTAAAGGTTAATATTTCCACTTATGCCCGACTGTATTTTCAGTCGGGCATTTTTGCGTTTATAGAGCCTCGCTGCCGTTCTCCACCGCTGTCCTTTCGACTTCAGCAAACCAAAAAATCGAAAGGATGGTAAAAACCATGAAAACAATTAATCTGAAAGATTATTACCCTTACTACACACAAGACACCTTTGTAGAAGTGACTGATGAGCTATTAGCTGTCTTTGAGGAATTTGTAAGAGCTGAATCAGCATATGAGAGAAAGAAATACCGTTACAAAGCTCATTACTCTCTTGACCGTGGCGATGGAATTGAGCACAACATCTTGTTTGTCTCTCTCTCGCTCGATGAGATTTACGAACGTAAGCTTACAAGCCAGCAACTTCACGCTGCCATTGCTTCTCTGCCGGACAAGCAGGCAAAGCGAATCTATGCTCATTATTTTATGGGCATGAGTAAATCAGCAATTGCTAAAGCAGAAGGCGTAAGTGAAAAAGCTGTCCGTATTGGAATAGAAAGAGGTTTACATACCATAGAAAAATATTTAAAAAGTTTTTTCTAAATCACGTTCCGTTTCACAAGGAAAAAAGTCAGGGTATATAGAGGGAGGTATAATCTTCCCCATGTTCCTTGACAATCGAATATACGATATTTTGAGTACGAAACTTATGTGGCTGAAAAGCAAAGCGATATAATGGGCATCGCCATGATGGCCGCTGTAACACACTTGCCAAAATAGGAAACCAAATAATTGATGAGAGCCTTTATGAGCATGGGTATTACAGCAGTCGGAGCGATAAATGCAGCCATTAGACCGAACGGTGGTACGTTCGCCGCAATAACACACATAAGGGATAATGATACTTTCTCACGACCTCCCACAGACTTGAGGGGGAGTTCCTGCAGTATGCGTGGCTTTTGGGACAAGCACATACGGTACTGTGGGGCTATGATAGCTGTGCCAACAGCAACTCAAAATATCCCCTTTGTCGGGGAGCGTGGCAAATACGGCAAACAGATAAAACTAACCGCACCGCATTTTTGTTTTATGAAAATTTGCGGTGTGCTTGGTTTTACTATAAATAATGAAACGACAAACTTTTCATAAATGTTATCTATGCTTATACTTTATATAAGCAATACACTTGGAGGTGATTGCGAATGGAAAATATCAAAAATATATCTAATCCTACTGATACGGCTGCTGCACCGCCTAATTCTTATGAGAAAACCAAAGCATATCAGGATTTTATTAATGTACTTTCTCAGATTATTGAAAAGCATGGTGCAGAAGTTTTAAATGAGATAAATCATGAGAATTAAAGATATTTTCCAATAATATATTGGAGGTTAACTACTATGAATAGGAGTGGAAAAAAATGTGTACTTTACCCACGTGTAAGTACCGAAATGCAGGTTGACGGCTTCAGCTTGGACGGACAGAAAAATAGCTTAAAGCGATTTGCAGATAGAGAAGAAATGGAAATCGTAAATATTTATGAAGATGCAGGCAAGTCCGGCAAGTCCATTGAGGGCAGACCCGCATTTAAACAGATGCTTGGTGATATTGAAAATGGGTTAGAGATTGACTATATCTTAGTCTATAAGCTCTCTCGCTTTGGTAGAAATGCAGCCGATATTTTAAATTCTTTGGAACATGTTCAATCCTTTGGTGCAAACTTAATTTGCATTGAGGAAGGAATTGATTCCTCGCAAACAAGCGGAAAGCTTTTGATTTCAGTATTGTCTGCCGTTGCAGAAATAGAGCGTGAAAATATCATAGAGCAGACAATGAACGGACGAAAAGAAAAGGCTCGTCAAGGTGGATGGAACGGTGGATTTGCTCCCTATGGTTACTACCTCAAAGACAAGCAGCTCTATATCCAAGAAAATGAAGCAGAAGCGATACGAATTATCTTTGATAAATATGTAAATGGTAATATGGGATTTTATAAAATTGCAAACTATCTTAATTTGCAGGGTATCCAAAAAATCAAACGTGCCAATGGTACTCTTTCACAATGGAGTACGCATTTTGTCAGAATGATAATCGACAACCCTGTGTACTCTGGGAAAATCGCTTTTGGCAGACGAACAAGAGAAAAAGTCAAAGGTAGTAAAAATGAATACCGCCAAGTACATCAAGAGGAATACATTCTTGCAGATGGTCAGCACGAAGCTATTATAAGTGAAGAACTTTGGCAAAAGGCACATGAAAAGCGTGTAATAACTGGTGTGAAAGCCCCATCAAAAATAGGTCGGGACAGAGCACATTTGTTAAGTGGCATTTTAAAATGTCCTAAATGTGGCGGTCCGATGTATACCAACAAACACGCATGGACAAACAAAGACGGTACCTATAGAGAAATTTACTATTATGTATGCAGTAAAGCTCGTACCGCCAGAGGTAAAAGCTGTGATTACAAAGCAATGCTAAAGAAAACGGATATTGAGCCACTTGTTATTGAAGCAATTAGAGAGTTGATTAAAAATCAAGATTTTGCAACAGAGGTTAAATCAAAAATAGGAAAACAAATTGATACCTCTACTCTTGATAGAGAGCTGAAAAATTATGAAATCAAACTGCGAGAAGTCGATTTGAATAAAACTCGTCTTGAAAATGAAATTGACAGCTTGCCGGAGGATACTCGTTTTAGAGAACGTAAGCTTCACGATATGACGCTCCGACTTGATGGACTGTACGATGTTATTGTAGAGCTTGAAGAAAAAATCGAGGACGTCAAGCTACGCCGCAAGGCTGTGGAACAGGATGCCATTACTTTAGAGAACATCTACACCCTGTTGGCAAACTTTGAAAAGGTGTATGACAAAATCAGCGATGAAGAGAAAAAATCCCTAATTTCTTCATTAATCAAAGAAATAGAGATTTTCCCATGTGATGAATCAGAGCTACCTCTGAAGTCTATTTTATTCAATTTTCCGGTGTATAAGGACGGTGGAGATGTTTACGAATTTTTGTGGGACAAAAGTACGCACGTCTCCACATGTTCTGTCCACGGTAATATATCTACACCTACTGCTTTTTGCACCTGATATCCCCCATTTTCTAATAACTTAATTTCTTTAGCAAGACATACTGGATTCCTTGATACATATACAATTTTCTTTGGATTTGCTTCGAGCAATGCATGAATAAAAGGTGTTCCACTTCCTATATACGGTGGATCAACAATGGCTACATCAATAGGAGTCTTCTCTGATTGTGCAACTTGCAGTACAAATTCCGTCGCATCATTGGTATAAACATCTACATTTTTTATTCGGTTTCTTCTAATGTTCGAAATTGCATCTCTTACAATCTCTGGTTTAGACTCCACGCTAATCACTTTTCTAACAAAATCTGAAGCTAAAATTCCAATGGTTCCAATACCACAATAGGCATCTAGCACCAACTCATTTCCGGTAAATTCACACCAGGAAAGAATGGTATCATATACTTTTTTGGATTGCACCGGATTCAATGGATAGTTTGATTTTGTGGATATTCGAAATGTTTTTCCACATAATGTATCTAAAATAAACCCTTTTCCAAAGATTGTAGTTTCTTTCTCGCCATATACACTACCTGTATTCCTATAATTTTCATTAATAAGGATCGTGTCTATCTCTGGGTGCAACTTGCGCAATGCTTTCACAAAATTATTCTTTGACGGCATAATCATGCTGGATAATACGAGTACCACCATAATTTCCCCTGTCTCATAGCCGTGACGAACAGTAACGTAACGCAATAATCCATAACCAGTGCGTGTATCATAAGTCTTGATTTTGAACGATTTCAAAAGCCCTTTTATAGAATCAATAATTGCTTGTGATTTCTCATCTTCTATATAACAATTTTCAATTTTAATAACCGAGCTCTCCTCTGGTGAAAAATAACCACATATGGGCGCTCCATTTCTCTCATGATGAAAGATTCTTTGCACTTTATTTTTATAATGAACCGGCTTCTCCATTGTTAGTAATGGTTGTACGTTACAGAACTGACCTAAAAGTTCCTCCAAGCGCATCTGTTTCTTATTTACTGTCATTTCATAAGATTCTTGTTGTCCACTGCAACATTTACACTCCTGACATATGAAACATCCTGACGTAATTTTCTTTTTAGGAATTTGTACCTTTTCTGTTACATCTGCTCGTTCCTTTTTGAAGCTATCCTTTTTTGTAACTCGCTTTGTTGTTTGTTCTTTAAAACATTTGTTGTTTTTCTTTTCTACTGGCATTTTGCCTCACCTTCTTTAATCTAATTGTGATACATGTTCCACATACGGTTTCTTTTTACTTTCTATTTTTATAAGCCGCTATCTTTTTTTCTAACCGCTTCTCCCTATGGTGACACCGTTGTATCATCCTCCGAGATTATCTCATCATTTCCATCAGATTCCGTAGGGATTTTTATATCTGAAGAAGAATCATCCTCATTTTTAGAATCCTGTGAATTCTGTTCACTTTGATTTTCTGATACACCTTGCTCCTTAGATGATTCTATTTTTTCTATCCGATAATTTTCTTTGATATACTTTACATAATCTACTATCTTTTCACCGTATAACTGATATCCTATTACGCTAAATATTATTAGTATTATGAATATACACAGCACCGTAATAGCTTTAAATCCGCTACCTTTTTTTCGTTTTTTGCTACGACTCTTTCCCCTCTTACCAATGGGACTCGCCTTCTTTTTCCTCTTGCGTCTCTTAGATTTTTTTCCATAAGATATTTTCTTTGTCTTTTGAATCTTGGATGGTGGTCTATCCTCTTTCTTCTGGTATGCTTTTCTAGCGTAATATGCATCTAAATCCAATTCACAATATGGACAAATTTCTTCCATAAATTCTATTTTATTTCCACATTTCGGGCAATACGTATACTCCATGTTACACTCTCCTTATATAATATATTTTACTTTATATTGCCCCCCATACCATCCCACCTATTACTGCAACTACAATTGACTAATCACAAGAATATCATTTTCTTTTACAACCGTGCTTCCATTTGGAATCAGAAATTGATTATTGTGTTTCACAACCACAACCAATTTGTTTGCATCAAGTGTTATCTCTGATAATGATTTCCCCAGCCAAGCATTATACTTGTCCACAACAACTTCTGTTAAACACCCTATGACATCATTTTCCATAGAAAGAGCACTTAATACCACCACATCACCTACTAATATAGACGTATCACCTTTTGGTACAATCTGCTCTTTTCCCCGAAGTATCAACACCAGTAATAATTCTGGTAATAAAGAAATATCCTGTATCTTGCAGTTAATCCAGGGATGATTTTCTGCTATAGAAAGTTGTATGAATTGTATAGGCATTTCTTCAGAATAGTCATTAAAGGTTTTCAAAACGTTACTGCTATTATCAATCATATGAAGTTTTTTAGCCATAAAAGAAATTAATGATCCCTGGATACTAATAGAAAATAGGACAATAAAAAATACAATGTGAAAAACATCATGTTTCATATATGCAGGACTAACAGTTGCAACAATAGCGAAAACAATAGAAGCAGCCCCTCTTAATCCTGCCCATGAAACTAACAATTGTTGATTCATTGGGCATTTAAATGGGGTTAAGATTGCAAATACGGATAAAGGACGCGACACAAAGGTTAGGAATAAGGCGACAGCAAGAGCCGGCAGTAATATCTGAGGTAGCTGTGACGGAAAAGACAAAAGTCCAAGAAGGAAAAAAATCAGCATTTGCATTAATCCAGTAATGCCATCAAAAAAATGAACAAGGGCTTTTTTATTATAAGATGATTTATTCCCTAAAATGATTCCCGCAATATAGGTACTTAGATATCCATTTCCACCAATCACTGCTGCACCCGCATAAGAGACTAAAGCCATGCTAAATACAAATATTGTGTCAAATCCATCCGTTGCAAATTTCACCTTTGATAAAACAAGGTTGGAAAAAATTGCTACAACTATGCCACAAATTATCCCATATACGATTTGAGCAAAAATCATATATAGTAATTGGCCACCACTAGACTGCCCACTCATTACCGATAATATAATCACTGTAAGCATGTAGGAACATGGGTCATTGCTGCCACTTTCCATCTCTAACATCGATGCGGTGTTATTCTTTAAATTAAGTTGCTTTGAACGCAAGACAGAGAATACTGATGCTGCATCAGTGGAACTGATTACAGCTCCTATAAGCATGCTTTCTAAGAAATCAATATGCAGTATAACATAACAAAAGAGACCTGTTGTAACAGCCGTAAGAATAACTCCAAGTGTGGATAGCAAAACAGATTCCATAACAATCGGCTTTGCGCTTTTCCAGTTTGTCCCAAACCCACCATAAAACATTATAAATATTAATGCAAAGGAGCAAATTTTCTCTGAAAGTGCATAATTATCAAACGGAACTTTTAGTAAGCCATCCGTTCCAAATAGCATTCCAAGTAGAATAAATGCAAGAAGCATTGGCATCCCTAGCTTACTTGAAACCTTATTGAGTAACAAACATATTAAAATAATAACTGCTAACATCAAAATTATTTCTGGCATATTGCCCTCCATATGTCACAAAATATTAGATAAATAGTCGCCTATTTAAGAAGTTATTTCTTCTCTTCATTGCAGCGAACCAGCATTGCGACACTTTCTACATGCACTGTCATTGGAAATTGATCCACTGCCCGTAGCTTCTTCAGCTCATACCCATTTTCACATAGGAACTTCACATCCCTTGCTAACGTGGAAGAATCACAACTCACGTACACAATGCGTTTTGGCGACATCGCCACCATCGTTCTTAGTAATCCTTCTTCGCACCCTTTTCTTGGCGGATCTACTACAATTACGTCTGCATATACATGATTATATTCATACTCTCTAGGTAGAACTTCCTCTGCTTTTCCTACATAGAACTGCGCATTCTCAATGTGATTAATAACTGCATTGTGTCTCGCATCTTCTATTGCTTGCGGTACAATTTCCACGCCATGTACCTCTTTTGCCTTTTGCGCTAAAAACAAGGAAATGGTTCCAATACCACAGTAAAGATCCCACACACATTCCTCACCAGTCAATTCCGCATATTCTAATGCTTGTTCATACAATTTTTTTGTTTGTACCGGATTAATTTGAAAAAATGATAATGGAGAAATCTGATATTTAATTGCTCCTATATAGTCTGTTAGATATGGCTTTCCCCACAGCGTTTTATAAGACTCACCCATGATAACATTCGTTTTTTTCGTATTGCAGCTATACGTAATACTAGTCATTCCCTGAATTGATTTTAGTATTTCTATTAATTGATCAGAATGAGGAATTTGGTCACCATTTACAATTAGGCACACCATAATCTCCTTGGTTGTAAATCCATAGCGAATCAGTACATGGCGTACAAGACCTGTACCATTACTTTCGTCATAAGCCGAAATTTGAGCATTCCTCATATATTGTAATACACGCTCCAATATGATTTTGTTAGCCGGAACGCCAAGTGCACAATTGGTATTTGCAATAATACTATGTGTGCGCCCTGCATAAAAACCTGCGATCACTTGCCCGTCTTTGTCCGTACCAATTGGAAATTGTGCTTTATTTCGATAATAGAAGGGTTCTTTCATCCCACAAATTGGTTGCATAATAGAGGCAATATACTCTGGGTCAAATCCCCCAATGTGAACCAAATGGTTCTGCACCTTTCGTTGCTTAAACTCTAATTGTTTTTCATAAGACATCGCCTGAATCTGACATCCACCACACTGTCTGGCAACTGCACATTTTTCCGCTACACGATCCTTCGATGGAGTCAAAATCCTCGTCATACGAGCATAGCCATACTGTTTCTTAGACTTCATCACTTTGGCTTCAACCTCATCTCCAATCAAAGCATCCTTAATAAAAAGCGTATACCCATCTACTTTGCCAATACCCTCTCCATTAACTCCAATATCTTCGATTCTTACTATCACAATTTCATTTTTCTTTATCATATTTCTCTACACCTCATTTGGGGCACACCAAATCAAAAAAGGGCACACCTATTTGCATTTGGGGACGTAGCAAATTTCAATTTGCTACGTCCCCAATTAGTATTTATAAGCTTGTTCTTCTTAAATTGGATTCGAATAATCGATTGTATCCTAACCAATCATTTCCTTCTTTGTCTTTAAATATTTCTGTTAATGTCTGGAACTTTGCGTCAGAACAATCTGCAAAGTTTAATGCCAATGCTTCTGCAATTGCCGGTTTCTTTGGAGATCCGTATTCTAATTCTCCGTGATGAGCGATAATACAATGTTTGAGTTCACTTGCTAATTTTTCTGGAAATCCTGGTATACTACGTTGTGCTTCTCCAAACATTTCTACCCCTATAATAATATGGCCCAGTAATTGTCCATCATCGGTATAATCGTTTTCTGGAAAAGCGGACAGTTCTTTTGTTTTTCCAATATCATGAAAAATAGCTGCTGTATATAATAAATCTTTATTAAATATTTCGTATGTATTTACGAAGTATTCACACATTTTAACTACAGACAACGTATGCTCTAATAGTCCCCCGGCAAAGCCATGGTGCACTGTTTTGGCAGCTGAATGAGCTTTAAATGCTTCAATAAAGTTTGTATTTTCTACAAAATAATATTCCATTGCTTTTCTTAAATAGGTATTTTCTACCTTTTCTACATATGACATAAGCTCTTTATACATGATATCCACGCTTTTTTCACTTGTTGGCATATAATCTGCTGCGACATATTCCCCGTCTTGAGCAATTCTTAATTGTTTAATGTTCAACTGTAGATTATTTTGGTAACTGATTACATCTCCAACAATTTCTACAAAATCCATTTCGTCGTAGTCTGCAATTCCTTGAGAGTTTGGATCCCATATCTTTCCATCCAATGTTCCAGTCTTATCTTGTAAGATTAAATTATCATAAGCCTTTCCATTTCTAGTTTCTGCTGTTCTCTTTCCCTTGCAAAGATAAATCTCTCTAACCGTCTCTCCCTCACGAAGTGTATTAATATATTTCATTTTTGTCCTCATTTCTAATGTTAATAATCTACTATCTTTTTTATTCTGAACTTCCAACCATTACACTAAATTCAATGTCTACATACCCATCTTGGCCTAATCTTTTTCCACTGATAATAATTTCATCACCGGTATTATGTCCCATTAATGCACTATGATATGCAACTACCGTATTTACCTTACTTTTATCTACCTTGGTTAAGATATCACCACTTTGTATTCCTGCTGCCATAGCCGGCGAATCTGCCACAACTTCTTTTACATATACTCCAGTTGGCAGTTCTTGTGCCTGCGCAACTTCCTCTGTGACTTTTGTTCCTTTGATACCTATATATGGTACACTGGTTCCATTTGATAATCGTTCAATGACTTCCTTTAAATCTGATACTGCAAGTCCTGTTACCAAATTCATACTTTCCTCAGTGGATAACTTTTGCGAAACAATACCAACCACTTCTCCAGACAAATTCGCTAATATTCCAGTTCCATTTGAAGTAACTGCAATATCAGTTGCTAAAATCTTATAATCACCATCTGTAAATGGTACGAGATTCGTAGCAGAACTAATAACCCCATATCCTAATCCATCTGCATACCCAAATGGACTACCTAATACAATAACAGGGTTCCCTTTCGTCATAAGATTGGAATTTCCAAGATTGGCTACTTGAATCTGGCTCCATGTCACCTCTGCAATCTGACTTCTGGGAATGCTTAGCATTGCCAGACCCAAATTGGTGTCTTTCTTTTTTAGACTAGCATCGCATTTATTTCCATCAATAAATTCTACTTTAAGTTGCTTAGCATCTTTTAAAATAGTGGTCTCTGTAAGCACCAAAAGTTCCTGTCCTGTGTCGGCAACAATTAGACCAGATACTGTATTTCCCGCATCAAAATTGTGTTCTATCCATCCTTCGTCACCATGTATCCCTATGACCGTAACTACGCTCTTATTCGTCTTTGCTGCAATCTGGTATAATCCACTATATAATTCGCGATAACTTGTTACATCTAAAACGGGTGCAACTGCCTCTGATTGAGCATCCTCTTGTTCCGCTTGTTCTGGTTCTTCATCACGCGGGATTGTTACAGGAGTAGTATTACCCGGAAAATGTTTTTCCGCCCAAGGTTTAAGCGCACAAAAACCAAGGCTGGCAAACAATCCAAAGACAAGTCCCAAAACGGCGACTGTCAAGGTTCTCTTTACCACCTTTTTCCTATTCATAGGCTCTTTTTTAATCGTCTCTTGTAGAAAGGAAAATTCTTGATCATCTTGATCATCTTTAGGTTCTTGGTTTGTATCCATGGACATTCAGCATCTCCTTTGCACTCCTTTTTATAGTATACATGATTGTTCATTATTGTTCAACAAGTATGCAATATTTCTCTTTTCTTTGTTGTAAGAATGGGGTAGAATATACCTATGTAAAGGATAGGAATAAAAATATGAATAAAAAAACATTAACAAAATTAGAATATAATAAAATTATTGAACAACTAACAGAACAAGCTTCTTCCCCAAGCGGAAAGGCAAAGTGCGCAAGTCTGATCCCTTCCACACAGATCGAAGAGGTTCGGACATTTCAAGAGCAGACTGCTGCTGCTTTTTCACGCATTATAAAAAAGGGACGTCTTTCTTTTAGCGGCTTATATTCTACGGAAGAATCTATGAAACGCTTGGAGATTGGTGCAGCTTTAGGATGTAATGAATTATTACACATCTGTAAATCATTAGAGGTGTGTAGTCGCGCAAAGACCTACGGTCGTCACGATACCATCGAAGAACTACAAGATTGTCTGGACCATTACTTTGATCAATTAGAGCCACTCACTTCATTGGCAACGGAAATTCGCCGATGCATCCTGGATGAAGATGAAATCAGTGACGATGCAAGTAGTACCTTAAAGCACATCCGTCGCAATATTAGTCAGCTAAATGATAAAGTACACGCTACACTTACAACGCTTGTAAATGGATCTCTACGGACTTATTTGCAAGACCCTATTATTACCATGCGCGGAGATCGTTATTGCATCCCTGTGAAAGCAGAGTATCGTGGACAAGTACAAGGAATGATTCACGACCAATCTTCCACTGGTTCTACACTATTTATAGAGCCAATGGCTGTAATCAAACTCAACAACGATCTAAAAGAACTGTATGGAAAAGAACAAGAAGAAATACAAGTAATTCTAGCAAAGTTGAGCCAAGCTACTTCCGAATATATTGTAGAAATTCGTCTGAATTATCAGTTGCTTACAGAACTGGATTTTATATTTGCAAAGGGCGCTTTAGCGCTATCTATGAATGCTAGTAAACCACTCTTTAATACGAATCACGAAATATATATCCGGGAGGGACGGCATCCATTATTAGATAAGAAAAAAGTCGTTCCGATTACACTAACTTTAGGGAAAGATTTTGACTTGCTTATTATAACTGGTCCAAATACTGGTGGTAAAACGGTATCCCTTAAAACCGTTGGACTATTTACTCTGATGGGGCAAGCGGGTCTTCATATACCAGCCTTAGATCGCTCTGAGCTTGGTATATTCGAAACAGTCTATGCAGATATTGGAGATGAACAAAGTATCGAACAAAGCCTAAGTACCTTTTCTTCCCATATGACTAATATTGTGTCTTTTTTGGAACGTGTAAACGAACATTCTCTTGTTCTCTTTGACGAACTTGGGGCAGGTACAGACCCAACAGAGGGTGCCGCTTTAGCTATTGCCATCTTGTCCTATCTGCACGGACAAAAAATCCGGGCTATGGCCACTACACATTACAGTGAACTAAAGATCTTTGCCCTTACGACTCCTGGAGTTGAAAATGCCTCTTGTGAATTCAATGTAGAAACGCTTCGTCCAACATACCATTTGCTCATTGGGATTCCAGGTAAAAGTAATGCCTTTGCAATTTCAGGAAAACTGGGATTACCAAATTATATTATTGAAGATGCAAAGTTACACCTTAGTGAACAAGATGAGTCCTTTGAAGATTTGCTGTCAGATTTAGAAGCCAGTCGCCGCACTATAGAAAAGGAACAGCACGAGATTGCCACCTATAAGCGGGAAATCGAAGCGTTAAAATCTCAAATATCAAAAAAACAGGAACGCATAGAAGAACAAAAAGCCCGTATTCTAGATGAGGCAAATGAAAAAGCGAACTCCATACTCCGTGAGGCAAAAGAAGTCGCTGATGAAACCATGAAAAATTTTCGCAAATTTGGAAAAGAAAATATATCCGCTTCTGACATGGAAAAAGAACGCGAAAAAATACGTCAGCATATAAAGAATACGCAGACACGCTCAAAATTCGAGAACAAAAAGCCACAAAAACAACATAAACCATCCGATTTTAAATTAGGAACTGCCGTAAAAGTTTTAAGTATGAACCTATCCGGTACCGTGAGTTCGCTTCCGAATGCGAAAGGAGATTTATATGTGCAAATGGGGATTTTACGATCACTTGTTCCTATTTCTGATTTAGAAATTATAGATGAACCCGTCATCACGTCAAAACACATGCAAAAGACATCTTCTGGGAAAATGAAAATGAGCAAATCACTTTCCGTTAGACCAGAAATCAATTTACTTGGTAAAACAGTCGATGAAGCAATTGCAGAATTGGATAAATACTTGGATGATTCCTACCTCTCTCATGTAAGCCCTGTTCGCATCGTCCATGGAAAAGGTACTGGGGCACTCCGTAAGGGCGTACATGACTATCTAAAGCGTGTAAAATATGTAAAATCTTACCGGCTTGGGGCCTTTGGCGAAGGTGACGCTGGTGTAACAATTGTTGAATTTAAATAGGAGGTTTTTATGGTTGCAAAACAAAAAATATTAATTGTTGATGATGATGAGAGTATCGCAGAACTTATTTCCCTTTATTTAACAAAGGAATGTTTTGATACCATGATGGTTCATGATGGTGAGGAAGCTCTAGTCGCTTTCGATTCTTATGTACCAAACTTGGTTCTACTAGATCTAATGTTACCAGGCATTGATGGATATCAAGTATGTCGAGAAATTCGAGCAAAATCTAATACACCCATTATCATGTTATCCGCAAAAGGCGAAGTCTTTGACAAGGTGCTCGGTCTAGAATTGGGCGCTGATGATTACATCATGAAACCCTTTGACTCGAAAGAAATGGTTGCCCGTGTAAAAGCAGTATTGAGACGATACCAACCAGTAAAATCCGAAGAACTTGTAGCAGATAAAGGAAGATGCGTTGAATTCCCTGGTATTACCATTAACTTAACCAACTATTCGGTTATATGTGATGGTGAAGTAGTGGATATGCCCCCAAAAGAATTAGAACTTTTGTACTTCTTAGCAGCTTCGCCAAACCAAGTTTTTACCAGAGAACAACTTCTAGATCAAATCTGGGGCTATGAATATATCGGAGATACCCGCACCGTAGATGTGCACATAAAGCGGTTACGTGAAAAAATCAAAGATCATGCACATTGGAGCTTAGGAACCGTCTGGGGCATTGGTTATAAGTTTGAAGTAAAAAAGTAGAAAAAGAGGATGTAATAAATGAAAAGTACCCTGTACTTAAAATTTATAATTGTATACATTGCATTTGGTTTTGTCAGTCTTTTTGCCACAGCAACTTTAACTTCGGAATTAATTGAAAATCATTTAGTAACCGATGTTTCTAGTTCTTTGTACAAAGAGGCTACTTTGGTTGCCAATAATTATCTTCCTAATTATTTTTCAGAAAATCTTTCTGCCTCTGATGTACGAGCTCAATTAAATGGAATGAAAACATACCTTGAGTCTTCCGTATGGTTCGTTGATTCTTCCGGAAAGATGATTGCATATTCAGCTACCAACGATGTTCCACTACCACCAACAGAAATTAAGAACTTTAATCCTGCCGAAGGTGGCAATAGCCAATATATGCTCGGAAACTATCATGATTACTTTGCATCCGATATGATTTCCGTCATTGCACCAATTATACAAGGATTTTCCACTAAAGGCTATTTGATGATTCACAAACCAATGGACAACATTCTTATAAGTAAAAGTCATTTTATGTCCGCCATTTATATCACATTACTAATCATCTACTTGTTATCCTTTATTATTCTTATAGCTGTTCATTATCTGATGTATGTACCTATCCGGCGTATTACAGAAGCCGCAACTCAATATGCCTCCGGGAATCTTGATCATGAAATTCCCGTCTATACGCATGATGAAATGGGGTACCTGTCAGCTTCCCTCAATTACATGTCTTCTCAGTTGAAAGACATGGAGGACTATCAAAAAAAATTCGTAGCCAATGTATCCCATGATTTTCGTTCTCCACTCACCTCCATCAAAGGATATGTGGAGGCAATGGTCGATGGAACAATTCCAACTGAAATGCAGGAAAAATATTTAAAAATAATTTTATTTGAAACAGAGCGGTTAACTGATTTAACACGAGATTTATTAACCTTAAATGAATTTGATACAAAAGAGTTACTTCTATTAAAAGATAAATTCAATCTTCACGAAGTAATTAAGAATACAGCTGCCACCTTTGAAGGTATTTGTACCCCAAAACATATTTCCATAGAATTGCTATTAGCATCTAAAGTACTTGAAGTCAATGCAGATCGCCGTAAAATTCAACAGGTGCTTTATAACTTGTTAGATAACGCCATCAAATTCAGCAACCCAAATTCTACAATTACCATAGAAACTACGGAACGAGGCGATAAAGTCTTTGTTTCTGTAAAAGATCATGGCATTGGTATTCCTAGAGATAGCTTGAATAAGGTCTGGGAGCGCTTTTACAAAAGTGACCTTTCTCGCGGAAAAGACAAAAAAGGAACTGGGCTTGGGCTTGCCATTGTAAAAGAAGTTATTCAAGCACATAACGAAAATATCAATGTAGTAAGTACCCAAGGCGTCGGAACTGAATTCATTTTTTCCTTAAGTAAATAGAAAAAGTGAAGGGATTTTTCTTCCCTTCACTTTTTCTATTATAACAATTTTGCAATGGCTAATATAATAAATAGTGCACCACTTAGCCACGACAAATCAATATCTGTCTTAATTGCTATCTTATTTCCCATATAGCACCCGCCCATAATTGCCAATGCATTAATAACAACTGATAACAATATTGTAAATATAATATTGATTTTCCAAAATCCCGCTCCCACACCTGCTACCAAACCATCTACAGACATTGCTCCAGCCAAAAAGACAGCTTCTGTCACAGAAAGCGTATTGGATTCATCTTTATCCGCTTTGGTAGGATTTGCATAAATGGTTAGCATAAATCTTAGCTTCGAAATAGAAAAGCAAACATTTCTCTCTATCTCATTATGTTTATTTACGTATGATTTTATCTTATAATCTAGCATTTTTATTAGCCCAATAACCAGTAGGCTCAAACAACATATCGTCTTTGTCAGGGTCTCTGGTACTATTCCATCAAGCAATGCTCCAAACCAAAGTGCAACTCCAAGACATCCGCTACAAATAAGACTAATGAACATTACCAATGAAAACTTTACTTTTATCTTTCGAACGCCATATGCGATACTTGCTACAAACATATCCAGTGAGAGTGCTATGATAAGAATCATAATACTTGCCAAACGTGATAATTCTAGAAACATTCAAAAGACTCCAAACTCTTTATCTATTTCATAGTATTCATTCACAGCATCTTTGCCACAGCATAAACGACCATCAACTGTATTCCTATCATAACCGGAATACCTACAGAAAACTTTGTATGCTTTGTCTTATGTCGAAAGCACGACATCCCAGCATATGCTCCAAGACTCCCTCCTAAAGCTGCAATTCCTAATAAAGTACGCTCCGGAATACGCCATCGATGCCTCTTTGCCCTACTTTTGTCTAAACCATACAGTATAAATGCAAGGATATTCACTACTATCAAATAACTAATGATTGCCTGTCTCAATACGTTCTCCCCTTTACACTATACCTCTTCTACATTCCAAGCTTCCTCTAATACCCTGACAAGTCGTTCTAACCCTTCCTGATCATCCTGATCAAATCGGTGGGTATAAGGACTATCTATGTCAAGTACTCCCACTACTTCTCCTGCCACATGTATTGGTATTACAATCTCAGACTTGGAGTCACAATCACAGGCGATATGTCCTGGAAACTCATGTACGTCTGGTATTAGTAATGTTTCATCCATTAATACCGCAGTTCCACAAACACCTTTTCCTATTGGAATGGTTACACAAGCAGGCTTCCCTTGAAATGGACCCAGGACTAATTGATCTCCCTTTCTCAGATAAAAACCAACCCAGTTAATCTCTTTCATTGCCCTATTGAGCAATGCAGATGCATTTCCCAAATTTGCAATAGTGTATGGAACTGCATCCAGAAGCCCCGTCAATTGAATTTTTAATAATTTATAAAGCTTTGATTTTGGTATGTTATCCGCTAAGGAATCATATTCCATTGACTTCATATCGCTCCTCCTAATCTTCTACTAATTTTACGATTTATTATATCATGTTTCAGATACCGCTGAAACTGTTCCAACTGACTTTTTCTCTTTCTTTTCTTCCAACGCATTTACACAAATAGCACATGCTGCATCTCCAGTGATATTTACAGTCGTACGTGCCATATCCAAGATCCTATCTACACCTGCAACTAATGCAATCCCCTCTAGTGGCAATCCCACGCTCTCTAATACCATAGCAAGCATAATTACTCCTGCTCCTGGTACTCCTGCGGTTCCAATGGAAGCCAAAGTAGCTGTTAAAATAATAGTTAACTGTTGCTCTAGCGTCAAATGAATCCCAAAAATCTGTGCAATAAAAACGGCACATACTCCCTGATAAATCGCCGTACCATCCATGTTAATAGTTGCACCAAGCGGCAATACAAAACTTGCCACCTCTTTTTTTACTCCTAACTTTTGTGTTCCTTCTAAGTTAAAAGGCAGAGTCCCTACGCTACTTGCACTAGAAAATGCAAATAAAATGGCTTGACTCATTCCACGAAAAAACTGAATTGGATTCAATCCTGCAATAGATCTAACCGCTCCCGAGTATACAACAATCATATGAACAGCACTCGCTAGATAAACCACACCAATTAATTTCAATAATGGAAGTAGCACACTTGGACCATTCGCTGCAACTACAGGAACAATTAGTGCAAATACTCCTATGGGTGACAAATGTATAATCATACCCATTATTTTAATGCAAACTTCCGAAAAGCTTTCGATACACTCACCAGCCATTTTCCCTTTCTCGCCTGCCATTATAATACCAAATCCAAAGAATAGGGCAATGACAATCACTTGCAACATGGTAGCGTTCACAAGTGGCTCTACCGCATTGGATGGAAAAATATTCACAATGGTATCTATCATATTGGGAGCCTGCGTAGCTCCTTCATATACTTGTAGTGAATCTGATGCTAGCTGAAATCCCTTCCCAACTTTTAGCACATTTGCAAATAGTAGACCTAGTGCAACTGCAAATGCGGTTGTACACATATAAAATGTAATTGTTTTCCCACCAATTGCTCCTACTTTACGTATATCTTTTAACGATACAACCCCTTGCATGATGGAAAATAATACAACTGGGACAACCACCATTTTAATTAAATTTAAAAAAATAGTTCCGAAAGGTTTAATATATGCATCTGCAGCGCTTGTATCCCCCTGCATGAATAATCCAACAATTATCCCACCAACTAGCGCAATTAAAATCTGTGAAGTTAGGGAAAGCCTTTTCTTTTCATCTGATCTTACTTTTTTTCTCTCTATCATTTTTCGCCTCCTATATTGCAAGTTTCTTGATGTATAATTTCATTTTGCAATTTAATTTCAATGATTTTTTTGACAGAAAAAGTATATCACAGTAAAAAAATGCAGTCAATATTAATATAACTTTCATTTTTTCCAATTTTTGTTTATTATATTTAATAAATTAATCAATAAAATTCCCCCCAAGGCAATTTCATGTTCACATTGCCTTAGGGGGATATGCCTTCTCTAATATAACATCTTTTGAATGTTCTCTTCTCCCATGTTATCTTTTGTTACCCAAGTATAACCTGTATCTACTACCGCTTCATTTCCCATCTTCAAGACTGCTCTACTAGCCGCAACCACTGTCGCATATCCAATTCCATATGGATTTTGAACAACTAAACCATTGATATCACCTGATTGTAAGGCTTTCAATTGAGCCTCACCACCATCAAATCCAACAATGGAAAAATCTTCGGATTTCTTACCTGCAGTTTTACTTGTTGCTAACCCTAACTGTGTAGAATCATAATTTGTACATAAGATACCTTTTATGTCTGGATACTTTTCAAAGTAATACGCCATCACATCTTCTTCTGTCAATGTTGCTGGATCTAGTTGCTGCTGGCCCTCTTGCAAAGCCTGGTTTTTCTCTGCTGCAATAATCTTTGCCAAATCTTCTATTTTATCCAAATGAATAGATTCCACGATTGATACGTTTGGATGGTTTGCTTCAAGTTCTTCTCTTACTACCTTTTCTCGCTCTATTCCAGTTGTGGATTTAGAATCATTGACAATTAAAATGATTTCACCCTCATCATCAATTTCTGTACACATTTTATTTGTAGCAGTTTGTGCTGCCTCAGCATTATTTGTGCCTACCATAGATACAATACCGTCATAGTCGCTTCCCGAATCAAATGCCACAATCGGAATTCCATTTTCTGATGCCAAATCAAATTGCACGGAACATGCCTGTGTATCAATAATTGCAATTCCTACTGCAACAGGATAACGTGCCAACTCCTCATCTAATATATTGACCTGTTCATCCACATTGTCCTTTTTACTTGGACCACTATAATTTATTTTTATTTTATCTTCCCCTTTATATCCTAGTGATGTATTCATATCCGCAACTGCACGCTCTGCTCCTACTTTTATCGCAGACCAATAAGCCCCATCCGAAGCTCGTCCTATAATCGAAATATAAGAACCAGGTTCTAATACCAATCCATTAATCGTACTATACGCTTGCGGGTTTAATACATTCAAATTACTTTGATGCTGGTCATCTTCATTCTTTGTAATTGGACTCGTGTCCGTTCCTTGAATATCAGCAGAAGGCGAAGCACAAGCGCAAAGAACCAATACCACACATAAAATCATTGCACTTAATTCAAACATTTTCTTCTTCATATTCTTCTTCTCCATTACTAAATAGTATTTCTTTAACTATCTATTCACTATACACCAATTTTACAAAAAAAGAATAAAAAATTTCTTAATTTTTTCCTTGTAATGTCAATATTGTACAAATTTGTATACTGTATACAATTTAGTACAATATCTGTATTGACTAAAATTACATTTATAAATATAATAATCTTGAAAAATAAAGTTTCTATTTTTTCACTCAATATGAGTATTATAATAAAAAAAACAGGAGGAAATAACATGGAAAAAAATTGGAATTTGAATTGGAATGGATTTACTCCAGGACGTTGGAATCGTACTTCCATAAATGTGCGAGATTTTATTCAACAAAATTATACCCCCTATGAAGGTGATGATACATTTTTAGCTGGACCCACCAAAGCAACAACAGACCTTTGGAATCAAGTTCTTTGTTTAAGTGAAGAAGAACGTAAAGCTGGCGGAGTTTTAGATATGGATACAAAAACGGTATCTAGTATTACATCACACAAAGCTGGATATCTAAATCAACAGCTAGAAACTATCGTTGGTTTTCAGACAGACAAACCTTTCAAACGATCATTACAACCTTACGGTGGTATCCGTATGGCACAGAACGCTTGTAGCGAAAATGGCTATGAAGTAGATCCTGAAGTAGTTAAAGTCTTTACTGAATATAGAAAGACCCATAACCAAGGTGTCTTTGACGCTTATACTCCAGAGATGAAATTGGCTCGTAAATCTGCTATCATTACTGGACTACCTGATGCTTATGGGCGTGGCCGAATTATCGGCGACTACCGCCGTGTTGCTTTGTATGGAACAGACTTACTTATTCAAGATAAAAAAGAGCAGTTGGCGACTTCCCTCGTGCGAATGACCGGTGATAATATTCGTTTACGTGAAGAACTTTCCGAACAAATACGTGCACTTGGTGAATTAACCAAACTGGGCGAGCTATATGGATACGATATCTCTAAACCCGCCTCTAACGCCAAGGAGGCTATCCAGTGGTTATATTTTGGCTATTTAGCCGCTGTAAAAGAGCAAAATGGCGCAGCCATGAGCCTAGGCCGTACTTCTACCTTTATTGACATTTATATTGAAAGAGACTTAGACAATGGAGTAATTACAGAGGCACAAGCACAAGAATATATCGACCATTTTATTATGAAACTCCGTCTTGTCAAATTTGCTCGTACACCAGAATACAACATGCTATTTTCAGGCGATCCTACTTGGGTGACAGAATCCATCGGCGGAGTTGGAATTGATGGACGTCCATTAGTTACAAAAACTTCTTTCCGTTACCTGCACACACTGGACAATCTTGGAACATCTCCAGAACCTAACCTTACAGTATTATGGTCAACCAGATTGCCACGCAAATTTAAAGAATATTGTGCAAAAATGTCTATCAAGTCTTCTTCTATCCAATATGAAAACGATGACTTGATGCGTGACACCCACGGGGATGATTATGCAATTGCTTGTTGTGTGTCTTCTATGCGCATTGGAAAAGAAATGCAATTCTTTGGTGCAAGAGCTAACTTGGCAAAATGTTTATTGTACTCTATAAATGGTGGTGTTGATGAAAAGCTTAAGATGCAAGTTGGTCCAAAGTATCGTCCAATTGAAGGAGATTATCTTGAATACGATGATGTAATGGATAAATTTGATGCTATGATGGAGTGGTTAGCTTGCCTCTATGTAAATACATTGAATATCATTCATTATATGCACGATAAGTACTGTTACGAAAAAGTACAAATGGCGCTTCATGACCGTGAAGTAAAACGTTACTTCGCAACCGGAATTGCTGGGTTATCTGTAGTTGCTGATTCCCTAAGTGCTATCAAATATGCCAAAGTCAAAGTGATACGTGATGAAGATGGCTTAGTTGTAGATTATCAAGTAGAAGGTGACTTTCCAAAATACGGAAATAATGATGATGCTGTTGATGAAATCGCAGTTGATATCGTAAAACGCTTTATGGATAAGGTGCGTAAACATCATACCTATCGACACAGTATTCCAACTACTTCCATATTGACTATTACATCAAATGTGGTATATGGTAAGAAAACTGGTAATACACCAGACGGAAGACGCCAAGGGGAACCATTTGCACCAGGTGCCAATCCAATGCATCGTCGTGACACTCATGGCGCGTTAGCTTCTCTTGCCTCTGTTGCAAAATTGCCGTTTAGACATGCTCAAGATGGGATTTCAAATACATTTTCCATTATCCCTGGTGCACTTGGGAAGGAAGACCAGATTTTTGCTGGTGAACTTGATCTTGATCGGTTAGATGAATGTACAAATTCAGCTTGTAATATTCCAAATCTAGAGATTGGATTGGATGCCAACTAAAACCTTAAACTTTATAATCACACAACAAAGGAGGTAACCTATGTCAGTAAGTCAACAACAAATTGATAATCTCGTAACTATGTTAGATGGATATGTGGAACAAGGCGGACATCACTTGAATGTCAATGTCTTTACCAAAGAAACGCTATTAGATGCACAAGCACATCCAGAGAACTATCCACAGCTTACCGTTCGTGTATCCGGATATGCCGTGAACTTTATAAAATTAACAAAGGAACAGCAAGACGATGTAATTGCACGTACGTTCCACGAAGGACTTTAATAACTGAGGCCGGGGGTACTGATTGCCCCCGGTCCTAACTAATGGGAGGTATCAGATGACAAAAGGATATATACATTCTATAGAAAGCTGCGGCACGGTAGATGGCCCTGGCATTCGTTATGTTATTTTTTTTCAGGGATGCCCTATGCGGTGCCAGTACTGCCACAATCCAGATACTTGGGAAGTTAATGTGGGAAAGGTATATTCTGTAAATGAGGTATTAAATGGATTTTACAACAACCTTCCTTTTTACAAAAATGGCGGAGTTACTGTAACCGGTGGTGAACCGATGATGCAAATGGATTTTTTAATATCACTATTTCGCAAGTTAAAAGAAGATCAAATACACACTTGCATCGATACTTCCGGCATTATGTTTCAACCCCAAGATCCTAAATTTATGGAACAGTTAGAGGAGCTATTGTCCCTCACTGATTTGATACTTTTGGACATCAAACATGTTCGTTCTGAAAAGCACAAACAGTTAACTGGTCATTCTAATGATCGCATCTTTGCTTTTGCTGAATATTTAAGTGATAAAAATGTACCCGTTTGGATTCGGCACGTGATTGTACCAGGTATCACTTATTACAAAGAATATTTAGAGGAACTTGGAACCTATCTTGCCCATTTAAACAATATAAAGGCATTAGATGTTTTACCTTATCATTCTCTTGGAAAATCAAAATACGATAATATGAATCTAGAGTATCCTTTAGCCAATACTCCCGAAGCAACTAAGGAAGAAGCCATTGCTGCGCGAAATACAATCTTAAGTGCTTATAAAGCAGCTCGAACTCTTAAGGAGTACTAGACATATAATGACATTTGTATTGAAACAAGAGCATAAAATTACTTGTATATTTATATATTTTGTATTAGAATGTAAGAAGAAACGGTAGGAATTTGCTACCGAATATAAAAGGAGGATACATACTATGGCTCATGTAATTAGTGATGAATGTGTAAGCTGTGGAGCTTGCGAAGCTGAATGTCCAGTAGGCGCAATTAGCCAAGGTGCTGATCATTATGTAATCGATGCTGATGCTTGTTTAGATTGTGGTGCTTGTGCAGCTCAATGTCCAACAGGTGCAATCTCAGCTGAATAAATTTCGCATTGGCAATAGCCGTGTGCATTTAAAAAGATTTTACTAAAAGAAATAACGCTCCTTTTCTGCTATCAGAAAGAAGGAGCGTTTCTTTTTTAACTACGGTCTAATAGGTTCAACTCCTAGCATTTGACGAAGAAGTCTCCCCGGATTACTTTTTGAATTTTCCTTTCTTATCACTTGTTGCTGACGAATCAATCGATCCAACTTCTTATAACGGTCTTCTTCCACTTGTTCCTTTGCTTGCATCAAATAATTTAACTCTTTTTTCACTTCACCTGATACACTTTTACCAACCTCTTCACTTAGCAATTTGTTGTTATCCACTACTACTTCTCTTAGTACTTGTCCAATCAAAGTTCTAACCTGTTCCAAATTATCTTCTTTAATAACTTCAGATACTTCAACTGCAATCGTTTGTGGAACTTCCTTTTCTTTTTCTTTTTCTTTATTTTTTATTTTTAATTGTTCTTTTGTCTTCCTAATATCAGGTATTAAGCTTTTTAATTCTTTTAATAACACCCCTTGATCTTTTAGCTCTTTGATACAGCAAAATAACTGTATATCTTCTTCCGTATAATAACGATGTCCCATCTCGGTACGTTCAATTGGCAAGTTTAACTCCTCTTCCCAATAACGCAATACATGTGTCTCAACTTCAACACGTTTAGCCGCTTCTGATATCATATAATGAACTTGTCCCATGCTATAATTACCCCCTTAATGTAACACTTAAGAATTAGCTGATATAAGCATAGCATAAAAATGTATATTTTTACCAAACAATCGTTCGCAAGTATTGACAATCTTCCTTAAAAAGGGGCATAGCAAAACTCAATTGGGGGCGTAGCAAATTGAATTTTGCTACGCCCCCAATTGAATTTAGTCGATTTTTGCATTTGCAAATTTTGTGTAATTTGGCAACCAAGCTAAATTTATCGTTCCAATGGCACCATTTCTTTGTTTTGCAATAATTATCTCCGCAATATTTTTCAACTCGGTATCTTTGTTATAATAATCATCTCGGTAAATAAACATTACTACGTCCGCATCCTGTTCAATTGCACCTGATTCACGCAGATCCGAAAGCATTGGTCGATGCTCTGGTCTTTGCTCAACTGCACGGCTTAGTTGCGATAATGCAACTACGGGAACACTTAATTCACGTGCCAATGCTTTCAGTGAACGTGATATATCTGAGATTTCTTGCTGTCTGGACTCACTTCGACCGCCAACCTTACCAGACATTAATTGTAAATAGTCTATGATGATAATATCTAATCCTTGTTCTAGTTTGAATTTTCGACACTTAGAACGTAACTCCGAAATAGAGATTCCTGGTGTATCATCTATAATAAGTCTAGATTTCCCAATAGTACCTGCTCCCTCAATTAATTTCTCCCAATCCGTGTCTTTTAAATTACCCGTTCTTAGTGCCTGAGAATCCACCTGTGACTCTAGCGCAAACATACGGTTAACCAATTGTTCTTTGGACATTTCCAAACTGAAGATCGCAACTGCTTTATTGCTTTTAAATGCAACATGCTGTGCAATATTAAGTACAAATGCAGTTTTCCCCATAGAAGGTCTAGCAGCCACTAGGATTAAATCTGATGGCTGTAACCCTGCTGTTTTGTAATCCAAATCTATGAATCCAGTCGAAATCCCCGTTACAGCGCCTTTATTTTTAGCTGCCTGTTCAATTTTGTCTAATGCATTTAAAACAACTTGTTTGATTGGTACATAATCACCGGTATTTCTCGACTGAATCAAATCAAACACTTTTTTTTCTGTAGTCTCCAATACGGATTCTAATGGTTCTTGCCCTAGATAACATGTGTTGGCAATTTCCTCATTTACTTTAATCAGTTTCCGCATCATAGCCTTTTCCATAACAATTTCCGCATAGTACTTCACGTTAGCAGACGTAGGTACATTTGTTACTAGTTCTCTAACAAACTCCAGACTACTAATCTCGGGTGGAACATCCTTTTCTTTCAATCGTTCTTGAAGCGTTATCAAGTCAACGGGTTTCCCCTCATTAAAAAGTTCAACCATGGATTCAAATAGTACCCCATATGCAGTTTGATAAAAGTCTTCCCCACTTATTAATTCCGAAGCAGTAGTAATGGCATCTTTATCCATTAGCATTGATCCGACAACAGATTGCTCTGCTTCTATACTATGAGGAAGAACTCTTTTGATGAGTGCTTCATCCATGATATCTCCCCCTAAGCTTCTTTCACTACTACTTTTAAATCTGCAACAACTTTTGCATGTAATTTTACGGGAACAGCATGTGTGCCCAATGTTTTAATTGGATCTTTCAATTGAATTTTCTTTTTATCTATATCATACCCCATCTGCTCCTTTACTTCTGTTGCTATCTCCTTTGTCGATATGGAGCCAAACGTTCTACCGCCTTCGCCAGTCTTAATAGATACTTCAATCTTTCCTGCCTCTATTTTTTTTGCAAGTTCTTGTGCTGCCTCTAGCTCTTCTTGTGCTAACTTCTTAATATTTGCTTGCTTTAATTTCCAATCATTTAAATTCTTTGTAGTCGCCTCTAATCCTAAGTTCTTTTTAAATATACAATTTCTTGCATATCCATCACTAACATTTACTATCTCACCCTTTTTCCCTACTGTCTTTACATCTTCTAATAATATAACTTTCATCTAAATATCTCCTTTTTCTATCATATCATCAATGGTCTTTTTCATCACACTAATAGCTTCACTCATATCCGTATGTTGGAACTGCGCACCTGCTGTATTAATATGACCTCCTCCACCTAATCTTTCCGTAATGATCTGAACATTTACTTCATCAATAGAACGTGCACTTAAATAAATCCTACCATTATATTCTGTTAAAACAAATGATGCCTTAATACCATTGATATTAAGCAATTCATTCGATGCTTGTGCACCGATAATTGTTGGACTATCAATCCCCTTATTCGGGCAAACAGCAATGGCATATTCATCACGATACACTTCTGCGCTACGTACTGTCTCAGCCTTTGCACGATATGATTCCATATCATCCCGAAACATTTTCCGAATACGCGTAATATCTGCTCCACACCGTCTTAAAAATGCGGCTGCTTCAAAAGTTCTAACACCTGTCCTATTCATAAAATTATTGGTATCAATCATAATACCTGCGTATAAACAATCCGCTTCAATATTTCGGATCTTAATATCATCTACAATATACTGCAATATCTCTGCCACCATTTCACAAGAGGAAGAAGCATACGGTTCAATATAGGATAGTACCGCATTCTCAATAACCGTACTACTTTGCCTATGATGATCAAGCACTGCTACCGTAACTCCTTTGGATAGTAACTCTTTACAATCTGTCATCTCTGGCTTATTCGTATCCACCACAACCACCATGGTATTTTCAGTGAGATAATTATTCACCTCTCCTGACTGAATAAACATATCATCTTCATAAATAGGATTGTCTATAAAAGAATCATATAACGGGCGCACAGAGGATGTAATATCATTAATTACAATATGGGCTGTTTTTTCCAGAGCATTTGCCGCTCTATAAATCCCTACTGCTGCACCAAAGGAATCCACATCTGCAATCTTGTGCCCCATGACAATAACCTTATCTTTTGTTGCTATGAACTCACGTAATGCCTCTGCTTTGACACGTGCTTTCACTCTCGTATTTTTGGAAGTCTGTTCTCGTTTACCGCCAAAATACGTAATACCATCACTTTCTTTTACGACTGCCTGGTCTCCGCCTCTAGCAAGTGCCAGATCGATTGCGACACGTGCATAATTGTAACTTAATGCGTATGTTTCCGCACTTACTCCTAATCCAATACTCAGTGTTGCAGACATATCATTACCAATATTCACGCTCTTCACTTCTTCTAAAAGAGAAAATTTATCGTTCTCTAATTCTCGATAGTGCTTTGTCTTGATAACGATAAAATACTTGTCCTTCTCCATCTTTTTCACAATCCCATCAATATTACCAATATATTGATTGATTTTTCGATCAATAAGAGCCACTAACAAGGATTGTCGAACTTCTTCTACACTTTCCATAACCTCATCGTAGTTATCAATATAGATTAAACCAGCTATTAACCTTTGCTCATCATTTTCTCTAATATAAGCATTCAATTCTGTTTCATCTTTCATATATACAGCAATAAAACATTCCTGCTCATGAGGTAGTTCCAACAATTGTTCTGTCTCACTAAATCCTTCAATAGATACCCTGCGCAAAGTGATTGCAAAGTCCCTGTCGCCATATATAATTTGTTTTTCGACCTCTTGCCCATCTTCTTTTGGGAAAATGCTTCGATTCAATTCCGGAATTAATTTACTAATATATTTTTCATTCTTTTCTTTTTGCTTTACAATTTCTGTAAAACTATCATTCATCCAGATGATTTTTCCATCTTCCATTAGCAGCGCGTACGGAACCGACAATTTCTTTAAAAGCGTGTTCTGGATTACACCATACTGGGCTGCAAATTCAATCAAATCCGCCATGATAAACGAACGATTATAGAAATATAACAGCGCTACGATTACTGCATATATAATAACAAATGCCGACATCAAAATACCTGCCCGCCTGCTTAACATATATATCCATATATTCATGCCAATCAAAAGTATAGTCATAATCGCTGGCCACTGCATGTATAATCTTAGCTGACCCTTTAAACGAATGTCCTTTTTCATCTTTTCACCCTCAATGTTACAAAGTTGCAATTTATATTATACCACCTTTCCACTTAGCTTTTCAAGAATTAACCGCCAAATAGCGTTAAGGCTAGTAAAATTATATAAAAATTACAGATACCCCTAAGCATTTGTATGATTGTTATGCTTAGAGGTATCTATAGTTCTTATATTAACAATATCCATTAGGATTCTGGGATTGCCACCTCCAAGAATCTTCACACATTTCTTCCAATTCTCTTGTTGCCACCCACCCTAATTCTTTTTTAGCTTTTTCTGGATTACAATAACAGGTTGCAATATCACCTGGCCGACGCGGTTTTATGGCATATGGAATTTCTTTTCCACAAGCTTTTTCAAATGCTTTCACCATATCTAATACAGAATAACCATTTCCAGTTCCCAAATTATAGATAGAAACGCCTTCTTTATCTTTCAATTTTTCAATGGCTTTTACATGTCCAAGTGCCAAGTCTACTACATGAATATAGTCACGTACTCCTGTACCATCTGGAGTCTCATAATCATCTCCAAACACTCCAAGGCACTCCAATTTTCCAACTGCTACTTGTGAAATGTAAGGCAACAAGTTGTTAGGTATTCCCTTTGGATCTTCGCCTATCTTACCACTTTTATGTGCCCCTACCGGATTAAAATAGCGTAATAGCACCACATTCCAGTCCGGATCTGCCTTCTGAATATCTGTTAAGATCTGCTCTAACATCCACTTTGTCCATCCATATGGGTTGGTTACTGCACCCTTTGGACACTCCTCTGTGATTGGAATGAACGCTGGATCTCCATAAACCGTCGCAGAAGAACTGAAGATAATATTTTTCACCCCATTGTTACGCATCGCTTCACACAACACCAAGGTTCCGCTTATGTTATTCTCATAGTATTCCATTGGCTTTGCTACTGATTCCCCTACTGCCTTTAAGCCTGCAAAATGAATAACTGCCTCCGGTTTCTCTGTAGCAAAAATGCGGTTCATCTCCGCACCATCACGGATATCCGCTTGGTAGAACTTTACAGACTTTCCAGAAAGCTCCTCCACACGTCTCAAAGACTCCTCGCTTGCATTGTAGAGATTATCGACAACTACAACATCATAGCCCTTTGCCAAAAGCTCTATGCAAGTGTGGCTACCTATGTAACCAGCACCACCTGTCACTAAAATCTTCATACCCTACCTCCTTCATTGGGGACGGGGGCATTGCACATTTCCTCCGTCCCTATCTAACATTTGCCGTGTCCCTAACTATACTTTTTAATGATTTCATTCATCAATTCCCACTTTTGTTCCATTTCTTGCACTAACTTAAATTGCGTGCGGCAACGATCCAAATTATGGTTATCACGATGTATCTTAAAGTAATGGTCGCCTTGTAAATAATCCGTTAGGAATCGCATTCCACATTCGAATGTCATGACTTTTGCTCCCATTGGCATTAATTGTATCTCTTTTTCGGTCAATTTTCCAGCACAACCTTCTATAAACCCTTTTGCGTATAAATCAAATAGCTCCATATCACATTCTACTTTACTTAAATCTTGCTCATCTTCTGCAGCTGTGCTTGCTCCAAACCGTATGGAATCTCCAAAATCATTCATCGCGAGTCCTGGCATTACAGTATCCAAATCAATGACACAGATTCCTTTTCCCGTCTTATCATCAATCATAATATTATTTAGTTTGGTATCATTATGAGTAACCCGTAGTGGGATTTCACCTGCTGCTAATAAATCCCCAAATGTGTTAGCTATATTCTCACGCGAAAGGACAAATTCAATTTCTTTTTGTACCAATGCAGCCCTTTTGCACACATCGTCCTTCACCGCCTGCTTAAATACTTGCAATCTAGCTTTTGTATCATGAAAACCAACAATCGTTTCGTGTAATGTCTTCGCTGGATAAGCCGCTAACAATCGCTGAAAATTTCCAAATGCAACTGCACTTTGATAAAAGTCATCTGGCTTTTCTACTTGATCGTAACTTGTGGCACCTGTAATGAATTTGTACGCCCTCCAATAATCTCCTGTGGAGTCAATATAATATGGTAAATCATCCAACGTACGAATTACATTCAATGTCTCTCTCTCTGGATCTCCATGATTCTCTATAATTCGCTCCCGAAGATAAGAGGTGACGCCTAAAATATTTTCCATCAACTGCACCGGATTCATAAAAATTTCTTTATTCATACGTTGCAAAATCACTTTAATCTGACCCATCCCAGATATATCAAAAGTTAATAAAAATGTATCATTTATATGTCCACTCCCATATGGACCCTCTGACAAAAGCGTTCCCTCAAATTGAAAATTAGAAATCGCTTCTTCTTTCGTCTTTGTATCAATTTTATCCATGAATGTCACCCCACAATTTTTCTGGATAAATACCTTGATTTTTAAATAACTCAATCGCCGCTTCCACGACCGGTTTATCTTCTTTATATGTTACCCCATACCATTTATCCTTAGATTTCAGTACATCTACTGTTGCACGACCTTCTTCCATCAGATTACTTACAACCGTTGGTAAAAAGTACTCGCATTTCATAGGATTTACCTTCAATCCCTCTTCCAAAAATGCTGGTAGCCCTTTCTTGATCTCACTTAAAATGCTATTGGTAAATCCCCACATATTCATAGAGACTATTTTATCTTCTGGAAGCTCTACCCAAGTTGCCCCATCATCCTCTGTATATGCTGCCTTACCATCTTTCTTCTCAATTCGTGTTCTCTCATGAATACTTATCAACTCACCTTTAGCATTCATATCACAAACACCACGTGCTACATGACCGTTTTCTGTCAATGTATTCTCTAGTGCATACCCCACCATCGTATAGCGATATTGTGTATCGTCTTCATGGGTCGACAAATAATCATAGATTTTTTTAAATGCATCCCTTCCATAATAATCATCCGCATTAATCACTGCAAATGGTCCATCCACCTCATCTTTACAGCTCAATACCGCATGTGCTGTTCCCCAAGGTTTCACACGTCCCTCTGGCACGTTATAACCCTCTGGGATATTCTGAATATCTTGAAACACATAGGCTACATCCATAATCTGCTCCATGCGTTTGCCTACAGCCTCTTTAAAATCTGCCTCATTTTCCCTTTTGATAATAAATACAACTTTTTCAAATCCTGCTTGTTTTGCATCATAAATAGAAAAGTCCATAATAATATGTCCTTGTTTATCCACTGGATCTATCTGTTTTAGCCCACCGTAACGACTACCCATTCCCGCTGCCATAATTACTAATACTGGTTTTTTCATTTCCATACCTCCTATTATCTATCCTCATTGTAATACAAACATACTTTAAAATCTTTATCATATTTATTACCAAGTTTGCACTATTAGCTCACTTCTACTATTTTAATCTAAATATGCAAATTTATCAATAAAAAACAATCAAAAGTACACTTAAGGGCACCTATCTTCTCACAAAATTTAAAAGATAAGCGCCCCCTTATTAACAGATATCACATTTTACAAAATTATCCCTTAATACCACCTGTGACCCCTCCAATAATCTTCTCCGATAAGAAGATATATAGGATAAATGTAGGTAAAAACACAATCGTTACTGCCGCAAACATACCTGCCCAGTCTCCGGTGTACTTCATGGAGTTAATCATAGAATACAAGCCTACCGCTACCGGCCTTAATTGATCCGAATTTGCAAAAATCAAAGATAAAAAGTATTCATTCCAGATATTAATAAAATTAAAAATGGTAACTGTTACAAGCCCCGATTGTGCCATTGGGAACATGATTTTCCAGAATGTTTTCATAGGGGAACAACCATCAATAGCTGCTGCCTCTTCATATGTTCTTGATAAATTACTGAAAAATGTTAATAGAAAAACAGTTGTATACGGAACGTTAATACCTATATAAAGCAAAATCAATACCACTCGATTCATGGAAATATTATTCAAAATTCCCATAGCAGACACGATTCCAAATAACGGTAATATTACCATTATGACCGGTGTTCCCATTGCCGATACAAAACTAGTCTGTATGACTTTATTTGCAATAAAATCAAATCTAGACAGTACATATGCCGCAGGTGCACACACGAGAATCAATGCCACACAAGACACAATTGCATATAGCAAAGAATTGGTAAAAAAAGTAGATACATTAGATGTGGTCCATGCCTTTATATAATTCTCAAAATGTAATCCTGTTGGAAAATCCAATGCTTTTCCTGCAAAAATGTCTGGTGTTGTTGCAAAACTTGCACCAATGACCCATCCTAATAATACGAATGTAAATATAACCCAAAGGATAAGGATGATATACCCAGGAACCAGTTTTGCTTCTCGTTTCCAGTTAACTCTGCCTCTGACTTTCTTCTCTCTTGCCATATCCTTCTCCCCCTTTCTAGAATTCCAAATCATCATCTCTTAGTACCCGATTACATATCGTAAAAATCAAAACTACACATAAGCTTAGCACAACGCCAATAGCGGCGGCCAGTCCCGCATTACGATTTGTTACTGTATTACCTGCTCCAAACATTTGCAAGTACATATAAACCATAGGAACAATCGTAGAATTTTCTGCTGTTACAGTAGAAAATAACTGAGACCATACAAAGAATCCTACACAACTAACGCTCCACATAGTAATATTCGTCCTAAATACCCCCTTAAGAAGAGGCATTGTCATATACTTAAATTGTTGAGGCTTATTTGCTCCATCGATTGTTGCCGCCTCATATAAATCTGGGCTGATTCTTTCAATTCCGCTGGTCCAAATCAGCATATGATACCCTACCATGCCAAAACAATATGCCAAAAGTAATGCTAAAAATTTATGATCCCCATCTGTCCATTGGATTGCTGCCAATCCCTTCAAGTGTAATGCCGTGAAGAAACTTTTTAATAATCCAAATTTCGGGCTATACACGTATTGTAACCACATAGTTGCAAGTGCAACAGCACTCACAATGTTAGGTAAATAAATAATTGCTCTAAAGAATTTTTTAAATCGAATTCCACTAGTTAAAATTACGCCAAATAACAGAGAAAGACTCATGACAATAATTCCACCAAACAGCCATATTTTTGCTAAATTCATCATTGCAGTTTTGAATAACTGTGTGGTTATTAATTTCTTATAGTTTTCAACTCCCGAGAACGTCCATAATCCAATTCCATCTGTTACTCCTTCAATTTGGAAAAAACTCATAGCAAGTGTTCTCACAATTGGATATACGAAGATAACTAAAAAGAAAAGTACCGCTGGCGCTAGGAATGCAACTATCATGGCTTTATTTTTTTTCATATTTGCAACTCCTTCCATAAATCAATTCTTACACCATTATATCATATAAGATAAAAATATGGTGGCAGCGCGCGACACGATGCCACCATATTGGATTCATTATTTACTAGCGTCTTGCATTGCTTTTACAAACTCATCCGCTGTTTGTGTTCCAGCCATCAATTTGATGAAGTTTTCTTTAATAACTGGTGTCATATTTTCATTTGACTCTACACCAACTGCCCATGTAAAACGTGCTGTCGAACCTTCCATAACAGGTTTTGCACAACTTACTAATGCTGGCCACTCAGAATTAGTGGTGTCAGCTGGAATACCAATAGAATCATCAGACAATTGTTTGTCAAATTCACCTTTTGTTATCTTTTCAATCAAAGCAAATGCTTCTTTTCCCTTTTTAGAGTCTTTATTAATTGCAAATACCTGTGCTCCAAAATTATTTGTTTCAATTCCGGTCTTACCGCCATCAACTGCAGGATAAGCAAAGCATCCCCAGTTAAAATTTTCTCCTGCAATATCTTTTACTTCGTTTGGCAACCAAGAACCATTTAAGTACATTGCAACTTCACCAGTTGCCAATTCACTGTTTTGTCCTGCTGGCCATACGTTAGATCCAACATTTTCAGAAAAATATCCTTTTGATGCTAATTCTGCATAATCTTTTGCCATTTGAGCAACTGCTGGGTCATCCCATTTTCCATCATTTACAATCGCTCTAACACCATCTTCTCCAACTAATCTTCCCAAGTGATAACCAATCACACTTGTTGCATAAGCATCGTCCATTGTCATTGGTGTAATGCCTGCATCTTTTAATTTTTGGCATACATCCAAGAATTCTGCCCATGTCTGAGGTGTTTCTTTAATTCCAGCTTTATCAAATAAATCTTGATTATAGAAAAATGCGAAAACATTTGGTTGATAAGGGATTGATTTTAATGTTCCATCACCTTTTTCTTTACAAGCAGCAATCAACCCTGGATTTGCAGTAGCTTCATAATCATTTTCTTTTGCAAGATCTTCTAAATCCATAAGATATTTTCCCCACGTATCATTTACGCGGTCGATGTCCTCGTCAAATAAGTCGATATTGGTTCCTGCATCTAATGCTGGTTGAAGTCCTTCACGGATACCTGTACGCCCTTTAAATTGAACATCTACTTCGACACCCGTCTCTTTTGTGTAAGCATCAATTGCCGCTTTAATTGCTTTTCCCTGAGGCTCTGTAGCTTCCCACATAGACCAGTATACCAGCTTGTCCCCACCTTTGCTCTTGCTGTCACCATCTGCTTTTTTAGATCCTCCACATCCTACTACCATAGATGCTACAAGACCTACGCATAATAATATGCTTATCACTTTCTTTTTCATAACCGTTTACCTCCTATAGTTTATTGGTTAACTGTATTGTATTACAAATATGCACAAAAATCTTTGGATTATATAACTGATAATTTGTACTATCTGCACTTTTCTTTTGCTTTTTCTGCAAATATGCGTTATTATATTAGTAACTTTCAACAAAATACGACAAAGGAGTTTTTAAATGAATTATAAGCGCATACCTTTAAAAGACGACCTAATTATTAGCGATTTATTTACCATTCACTATTTTGAATATATGAGTGATTTTTCTTTTAAAGGAGAAAAACACGATTTTTGGGAATTTTGCTGTGTGGATAAGGGCGAAGTTTATATCTTAACTGATACCAAAAAAGTACTTCTCAAAAGAGGCGATATTATTTTTCATAGGCCAAATGAATTTCATACCGTGGAAGCCAATGGAGAAATTGCACCCAATTTAGTAGTAGCATCGTTTTCTTGCACTAGCCAAAATATGAATTTTTTTAAAAATAAAGTCTTGAAAATAGACGAAATGGAACGTAATATTTTAGCTGACATAATAATAGAGGCAAGACATACATTCGATTGTAGACTAGATGACCCTTATCTTACTCACATGACGATTAGGGACGATGCCCCTTTCGCTTCTGGACAACTTATCAAACTTTATTTAGAACATTTTTTAATCCATATGTTCCGACGCAATACTAGTACAATTGTTGTACAAAAGAAATCTCCAATTAGTATACCCAAAACAACAAAAAGTAAGAGCGATGATGAAATTTTTAACCGCGTACTAGACTATTTGGAACAAAATCTGGACACGCAAGTAACGATTGATAGCATTTGCAGAGAAAACTTAATCGGACGCTCTCAACTGCAAAAGATTTTTCGTGAAAAATGTAATTTGGGTATTATAGAATATTTTTCCAAGATGAAAATTAGCGCTGCTAAGCAGATGATTCGAACGAATAAACTCAATTTCACTCAGATTTCTGAACAATTAGGCTATGGTTCTATTCATTACTTTTCTAGACAATTCAAGAAAATTACAGGGATGACTCCTTCCGAATATGCTACGTCTATAAAGGCAATATCAGAAGAAAACTGGCATTAAACTTTTTTATCAAAAAGGCTATCGTGCTTAGATTTAACTTAGCACAATAGCCTTTAAAATTCATATTTCTCTAACCTATACAGTAAAATTAATCTTGTACATAAGGCATTAATGCGATATGTCTTGCTCTCTTAATTGCCACTGTAAGAGCTCTCTGATGTTTTGCACAGTTTCCTGTGATTCTTCTAGGAAGAATTTTTCCTCTTTCAGAAACATATTTTCTTAATTTAACTACATCTTTATAATCGATATCGTTATTTTCTTTTCCGCAGAATACACATACTTTTTTTCTTCTACGACCATTTCCTCTTCTCTTCATTGGAGAATCAGATCTATTACCTTTATCGTAAGCCATTGCTATTACCTCCTATTTAGAATTTATGAAGTTCTACCGAACTCAGTAATTTCGTATGTTTAACTAAATGGTAATTCTTCGTCGATTCCGTCTGGAATATTCATGAAACCATCCCCTGCACTAACGCTTGGTGATGGACTAGGTGCTGCGCCATAATTACCTGCATTACTCTCGCTTGCCGCTTTACTCTCTGCAAATTCTTGTTCTTCCACAACAACTTCCGTAGTATATACCTTTACGCCTTCCTTATTGGTATAGCTTCCAGTCTGAATACGACCAGATACTACAACTCTAAGACCCTGACGAAAATACTTCTCTGAAAATTCAGCTGATTTACCGAATACTACACAGTTAATAAAGTCCGCACTTGCTTCTCCATCTCTCTTAAATCGACGGTCAACAGCTAATGTATATCTTGCAATCGCAAGTGAGCTTTCTCCTTGTGAATATCTAACTTCTGGATCTCTGGTTAAACGTCCCATTAAAATTACTTTATTCATACGATTATCCTCTTTTCTCTATTATGCTTCTTGTTTAACGCATAAATATCTGATAACGTTTTCCGTAATACGAAGTCTTTGTTCGATTTCGCCTGGAACTGTTGAATCAGATTCGAAGTGGATGAAGTAGTAATATCCTTCTTTCATCTTTTGAATTTCGTAAGCTAATCTTTTCTTACCCCATTCATCAACGTTAGTCACATTTCCGCCGAAACGAGCTACTAATGCTTTTACTTTTTCGACTACATCTGCTCTTACGTCATCTTCGATTTTTGCATTAACAACAACTGCTAATTCATATTTGTTCATGCTTGTACCTCCTTATGGTCTCTGGCTCCTATTTCATTAGGAACAAGGAAAAATTGATTATCAGACACATGTCCAATAAAATAATATATCACAGTCTCCTATGATACCATAGATTCCAATACCTATCAAGCTTTTTTTATAAGATCCTTGGTGTTTTTTTCAACTAATTTTCTAGCTATCATGATCTGATGGCCGCACCCCTTACATTTCAATCGAAAATCTGCGCCTACACGTAAGATTTCCCATTCGAAACTACCACAAGGATGTTTCTTTTTCATTTTTACTACATCCCCAACTTCATACGTGAACATCATTACTCTTCTCCTACCTTTACACCCTGCACTAAAAATCTTTCATCATCCGAGACATTTGTACATGTTGATAAACTTACAATTTGTGAATCTGCCGTTACTGTAGCATTCGTTGCATATCTTGATCCACTCATCATAGCTTCAATATATGCTTGCCACTCTTCATCCGAAGAATAGATCTTCTCATACTGATTGGAAGTATCTTTTAAAATAGTTGCAGCACACACTTGATATTTTATAGTCTTTCCATCTGGAGTATATATATAGAAGTAAGGATTCTGTTCATAGTACTCCTTACTCTTATATTTCATTAATTTGGCAAACATGGTACCATTTTTCATATTATGTCCATAAATAAACGTGTTTTTATCTTGAAAATCTGCTCTATTTCCCGCATCTATGAATAGGGTACCCGCTTTATTATCATTTGCTTTAAATGTACGATACAAATATTCATCATTATCTTTCCCCTGCACCACCGGATAATTAATTTCCTCTGGTTGTTCAAAACGAATCCATGCGGACACATCTGGATTTATCCCTTTTAAGGCTTCAAAATCCACTGTAAATTTGTCATTCCCACTATCCTCTGTTTTATTCTTTATAACCAGCGTTTGAATCTTCTTATATTCCTTTGCACCTTTATGATACTCAGAATAGATCTTATACAATTGATAACCCGAATAAACAAATACAGCCAATGCAATAACTAATATCAAGTTACTTACTAACCGTTTCCCTGGTTTCTTTCGTCCAGCTATGTCTTTTACTTCCTTCCTTTTTCTTGCATTCTCCCTTACTTTCTCTTTGTTTAAATGCTTCTGCGTTCGATCGCATTTACGCATCTTGTTCCCCCTTCTGCTGCATAATTTCTATGATTGTGTTTTCCGTCTGCACCATTCCTGGTGAAGCGATACTCCCCATATTCTTCATCGTAGATTCTGGTGTATTTCCATTAATTCCATGTATACGTTCAATATGTATCCCCTCCATGGCCATATCTACCGAACGAAATGCTGCATCCGTCGCCACAATCCCTTTCATTACACATCCTTGATTCCCTCCATCACATATCATACCAGTAATGCTAGATGCCATATTCTGAATAATATACGCAAGTTCCTTTCTTCCTGCTCCTCTTAAAAATCCAAGGCCACAGGCCATACCAGTTCCCGCTGCAATACCACATCCACAAAAAGCTGAAAGTTTACCAGAATATTCTTTTATATACATGGTCACTAGATAACTCAATGCGGTAGCCCGCAATAATTGCTCCTTCGCAATGGTTTCCTCATGAATCCGTGAATATGCAAATAATGGGAGTGTTGCTATAATCCCATGCGCTCCACTTCCCGTAATACTCATGGCTGGTTTTTCAATTCCGAGTACCCGTGCTTCAATGGCTCCGTTGCACAATAATTGTGCTGTCTTTAACTCATCTTTTGAAAATAACTGTTTCCCATTTTCTTTATATAACTGATGTACAAACGTGGTTTTCTGAGACTCCATACCCGCTTCAAATAATTCCATATTCATTGCAAATGCATCTTTAATAAATGCAATTTCACCTATCTCCACGTTCTGAACATACATCAGAATATCCTCTAGTGTAAATTGATGAATACGGGATACTGGATCCCTTTTCTCTTGCTGATATTCTTCTTCAAACAGTACCTCTTGATTCTTTACAATAGAAACAATATTCGTATGACTACCAGCAATATGAACTTCACAAACATCCTTCTCTGTCTCTACTGTTGCTTTGATATTAATTTCGGAACCTATGTGATCCATTACAACCTCTATCTTGCCTTCCCACACAAGTTTTCTTGCCAATTCATTATCACACTCTTTTACGTGCGCCAACGCCTCCAGTCCTAAGTCTGCATCCCCTGCAATAGCTCCCAACGCTGCAGCAAAAACATTACCAACCTGGTCTGTATTTGGTATACCGCAGGTAAATGCATTCTTATACATACCTGAATTCAAAGCAACTCTTACATTTACAATATTGCCTTGAGCATAATTACGCGCCGTTGCCACTGCAAAAGCAATTGCACCTGGTTCTGTTACCCCCAGCGCAGGTCGCATATCCTCTTTCATTAAACTCGTAAGCTCATGCATTTTCTCATCTCCAATTCGATCATTTACGCCACACAAGACAGCGCATGCTATACATTTATCTGTAATGACTCTAATATAGTATAGTATACTAGAAAACAGACAGGTAGTAAATACCTGTCTGTTTAAGCCTAAGAGGATTCTAAGGCTATGGGAGGTTATTGAATTAAATATACATTTTTTGTTGCAATTACATCTACCCCTGTTCCTGCAACGTTAGATTTTACAACATCCCCAATCATTACTGGAGCTTTCATCTTTATATTCTTTAACTCTTTGATACACTGATTAATTTTTCCCTTTGCAATATCACTTTTAGTCTTTACTGATACCATCGGAATGTCTCCACCTTCTACTGCAACAGTACTTGTTACAATCCTTGTCGGATTGGTTACTTCTTTTCTTGCATAGACATCACCCCTTTTACAGGTATTGCCTGTCACGCGTTCCACTTCTCCATCTTTTAACTCCACTTTTAAGCTACAGCCTAGTGGACATCCAATACAGATCAAGTCTCTTTCTTCCATATTAATTATGCCTCCTCCAATTTAATCGTAATTTGGGACAAATCTGGATATGACAATAGCTTTTCTTTTGTCAGCTTAATATCTTCCATTTCACCTGGTGCTACTACAGGTCGTTTCTTATGTATAATTAGTTCATCGTCTAGATAAACATTTATATATACATTTTTATATACACCGCCAACACGGAATCTAACCGTTAAAGACTCATCCATTCGATCTATATTAATTGTCTTTGGCACTGTATATCGAACACCTCCTGTTGGTATAATTGGGATTTCATTTTTTCTTTTCCCCAACTGCTTTTTAGAGGACTTGATATATTTAGCAGCGTTTTTACCAGCAGTGGCAGCCTCTTCTGATACAAAGTCAACCAAATCATGTACATGCAACACATTCCCACAGGCGAAAACACCTTCTAAATTTGTTTCTAAACTTTCATTTACCGATGGTCCCGAGGTAACCTGCTCTAGTTGTATGCCCATTCCTGCCGAAATTTCATTCTCAGGAATGAGTCCGCAAGAAAGTAATAACGTATCACAAGAATAAAATTCCTCTGTTCCTGGAATCGGCTTTCCTTTACCATCTACCTCAGCTAATGTAATTCCCTCTAATCGTTCCTTCCCTTTTATGTCTACTACCGTATGACTTAATTTTAAGGGAATCCCAAAATCATCCAAGCACTGCACTATATTTCTCCTTAATCCACCCGAATATGGCATTAATTCTGCAACTACTTTAACTTTTGCACCTTCTAATGTCATTCTTCTTGCCATAATAAGACCAATATCTCCTGATCCTAGAATCACAACCTCACGTCCAGGCATATATCCTTCCATATTAACAAGGCGCTGTGCTGTGCCTGCCGAAAATACACCTGCAGGCCTGTAGCCAGGTATATTCAGTGCTCCTCTCGATCGTTCCCTACATCCCATTGCAAGAATAATAGCCTTGGCTTGAATCTCCAACAATCCCTCTTCTCTATTCATTGCTGTAATCACTTTTTCAGGTGTAATATCCATTACCATAGTCTGCAATTTGTATGCAATGCCAAGTTCTTTGACTTGATCAATAAATCGTTGTGCATATTCCGGTCCAGTTAACTCTTCTTTAAATGTGTGAAGTCCGAATCCATTATGAATACATTGATTCAAAATCCCTCCAAGTTCTCTATCGCGTTCTAGTATTAAGATACTATCAATTCCATTTTTTTTAGCAGATGCTGCCGCTGCTAATCCAGCAGGACCTCCTCCTATTATCACAATGTCATAGCTTTTCATTATTTTTCCCCCTATATTTGGTCCTTATTTACGCCAACTACAATCGCTGAATTTCCACCACATTTTGTCACCTCAAATAGGCTCTTATCTAATTCACGCGCTAAGATTTCCATGGTCCTTGGAGAACAAAATCCTGATTGACATCTTCCCATTCCGGCTCTAGTTCTTCGTTTTACACCATCTAATGACTTGGCACCAAGCGGTCGTTGAATGGCATCTATAATTTCACCTTCTGTAACCATCTCACATCGACAAATAATATTTCCATATGCTGGTTGTTCTTTAATCAATTTCGCATAGTCATCTTTACTAAGACCTTTCGGATCTAGTATTCCTTTTCTTGTGCCAATAAACGCTTCATTATCTTTTAATTCCAGCTGCTCTTTTAATAATTGTGCAACCTTTTTCCCAATTGCGGGTGCGCTCGTAAGACCAGGCGATTCAATCCCTGCACAATCAATAAATCCTTCTTCTATTTCCCCAATAATAAACTCATGGTTATCTTCATGTGCCCGTAACCCTGCAAATGAAGTAATGACTTTTCTAAGCGGAACATTTTTCACCGTATTACCTGCTTTTGCAATTAACTCACTCATTCCATCTGCCGTTGTATTGCTTCCTTCTTTGTCCTCTATATCAATTGCCGTTGGTCCAACAATGGTATTCCCATGAGTTGTTGGTGCTACGAGCACTCCTTTTCCATATTTATTAGGCAGCTGAAAAATTGTATTTGTCACGTGCCCAGCTGTTGTTTTATCAAGCAGACAATAGTCGCCTCTTCTTGCCGTAATATGAATCTTTTTTTCACTAACCATATTATGAAATACATCTGCGTATACACCTGCTGCATTTACAACATATTTTGCTTTTATTTCACCCTGATTGGTTTGCAGCGACCAACCTTGTGTATCTTTTGATATCTGTATTACCTCTGTATCAAATTTGAATTCTATTCCATTCGTTGCTGCATTTTCTGCCAATGCAATATTTAGTCCGAACGGACATACAATTCCTCCCGTTGGTGCATATAACGCCGCATGAACATTATCTGATATATTTGGTTCCATTTCTTTTACTTCTTCTGCTGTCAAAATCCGTAGACCTTGCACTTGATTTGCAATACCATTTTCATATAGTTTTACTAAATTTGGCATTTCGTCTTCTGAAAGACAAATAACCAAAGAACCATTTCTAACAAATGGAAAATCAAGTTCTTTTGATAAGTCTTCCATTAGTAGATTCCCTTGCACATTCATCTCCGCCATAAGTGAACCATTTTTCGCATCGTAGCCAGCATGCACTATTCCACTATTTGCTTTTGATGTTCCTACACACACATCTTCGCCTTTTTCCACAACACATGCTTTTACTTTGTATCTGGAAAGTTCTCTTGCAATTGCAGACCCTGATACTCCTGCTCCAATAATTACTACTTCATACATAGCTTTTTCTCCCATTCTTTTGAACCCTCTTTCACAAGAACTCTTATTATTTCTTATATAAATAGAGCCAAGCAAATGAATCCTACCCATGTCTAGGTATGATAATTGCCTGGCTCTGTTCTCCGCAACTCACTATTTAATTTCTACTATTATCTTATGCACTTACCAAGGAATTGCTCCATATAGCAACACTGCAACAATTGCTCCAATACATGGTCCTACAAGTGGAACAATTGCATATCCCCAGTCCGAACTTCCTTTTCCTTTTATTGGAAGTATTGCATGTGCAATTCTAGGGCCAATATCCCTTGCTGGATTGATTGCGTATCCAGTCAAACCTCCAAGAGACATACCAATCGATACAATAATGCCAAATACTAAGAAGTTACTTAATCCATTTGCAATATCGCTAACGTTTGCAATTCCCTTAATTGCAAAAACTAGTACAAACGTTCCAATTGCCTCACTCAAAATATTCAAAGGGATATTGCGAATAGATGGTGCTGTACAAAATACACCACGTTTGGTTGCTGCATCTTCTGTCTCATCAAATTGACCTTTAAACAATGCATAAACTAAACATCCGCCCAGAATTGCACCTGCAAACTGTGCAACTACATATCCAGGTACCAAATTCCACGACATACTTCCATCAATAGCTAATGCCAATGTCAATGCTGGATTAAAATGTGCTCCTGAAGCAGCTCCAAATATAAATGCTGGAAGCATGACTGCGAGCCCCCATGCAAATGTAATCTGCACGGATCCTCCGCCCTTCATCCCAGACTTATTCAACGTGACATTTGCTACAACTCCATCCCCTAACAGGATTAACATCATTGTTCCTAAAAACTCCGCTATATATGGTAACATATTTTCCTTCTCCTTTCAGATAACCAATGAATTAGTCTTCCTTCGCCCAACCATATGCATATTTAACTGCTTTATTCCATCCTTTGATTTTTTGTTCTCGTTCCTTATCATCAATCTTAGGTTCAAATACTTTATCAATAGCCCAATTCTTAATAACATCTTCTTTACTTGCCCAATAACCCACAGCTAAACCTGCCAAATATGCAGCGCCCATTGCGGTCGTCTCTACACAACAAGGTCGATTTACTGGTGCATTAATCATATCTGCCTGAGATTGCATTAAGAAGTTATTTGCACTTGCTCCACCGTCTACTTTTAATGCACTTAACTCAATTCCGGAATCAGCTTTCATAGCACAAAGGACATCATTTACCTGATATGCTAATGATTCTAATGTAGCACGAATGATATGATATTTATTCACTCCACGTGTCAAACCAACAATAGTACCTCTCGCATATTGATCCCAGTGTGGAGCTCCCAAACCTGTAAATGCAGGCACTACATAACACCCGTTGGTATCTTTGACCTTCTTAGCCATATATTCAGAATCTGGTGATGAATCGATAATTCTAAGTTCATCCCGTAACCATTGGATTGCTGCTCCTGCAACGAAGATAGATCCTTCCAATGCATAATTCACCTTTCCATCTAGACCCCATGCAATTGTTGTTACTAACCCATTTTTTGAAAAAACTGGCTTCTCTCCTGTATTCATCAATAAGAAACAGCCTGTTCCATATGTATTTTTAGCTTCCCCTGCGTTAAAACATGTTTGACCAAATAAAGCTGCTTGTTGATCTCCAGCTGCTCCTGCAATTGGTATGGATCCACCAAAGAAAGAAGGATCTGCCTCTCCATATACATAACTAGAAGGCTTTACTTCTGGTAACATACACTCTGGAATCTGAAGTTCCTCAAGAATTTCTTTATCCCATTTTAAATCATTAATATTAAATAACAGTGTACGAGAAGCATTCGAATAATCTGTTACATGCACATTGCCTTTGGTTAGCTTCCATATGAGCCATGTTTCAACGGTACCAAACAACAATTCGCCTCTTTCAGCGCGTTCTCTTGCACCTTCTACATGATCAAGAATCCATTTGATTTTCGTTCCTGAAAAATATGCATCAATGATAAGTCCTGTCTTTGCTCGGAAAGAATCTGTAAGCCCTTTTGCTTTCAATGTATCGCAATATTCGGATGTTCTTCTACATTGCCATACAATTGCATGATATATAGGTTCTCCAGTATTTTTATCCCACACAATTGCAGTCTCACGTTGGTTCGTAATACCAATTGCAGCAATATCTTCTGCAGTTGCACCAATCTTTGACATTGCTTCAACTGCAACGCCTAATTGGGATGACCATATTTCATCTGCATCATGTTCTACCCAACCTGGCTGTGGAAAATATTGTGTAAATTCTTTTTGTGCCACGCTGCACATTTCTCCCTTTTCATTAAAAAGAATACATCTGTTACTTGTCGTTCCTGCATCCAATGCCATAACATACTTTGCCATTTTGTTTCCTCCTCTAATCCGTTTCATTTTTAACTTATTTTCATGGTATCATCAAATTTCTTGTCTGTCTTTAGACAATTTTTCACTTTTGTACAAATACTATAGTTATATCTGTTATATAGCAATTTTTTGTTTATTTTTCACAAATAAAATCCGTTTTTCTGGACATAAATGCAATATTTCAAGTGCATATCTAACATTTTTCAATACCTCCTCTTCCGACACTTTTTTGCAGCTACAAGCATAGTCCATCATATAATATATAATGGATATCGTTGTGAAATCTATCAAAAAATCCTTTTCTTGCGTTTTCATTGTGCTTGCGTTTTTTTCATTAACACTTTGCACTTTATCATAGTCCATCAACCTTTGCACCTGTGGTTCCACATAACTCTTTAGTGCGTTTACAATCTTATATCTTTCTACTCCTTCGACAACCCTTCGAAAGAAAAAATTGTCTTTTTGATATAACCGTACTATATTACATACCCATTCTTCAAATGTAACTGTTTTATCATATTCCATATAGTTTAGCAACTCACGTTCACAAATCCACTCAACAACTTCATATATATCTTGAAAATGGTAGTAAAAGCTTTGTCTTTTCATGTTTTTGCGATCCATAATGTCTTGAACAGTTATTTTCCGAATGGGTTTTTGTTTCATAACCTCTTTCAGACCCGTAGCTATTTTTAATTTTGTATCGCACATAAAAATCCCCCTTTTTCTTACATAAACCAAACTTCTTGATTCGTTGTAGAAATCGATATTGCTCCTGCTTCTAAAGCTTCTATTACCTCTATTTTTTCAGATATGAGTCCGCCCACAATCACTGGCCGAGGACTGACGCCACATATTTTTGAAATTACCCTTGGCATAACTCCCGGTAATATCTCCACAAAATCAGCTTTGATTAAATTTTGTTGATTTTGTATACTAGACAATGCCATAGAATCTATAACGAACAAACGGTAGACCGTATACATCGCCAAATCTTTTGCCCGTTTTATAATATTAAGTTTCGTAGATATAATACCATCTGCCTCCGTATTGTTTTTAATAAAATCTACGGATATCTCTTTTGAGCTTAATCCTACAATTAAATCCATATGAACCATCGCGATCTTATCAGCCCCTTTTACTTTACGAACAATTTCCGCAATGTTACACACATCTCCAAATAATATAAAGACTACCTTCAAATCAGACACCAAGCTTTTTTCTAACCCGTCCCAATCCTTTACTGCGGCTATCACTGGACTATCTTCAATTGCAGCATAGAATTTACTGTCCATATATTCCCTCCTTTATTCTATTATAGTCCTCCATCACTCATATAAACCAATTTTCGCCACTTGATTTACAAGCTTTTGTGTCCCTCACTTTAGCATAGGCTTCTCTTACCGCTTTATACATATTAGCAAGATACTCGTTTATCCTCTAACAACTACTGCTTTCACTAAAGTAAAAAAGAGCAAAGTTCAAAAACCGCATTTCTGCCGTTCTAAACCCTACTCTCATCTCTAGGTTGTTGTTTTATTGATTATATTATATACAGAAGATTATATTTTTGTCAATATTAACTATTATTTTAACAATCTTTTTATTATTATATTCATTTTAACCAATAACACCTAGGATTTCTTCCATATTTTTGACACCCAGAATCTTTATATTTCCGTCAATTATGGTTAATGGGATTCTTTTGATATTATATTTTTTTATAACTTCTGGATATAAAATTCCGTTAATTATTTCACATTCAATGTTATCATTTAAGCTTGCCAGTCTCTGACAATTCATTCCCATTTGCGCACAATGATGACAAGATAAGGACACAAATACTTGTATATGCCTTTTCTTCTTGAATTTTTTAATGCACTTCTCTACGTGATCATCCAATGCTTTCCCCAGTCCTGCACTGTAACAGATCGCCATAATAAATGTATTTAATTCTTTTCCACCAGGCACTCCATAGAATGCCGTACGCAAATAATTGCCATTTTCATCATAGATGCCTACAACTGGAAACATGCTTTTATTCATATCCACTTCTACACATGTACTTTCTTGTGAAGAATATAATTCAAGACTCAAACAAGAACTCAAGGAAACAACATGTCTTAAAAAACGTTCCATTTCTCTACTCTGTTCATCATTTCCCAAAATTGCTCTTAGCTCTATCTTTTTTTCTAGCTTCCCCAACACTTCCTTAAGTTGACTTTCTAAAGCATCATTAATCAATTCTGATTGTTGTGCAACGTTATCTTCTTCCACTTATCAATCTCCTTATAATAATCCTACCAAATCAAGACTAGGAGTAAGTGTTTCTTCTCCTGGTTTCCAATTAGCTGGACACACCTGATCTCCATGTTCCTCTACAAATTGTGCGGCCTGTACTTTTCGAAGTAACTCACTTGCATTCCTCCCAATACCCATATCATGGATTTCATAGGCCTTTATAAGACCTTCAGGATTCAAAATAAAGCTTGCACGCAATGCCTGCCCTTCCTCTTCTACAAGGACCCCAAATTCTCTCGCCAATATTCCTGCTGGATCAGCCAACATCGGATACTGGATGCGTGCAATTGTATCAGAAGCCTTCGCCCAAGCCTTGTGAACAAAATGCGTATCCTCTGACACGGAATAAATTTCACATCCAACCTTTTTAAATTCTTCATAATAATCGGCTAAATCTCCCAACTCTGTTGGACAAACAAATGTAAAATCTGCTGGATAAAAAAAGAGGACCGACCAATGACCCGCCAAATCATTTTTTGTTACTTCTAAAGATTCTCCGCCTTTATAAGCCCAAACTTTAAATTCACATATTGCATGATTAATCATATGATGCATAACCATTCTCCTTCCTATTTTGAGATTTACGTTAACATCTTTTTCTTTATTATAATAAGTTCTCTTTTTATTATCAACTAATACAAATCAAAAATTTGTACAATCTTTTTAATCTGTCAAAAATAACTTGATTTTGAACATCTTTTTTATTTATGTCCTTGTAAACCATAAATTCTAAAGTTATAATACACACATAAAATAACCAATATGGAGGTGTCTTATGAAAGAAAAGCTAAGTATTAAGAATATGAATCAGATGACAAATGACGAAGAAACTACTTGCGATATTACAGATATGAATTGTCTGGAAGATGAAACTGAAACCACCTGTGACATTACAGATATGAATTGTCTAGAAGATGAAGATTCCACCTGCAGTATCACAGACATGAATTGTGAAGATTAGTTAAATGGGGACGGGGGCAATACACATTGCCCCCGTCCCCATTTAACATTTGCCCTGTCCCTAGAATAATGGAACTACAGCACCATCGTATTTGTCATCAATAAACTTTTTAACCTCATCACTTTTTAAAGCTTTTACTAACGCCTTTGCTTTATCACTGTCTTCATTTCCCTTTGCAACTGCGATGATATTTCCATATGTTGATGCTGCAACAGATTTTGCATCCTCAGTTGCTAGTGCATCTTTTTCAACACTTAATCCTGCTTCAATTGCGTAATTTCCATTAATAACAGCAATGTCTAAATCTTGTAGTGAACGTGGAAGTTGAGCCGCCTCTATTTCCTTAATGTCTAGGTTCTTGTCATTTTTTTCAATATCATTGATAGTTGCTTCTAAACTCACACCTTCTTTTAACTTGATTAGACCCTTTTCTTCCAATAATAACAACGCTCTTGCTTCGTTAGTTGCGTCATTAGGAACACCTACGGAAGCTCCATCTTTCAAGTTTTCTAAAGATGCTGTCTTGCCCGCATAAATGCCGAATGGTTCATAATGAATTCCAGCTACAGATACTAATTCTGTGTTATTCTCTTCGTTAAACTGTTCTAAATATGGTAAATGTTGAAAATAATTTGCATCCAAATCTCCAGTTTCTAGTGCTAAATTAGGTTGTACGTAATCAGAATACTCTTTCACTTCTAATTTGTATCCATCTTTTTCTAATACCTTTGCTGCTTCTGCAAGAATTTCTGCATGTGGAGATGGACTAGCTCCTACAATAATAGTCTTATTATCATCTGTCTTTTTTGACCCTTCATCAGATGATTTTGCACCACATCCCGTGATGATACCAACTGTTACAACTAAACCTAATGCTAATGTAAGATATCTTTTCATAATTTTTCTCCTCTTTAAAAGTTCGTGTTTTCTTTTCTTATTTAATACGCTTATCAGTTACTTTGGAAATTTTCAACCCTGCTTCCTGAATGATCTGTACAATAATTACAAGGATTGCAACGGTTACTAACATAATACCCGTTTGATAACGGTAGTATCCATAACGAATGGCGATATCTCCAAGTCCACCGCCTCCGACAAATCCTGACATTGCTGAATAACTTAAGATTGTTGTGACTGCCAATGCTGCTCCGACTAAAAGAGAAGGTTTTGCTTCTGGAATCAAAACTTTATAGATAATTTGCCAAGTAGATGCCCCCATGGACTTTGCAGCCTCAATAACCCCTGCATCTACTTCTGTAATAGAAGATTCGACTACCCTCGCAACATAAGGTGCTGCTGCAATGACAAGTGGTACAATGACTGCGGTAGCTCCTAGCGTTGTTCCAACAATTATTTTGGTAAATGGCAGTACCAGTATCAGTAAAATAATAAATGGTATAGAACGAAATACATTTACAATAATACCCAGTATTTTTTCAAGCCATGGTATTGGATGAATTCCACCGCTTTTTGTAATTACTAAAATAATTCCCAGTGGCAATCCAATAGCATAAGACAATACCGAAGAGGCAAATGTCATATATAATGTTTCTAAAATTCCTTTGCCAATCATATTCACAATCTGTGCATCAAAATTCATTTTGTTTTACCTCCTCATACTGAATTCCTTCTACTTTCATATAATGAAGAATTGCTTTCGCCTGCTCTTCATCATTTGGCAACTGCAAAACCATCTGCCCCACTGCCATATCATTTACATTTTTTGTGGATGCAAAAGCAATATTAAGTGGTGCCTTAGTTGCCAATATAATTTTAGATAGTACAGGCTCACATGCCAGTCTTCCGTCAAATGTAATTCTAAAATAGCGGTTTGTTTCAAATGTTACGTCATCAATTGCATCTCCAAGTATTAGTTGGCGTCCAATTTTGGATTTTGGACTTAAAAATACTTCTGCCACCTTACCTGTCTCAGCGATTCTGCCGCCATCAATAATAGCCACTTTATCGCAAGTCGATGAAATAACCTCCATTTCATGTGTAATAATAATAATTGTAATTCCAAGTGTCTTTCTTAGTTTTTTAAGCAACGCAAGAATTGATTTTGTAGTATTGGGATCCAACGCACTTGTAGCCTCATCGCAAAGCAATACCTTGGGACTCGTTGCTAATGCTCTGGCAATGGCTACTCTTTGCTTTTGTCCTCCTGATAATTGTGCTGGATACGCCTTTGCCTTATCCTTCAAATCAACCAACTCTAACAACTCTTGTGCCCGTTTCTTCGCTTCCTTCTTTGATACACCAGCAATTTCTAGTGGAAAGCAAATATTTTGTAATACATTTCTTTGGTTCAGTAATTGAAATTGCTGAAAAATCATTCCCATAGACTGCCTTACTTTTCGGAGTTTTGCTCCGCTCAATTCTGATAAATGATTACCATCAAATATAACCTCTCCTGAAGTTGGCTCTTCCAGGAAATTCACACATCGAATGAGTGTACTCTTCCCTGCCCCACTTAGGCCAATAATACCAAAGATTTCTCCTTCTTTCACTTGAATATTAATATCTTCTAATGCTTTTACTACACCGCTACTTGTGTTGAACTCCTTATGCAATTGTTTCAATTCAATTATACATCTGTCTTCGGACATCTTTTCCTCCTCATTTACGACTAACACCTTCAAAACAGTCTTCTCTCGTCTGTCGCAAAAAAACGCAGTCTCTCTTTGAGCCTGCGTCATTGTCATTCTTTATCTGAAATCATTCAACTTCAAGAAACTATATGCACATATACACAGAACTACCGCACATTCGATTTTTTGCACCATTCATAGAGCAGCACATGTAAAAAAAGCTGCTTGTCATGCACATGTAGTTACAGTTCTCTTTTACTGATGTCATAATAGTTCCTCCTAAGTCAAAATCATATAATGTGTACTTATATGTTATTAGCATATTACAACGATACTCTATCGTTGTCAAGCATTAATTGGGGACGGGGGCAATACACATTGCCCCCGTCCCCAATTAACAATCACCCTGTCCCTCTAAGCCTTTTTAAATATTTTCTCATGTATAACGTTATAAATTGCCTCAGCACAATACCCACTTAGAACCCCCACTATTGCTCCAGCAAGTACATCCGTGGGGTAATGAACTCCTAAATATAATCTTGAAAACCCAACCAAAATTGCTAAAAAAATGGCACAAATCCCAACCTTCCTTGGAAGCATTCTGTAAAACACACTAGCTACTGCAAAAGAAGAGCAAGTATGACCAGAGGGAAAGGAAAAATCTTTCGGTGCACTTATAAGCGGTATTAATGAATCTATTTGAATAAATGGTCTAGGCCTTTCTATGAAATTTTTCAACCATACGTTAGTAAGCAAGAATCCCAATAATAAAGAAACCGACGCAATAAAACCCACTTTTCGAGTTTTTTTACATAATAGAAGAACCATAGATATAGCAATCCAAAACCATCCTTTGTCTCCCAAATGAGTAATTCCGCGCCAAATATCATTCATCCATTCCATCCTAACGTACTCTTGTATCAATACTAAAAGATTTCCATCTAACGATATCAACCACTCCATCTCTTCCCCCTATTATGACTTGTTTTGTTTGTTTACAATATATTATATACTATTACAAACACCTTCTCAAGAACAAAAGGGGCACACTAAAAATCATTTTAGGACGTAGCAAATTGAAATTTGCTACGTCCCCAATATAAGTATTTTTATTTTATGTTTTTCAACTTCTTGCACTGTGAACTTGTATCCATCCTTTACAATATCTAATGGTAATTCTGCCCGATCTGGTATATGTCCAATGGTATCAATTAAGTATCCCGATATTGTGTCGCATTGGCTAATAATGTTCAGCTGTAATTCTTCGTTAATTTGATAGATCATCGTATTCCCTTGTATCTGATAGTGATTATCTCCTACACTTTTTATAGCATCTTCCTCAATCTCCCCTTCTTCGTACATATCACCGACAATTTCTTCGATTAGATTTTCTATTGTAAGAAGCCCAGATATGCCTCCATATTCATCTATAATAATAGCCATACGTATTTTCCGACTTTGCATATCTTTAAATAATTTGTCAATTCTTTTATTTTCTAGTACAAAATATGGACTTTGCATCATATCTCGTATATCAATATGCTTTCTTTTTGATTTACTTACCTGTAACATATACTCTTTCATTGGGAGTATACCAATAATATTATCTATATTTCCATCATATACTGGAATTCTAGAGTATTTACTAGTAAGAAGCTGTTCCAAATAATCTTCTACTGGCTCATTGATATCAATTGCTAATATCTCCTGCCTAGGTATCATTACTTCTTTGGCCTTTTTGTCATCAAATGAAAATATGGAAGTTATCATTTCTTTTTCTATCTGATTAAATACACCTACTTGACTTCCCGTTTCAAGTATTGCTTTTATTTCTTCTTCTGAAACTTCCTCCTCAAGGCTTTCCGTTTTCATACCGATTAATTTTAAAAACCCATTAGTTGATACTGATAACAGCTTAATAAACGGTGCCATAATTTTTGAAATATAATAAATCGGCTTGACTGCCACTAAACTAAACCGCTCCGCTTTTTGTAAGGCAATCCTTTTGGGTACTAATTCCCCGAACACAAGTGTAAAATATGATAAGATAATTGTAACTACAATTATTGCGACACTTTGGCTATAAGCGACTCCCTTTTTCTCCATCCACCCAGCTAGTACTTTCGAAATACCCGTTGCCGCAGATGCACTTGAAAAGAAACCTGCCAATGTAATCGCCACCTGAATAGTTGATAAAAAACTTGTAGAATCTTCTAATAATACCTCAATAAGATTTGCTCTAGAATTTCCTTCTTTTGTTAATTTTCTTATTTTATTTCTGTTTACCGATACCACTGCCATTTCTGCGCCTGCAAAAAATGCATTAATCAATGTCAAAACTATTAAGACAAGAATCTGCATCATAATATGATACGTATCCGAGTCACTTTCCATGAAATATCCCTCCAAACTTTATAAGAAAATCATATACAATACCTTTCAAAAATACAATACTCTACGTTGGTTTTTAGCAATATCTTAGCACCTTTATCGATTAGGGACAGGGCTGATGTAAGATGGGGACGGGGGCAATGTACATTGCCCCCGTCCCCATCTTACATCTTTCTAAATTCTTCGATACTTTTAGGAATATCTTCTTTCCCTTCTAACATCCCTTTATCCTTTAGTATATCCCACACTTCTAATAATACAGGTTTTCTCAAATTTGCTCTTTCTAATACATCTTGATTCCTAAATATTTCTCTTGGTTTTCCATCTGCAATCATTTTCCCTTTTGAAAATACAAGAATTCGCTCTGCCCACCGAAATGCAAAATCAACATCATGGGTTGAGATTATAATTGTTTTCCCCTGTTTTGACAACTTTTCTAAAACTTCTTCTAGCATCTTTGCATTTACTGGATCTAAGGAAGCCGTTGGTTCATCAAAAACAATCACTTCTGAATGCATTGCGATAATATCTGCAATACTAACCCGTTTCTTTTCTCCCCCACTTAAATAATGGGGTGGGCGATCTTTGAATTCCAGAATATTCATATACTTCAATGCTTCATCTACACGTTTTACAACTTCCTCTTTTGGTAATTTTAGATTCAAAGGTCCAAATGCAACCTCACTTTGAACCGTCGATGCAATCATCTGATTGTCTGCATCTTGAAATACAATTCCGATTGCCTTACGCAAAATATTTAGATCGGATTTTGACGAAGAAATCAACTTGTCTCGATATGTAATCTCACCCTTTTCTGAAGTAAGCACTCCGTTTAAATTCAAAAAAAACGTAGACTTACCGGCTCCGTTTGCCCCCATAACCGCAATACGCTCACCTTGATAAATATCTACATTGATATCATCTAGTGCTAATTCTTCATTAGCATATGCATATTGTAAATTACGTATTTTTATTATTGGATTTTGCACGCTCATCTTCCCTTTCTATTATAAAAGCCAAATCATAAATAAATAAAGAATGACGCCTATCACACCAATGATTTGTCTCCTTGTTATCTTCTTCTCAATTACGAAAAATCTAAACTCACCATCATAACAACGGGATTCCATTGCATCAAAATAATTAGAAGCCTTCTTCAAAGATACGATAAATAAATTACGCCCTATATTCCCAAATGTTTGAATGCTTGTTCGATAATCACAGTAACCAAGCCTTGATTCTGCAGCATGCTTCATTTTACATTGTGTATCCATTAGTATGAAAATATAGCGATACATGATATTCATTAACTCCACTATTAGTTTTGGCACTTTTACTTTACTTAGCACCTGAAAAATTTCACTGGAAGGTGTAGACAGCGACATCATATACATAGCACTAACTGCCCCTAGTGCTTTCCCCCACAAATGTATCATATTAAGCATTCCTGTTTTAGTCACAAAAATATAAAAATAATGAAAATCCACATACCAGTCTCCACATGGTACCTTACTAAAATTAACTGCAATCGCAATACTTCCCAGTATAAGAAATACAATTGGTATAGAAAGTAATTTTATATAATGCTCAAATGAGACTCCACCTAAAACAATGGTAATATAAGCAGTCAGTAAGATGATTAAAACAGAAACAGATAAATCATTTAATAAAATACTAAGCAAAAGTAATGTTGCTGAAAATCCTACTTTTAATTCCGGACTCCACCCATTGATTTTTGAATAGTAAGCATAATAATCAATAGAAAATATGGCTTCTCTCTGTTTGTGTACCATTTGAAGCGAGAAACTTTTTTGGTATACTGACTTGATGATACAAGCACTTGCTAAAAGTATACCCGGTATCATTACCATAAAAATTTTCACCATATCCAAGCAGTCTCCCCTCCTATTATTCTCTATAACACATATCCATACTCATGGTAAAATAGCTCCCTTGGGGCGATACAGCAAAGAAAAACCTAGTCATAGACTAGGCATCATACAGTGGTGGTATACAACAATATATTTAGCCATCGTTCGTAACTAAATATAACATATACTCTACTTTGCGACCTGACTTGACAACTTTTGTCTTCACAGTGGCGTGACCGTTTGGGATTCTCACCCAATTCCGCTTTGATCTTTCCTATCAGAGTAGTTTCATATAAAATATAGCTTCATTGTATAGCAGATTGATTTTAATTGTCAACACGTATATCAAGGAAAAAAACAAACCAACCGTATATTTTATTTGACAAACCAGTATATTTAGAATAACATTAAGACAAATTGAGTATGGTAGGTACACGATTGTATTAATAGAGAAGTGGGTGCAAATCTCACACGGTCACGCCGCTGTAATGGAAGAATCACATCTTATAATGTCACTGGGCAACTGGGAAGGCAAGATGTGGTAATGACGCCTAAGTCAGAAGAACTGCCTACGATATCGGTTTACACATAGTTACGAACGATGACTAGGTGTAAGAACAACGCTCTTATTCCGCTTTGATAAGGGCTGGTTCTTGAACACCTATCCTTGTGATAGGTGATTTTTTGTGCATTAAATGTACAACGTACTACAAACATGTACTAAAATGAGGAGGAATCAACATGACTAAAAAGCAAAAGAAACTTGTATTATTTTTAAGTGTATTCGCACTTGCCTTTGGAATTACACCAACAGCAAATGCTATGCACATTATGGAAGGCTACCTTCCTGTAAGCTATTGTATTGCATGGGGCGTCCTTTGCCTTCCATTCCTTGCAAGCGGCTTATTTTCTATTAAAAAGACGTTAATAGAAAATAGAAAAGCAATTACGATTCTCGCCATGTCAGGCGCCTTTATCTTCGTAATTTCTTCTCTCAAAATTCCATCTGTAACTGGGAGTTGCTCGCACATGACCGGAACCGGACTAGGTGCTATTCTCTTTGGCCCTTCTGCAGTAAGTATCTTGGGGATTATTGTCTTACTCTTTCAAGCCATCTTACTTGCACATGGCGGCTTAACTACATTAGGTGCCAATACCTTTTCTATGGCTATTGCAGGACCGTTCTTATCTTACGGCATCTATAAGCTTTGCCAGAAATTAAATGTGAACCGGAAATTGTCCGTATTTTTAGCAGCTATGCTAGGTGATTTGTTTACATACTGTATTACAAGTATCCAACTTGCCCTGGCCTATCCATCCGAGCAAGGTGGTATCATGGCCTCAGCAGTAAAGTTTCTTGGTGTATTTGCCCCAACCCAATTACCCCTTGCAATTATTGAAGGAATACTAACTGTTGTTATCGTAATAGGATTAGAAACATATGCACAAAAAGAATTACAATCTATTGGATTTTTAAAGGGGGTAAAATAATATGAGTAAAAATAAAAAGACTGTTATTCTCTTATTGGTAATTGCAGTACTCATAGCAATCATTCCCTTATTTGCATTAAAGGGCGCCGAATTTGGAGGATCTGACGATGCTGGAAGTGTTATGATAGAAGAAATCCAAGGATCATATACACCTTGGTTTACACCAGTACTTGAGACCTTAATCGACGGAGAGTTACCTGGTGAAGTAGAAAGCCTAGTTTTCTGCATTCAAACAGGTATTGGTGTTGGTATTATTGCATTTTTAATGGGCCGATTTGTGGAACGAAAAAAATGGGATAAAGAAGCATAACGCAAAAAAAGAGTCAAGGGATACGATTCTTTCGTATCCCTTGACTCTTTTACTACTAATACAATGTTTTTGCTTCTCTATTTTTTATAAAATAAAACTATCCTGTGCAACACTTAGAGGCATCGCCTTTTCGCGGGTATAAAAATTAGAGTTCATTTAGAAAATTCATTTTTTCTAAAATGAACGTTAGGACTCTCTTTCTATCTGTCACAATCCTAACTTCACAACCCATTCCTATTTTAATAGTTCCCTTTGTTCCTTTGTTATTTAACACATTTACTGTATCTAGAGACGTTTTTGCAAAATAGTAGGAATTACCATTTTCTTTTGATGCTTTAATATCTTTTGAAATATCTAATAACACTCCTGATACAAAGCCATATTCATTAGCTGGAAATGAAGCTATTTCACATTTTGTTTTCATTCCTTTTGACAAACTTCCTCTTTTTTTATTATCAATGTATGCTTCTACCACGTACTCACTCTCTCCATCTGGAATCAACGTTAATACTTTCGTTCCCAACGCCAAATAGTCTCCTACTACTGGTTCATTTAAAAAATTTACAATCCCTGTTGTTTCGGATTTAACAGTGGCCTTTTCTATACGTTCTTCCAGTAGTCTTTTGTGATTCTCTAGCTCTACTTTTTGGGCACTATACGTGTTTAATTCTTCATAAATAGTATGAATCTCCGTAATCTTAATCATTTCTTTGTCGTTATGTATGACAGCATTATCGACGCTGTTCATCAGGGCTTGTGCTTCCGATTTACTGTTTTTCAAGGAAACGTTACTTGCACTTATAGATTCTATTTTTTGTTCAATCGCCGCTATCTGCTCTCTTTCCATCTTTTGGAGTTCATTTTTCCGCTTTTCTTCTAACTCCTCTACGGCAAGCTCCCCTTTTTCCATTTCTATTGCTGTTTGAATTTCCTTGTTATATGTACTTTGAATTATATAGACATTCGAAAGATATGTCTCCACTTCATTATAATAGTAACGTTCATCGGGAGAAAAGTCATTTACTTTCTCTTGCATAGCTACTGACATTTTACTTAATTGGCTTATTGTTTCATTATTATAATGAATGGAATTTCCATAACTATAAATACTTTGATTATATTGTTGGCGTTTTCTATCCGCATTTATTTGACTAGAATTGTAATTTAACTCTATTAATTCTAGTCGGGCTTTATACTCCTCATAAAAGGGGTTTTGCGTCATGTGAGAAAAGGGTACACCATCACCTTCCAATGCATTTTTATATGCATTTAGCAAATCAATCTTACTATTCATAACATCCAGATTCTCTTGGTTCATGGATAACTCTGTTTCCTTATCGCTCACATCTATTTGATATAACACATCTCCTTGCTTAATTGCTTGTCCATCTACCACAAATACTTCTTTTATTCTGCCTTCATATTCGCTGGCTATTGTAACCAGGCTCTCAGATGTTTTTACAATTCCACTAACTTTCATAACAATATCTATCTCTGAAAAATAGGACCAGAACAATAACACCAGGAATATTCCAAGTATCAAATATATAAATACAGCAAAAAATGGGTGAGGTCTGTTCTCATATACCTCTGTACTTTCAGACATATTCTTTCCATCTATTAAAATCGGTTTCATACTGATTCACCACTTTCTAGTGACTGTTGTCTTACTAATTCTGCATATTTACCTTTTAAGTTCTTTAATTGTTCATGCGTTCCTTGTTCCACTATCTTACCTTTATGCATCACAAAAATCATATCACAATTTTTAATGGTACTTAATCGATGTGCAATATATATCGTCGTCATTTTTTTGCAATATTTCTTTATAGTTTCCTCCAATGCCCTTTCCGTTATTGTGTCCAATTGACTCGTTGCTTCGTCTAAAATCAAGACATCTGGTTGCTTTAATATTGCGCGCGCAATAGATAAACGTTGTCTTTGCCCACCGGACAGATTCTCCCCATTTTCTTCCAATTTTGTTTCATACCGTAACGGCAATTCATTAATAAATTCATGAGCCTGTGCTAATTTAGCAGCCTCTATTATATGTGCTAACGGGCAGTCTTCTAAACCTAATGTAAGATTCTCCATGATACTCCCACTAAATAAAAAAATTTCTTGAGATATATATGCAATTTTTTCCCGTAAAGACTCTACTTTTATATCATTAATATTATTAGCATCTATTAATATCTCTCCCGATTCAATCTCATATAAATGTAGTAGTAATTTAGCAAGTGTTGTTTTTCCAGAACCACTTTCCCCTACAAACGCAATTTTTTGTCCCGGCTCCATATAAAAGTTAATATTTTCTAACACTAATTTTCTTGTACCATATCGAAAATTGACATGTTTAAATTCAATTTCTCCATTTATGCTTTTTAATTCTAATTTCTTTTCTTCTAACTTCGTCTTCTCAATCTCAATATCCAATATCTCCCCTAACCGATCCGCTGCAACCATTGCACTCTGGATCTGGGGTTGTAAATTGACTAAATTTTTAACAGGATCTATAAAATATACCAGTAGTGAATTAAATACAACCAACTGCCCAATTGTAATACGTCCCGCAATTACATTGATACTGCCAATCCACAAAATAAATACCACTCCAATTAATTCTACCGAGATCTTTAGAGAAGTTTGAATATTCTGCATCCACCCTAAGTGAAACACACTTTTCAGCAATTTTATAAATCTCTTTTCTGTTTCTCTATTTGCTTTCCCCTCCGCATTAAATGTTTTAATTGTTTGTATTCCATTTAAAGACTCTACAAGATACGATGTTAATTGTGCATTATCCTCCATCTGCTTTCTGTTCCATCTTTCATAAGTTGTACGAAAAAGCACAACAATTATGACATAAAAAGCAATCATACTTATGGTAATGAAAAACATAGTAACATTTTGCCGATACAAAATGCTTCCTCCTATAACAGCCATTACTGTATCAATCATGATCGTCAACGTTGCTCCTGAAATTGCATCTCTTACGCTTACTGCATCTTGAAATCTGGATATAATCTCTCCTACTTTTCTAGAACAAAAAAAGTGCATGGGCAATTGCACGACATGCTTATAATATCCTAATAACAATGCGATATCTAATTTTTGACTTAAATATAATAAGAGATGAGAGCGGAAAGCATCCAACATAACTTTAAATACCGTCAATGCTAATACTCCAAGTGATAATACTGTCAATGTTCTATTCAGACCACTTGGAAGTATATAATCTATAAGAATTTGAAAATAAAATGCCCCCAATATTCCAAAAATCGTATAAAATAAGGAAGCAAAAAAGATGTGAATTAATAACTTCTTCTGCGGAAGTAATAATGCAAAAAATCTTTGAAATAAACCCTTTGTATTTTTTTCTGCTCGAAACGACGCCGTAGGCGACATCATTATTAAAATACCCGTCCAATGATACTTACTATTATGACCGTGGTTCGAATTTTCTCCTACAAACTCTTCCAGTTTTAATTTCACAATGCCCTTAGCTGGATCTGCAATTATAAGATATCGACTTGTTATCTTATGTATCACAACATAATGCATTAGTCCCCCTCCGACTATTACATGTGCAATACAGGGTAATGGAAATTCAGAAAAGAGTGACTTTTTATCCCCTTTTACTCCTTTTGCACAAAACCCCAAGCTTTCAGCCGCTTTAATCACCCCATAGACATTTGTACCTTGTTTATCTGTACCTGCTACTTCTCGAATTCTTGTAATTGGCATGTTTAACCCATATTGTTTTGAAACTGTTGCAAGGCAAGCTGCTCCACAATCTGTAATATCTTGTTGCTTCACACAATAAAATCTCATACTTCACTCCCTTCCGGGTTATGTTGAAAAAAGAGCATAGGTCGTAATCAGCACCTGAATAACTTGTAGAAAATGACTCCACCTTACTATATTGCGAGAGCACATTTCCTCTCTCCTATATAACAAACAGTATATCTTACATACAAGCAATATACATAATACAACAATAATTATAATAAGCATCTCTAATTGAACTGTTCCTTTTATTTCACTAACTTTTTTACAAATAATTCCTGCTATAAGGGAAATAATAATTCCCGCATCACAGATAATGCTTCTTTTCAACCATTGATTATCCTCTTTAAACATTTTTAACTCCTCAGTCTTATGATAAAATAAGTATATGGAATTATTATACCTTTTCATTCCATATACTTATCTTGTACTACATATCAATATTATGAATCAGCTAATTTTTCATTAACCTTCCTTCGTGTATCTTATCCTCTTACTTCCGTCGCAATGACCCAATTGCATATCCGGTATAATATACTATTGTTAGTACTCCTCCCACGATTGTAAATACTCCCACTAATCCTCCATCGATGTCCATCATCTCTATTTCATTCAACTCTTGAAATTGTTCCATATCCTCTCCTCCTAGTACTATCTTCTCGCGTCATTATACCCTTTTCTAAAGGCACCATACACAACGATTCCACTGCTTACTAGTTGCCAGGTCATAAGTCCTAATACACCGCCCTCTGTCTCCATCAGTTCCTCTTCACTTAATTTTACAAAATGATTCTCGTCCATAATATTCCACCTCTTTTCTTTTGTTGTTCGTTTCTTATTGTCACATATTTTATCATATTTTGTTTCTTTTTGCAACACTTATGTTTAAAATTTGTACAAGATTTGACACCTCAAAGATAACATCTATCAGAATTTATTTTCTCTTTGATTATCATAGAATAGACATGTAAGTATTTGGTTGATTTTTTTAAATTCGTTAACATAATGTCGATTTTTCTCCACCATAATTTAAAGAATTTTTAGTAAATAAAAAATGCCCTCAAAACCCGTATGGTTCGTTACACCAACAAGTTTCTTAGGCATCTCTTTTAATATCCAAAATCCTGTAAATCTAAATCCAAACAACTCATGGCCTGTTCAATGTCTTTCTTTTCCAGGCTCTGTATTAATTTGGCATGTGATCTCATATCACTTGCCACAATCGTAGTATTCCACTTATCCCAGTAAAATTGTGCATAGGCACGCTTCAAGATATCCATGGATTGCTTTAATTCTTTATATGCATAAGAATTATTCGCATAAGAAATTAATTTCAGATGGAACTTTTGGTTATAATCCCAATGCGTCCACATATCATCACCTGCTGTAACATCACAACAAGGAATATTATATTGTATCAACTGTTCAATTTGCTCTGCTGTCAAAGTTTTGTAACACTGTTGCATACATCCTTTTTCTAAAATAGAACGGAATTTTAAGATTTCTTTTACGTTCTCTCTTGTGATACGAATTACTTCATATCCACATCGTGGAATACTACGTATCACTCCTTCATTACATAAAGCAATCAATGCTTCCCTAATTGGAGATTTACTGACCTGATACTTATCAATTAGAGCTTTTTCCGTAATGATTTCATTGGATTTATATTCATCACTTATAATACCATCTAAAATAGATTGATATACTTGTTCTTTCAGACTTTTTTGGACTTTCATATATTACCTCCTATAACTAATTAGATAATAACAAATATTTTAAATTGTGTAAACAAATTTCAAAAATCTATTGACTGCTGTTCATACTACTGATATTATCAGTAGTATGAACAGCTACATTGTGCGAACAAAAAAACAAAATAAAGGAGCTATTTATGAAAAAAACAGATGTAAAATATCAGGCATATGTTCAGATTTTAAAAGAAGAATTAGTTTCTGCAATGGGATGTACGGAACCAATTGCCCTAGCGTATGCAGCAGCAAAAGCCAGAGAAGTCTTAGGCTGTATTCCTGATCGGGTGCGAATCGAAGCAAGTGGAAGTATCATTAAGAATGTAAAAAGTGTAATTGTTCCGAATACAAATCATTTAAAAGGAATCCCCGCCGCAGCAACAGCCGGTATTATAGCTGGTGATTCTAGCAAGGAATTAGAGGTCATTTCAACTGTAACTCCCGCACAAATCGAGCAAATGGAAACATTTTTATCTGCCACAGATATTACGGTTGAACATGTTGACAATGGAATTACATTTGATATCATTATTACTGTAATGAAAGGAGATTCTTTTGCAAGAGTAAGAATAGCAAATTACCATACCAACATTGTATTAATAGAAACAGATCAAAAGGTATTACTCTCTATTCCTGTTGAAGGGGAATCTGAAGAGGGACTTACTGATAGATCTTTATTGGATATGGAATCTATTTGGGATTTCATTAACACCGTTGACATTGCAGATATTCGAGATGTCTTACAACGCCAAATCGATTATAATAGTGCCATAGCAGATGAGGGAATGAACGGTAATTACGGTGCTAATATAGGTAGTATTTTATTAGCAACTTATGGAGATGATGTTAGAACCAGAGCAAAAGCTAGAGCTGCTGCAGGTTCAGATGCTCGAATGAACGGCTGTGAACTTCCTGTGGTTATTAATTCTGGTAGCGGGAACCAAGGTATGACTTGCTCTCTTCCTGTTATTGAGTATGTAAAAGAATACGGGGTTGACGAGGAAAAAATGTATCGTGCACTTGCATTGTCTAATCTAACTGCTATTCATCAAAAGACTGGTATCGGCCGTCTTTCAGCATATTGTGGCGCTGTCAGCGCTGGCGCTGCTGCTGGTGCGGGAATAGCGTATCTTAGTGGTGGTGAATATGATGAAATTACACATACGATTGTAAATGCACTTGCCATCGTTTCTGGAATGGTGTGTGACGGAGCAAAAGCTTCCTGTGCGGCTAAAATAGCCTCTTCTGTAGATGCAGGAATACTTGGTTATAACATGTATATTCGTGGTCAACAATTCTATGCTGGGGACGGAATTGTAACCAAAGGAATAGAAGCAACTATTCATAACGTTGGTCGATTGGGAAGAGATGGAATGAAAGAAACCAATGAAGAAATTATAAAAATGATGGTTGCCGATTAAATAACGAAGGAATGGGAAAAGGAGAAAAAACAAATGAAAAAATTATTTAACAGCCTACCTTTTAGACTTGTACTTGGGGTAGTAGCCGGAATTTTGATTGGTCAGGTGGCAAGCGTAGGAGTTATGAATGTCGTAGTGACCATCAAATATGTGTTAGGACAGGTAATCACCTTCTGTGTGCCTCTTATTATTATCGGATTTATTGCACCATCCATTACCAAATTGGGTAACAGCGCATCCAAGATGTTAGGCGTGGCCATTGTGATTGCATATGCCTCTTCTGTATTAGCTGCTTTAGGTTCTATGGCCGCTGGATTTGGAATTATTCCAAACCTTTCTATTGCAACAGAGGTAGAAGGATTAAAAGAACTTCCAGAACTTGTATTTGAACTTAGTATTCCTCAAATCATGCCGGTAATGAGTGCTTTAGTCTTTTCTATTATGATTGGGCTTGCTGCGACTTGGACAAAAGCTGTAACAATTACAAAAGTATTAGATGAATTTCAAAAAATCGTATTAGACATCGTAACTAAAGTTGTGATTCCAATTCTTCCAGTATTTATTGCATTTACATTCTGTGCTTTATCATACGAAGGAACAATTACCAAACAACTGCCAGTATTTATTCAGGTCGTTCTAATTGTTATGGTTGGACACTTTATATGGCTTGCAGTACTTTATGGAGTTGCGGGTATATATGCGGGCGAAAATCCAATTAAAATTATCAAGAACTACGGACCTGCTTACATTACAGCTGTAGGTACTATGTCTTCTGCGGCAACTCTTGCAGTCGCTCTTAAATGTGCCAAAAAATCCAATCCTCCACTTCGTGATGATATGATAGATTTTGGTATTCCACTATTTGCTAATATCCACCTTTGTGGTTCCGTATTAACTGAAGTATTCTTCGTTATGACCGTATCCAAGATACTTTATGGCACGTTACCATCTTTAGGAACCATGATTTTATTCTGTGCTTTACTTGGAATCTTTGCTATTGGAGCACCAGGAGTCCCTGGTGGTACAGTTATGGCATCTCTCGGCTTAATTACAGGTATTCTTGGATTTGATGAAACAGGTACTGCGCTCATGCTTACAGTATTTGCCCTTCAAGATAGCTTTGGTACTGCTTGTAATGTAACTGGTGACGGTGCATTGACACTGATCTTAACTGGATTTGCTAAGAGACATAAGATTGAAAAACAAGAAATTTCTGTTGATTTATAAATCGCATGATGTTCAACCGAATGATAAATAATCAGTGCCCAGCTCACAATCATATTGTGTAGAGATATTTATAAATTCAAAAAAATATGTAATAAACTACCCCGGCATCCAAGTAAGGCTTGCCGGGGTAGTTTATTAGGATCTTAGTCAGGATTACAAATCATTCGTCTTTCCACTTTTATTTACCAACATTTTATTTTCATATCTTTTATGGAGTACCAATGCTACGATTGTAAATACTAACGGACCTACAATACTCCAAACTGTTGTCTCGATATCTCCATAAATAGCAGGTTCAATAATCGTAAAAATATTTGCAAATCCAACAGTTGCTGTTACAAGAATGGTAAATATAATAGCAACCTTATCACTCTTAAACATAACAAATGGTTTCTGTATACTCTTGTTGCGCTTGAAGTTAATAAACGCTCCTGAAATAAACATATATGGTAACGTCATAGCTACATTAGTCATGCAGATTAAAATGTTAAAAAATTTACTTGCTGACTTTCCGCCCATTGAAACTAATAGTACAATGACAATAACAACAATTGCCTGAACTCGCATTGCATATTTTGGCATTCCATCTTCCATCTTGCAAAGCTTATCTGGAAGTAATCCCTTTGGACTTCCTTCAATCAATTGTTTCAATGGCGAATAAATGAGGGTAAAAATAGCACCGCATAGAGAAAGAAGAATAGAAATTCCCATAATTCTTGCAGTCCAATTTCCCATCTGAATACACATTCCATTGTCTGCTCCAAATGCAGCCCCAATCTGATAGCCCAGATTGTTCATAATTACATAAGAAGCATTTGCTTTATTAACTAATTGCGAAGAAAGGATATCCTGCCAATTTGTAAATATTCCAACACAGAATATTCCAACCGAGTATCCAATTGCAATAATAATAGCTGCAATTGTAAGCCCTTTTCCAAAATTTTTCTCTGGTTCCTCGGTTTCATCTACGAGTCCCCCCACAGCTTCTGTTCCACCATAAGCGAACAATGCATAGACAATAAATGCCAATACAGAAAGAGAACTAGCGTATTGTGGATTTGGAGATTTTATGAAGGAAGCAGCTGATACTACTGGTTGTGCAAGCTGCCCCTTGTTTCCAATTAATACCAGAAGTGCTCCTGCGATTAGCAGTACATTAAGAAATGTACATGCAATTCCCCCGATAGAAGTCACTTTTTTAATCTTATCCAATCCCTTACTTGAAAAGAACGTTACTACAATCATAAAACAAACAGCCAGAATACCTAAGGTCTGTGTAGATCCGAGTCCAAATAAAGACCATTTCGATGTGGTATCTGTACCAAAAATAGCATTGGAAATTGGTATCATAATCCCTGATGAAATATTTACCATCCAAATAACATAAGATGTATACCACATAAACGTTGCAACAAATGCAAATTTAGTATTTACACATATTTGCATCCATGAAAAAATACCACCCTTTTCTTCTTTAAATGCAGATCCATACTCTGCAATCATAAATGCAAAAGGAACAAAAAACACAATTGCTGATATAATATAGAACGGTATTGCTCCATATCCCATCAAATAATAGGATCTAGGCATATTGTTAAATCCATAAACCGAAGTAAAAATCATTAATATTAATGCCCCACGTGTTAGTTTTTTACTCTTTTCCGACATTCCTTTTTTCCTCCAAATTTTAAAATAAATGACTATGCATTTTTTAAGAATATACGATATCCTTTTACTGCTTCATAGATATCTGCCTTACTACTAATTTCGTATGGTGCATGCATGCAAAGCAATGCTACTCCGCTGTCGATAACTTCCATTCCATATTTCGCCATAATATATGCAATGGTTCCACCGCCCCCGACATCCACTTTACCTAGCTCTCCAAATTGATATGCTATTCCGGCATCGTCGAACATTCTACGTAAATTTGCTATATATTCTGCATTAGCATCATTGGATCCAGATTTTCCTTTGCTACCTGTAAATTTATTAAAAGATAATCCTTTATTCAGAAATGCTGAGCTTCTTTTTTCATAGTATTCAGCGTAATTAGGGTCATAGGCTGCACTGACATCTGAAGAAAGCATTCTTGAATTGGCCAATGCCCGCCTTACTTTTAACTCTGATTCTCCTTCTGTCAAGGCAAGCAATTCTGCCACAGTATTCTCAAAAAAGTGAGATTCCATGCCCGTAGCTCCTACACTTCCAATTTCTTCTTTATCTACTAAAAGACATACTCCTGTACGTCTTAATTTCTGCGATTCCAGCATTGCAAATAAAGAGGTAAATGCACAAATTCTATCATCTTGCCCATAAGCTAATATCATACTTCTATCAATTCCCAAGTCCCTTGCTTTTCCTGCTGGAACAATCTCTAATTCTGCAGACTGAAAATCTTCTTCCGTGATGTGATACTGCTTTTCCAAAAGTTCTAATACATTTGCTTTTACTGCGTCTTTTTCCTCTTTCTTTAGATTTCCCATATCTTTAAGCGGCATATTTCCGATTAAAAGATCTAGGTTCTCACCTTCTATTACCTTAGAGGCTTTTTTTTCCATCTGTTCTGCTGCTAGGTGAATTAAAATATCTGTAATAACAAATACCGGTTCCTCTTCCTTTTCCCCAATGCTAACCATGATAGTCTCTCCACTTTTTAGTGCAACCATACCATGCAAAGAAAGCGGTGTCGTAACCCATTGGTATTTCTTAATTCCTCCATAATAATGGGTATCTAAATAAGCAAACCCATCTGATTCATATAAAGGATTCTGCTTTACGTCCAAACGTGGTGAATCAATATGTGCACCCAGAATATTCATACCATTGGAAATCGGCTCTTCTCCAATCTGAAATAACACGACCATCTTGTTCATTCCTACTGCATATAACTTATCCCCGACTTTTAGAGATTCCTTTTTCTTTACTGCATCCTTTAAATCACAATAACCTGCATCTCTAGCCATATTTACAGCTAGGGTGACACATTCTCTTTCTGTTTTACCTCTATCCAGACAATACTTATATCTGTCGCAGATAGAATGAAGCTCTGTCAAATCTTCCTGACTATATGTATTCCATACATTTCCTTTCTGCATCTTAAAACCTCCCTTTGATTTATAAATATTTTATTCCCAAAATATTTACAAATCAAACGGACATAAGTCTCTTGACACGAAACTTTTTTAAAATTATAATCATAAAGGTAAACTTTATTTTATATATTTTTATATATTTTTAATATTTTTTTACATATAAATATATTTAATAAAAAAGTTGATTTCTAGGAAACAAGGAGAAAATACAGATGTTGATTGATCAATATGTAGGAAACAATATCCATAAGTATCGCATAGCACATGGCTATACCTTAGAAGCGTTGGCTAAAAAAATTCACAAGAGTAAATCTACTCTTTCCAAATATGAAAAGGGATTGATCTCCTTAGATGTGAACACCATAGGTGAACTTGCAGCTGTCTTTCGAATTCTTCCTGCCCACCTTCTGGCAATTCCGGAAAATGGTGAAACTCTACCAACAGATGGATCGACTTTTTTAAGCCGCCAATATATGTATTCTTATGATGGACAAAGTAAACGAGTTTTAAATAGTATCATTGAACGCTTTCAATCCTTAGAATCTGATCAGAACTCTATTCAGTTATTTTACGATGTACAAGACATTGACAATCCTGGGAAATGCAAAACTATATATTCTGGATTTAGCAAGAAATTTGAACTCTTAGAAAATTACAACCTACAAAATCAAAAGAATACCATGGAACAAATCTGGCTTTGTTCTATTAATGGACTCAATCAATCCAATTCACATATAGGCATCTTATCCGGTCTTTTATCCTCCACTATGCTCCCGTGTGCCAGAAAGATTTTGATTAGCACGGATATTATTAAAGATAAGAACCTTCCACCAGAACTAATTCTATCGAAAGAGGATTTTAAAATTTTCCGAAAATATAATCTTTTTACCCTAAATCAATTCATGGAATAACATTACGTTTAGTCATTCAGAAGCTTATACATAGGATAAAATTCCATACAAAAAAGACTCATGAACTATATACATCTTTCATGAGCCTTTATCTTTATACTCAGGCGCCAACCAGATTTGAACTGGTGATAGAGGTGTTGCAGACCTTTGCCTTACCACTTGGCTATGGCGCCATATAATATATTCTATGCGTGAACAAGAAAATTATAACAAAACATTTTTCTTACGTCAATGAATTTTCTCTTTAATTTTACATTTTTGTTGCATTAACAACGGAATGATTTGTTCTAATTTGATAATATTAATAAAATATAGGTGAATACTAAAAATGTGATATCAATATAACGATTTTATGGTAATATAATACTTAGAAACATTTATATATTATTTGAACAAGTAGAAGGAGATCTCAATGAAAGCACTAGAATTAAAGAAACATTTATATTGGAATGGAACACTTGATCCTGACTTAAAAACATTTGATATAATTATGGAGACAAAATTTGGGACTACCTACAATTCCTATATTTTAAAAGGTTCTGAAAAAACAGCGCTGATTGAAACATCAAAATTAAAATTCTTTGACTCTTATTTGGAAACTGTAGAATCAGTCGTTGCTATCACTGATGTTGATTATATCATTGTAAACCATACAGAACCTGACCATGTTGGAAGTGTAGAAAAGCTTCTTGCACTAAACCCGAATATTCAGATAGTTGGCTCTACTGCTGCTATTAATTTTCTAAAAAATATTGTAAATCACGATTTTACGAGTATTACGATGAAGGAAAACGATACCCTTTCTCTTGGTGATCAAACATTGAAGTTCCTTTCTGTGCCATATTTACACTGGCCAGATACCATGTATACTTACTGGGAAGAAGGACAGGTTTTATTTACCTGTGACTCTTTTGGCGCCCATTATAGCCATGAAGGCATTTTAAGGAGTACCGTAACGAACGAAGCGGATTATGCGGAAGCATTAAAGTATTACTTTGATAATATCATCGGTCCTTTCAAGTTAGATTATATGACAAAGGCAATGACCAAAATCAAAGACCTTAAGATTGATATGATTTGTACCGGTCATGGACCTGTCATAGATACGCATATCAAAGAATTAATGGACCTCTATCATAGCTGGTGTGATATGACGAATCCAAATTTGAAGAAAACAATTATTATTGCTTACGTAAGTGCTTATGGATATACCGAAGAACTAGCACAGACCATTGCATCTACAATCACTGAAAACTACGATATTGATGTGCACACATACAATATGGAAACAGCTGATCTACATGAAGTTCTACAAGATATTACCTTTGCAGACGGTTTATTATTGGGATCACCTACCATTGTGTGTGATGCTTTACCACCAATTTGGCATATTACTATGAATATGTGCTCTCCAATGCACAAAGGAAAGTTAGCAAGCGCATTTGGAAGTTATGGCTGGAGCGGTGAAGCCGTACCAAATCTCATAGAACGCCTCAAACAATTAAAGTGTAAAACCGTAGACGGATACCGCATTAAATTAAAACCAAGTACCCAGGATTTACAGGGAGCTTGCGAATTTGCAAAAGATTTTGCCTCACGTCTTTAAAAGGGACAGGGCAATTGTTAAATGGGGACGGGGGCAATGCACATTGCCCCCGTCCCCATTTACTTTATCGCCTTGTGCAGTTTGTTGATTCCGATAACAATACCTCTATCCCATGTGCCAAGTCTTGAATCACATACTCGAGGCACTCACAGACTGCCTTAGGACTTCCTGGTAAATTAACAATAAGGGTGTGTTTCCTAATTCCAGCGACTCCCCTACTTAACATTGCTCGCTTTGTAAATTGCATACTATACATGCGCATTGCTTCTGGTATTCCCGGAACCATTCGCTCTATACTTGCTAGTGTGGCTTCGGGCATACAGTCCCTAGGGGAACATCCTGTCCCTCCTGTAGTTAAGATAAGATCTGCTAAATTATGGTCTGCTATGGTACAAAGTTCTTCTTGTAACACCAACTGATCATCTGGAAGTATCTTATATACAACTACACTATATCCATTCATCTCTACTATTTCTTTAATCATTGGGCCACTCTCATCCATCCGTTTTCCAAGATACCCAGAATCGCTGGCGGTAATAATAGCAACGGTCTTTTCCTTTTTCATCTTATCCCCCTATCTGTGACATTATATGCCTCTCCATTCCATTGGTAATAGTGGGCTGGCCCATTCCCAAGTCTTTGATTCATCCGTGTCATTTCTCCAAATTCCCGCTGCAATATTGGAAGTACATCTTCCTCCCTCCAGCATTCTTGTTGACCCACTAACCCAATTGGCATAAGTTCTATGAATCGGATACTTATTGGATATAATTTTGCCAAACTCACAATTTTTCGTAGTGTCTCAGTATTTTTTTCCAGCAAAACAGAGTTTACTTTTGTAATACCTAGGGTTACAACTATCTTACAAAGATACTCTATTTCATCATATGTAAGGATATCTGCATGTTTTAGCATAGGTACTCCTTCTTCTGGCATACAATACACACATCGTAAATTGCATCGATCTGTTACTGAAATTCGTACATAATCGATGGTTCTTCCCATTCCATCAATCATAAAAAAAGTCCCCGCTTTTTCCTCCTGCCTTTACCATGCATATAACTTGAATGCAACCAAGCTCCTGCTCCACCTGAACATCCACCATAATTGCATTTCCTTTTATATCGAAATGGGTAAGTTTATCTTCCATATGTATTCTCCTCTTTATTTCCCAAACCCACAATTTGGATACATACAGCTCTCGCACGAAAGACACAATCCACCTTCCCCCAACGTGGTGAAATCTGAAAGTTCCAAATATTCACCTACCATAAGTCTTGGTAAAGCCAGATCAAAAATAGTTTGCTTTGCATACATAACACAACCTGGCAATCCCACAATCGGAACTTGATTTTGAAAATTTGCCAGTAAGAACATAGCCCCAGGCAGTACTGGTGCACCATAGGTTATAATTTTTGCTCCCGTATTTCGAATGGCCAATGGCGTTCGATCATCCGGATCTACGCTCATCCCCCCAGTACATAGCACCATTTCCGCTCCATACTGAATTTGCTTTCGTATTTCTTTTGTAATAGCCTCTGGATCATCATCCAAAATAGTAATTGATATAACCTCTCCACCTAAGGCCTCTACTTTCGCTTTTACAACTGGAGAGAATGTATCCTTAATTCTACCATGATACACCTCACTTCCTGTTGCAATAATAGCTACTTTTACTTCATGATATTTTTTTAATTCTAGTAAGGGGGTATCTTTAGCTATTTTTACGGCTTTTTCTATCTTTTGTTCCCTTATGACTAATGGAATTACACGCATAGCAGCCAACTTGTCACCTTTTTTTACTGCAGTATTACCATGCCTCGTGGCAATGATAATTTCACCCAACTCGTTGATTGCTTCCAACTTTTTTGTATTCACTTTGAACAAACCATCACACGTAGCCTTTAATTCAATTTTGCCTTCTTTGGGCAATGAGGATTCCATATGATGATTCTGACAAAGCGCCTTCAAAGTTTCAGCAGCCTCATCTTCATGTAACATACCCTCTACTTGTTCCCACACAAATAAATGCTCCTTACCAACAGATAATAATATGGGTATATCTTCTTTGGTAATAATATGGCCTTTTCTAAAAACTGCATCCTTTATCTGCCCCCTAATAATCTGCGTAATATCATGACATAGTACATGTCCAACTGCATCCTCGGTACGTATCTCTTGCATACAAATCTCCTTCCACTTTTATCTCAAAAGCATCAAATCTTCTGGCGGTAATACTACATAATTTGGTTCTTTCTTTTCAACATAATTTTTATAATTCCTTTTACTGTCCATCCACCAAATCTGTGTTCCACCTAATTTAGGTTGTACTAAATATTGATATTCAAAAGGCGCCTCCACATAATCCACAAAGGTCACCTCTACTACATTTAACCGATCTTCTTTTTTTGCCTGTCGTACTTTGTGGCCTCTAATTGCCACATATTGAACTTTGTCTCCTATGCTTTCCTTTGTATGCAATTGGCAATTCCAGTCTGTTGCAAACAGTACATAATCACTAATCTTTTGAGCAGCCGATATATTTTTACAACCAGTCAACCTTGCTACTTCTTTTAGCTTGGGCTGTAGAAAAATTTCTTTTGTATCCCCCTTCAATATTGTTTTTCCCCTATCCATAACAGCTACTTGAGAACAAAATTTATAAATCTCATCCCGGCTATGTGATACCAAGATTACTTCTCCTTTAAATGTACTGAGCATACTACTCAACTCATGTTGTAACGCATCTTTAAGGTACCCATCCATAGCTGAAAATGGTTCATCCAGCATAATCATGGATGGGTTTCCTATTAACATTCTGGCTAATGCAACTCGTTGTTGTTGTCCACCTGATAATTGATCTGGCAATCGATTCTCTAGCCCCTGTAGACGAAAGGTATTCATCTGTTGTTGTACCATTTTCCTAATCTCTATTGTTTGCTTCCGTGCTCTCCCTTTCACCCCACAAGCAATGTTCTTAGCCACCGTCATTGTTGGAAATAATGCATAATTTTGAAACAAATATCCTACATTACGCTCTTTTGGCGAGAGATTAATCTTAGTAGCTGAATCAAATAGAACCTTTCCATCCAATACAATACGCCCTTCATCTGGTTGTTCTACCCCTGCAATACAGCGAAGTGTCATACTTTTTCCGCATCCAGATGCCCCTAATATTCCAGTACATGTATCTTCACATGACAAAGCAACATCTAACGAAAATCCAGGATACATTTTTTTTATTTCTACCTGTAATGCCATTACTCCCACCTCTTTAATTGCTTCATTCCCAAGCTCGATATCCAATTAATTAACGCAACAATCAGGAAAGAAAAAATCACAATAACAATGACCCAGAACCCAGCAACGTCCCAATTTCCAGCTGCTACTTCTGATGCAATGGCAACGGATATAGTTCTTGTCTTTCCCAGTATATTTCCAGCTAACATTGCAGTCGCACCATATTCTCCAACAGCCCTTGCAAATGCAAGTACCGTACCTGAAGCTAGTCCCGGTGTTGCCATTGGTACAATCACTTTCCAGAAAATCTGAAGTTCAGACATCCCTAACGTGCGTCCTGCATAGATTACAGAAATATCAATTTGTTCAAATGCCGCCCTTGCATTACGGTACATAAGTGGAAATGCGATCACGAATGCTGCTATAACACAACCCGGCCATGTTTGTACAAACTTTATATCAAAATTAACATACAAATAATTTCCGAATGGTCGTTTCAAACTAAATATCAATAGTAAGAAAAAACCAGCAACCGTCGGCGGCAGCACTAGTGGTAGCGTCAAAATGCCATCTAAGATTGCCTTGGTCAGCTTATTACACTTCATAATTAATTTTGCCGACCATATTCCAAGAAAAAAAGCAATACTTGTAGCCAGAAATCCTGTTTTTATAGAGATAAAAAATGGGCTCCAATCTGCTTGTTTCATTATTTCCACCATAATGGTAACCTCTTATTTAACTGCTATAAATCCAGCTTTTTTAAACACTTCCATCGCTTGTTCACTCCTAAGATACTTCACGAATTCTTGGGCAGCATTGGTGACTGCACTTGTAGCCTCTTCGTCTTTAATTAGTCCCACTGGATAAATAGCAGGATCAACCTGCTCTGCCGTTGCCTCTGCAATTATTTCCACAGACTCTGGCATAGAGGCTGCATCTGTAGCATATACAATTCCTACTTCATTACTTTTTTCTGATACTGACGTAAGTACTGCAGTTACATTTGCTCCTTCATTTATCTCCATACCCATGACAGCTTCTGTAGTACCCATTGTATTAAATAGTTTCCTTGCATACTGGCCAACCGGAACATCCTCCCCGGCCAATGCCAAATTTGCTGCATTTGTAATATTTTCAAATCCTGTAACAGTTGTTTCTGCCCCTTTCGCCTTTATGAGGACAATTTTATTTTCTAATAAATTAACAATAGAGTCAGGTATAACGTATCCCCCATCATTCAATGCAGTCATTTGCTTTGTTGCGGCAGAAAAAAAGATATCACACTGTGCTCCTTCTTCAATTTGTGTCTGCAATGTTCCGGAACTATCTGCATTATATGTAATTGTTACATTTGGATGATCCTTTTCATACATAGTCTTAATTTCTTCCATTGAATTTTTTAAACTTGCGGCAATAAACACATATAATTCACATGCTTCCTCTTCCTTTTCTACTTTTGTAGCCTTCTTTTTTTCCTCTTTCGGTGCACATCCAGCTAATAAACTTATTCCAAGTATAATTGTTAACATACATACCATAATCTTTTTCATTCTAATTTTCTCCTTTTCGATTGTTTTTTTAAAACAACTCGTTACGAATAAAAACGGGGGGGTGCCCCCCGCTTTTCCCTACGATTCCCACACTTCTTTAAATACTTCTTTTGCATATTCTTTGATACGTTTCTCTGCTCTAAGATATTCTCTCATTAACACTTTACCTTCATTAGTGACGACACAGCCGCCACCACTTTTCCCGCCATGCTGACGCTCTACTAATGCATGCCCTAACTGTTCTTCTGCAGTATTTAATATCTTCCAAGCTTTGGAATAGGAAAGTCCAGAAATTCTGCACGCTTCTTTCATAGAACCTGTAGCTTCTAGCGCTTTTAATATCATCATGACGCCTGGTCCAAAAAAAACCTTGTCTTTTGACATTCTAACGGTTACAACCGGCTGAAACCCTTGCCTCTCCATATCCCTATCTCTCCTTTTCTTATAAATTAACTTTTAATTATCCTAGAATTTCTTTCACCTGATCATCGGTTAAATCAATATGATAAAAGTCTTTATAAAAAGTCTTCATTTCATCATCGCTAAAGTCATATTGATCTGGATATAGCAGACTACCTAACCAATCAATTCCGATCATGCGATTTACAGATGGTGGGTCACTTACAAAATTATATGGTGCCTTTGGCACCTTGTAAACTTTTTGATTTTTTACTGCATCTAGACCTGCCCAAGTTTCACTCGTTGTAATGATATCGTATACGCTATCTGAGTAAGTAAGAATCACATTTGGATTCCAGTTAATCACTTGCTCCATAGACACCTGGCTTCCAGCACCTGGCCCAACCACTTCTACATCCGCAATATTTTTAGCTCCCACAAGGTCTAACGACTCTGCGTGGAAGGAACCATTCGCATTCGTATGAAGTCCATCATCGCCCAATGCTAAGTATACACTTACTTTCTCTTCCTCATCTAGTCCTTTAGACACTTTATTTGCATGATCAATTGTTGTGTTACAATACTTACTTAGCGTTGCCATTTCTTTTTCGTTACCAAGTAATTCTCCTAACATCTCATATGTGTGATCCATGGTCTGCATGGTTGCTTCTACAAATACAACCGGAATTCCTAACTGATCTTGCAAGTTGTCCATATCCTCTTTTACGGTCTCTTTCGCCTCTCCGATATCTATGATAACATTCGGATTTTCTTTTAATAAGGCTTCCATATTAAGATTCGCATTCTTTCCGTAGAATTGTCCGAATTTCGGTAATTCTGCATACTTGGAATCAATATATTTCTTGGTGTCTTCTGAAAAATCCGAAGCTACACCTGCTAGTTTATCTGGGCAAGCCGTATATAACACAATTTGCGCCAGCGGACCTGACGGTGCTACTGTTTGAATCTTTGTCGGCAATTCTACTTCTCTGCCAGCAGAGTCGGTAAATATTCTTGTTTCACTTTTTGTTTCTTCAACGTTCGTTTTTTCCTTCGCTGCCTCTTTCTTGGTATTTCCTGCACACCCAGCTAATGCCATAGATAACATCCATACAAGTGCAAGGAGGATTACCTTCCCTTTTACATTACTCTTTTTCATTGCTCTTCTCCCTTCATTTTTGCTTCTTGAGATGGAATACATACTTTTCTGTTATCCCACCCTATATCGCATAAAGAAATGTCAATTCCATAAATATGTCCTAAGACATCTTCTGTCAACACTTCATTAGGCTCTCCAAACTGACGAATAACTCCTTCGTCCAAAACCATGACCTGATCTGCATACAATAGTGCATGTTCAGGATTATGTGTGGATTGTAAAATCAGATACCCCTGCTCTGCTAATCTTTTTGTCATCTCCATAATACGTATCTGATTACCATAGTCTAAGCTAGAACAAGGTTCATCCATAATTAGAATACGTGCTTGTTGAGCAATGGCACGTGCAATAAGAACCATCTGCTGTTCTCCACCACTGATATGTCCAAATGTACGATGTTCCAAATACTCAATATGAGCCATTTGAAGAGCTTCTAATGCCCTCTTGTACTCCTTTTTACCAGGAGTTTTAAATGTTCCCATAGATGCCGTAGTCCCCATCAATACCATATCAATGACAGAAAAATTATAGACTGCACTATGTACTTGAGGTATATAGGCAATACTATCCGCCAACTCTTGAATCGTACACTGCTTAATATTTTTTTTATTAACTAAAATCGTTCCTTTATAATTAGAAAGCATGCTAAGAATACATCGAAAAAGCGTACTTTTTCCTGCACCATTTTTCCCTAATATACATACAAGATTCCCCTGCTTCAGACAAAATGATACTCCCTTTAATACTTGCCATCCCCGATAAGAAAATCGAAGATCTTCCACTTGTAGACTCATTATATCTTTTTCCCCTCTTTCACAATTAGATATAGGAAGAACGGCGCCCCCACAAAAGCAGTTAAAATACCAAGTGGTACTTCACTTGTGGTTAACATTCTGGCGAAATCATCCACTAAGACAAGGTACATTCCACCTAATAAGATAGAGACAGGTACAACCCTTCGGTAATCATTTCCAACCAACATACGTGTAAAATGAGGTATTACCAACCCTACCCACCCAATCATTCCGCTTACAGATACGGCGGCTGCGGTAATCAAGGTGGCACATAAAATTAAAATAAGTCTTAGCTTTTTTGCATTTATCCCCATTGCCTTTGCCTCATCATCCCCCATAGTTAGCACATTAATCTTCCACCGTAGTAACACGATCGGTATCATCCCCACGATAATAATCGGGCCAGCAAAGCAAACATCAATTCCTTTGGACGATGCTAAGCTTCCCATAAGCCAATAAGTAATGGCAGGCAACGTATTCAGCGGATCTGCTACTAACTTTAAAAAAGAAACTCCGGAGCTAAAAATTGAGCCTACCATAATCCCAGCTAAAATAAACCCAAGTGTTACATTGTGTTTGACAATACGACCAATCACACATACTACTAGTACTGCAGCAAGGCCAAATACAAAGGCACTCAAACTCACTCCGGCATAGTGAAAAGACATGAATAATGCAAGTGCCGCTCCAAACCCAGCTCCCCATGAAGCCCCTAATATATCTGGAGATACCATTGGGTTTTGAAAAATCCCCTGATAGGTAGCCCCAGCAAGCGAAAGACCTGCACCTACTAAAATTCCTAATAAAATTCTCGGGAATCTGACATGAAATAGCACTGTCTCAACTTGCGCTTCCCAAGTCACTTGTATGGGAAAGACTTTCGAAAGAAATACTTTTATTATGGTTCCTGGGTCAATCCAATAACGTCCAAGAGATAAGGATACCATAATAATTACTATAAATAATATAATAAGGCCCTGTATTCTTCGCCTCACTTTTTTCTTTGTCACGCGTTAACCTCCGTTGATTTAGAAAGGATGATTTCTTGTGGGATTCTTAATCTCCTTAAAAAACTCCATTATTCTCTGCTGTGCCAATTGTCTTTCTGTGGTTTCCATATATACAATCTGAGCTCCATATTGATGTACTAATCGTTTTCTCAATATCAGATACTGTTCTCTGGACATTCTTGTTTCCTGAATTCGCTTTCCCATATGCTGATGATTGAATTGAGATTTTATAACACCTATGCAGGGGATTCCACTCCCTAACAATTCATACAAATAAGCCGTAAATATTATTGATTTGAGTTCCATTCCGCCAATTTCGTCTAACAGTAAAAAATCTGCATTCTGGTATGTCCCCACAATAGTTCGAATATGATCAAATACTTCCATATGTATTTCACTATGTGTGGTACCTGGATATTGAAAAAATATATCTTTTTCACTTCCTATATAATGCGCGATACTTTGTTTAACCTCTTGATAGGCAACCATCTGAAACGCTTTGGTACACCCATCTTCATCATTTAACCTTTGGCTAAAAAAACCAGCGCCAGCTAATCTGCTTTCCCTTGCTGCATCTAATATAATTGTAGATTTCCCAATTCCAGATGGACCCTCTAAGAACAGCATTTTTCCCATATTATCCTCGTTTCCTCTTGGCACGCACTTGTATTAATTCTCCTGCCACACTGATTGCAATCTCCGCTGGTGTCTCGGCCTGAATCGCTGTACCAATTGGCATATGGCATGCTTCAATCTCCTCTTTCGTAAATCCATCTTTCCTTAATTTCTCAGTAACATATGCAATCTTATGTTTACTACCCATAATGCCAATATAACAAGGTTTTTTTGCTAATGCCTGTGCTTGTACTTCATAATCATGTTGATGCCCTCTCGTCATGACTACCACATAGTCATTTGATGTAATGGAAATATCTCTGCCAATATTCTTAAAATCACATACGATTGCGCGCTCTGCCTCTGAGAATACCTCCTGATTTGCAAACTTCTCTCGGTCATCTAACACCACACATTTAAAATCCAAGTGTGATAATACAGGTACCAACTCTTGTGCCACATGGCCTCCACCAAATACATATACCGTTCCTGATTTTACCAAAGGTTCTGAATAATACAGCTTTCCTTTCAGCTCTGCGCGCATTGCCCTTGTCTTCAATAATGGCTGTATTTCCTCAATCTCCATGCCCTTTAGACCATTCGTCCTTGTATATAGGCCCATGCCCCATACCGTTTGATTGGTAATGTCCATGATAAGCCAAGCATCTTCATCGCATTCACACTGTTCAATAAGGCTCTGAAGAAACGTGATTACGCTCTTGTCCTTGTGTGAAATAAATTGAAAATAAACGACCACCTGTCCACCACAGACCATTCCAATATTAGCTACGTCATCATTACCTAAATTATAACCTTCGGTCACTGACTCTTTCACTTTTAAAACTTCTAGCGCTTTTAGGTATGCTTGATGCTCCACACTTCCGCCACCAATTGTTCCCTTGCAACTTTTATCTGAGGCTACCCACATTCTTGCCCCCGCACCTCTTGGTGTAGAACCAGAACCCGCGATAATCGTAATTAATACAACATCTTTATCTTGTTTTAGAGAATCCCTAATGGATTCAAATACTTTTTTCATTCATTTTCCCCCTCAAGTTTTTTTCACAAATAACTCGATATCAAAAAAAAGAGTTTTTCAGCCTTTGTTTAAAGGTTGTCAAACTCTTTCTGAATAAATTATATCATAAAAATATAATTTGTCAATTATTTTCGGTAATGTAACTATGTATTTGCTTTTTTCATTATTTTAGTCATCACTGCCATTTTTTTCCCTAATGCAATGGCGTGTTCCATACCAATTTTATCATCCATTTCACTAGAACCATCTCCTGGGTTCCAAAGGGATACTCCTGCATAGATTCCTGATCCACCGCTACAAACTGTAATTCCTTGGGTATTGTAAAAATTATTAATGGCAGTAATCGTCATTTCTTGCCCACCGTTTCTAGTTCCTCCCACTGCGATTGCAGCACCTACCTTTTTCATAAAGAAATAAGGTTCTTTTACGCTGATCATCCATGCTGATCGGAAGCGGCTAAAAAAGGTTGAAAGCTGTGCTGTAATATTCATTTCATACACCGGAGATGCAATAATAATTCCATCTGCTTCATATACTTTGTCATACAATATTGTCATATCATCTTGGAATACCGTGCATCTATCCGCTTCGTCACGAAGGCACTTATTACAGTGAATACAGTAATTCATCTTTCTTGCTCGTAGCTCTACTAACTCAATTTCTACATCACCTTGCTCCTTTGCAGATTCCAATGCTGCTTGTAATGCTTTATATGATGATTTTTTTCTAGGACTACCACAAATCCCTAAAATTTTAACCATGTTCACATCTCCTTCTCAGTGATTATTGCTTTTCTTATTTTTTCCGGGGTCGCTGGCAAATCATTTATTTCGCAATTTAGTGCATTACTTATTGCGTTAACTATTGCTGGCGCCGCCGGAACAACCGGACATTCTCCTAAACTTTTGGCTCCAAAAGGACCCCCCGGTTCTCCTTCTCCTTCGGCGATAAATCCCAAATGTAATTTGGGCATTTCACTAGCTCTTAAAATATGATATTTCCTTAAATTTGTCGTAAGCGGCCTGCCCTGGTCGTCGTACTCCATATCTTCGCAAAGTCCATAACCAATACCCATTTGAATTCCACCCGCCAGCTGACCTTCTAATGCCATCGGATTAATCATATGTCCTACATCTTGAACAGCCGCATAGTCCAAAACTTCAACTTCTCCAGTTTCTTTGTCTACACATACCTTTGCAATATGAACCCCATATGAACTCGGGCCCCGCATAGCTGGATGTGTTTCACTACAACACAATTCTCTCATACTGTCTCTTTGACAATGCAACATGACTTCTTTTATGGATACTTTGTTCTCTAACTCATCCATTGCGTATGCCATATCATTCTTTAATAACACTTTATCTGGTCTTATATTAAGTAGTTCTGCCGCCTCTTTTTGTAACTCTTTTTTCATCGAATTAGCTACCTTAAGTGCGGCTGCACCAACTACATACGTTCCACGACTCGCATAATCTCCCAAATGCCAAAGGCATGCATCAGTATCCGCTTGAACAACGTCTATTTTTTCCATACTAATTCCAAGAACTTCCGAAACTATTTGAACCTGCATTCCAACATTATCATTTCCCATATCGTGAGAACCCGTATATAAAATGCAGGAACCATCTTCGTTCATCTTAAGCATCAGTGTCGTCACATCTCTATGTGCACCGAAACAATTATTCCCATGTACACCTAACGCAACACCCACACCAACCCTATATTTGTTGTTAATTGATTCGTTTTGTTCTTTTATAGCCTTTTCATATCCAATCAATTCCATCGCTTTTTTCAAGCAATCTTTTGGCCTAGGATTACCATGCGGCTTATGAAAACACGGATCTAAACTATCTGGATCAACCATATTTTTTCTTTGTACATCAGCTGTATCCATATGCAAGAACTTTGCTATTTTATTTATTTGGCGTTGCATCCCAAAATATGCCTGTGGGGATCCATATCCTCTCATTGCACCTGCAATAGGTGTATTGGTATATACTGGGTGAGCGGTAAATTTCATATGCTCGATTTTATATGACTTAAATACTTTGTGAGACATTGCACCTGTCACATTTAGCGCACTAGAAGCATACGCTCCTGTATTGGTATATAATTCAAATTCCATTGCATTAATTGTGCCATCTTTCATAAATCCTGTCTTTACATAAGCCACAGACCCATGGCGTACTCTAGTTGATACCATGCTTTCTTGTCTCGTAAACTCTAATTTTACTGGTCTTCTAGTAAGTTTCGACAGTAATGCAACAATTGGTTCGACTGTCATTTCTAATTTTCCACCAAATGCACCGCCAATAGCTGGACTTACCATTCGTATCTTATTGTAGTCTAGGTCAAAGATTTGTCCCAATATTACACGAAAACCAAATGTGTTTTGACATGGACTGTAAATGGTCAGTTTATTATCATATCCCCAGTCTCCTATGGCTACATGTGGTTCCATAGCAGCATGATGTATAGCTTGTGTTGTATAACGATCTTTTACTATATAATCCGATGTTGCGAAAGACTTCGCAACATCGCCAGCTGTTACTTGTACCTGACCTACAATATTGCCGCCCTCATGTATGGGATATGCATCTTCTTTTATAGCATCTTCGATTTTAAGTACTATTGGTAGTTTTTCATATTCAACTTGGATAAGAGAGATTGCTTTTTTAGCAATTTCTAAAGTATCAGCTGCAACAGCCGCCACCTTATCACCAACAAATCTTACTGTATCATCAAAGATTTTTTCATTCATAGGTAATTTATGATCTATAAATCGTACCGCACTATTAAATGTTACTTGTGGTGAATTTTTATACGTAACAACGGCCCGAACTCCTTGTAATGCTTCTGCCTTGCTAGTATCAATACTTTTTATTTTAGCATGGGCCACGGGACTAAATAAAACTTTCGCATATAACATATTCGGCAACTTCCAATCTGCCACATACTTTTTACTTCCTGTTACCTTTAGGATTGCATCCCTATTGGGTAGCCTTTTACCTATTGTCGAATAATTATGATTCATAATTTACCCCCATACGCTGGCTTGCTAATAAAATAGCTTCCACTATCTTTTCGTATCCTGTACATCGGCATAAATTTTTATCAATTGCTCTTCTAACCTCTTTTTCTGTTGGCGTCTTATTTTTGTCTAATAATGCTTTTGAAGACATAATCATACCCGGTATGCAAAATCCACATTGTACAGCACCCACATCAATAAAAGCTTGTTGAATCGGGTGTATGGTATTGCCGCAGCTCAACCCCTCTATCGTTTCCACTTTACTACCATTAATCTGCTCCACTTTTACTAAGCAAGATCGCGTTGCTTCTCCATTTAAAATCACCATACACGCTCCACAATCCCCACTATTACAACCACATTTTGTGCCTGTCATATCTAATATTTCTCGTAATGCATATAGTAAAGTACAATTCTTTTCTGTATAGAACTCTCTTGCTACATTATTAATTTCTAATCGTATAAGTCCCATTTGTTCTCCCTTTCTAATGATCCATTGCTAGCCTTTCTTCTTCTTCTTGTTGTACTGTCTTTTCTGGCACTAGTAAGTTCAACACAAAAGCAACTACCCCACATACTACAATTGGTTCACTTATGTATGGCAAAATAACATCGGGAAATCCGCTGAGCGCATCTGGTACCGCCGATGCCCCCATCCCTAATGCGATTGCAAGCCCTACTATTGTTGTATTACGAGCGGTTAAGTTATCTTTCAATAGCTTGATACCAGTCAATGTAATCATGCCAAAGACCATAATCGTGGCTCCACCAATTACTGAAGATGGCATGGTTGTCATAAATGCGCTAAATTTAGGAAATATACCTAATGCTAGCATCAAAAATGCAGCGCCAGCAACCACTCTCCTACTAACCACTTTTGTCATAGCAACAATGCCAACATTTTGACTATAGGAAGAAATCGGAAGCCCACCAAATACGGAACCTAACAATGTTGCTAATCCCGAGGCGATTACTCCACCTGATAACTCTTCTGTTGAAGGTTCGCGGTTAAATCCTCCAACTGTTGTCCCTGAAATATCTCCCACTGTCTGCATTACATTTACTACAGTAATAAGAACAATAGCAATAATAGCACTTGGATGGAATTCAATTCCAAATTGAAATGGTATAGGTATGGTGACCCAGCCAGCAGATGCCATTCCCGAAAAGTCAATCATTCCCATAAATAGTGAAACAATATATCCGACCGCAACCCCAATTAAAATACCTGCTAACTTTAAATATCCTTTCATAAACAAACTGAAAAAAATAACAGTTATTAATGTAATTCCTGCAATTGACCAGTTCTTTAATTCTCCATAGGTAGAGGATGCAACTCCTCCAGCCATATACTTAATTGCAATAGGGTAAAGTGATAATCCAATTGCTAAAATAATTGTTCCTGTAACTACTGGTGGAAAATACTTTCTTATTCTTTTTATTCCCAGTCCCAATATTACCGTTACAACTCCCGCTATGATTTGTGCCCCAAATATTCCTGGTAATCCATATTGTGATCCGATAACGGTTAGTGTTGGAACAAATGTAAATCCTACGCTAAATATGATTGGTAACTTTGATCCTACTTTTTTAATAGGAAATAACTGAATTAATGTCCCGATTCCCGCCATGATAAGAGCAAACTGTACAAGCAGTCTTTTCTGTTCGTCGGACGCACCGGACGCACCAGCAACTATAATCGGAACGGTTACTGTTCCCACAAACATTGCCATGATATGCTGTAATGATATTGGTAGTACTTTTGCTATGGTAGGTTGACTATCGTACTCAAATAATGATTTACTACTTTCTACTTTCTCCATTTTGATTCTCCTTTTGGCATTTAATGTTTTATACTACTATCTGCAATATTTTAAAGGCCTAACAGATATTCTGGGTGATCAGCCCAAAGTATACTATATTTGAATAAGTCGCTGCAAAAGGTATCCATCCCAAAACGCAACTTATCAAAGTTAAAAATAAAACAAGAGTTTTACAACCTTTGTAAAAGGTTGCCAAACTCTTGTCTGTTTTATGACTTATTTTAAATATTTTGCACTATATTATTGTCATTTTTTTATCTATCTACAATATATATTCAATTAATCTATTTGTCAATACGGATACTTGATAGCAATGAACCCTCTCCAAAAGTCTTCTTATGACTTTTTCAACATAAAAAAGCAAATAGTACTTAATATACGTACTATTTGCCTTTTTTCTTATTATTTTATTGATAAAAATCCAATTTTTTTAAGTGAAAAAAAATACACTTCATATGACTTTCTGTTCAAATACACTTTATACCCCAAGCACGTATTTACTTTGCATTTAAATCCCAATTTTGTAACATTCTTACCCCATACCGTTCTGGATGAAAGTAGTGAACATTAAATAAAATAGGTTGATCTTGAATATCATAAAATAATTGTTCACAATATAAGAGTGGAGAACCACTTTGAATCTCAAACATGGTTGCAACTCTTTCTGTTGCTTCAATTGCTTTATATTCATTGATGGAGTGTGTGATATGCCTTCCACAATATTCATAAATAAATTCATGAATATTCCAATTTTCTTTTCCTATCTGAAATGACTTTTTTAAATTTTTAGCTGGTAATGATTGTATCGAGAATATACTTGGTAGTTTGTTAGCTGTATATATAACTTCAGCACTCTCAATAATATCATCCTCATTCACCTTAAATATATTGCTATACTTTTCGCCAGCGAATCTTTTCATAATACCTACAATTCTCATATCCGGTTCATACCCTTGCTGACGAAAGGCATCTGCAAATGTAATTCCCAAATCATTTCTATAGGTAGGATCAAAGGCACTTGGATGTACGTAATTTCCCGAACCATGCCTTTTTGTAATATATCCCTCAAGCGCAAGCATCATTAATGCCTCTCTTAATGTCACTAAGCTGATTTCCAATTCTTTTGCTAATGCTGCTTCTGAGGGTAATTTATTATTCTTAAAACATTCATTGCCAAATTTCTGAACTAAATGTTGCTTAATTTTGATATACGTATTAAAATTTGTCTTTCCCATTTTATTTCTCCACACGTACCAATCATTACATTTCATTATGTTACATTTGCACGAAAAAATTCCAACGCATTTTCAAAAAATATTTTATGTACTACAGATTCTGAAATTCCATGCCCCAAAAGGTATTCTGCTGCCTTTGCAAACTTCCAAGGAGAATCAAGTGTTCCATTTATATCCGCACCATCAAAATCACTTCCGCATGCAATAACATCCTCTCCCCCAAGTTCTAGCATACGATACACATGTCGATATACTTGGTCTAACGTTCCTTTTCCATCTTCTGATAAGAATGGTTCGTGCAGATTGATCCCTACCAGCCCTTTTCTAACAATCATCTCTTGAAATTGTGGTTCTGTCATATTTCGCTTATGCCCACACACGGTTCTCAAATTGGAATGCGTGGCAATAAAAGGCTTCGTGGCAATCTCACACACTTGGTCAAATCCCTTATCATTTAAATGCGAAACATCAACAATGATATTCTGTTCTTCCATCCGTCTTATAACTTGGCGTCCAAATGTCGTAAGTCCGTGACTCGTTCGATGCCCCGATCCAATTTCATTTTCCCCATTCCATACTAAGGTCATCATTTTCACACCACAAGTAGCTAAATAATCTACATTTTCTAATTTTCCAGCCAATGCTGCGCCACTTTCTACGGCTAATAATAACGCGCATTTTTTTTCATTTGTAATCCTTAAAATGTCGTCCGCATTCTGTGCTAATTCTACCAACAATGCCTGTTTCTTTCCCAGTTCATTTAGGTACTTTGCATGTAGATTAAAATACGCCAAAGCCTTATCTCCCCGTAGTTCATCGGGAATAAAAATAGCCATTGTCTGACAGATTCTGTCGAATTTCTCCAATTCTCTTATGGAAAATTGAGTTTCCTTACAAAGAAAATCAGCTTCCAATTCTCGATAACTTACAATAGAATCACAATGCAAATCAAATAACTCCATTATGCAACCTCTTTTCTATTATTTTAATAACGCTTTCATTGTACCATAATAACACTGTGTTGCCTTTAATAATTGATCAATTTCTATATACTCATTTATTTTATGGGCTAACGTCTCCTTAGATGGTCCGATCCCCAGTGTCTTAATGCCTGCTTCTCCTGCATAATGACTGCCATTTGTACAAAAGTCATAATTAGTAATCGTTGGATCAAATCCCATAGATTTCATTTCTTGATAAACTGCTTGAACAAAAGAGTCTTTTTCCTCATACAGCCATCCTGGGAAAAAACGTTCACTTCCAATTATATTCCCAGTGTAACAATGTTCTTCCATAGTTACAAAAGAAACTTTTGCTTTTAATGATTGATCCTCTTTCATCATTCTTTCTAATAGTTCTTGGATCGGTGCTAACACATTTTCCTTGGTCTCTCCTACTAGAAGTCTTCTATCATAGGTAGCTCTGCAATAGTCTGGAACCACGGATGCACCTGGAAATGGGGAGGATTTAATATCTACTAATTCCAAGATTCCATCTCCCAACACCGAATGATTCGTAGGCTTTAATTCCTGTATTGCTTCAATCACTTTACACATCTTATAAACTGCATTCACGCCTTCGTGAGGACTTGCAGAATGCGCCGGGACACCAAAGGTCTCTACTTGTAACTCACCTCTTCCACGTTGTCCAATTTTAATATTTAATTGAGAGGCTTCCCCAATAATTACATAGTCAGGCTTTACGTATGCACTGATTTCTCTTGCAGCAACACCTTCGAAGCACTCTTCATGCACTACCCCTGCCACATAGATATCTCCCGGAAAATCAAAGTCACAATCTTTTGCAAAGAAGATAGCCGCAGCTAACATCGAAGATAATGCACCTTTCATATCCGAAGTACCACGTCCATACATCTTCCCATCTACTATTTCTGCTCCAAATGGATCGTGTTCCCACCCTGATGGGTCTGGCACTGGTACAGTATCCATATGACCATCAAAAAGGAGCTTAGGACCCTGTCTTTTTCCCTTGATATGACAGATACAATTTCCATATTTGTCTACATGGATATCTGTGAATCCTGTTTCCTCACAAAATTTTTTCATTTCCACAACAACTTGTTCTTCTTCTCCACTGTAACTTTTTGCTTGAATCATTTTCTGACAAAATGCAATTAATTGTTCTTCTCTTTCTTTTCCAAACATATCTTTTTACCTCTCTTTAATGAATTTATTTTACACTTTCGTAGAATTCTATTGATTTTTTTTCTAATTCCAAATCTTCTACAGTCTGGGCTGCACGTTGCCCAGTAAGAGCCCCTGTGGGACAGACATCCAAGCACAATCCACAACTGCGGCATTTCTCCACATTTACATGCATCTTTGGAAACTCCAATGTTCTTGCATCATAGCAACATACAGTCACGCATTTTCCACAGGAAATGCATTTTTTCTTTCCTTCTTCCTTATATGGCTGAAAATGAAATTCTAATTTACTTACATATTCCTTCCTTGGAAAATTTGGTAATGCCATACGATTTACCTCTTCAATAGAACGGTATCCTAGATTTTCCAACCGCTCCGAAAGGTCATAGCACATTTTCTCCACGTATTCTACTCCTTTTAGAATTCCGACTGTACAAATTCCAGCTCCCATAGCACCTGCCATCATAAATTCAATAGCATGGTCCGCACTCATAACACCACCAGAAGCATATAAATTCTTAAGGTCTGGATGATTTCTGGCAATTTCTGCATTGATGCGCATGGAAATAGGTCTCATTGCTGCACCTGTCATCCAACCAAATCCATCTCCACTCATCATCTCTGGACGTGCCTTTTCAATATCAATTTTTAATGTTGGACCAATGGAATCTATGGCACACAGTCCATCTGCTCCATGTTCTAGACATTTTCTTGCCGTTCCAACAGGATCTGGCCAATTTCCACTTAACTTACAAATAACGGGAATGGTTACATTTGCTTTTGTAAAGTCTAACATTGGTAACAAGGTTTCCTCCGTATATGACACTAACTCAATGATATGCGCTCCTGCCTTTTCAACCTCTGTTACGATTTCTTTTGCTTCTTCCAAAGTATGGCCCACGCTTGCAATTACAATTGCTCCTGCTGCCACCGTTTCTGGAATTTCTTTTTCGTACCACAGTTGTCTATCAGAATCCGCCCATTTTTCACAATTGATTAAGGAATCTCCATTGATTGTTCCCATGTGATGGACTGGGTTGATTGCTGCAGCTTTTCTAATTGTCTTTGTTACAACTGCACCACATCCTGCCCGAAACCCCTTAATCATCCCTTCTGAACTGTACGTTAGTGGTCCAGATGATAAAATGTAAGGACTTTGTAATTGATACCCACAAAATTGAATACTAATATCCGCACCTGTTACCTTGTCTTTTTGAAACATACGTTTTTCCTCCTATATTTGGACTTTTTTTATTGACTTTAATTCTTTAGCTGCTTCATGTATGGCTATTACTAATTGCTCATATCCGGTGCACCGACATAGGTTACCAGATATTGCCCGGCGAATTTCCTCTTGTGTTGCATCCGGATTTTCATCTAACAACGCCTTTGCACTCATGATAAAGCCAGGAGTACAAAATCCGCATTGCAATGCATGGTTCCTTAAAATGGCTTCCTGAATGGGGTCTAACTGTCCATCTACTCCAACCCCTTCAATCGTAATTACCTCACGCCCTTCTACAGCTCCTGCCAATACCAGGCAGGAAGTCACCGCTTTGCCATCCAAAATAACAGTGCAGGCACCACATTCTCCAACACTACATCCTTCTTTTGTTCCTGTTAGCCGCAATTCATCCCTTAATACATCCAATAATCTTGCATTTGGATCTGTTGTAACTACCGTCTTTGAGCCATTTAGTGTAAAATGAATTTCTATATGTTTCATCTCCATTCTTACGCCTCCATTCCTGCTGCCTTGCATAGTGCATCTTCTACAATTCCTTCTACTGCTGGCTGCTTATACTCTGTAGACCATCGTATGCCCGTTCGTTCAATCATGACTTCTGATACGGCTTTGCCTGCTGCTTGAAACACTTCTTCAGATGGTCTTTTTCCAATCACCACTTCCTCTGCTTTTGTGACTCGATCTGGTTTTACAAAAATGCAACCAGGTGCAATTCTCGCCTCACTGATTATTCCCTGATGATCGAATACAAGCGCTACCGCTACATTTAATCTAGAAATCGCCAATGCCTTTCTTCTACCAAGCTTTACAAATTCTGTGCGCACATTCTTGGATAATTTTTGTACGATGAACTCTCTCACAAATTCTCCATCTTTTAAATCAATTTTTCCTTTTCCTAAATAAAATTCTGTAAGCTTGACTTCTCGTATTTTCTCCAACCCTTGTATCACGACCCTTGTATCGGCTGCCACCAATGGAGTCAGCGGATCTGCTGCCGGGGATGCATTACATATGCTTCCACCAATGGTTCCTCTATTGCGAATCTGAGGTGAGCCAACGGTTGCACTAGCCGCCCCTAAAAATGGTAAGTAGGTTCGGATAAGTTCAGATTCCTCAATATCTGTATGTGTGGCTAACGCCCCAATATGGATATTGTTCTCTTCTTCTTTTATGTAACGAAGCTCTTGCTCCAAAGCTGTGATGTCAATTAAGCATTCTAATCCCAGCCACTTTTTATCTTGTTCGCGAATTTGCACCATCAAATCTGTGCCACCTGCAATAATACGTGCTTTTTCTTTGTAAATGGCTAATTGCTTACATACATCTAAAATAGTTTCTGCACGATAATAATTGTATTTGAACATTCGGTTTATTCCTTCCTTTATTTATCTTAGTTTTTTACCTAACAATACAGTTTCTAAATCACATGGATTTTCACGAACTCTTCGCCCTGTTGCATTGTATACTGCATTAGCAATTGCTCCCCCTATCGCTTCCGTTGCTGGTTCTCCAATGCTTTTAGCTCCATAAGTCCCTGCTGGATCATCGCATTCAAAAAGATTTAACTTCATTTCTGGTGCATCCATAGCCGTTGGAATAATATAAGAATCAAAGTTGCGATTCTTTACTTTCCCTTTACTCGGTGCTACATCTTCCATAATTCCATATCCTTGCCCCATGACAATTCCACCGTACAGTTGGCCTTTTATAAGTGCAGGATTAATTGCTGTTCCTACATCATGACTAGCTGTTACCTTTTGTAGCTCCACATATCCAGTTCTCATATCAACCTCAACCTCTGCTACCACACATCCATAAGCAAATGTTGGAAATGCTGTTCCTTGGCCCGTATGATGATCTTGATGTAGCCCATCCGGTGTAAACCATTCAAACGCAGACATTTGTTTTCCCGTCCATAAGCAACTGTTAGCGACCTGTGCAAATTCTACCTTTACCTTAGGATTTGCCTTTATAAAGAATTGATTATCTACCAGATCAATGTCTTGTATGGCGAGCCCTTCTTGCTGGAATACTTGAAGTTCTAAGGCATTTTGTAACATAATTTGCTTTAATTTTATTCCTGTCTTCTTAACGGATTGCGCTCCCATAACAGTTCCCCTTGACGCAACCGTCATCCCACAATCTGGTATAGAATGTGTATCTGTTCCGTAAAATTGAATGTTTTCAAATTTTACCCCAAGGCTCTCTGCTGCAATCTGAGCATATGCCGTCTTAAGTCCCTGACCATTTTCTGCTAATCCGGAGTTAATTGTCACCGAACCATCCTCATTAATAATCATCATACAACCAGAAGCATCTGGTGATTCGGCACCTAGCCCACTACCTCTATAACAGATTGCAAGGCCAATTCCTTTTCGTTTTGTACTAGATATTTGCTTTTTATATGCCATATGCTTTGCTTTGTAGTCTGTTTGCTCGACTGTATAGTCTAGGATCTCTTCTAGAATCACATGCTCTACCGGAACCCCTGTGGCTGTAAAAGAGCCATTTTTCAAACAATTCTTCTTACGAAGTTCGATCTCATCCATTCCCAGCGCTTCTGCTAGTTCATCAATCAATTGTTCTTGCCCAAAGATAAGGGATGGGGAACTGTATCCTCTCATCGCACCACCGTGAATATTATTGGTGAATACTCCAAAGGTATCGGTACTTACATTCGTGATTTCATAAGGGCCTGTGGAATGTACGTTGGCTCTCCAATTCATGAACTGTGTCTGATTATTGTAAGCTCCTGCATTATCTACTTGTTCTCCTTCAAAGGCAATAATCCTTCCATCCTTTGTTGCCCCCACCTTATAACGTAATCGAAATGGATGTCTTTTGGAACTTTCCAGAAAGGAATCTTCTCTCGAAAATACAAATTTTACTGGTTTCTTCGTAATATGCGCCAAGTAAGCTGCGCGACCGGTCATTAGCCCAACACCTTCTTCTTTTCCACCAAACGTTCCACCTATGACTTCTTGAATGAGTCTTACTTTATTCATTGGAACTCCTAAAACATCTGCAATATATCGTCTTGTAAAGAATGGATTTTGTGCAGAAGCATGCACCGTCATTACTCCATCATTTGGATTGATATACGCCACCACCGCTTCTGGCTCAATATAAGAATGTTCAATAAATTGCGTTCGATACTCTTGTTCCACAACCACATCTGCCTGTTCAAATCCCGTCGAAATATTTCCTTTTCTTATGTGAAATCTAGATGCTTCAAATATATTTCTCGCATGTTCTGAATGTACCAATGGGGCGCCTTCTTCCAGTGCCTCATCAATGGTATACACTCCTGGTATTTCTTCGTATGTCACCTCAATAGCTGATAGTGCCTCCTCTACCAATGCTTTGGATCTTGCTGCTACCATTGCCACACAATCCCCTTGATATCGTATGTGGTCTGTTAGGTATCTATAAGATGCCCAACTGACTGTTTTGGGCATGTCTTTATAGGTAACCACTGCCTCCACACCTTCTATTTTTTTGGCCTTTTCCACATCTATGTGTGTTACTTTTGCACTGGCATAGTTGCTTCTTAATACTCCTGCATATAGCATTCCTTCCATATATATATCTGCTGCATAACGTGCTTTTCCAGTTACTTTTTCTACTCCGTCAAGTCTTGGTTTGGATTGATTAATTACGTTAAATTGTTTTTCTCCTACTAATGGCATACTATCATCCTCTCTTATGAATTTACTGCCCAGAACTTTTCCGTAATATCATGAAGTTCTTTTCTGCTTTTTTCTTTATTCAATGTTACCAACTGACCATCTCTTTTTAGCCATGCTCCATTTACCATTACATTCCTTACTTTATCAGGATTGCAAAATAGCACTAATTGGTCATATACATTTGCATCATTTATAGGCGTTGGAAATTTTGTACTTACGGTAATAATATCCGCTAGATTCCCTACCTTTAATGATCCTGCCTCTTCGATTCCGATTGCCTTCGCGCCCATAGAAGTAGCCATCTGATACACACAATCGGCTGGCATAACTTGCGGATCTTGCTGATTTGCTTTGTGAACTAAAAATGCCCCTCTCATGACTTCAAAGAAGTTATTCACATATCCATCTGATCCAAGGGCAACCGTCATGCCTCGTTCTAACATTTTTGCAATAGGTGCAAATCCTCCCCCAACCTCACAATTGGATAGTGGCATGGAGACTGCTCTAACTCCTCGCTTTGCTAAAATATCTAATTCTAGATCAGAAACTTGCACTACCTGAGATGCTAATACATGTTCATCTAAATAGCCCAATTCATCGTAGATTTCTACTGGACTCTTCCCATAATGCTTCATACACCAATCCGGTTCATATACACTTTCGCTTAGATGCATATGTAGCATACACTCATTTTCTTCTGACAGTTGCTTTGCCTTTTTCACAAATTCTTTGGAACAGGTAAATAACGTATGAATGCTGTTCATTCCCTTAACTAAGCTATTTTTTTTATTATATTTTTGAACCATATCAATATTTTCTTTTAATCCTAAGCAGCCATTTTCATAACTTACTCTTTCGCAAGCTTCAAATGAAAGTCTTCCACGCAATCCCGCCTCCTCGACTACCTTTTGCTCTACTTCTAAAGCTCCTGGAATTGCATTGGGTCCTTCCAAAATATCTACAAATGATGTAACTCCACTTTCAATCATCTCTACGCATGCCCATCTCGTGGTTGCCTCCACGAGTTCGTGATTAAGACGATTTTCCACATATGGCCACCAAAAATCATCCAAAAAGCTTGAGAATTCTGTAACCATTGACTCTGCTGGAATGCCATGTGATAAAAATCCATACATATGGTTATGACCATTTACAAAGCCAGGTAGAATCATTTGATGTTCCAAAACGATTACTTCATCTTCCGATTCGATTCTTAGGGTTTCATTGGGTGCTACTTGCGTGATTCTTTGATCTTCTATTCGAATGCCATATTCTTTTTTTAACCCCTCTTGGGTCATTAAAAATCTTCCTTTTATTACTTTTGCTGCCATACTATTCTCCTCCCTCTGCTCTACCCTTTCGATATATATACTGACCCATAGGATCTTTGTTTAGAAAACCACCATTTGAAACTATTTTTTCACCTCTCAAAAATACAGCTTGTATCCTTTTTGTCACAATTACCCCTTCATAAGGGGTATAATCTACTTGCTGGTATTGATTATCCTCACTAATCTCATACTTTGCTCCCTGCTTTATAATTACAAGATCTGCATCACTTCCAACTTGAATGATCCCTTTCTTTGGGAAAATCCCAAAAATCTTTGCCGGGTTTGTTGCTGTCAGATTCACCATTTCTTCTATTGTCACTCCATTTTTTTCGCCAAAATGATACATAAGTTGTAGTCTTTGCTCAACCGAAGGAATCCCGTTTGGTATTCTAGTAAAATCACATTTCCCCAGCTCCTTTTGTCCCTTATAAAAGAACGAGCAATGATCTGTAGCAATAGTATCAATATACTTACCACGTATACCTTTCCACAATGCCAACCGATCTTGTTGGCTACGCAGTGGTGGTGATATCACATATTTGGCACTTTCAAAACCGGGCAATTTGTATTTTCTTTCATCCATGAGTAGATAATGAGGACATGTTTCCGCGTAAATAGTATCACCCAATTCTTTTGCATGTTTAATCTCCATAAGCCCCTCTTTGGTACTTACGTGTACAACGTATAGTGGCGCATCTAATTGCTTTGCCATTTTAATTACTTTTTGAATGGCCCGTTGTTCTACTATATTGGGTCTGGATAAGGGGTGATTATAAATATTACCGGGATCTTTTTCTTTTAATTTTTGCTGCAATTCTTCTAAAAACTCTCCATCCTCGCAATGAACGCAAAGTAGACCGCCTATTTGCTTTGTTGTGCGTAAGATTTGTTCTAATTCTTCATCTTCTACTCCTAGCGAATCCTTATACGCTGTATAAGCTTTAAAAGAAGTTACTCCTTGATTGATCATGGACTGCATCTGCTCACCCATGGTGTCATCCCATCTAGAAACTGTCATATGGAATCCATAATCACAAAAAGCATTTCCATCTGCTTTATGGTGCCAGGTATCTAATCCTTGTTGTAAGGATGCATCCAAATCAGGCTCTGCAAAATCAAGGATTGTAGTGGTTCCTCCCGCTATGGCTGCCTTTGTTCCAGTATAAAAATCGTCAGAAGTCTTGCATTCTGCAGCTGGCATGTCGAAATGTGTATGGACATCTATGCCACCTGGTAATACATAGCATCCCGTTACATCCTCAATGTCCTCTCCTTGTTTTGGTATCAATACTTCTTCTATTGCTGTTATGATTCCATGCTCAACACGAATATCTCCCAACATTTTTTGATTATGATTTACAATCAATCCACCTCTTATTATCAATTTACTACCTCCTGCCTATTATAAATCCCCTACTCTACACTCAACGGTTTTCCTGTATTAAAAAATAAGAGTTTGCCAACCTTTGTGAAAGGTTGGCAAACTCTTATTACAAAAAAAGGAGTTCCACGACCTTTGAAAAAAGTCGTCAAACTCCTTAAATTATTTTATTTATTATCTGTTAACATTATATCAATTTTATAGTTTTTGTCAATATATTTATCGCAACTTGCACAACTTATTTTTTTCTTATTCTTCCATTTTTTTGTAATCCATTTAAGTATTGTTTTGTCACATGCACAACTTCTCCACTTAGCAAAAAGATTGCCGTAAGATTTGGTACTGCCATAAATCCATTAAATGTATCTGCAATCTCCCATACCAATGTTGGTGCAATCATGCAACCTGGCAATAAGGTAATGATATATATCATTTTATATGTAAATGCTGACTTCTCTCCAAATAAATATGCAAATGTTCGTTCTCCGAAGTATGCCCAGCCAATAATGGTAGCAATTGCAAAGAAAATCATGGATAATGCAAGGAATTTATCTCCTCCTGGTATTACAGTTGCAAATGCTTGTGCTGTTAAGGTTGTTCCATCTACATTTTCGATTCCCCTACTAATATTACTGAGAAATAGCTGTTTATCATAAACTCCTGTTGTTAAAATAACAAGAGCCGTCATCGTACAAAAAATAATGGTGTCAATAAAAATTTCTAAAATAGCCCACATCCCCTGTACCGGAGCCGATTCCACATCTGACGCAGCATGTGCCATAACTGCCGAACCAAGTCCTGCTTCATTAGAAAATACACCTCTGGCAATTCCAATTTTTATTGCTTGGCGCATACCATATCCCAAAACGCCGCCTCCAACTGCTTGAAACTGAAATGCTTCTGTACATATTAGCTTTAATGCCCCTGGAATGGCCCCTATATTGCACACGAGGACTATCAGTGCTCCAGCTAGATAAAACAATGATATCAGCGGTACCATCTTTTCAGTTACGGCTGCAATTCTACGGATTCCCCCAAGTAATACAAGAGATACTACCACCATGATTCCAACCCCAGTAAAAAATGGGGGAATAGAAAACACCTCTTTTAACCCACTTGCTACAGAGTTGGCTTGTGTCATGTTTCCCATTCCAAGGGAGGCAAAGATACAGAAAATTGCAAATATAGTTGCTAACCATTTACTCCCAAGCCCCCGCTCCATATAAACCATTGCGCCCCCTACCCAACGGCCACTTTTATTCTTATAGCGGTATAAAATTCCCAAGACATTTTCAGCATAAGCGGTCATCATACCAACAATTGCTGATATCCACATCCAGAAAATTGCCCCTGGTCCTCCTGCAATCAGTGCGGTCGCTACGCCTGTAATATTTCCAGTCCCAAGTGTTGCCGCCAACGCAGTACAAAATGCCTGAAACTGTGACATGGAATTTTTATCCTTTGTCTTGCTGACATGACGGTTACGAAATAGCTGTCCAACTGTCATCCCCCACCATATTCTCCACTTTGTAAATTGAAAAAAACCAAGACGTATTGTAAACATTAGGCCAATCGCCAAAAAAATTACTAACATCCCACGTCCCCAGATGAAATCGCGTAAAATGTTATTAACATGCTGGATATACTCCATTTAAAAAATCCTCCTATATACTTGGCAATAATACTAAGTATATGTGAGGATTCTCTTATCTATGGTTTTTATCCTTCACTTTTTCGTAAAATACAAGTTCTCTATCATTTTGAGAACCTTAGAATGGCTTCTAGTACGCCACCGCCAATTGCCCTTGCTTTATCGGACACGGTATAGCAATGATCAATCTCACATCTTGCATCAATGTCCCCACATTTCATTCCTTCTGTCACTTCCACGCCTGACTGCAACATGCCACGAACCACTCCACCCATAAGTGCATAAACTGGATGGCCTCCACTATAGGCTACTATGTCCCCCTCGCTTACTTTATCTCCAATAAACGCCACCGGTTCAAATATTCCCTTTGCCGTTGCTCTTATAATTCGTTCTACTGTATAGCCACCAACACTTCCCGGAATTCCAGTATTAGGAATCGCACTCCCCTTCGTAATCACCTTTCCTAGGTAATGTCCTCTTTTTGTCTCAATAACAGCATGACAGTCTTTTCCCGCAACAAATCCGGGCCCTACTCCAATGACAATCTTTGCATCCTCCATCCTCGTATTCAAATTTCTTTTTGCTAGAATTGCATCTACAACGACCTCCGCCCGATACGATTCCATATACGCCAAATCTGGATCCACAATGACTACAATTTCCTTTTGTGACAGTATGGTTTCTATATCAGAAGGAACCTGTGCCAATCGCCCCACAATGCCTTCTACTTCCGCTTCACCCTCGTATACTGCTCTAGAAAATGCAACCGTTCTTCTAACAGTTGTTGGAATAGCTAAATCTGTCATTATCACATCCATTCCGCACATTTGTAAGCGACAAGCAATTCCTGTTGCTAAATCTCCAGCACCTTTAATTAGTACCCTCATCTTTTCATCCCATTTCTCAGTATTATTTATAAAAAAAAACTAAAAGGGCTTGTGCGACCTTTCGAAAAGTTCGTCAAACCCTAACCATTACTTTTACTTTATAATTAACCCTCTAATTTGTCAATAGGGACAGGGCAATTGTTAGATGGGGACGGGGGCAATGTGCATTGCCCCCGTCCCCATCTCTTTTACCAGCGATGTCCTTCTCGCCGATTGGTGATGTTTCCTCGTTTGCATAAATCTTCTGCACATTGTTGTGCAGATGTATATACTGCTCGTTCGTCTGGAACTGTTAAGATCACTCCATGCTCCATAATTGTATTTCCATCTACAATGACTCCTGTAATATTTTTAAGTGATGATGAATACACAAGTGTTGATACTGGATTATGCATTGGAATTGCTTTTGGCGATTCCATAGGATCAAAGATGACCAAGTCCGCTTTTTTCCCTATTTCTAAGGAGCCAATTTCATCTTCCATTCCAATTGCCCTCGCTCCATCTATGGTTGCCATTTCCAATACCTTCTCTGCTGACATGGCGAGCGGATTTTTGGTATGTACCTTGTGCTGTAAGGCCGTAAATTTCATAAGTTCTACCATATCTTGTGCATTATTACTTGCTGCTCCGTCTACTCCGAGACTACAAGTAATTCCTTTTGCTAATAGTTCTGGTACTGGTGCTACACCAGAAGAAAGATACATATTAGAGCACACATTATGTGAAATTTTCATATCATACTTCTTCGCCATTTCCATATCTTTTTCTGTAAGATAGCAACAGTGCACCATTAATACATTGGGTCCTACAATTCCCAACTCTTCAAGTAACTCTGCATCCACTTTTCCATGCAGTTCCTTTGCTGCTTCTCGGTCAAAAGGTGTTTCGGAAATATGTACGGTAAATCCAGCATTATACTCGTTTGTAACCTTCCACAACATTTCCAACATTTCCCTTGTATTTGACCACATTGCTGCGGGTGCAACCCACACCTTTATTCTACCATTTTCTGCATTATGATATGTTTCAAAAAGACGGCGCAAATCCGCTTCTACCTGTTCCTTTTGCTGCATGATTCCAGGATGCACTCCGAATTGCTCTCCTGTATCCATACAACCTCTACCCAAAATTCCACGAATACCTAATTCTTTAAATGCCTTCACAATTCCATCACTTAACATCTCACAATTGTGTGGATACATATAATCCAGCATTGTAGTAATCCCACTATGTATCCCTTCCATACATCCTAGCATAGCTGCTTGATAACAGTCATCCTGGGTCAAGTTGGTAGCCGCTGGAAATGTCATGGTAGCGAGCCAATCTTTCAATACCATGTCATCACCAAGACCCTTTAGCAATGTTTGGAATAGGTGATTGTGTGTATTAATAAATCCCGGAAAAATAATTTTTCCATTTAAATCAGTTATCTTTTTGGCATCTGGATATTTTTTAACAAGGGCTTCGCTTTCCCCAATATCTGCAATGTTGTTTCCTTCAATTGCTAATGCTCCATGATACAAAATTTCTCGTTCTTTATTTACAGTTACAATAATTGCATTGATTAATAAATGGTCTATCATACGTTCCTCCTCATCTAACAATTTTCATCCGCAGTATTTCGGATGGCATCTAACATTTCTTGTTCTACTTCTTGATCTACCGCATCTTTTGGAAGTACAATATTTAACAGTAATGCAGTACCAGCGACCAAAATAATGCTAGATTCGCCAAAAAACATCTGAATATACTCTCCTGTACCTGCCAAAATATCTTTTGCAAAAGATACCCCTAGTCCAAGTGCTAATGACGTCCCACAAATTAGCATACTACGACTTGTAAATCTGCTTTGCGCCACAAGACTCATACCAGAAAGCGCAATCATGGAAAATACAACAATGGTTGCTCCTCCAATTACACAACTTGGTATGGTAGATAGTAAGCCGGATAATTTAGGACAAAATGCTGCAACTACTAGTGTGACTGCCCCGCATCCCATAACGTATCTACTACATACTTTTGTCAGTGCAACAATACCAGAACATTGACTGTAAGTACCAGTTGCAAAACAATTAAAAAATGAAGAAAAAACGCAAGCAATACTATTTCCAATAATTCCACCTGTCAGCTCTTTATCTTTTGGTTGACGTCCCAGCCCCCCTGTAGCTGATACTGTAAAATCTCCTGTCATTTCCACTGAATTAATAAAAAATAACAAAACGAATACAAGAACAAAATTCCATTTAAATTCAATTCCAAAGGCCAATGGTCTAGGGAAAGCAAACCAACTTGCTTCCGTAACAGCTGAGAAATCAACAATCCCCCATATAACTGCTACCGCATAGCCAGCAATCATTCCAATTAAAATCGCAGCTGCGTTAACTAAGCCCTTGCCAAATCCTGAACAAGCTAAAATTACAATAATTACAATAGCTCCTATCACCCAGTTATGAAGTGCTCCAAGATCTGGCGACCCTTGTCCTCCTGCAAAGTTATATGCTGCAATCGGAAAGCATGATACCCCTATGGACACAATAATCGTTCCTGTAACAATCGGTGGAAAGTATTTTCTAATTTTAGGTAATGCTAATCCAATAAAAATAGAAAAAAGTGCACCAATTAATTGGGCTCCAAATAATACAGCAAGACCATATTGTACGGAAACAGAAATACAGATGGGTAAAAATGTATAAGTAAGTCCCATCATAACTGGCAATCCTGATCCAATTTGTAGTTTACCTAATTTTATTGGAAATGCTTGAATTAGTGTTGCAACTCCTGCCCCTAAAATAGAGCACTGTAACAACAATGTGGCTTGATTAGCAGGTAATCCTGCACTTGCAGATACTAACAGCATTGGCACAATATTTCCAACAAACATTGCTAACAGCTGTTGTAACCCTAATGGAAAAGCTTGACGTAGCGGCGGTCTCCCATTAAGTTCGTAAATCGAAGTGTTTTTTGGATCATTTTCTTTCATATGATTTTTCCTCCCAAAGAGAATGGAAAAGGGGGGCTTCTTCCCTTCCCCGTGCCCTAACTTCGTAGCTACACGTATTATCCGCGCGAAATACTGTGGTTTGGTATGCGTTCTCCCATAATGACCAAACTGCATACTTTTGCATAGTACCATAATACGTACCTGAACAACCCAAAGATTGCTTCTTCCAACATACAGGCATAAAAAATAAATTAAAGTTAGAGAAAAAACTTATTTTTTTAACATTGCCAGACTCCTTAAATGTGTCCTAACATAACATAAAATACAATATAGTATGCCCTCTGACAATTATTATTGGTTTTCTATTAATCAATTCTTTCATGAAGAACAATTAATCCATAACTCGTTGATTAGCGATAAAATAAGAGCTTAGCAACCTTTGCGAAAGGTTGTCAAACTCTTATACTCTTCATTCAATATAACAACGAATATATATCACTTTTTTCTATATGTCAATAGTTTATCAATGTTTTTTGTTTAATTATTATATTTTTTTCTTTTTTTCTTTATTTTTATTTACATGTTTGTCAATCACCATTGTTTTATAAATACATATTGACAAATCATTTTTTATGGTGTAATTTTAAAATTAATCATACAAGAGTTTGTCGACCTTTTTCTAAAGGCCGATAACCCTTGTATTTTTTTTGAGAATATTTGGTAAATTGTAACAGCTGAAAGGAGAATTGAAATGAATCAAATTCAATGGGTAGAAAATACCCTTCCAAAAACTGATGATAAAAACTTGCACTTATTATCACCAGAAGAATCAAAAAAAGTTCGCGCTTTTCACGAAAGTTTTCCACAATACAGTAAGACCCCCCTTGTCAAGTTGGATCAGATGGCTGCGCATCTTGGGCTTAAAAATATCTTTGTAAAGGACGAATCTTACCGTTTTGGTTTAAATGCATTTAAGGTATTAGGTGGATCTTATGCAATGGCAAAATACATTGCTGGAAAGTTAGGAAAAGATGTCTCTGAATTACCTTATTCGGTGCTAACTTCGGATAAATTACGTGAAGAATTTGGCCAAGCAACCTTTTTTACTGCAACTGACGGTAACCACGGCCGTGGTGTTGCCTGGGCTGCTAATAAATTAAACCAAAAGTGCGTCATTTATATGCCAATTGGTACCACACAGACCCGTCTAGACCATATTTTAAAAGAACATGCCACAGCAACTATTGAAGATTTGAATTATGATGATTGCGTACGAAAAGCTTCTGCCGAGGCTAATGCAACAGAAAATGGAGTAATTGTTCAAGATACGGCCTGGGAAGGCTATGAAGAAATTCCAACTTGGATTATGCAAGGTTATGGAACAATGGCTTATGAAGCTGACGAACAATTGGAGACTTATGGTTGTGATCGTCCAACTCATATCTTTATTCAGGCTGGTGTTGGCTCCTTAGCAGGTGCTGTACAAGGCTATTTTGCAAACCGTTATGCTGGAAATGAACCTATTGTTGTAGTCGTTGAAGCAGATGTTGCTGCTTGTCTTTATAAAGGTGCTATGGCTGGAGACGGAGAAATTCGTACAGTTGGCGGTGACATGCTAACTCTTATGAATGGCCTTGCATGCGGAGAACCAAGTACCATATCCTGGGACATTCTACGAAATCATGTACATACGTTTGTCTCTTGCCCAGACTGGGTTACAGCAAAAGGCATGCGTATACTGGCAGCACCTCTCAAGGGAGATACACCTGTTACAGCTGGTGAATCTGGAGCCGTAACCATGGGGCTTTTGTATAACCTCATGGCAAATAATCATTACAAAGCATTACGTGAACAGTTACAGCTAGATGCTAACTCAAAAGTTCTTCTCTTCTCAACAGAAGGTGATACAGATCCAGGTCGATACCAGTCGATCGTTTGGGATGGCGAAAGCTCACTTTAGAATTAAATAAAACTCAAAACAATCATTTATAAAGGAGAACCCCATGTTAAAAGTAGTAAATACAAAAAATGCACCTGCAGCAATTGGACCATATTCACAGGCTATGATTGTGAATGATATTATGTTTACATCCGGACAGATTCCTCTAGATCCTGAGTCTGGTGAAGTCGTTGGTACCACCATCGAAGAACAAGCTGAACGTGTAATGAAAAATATTGCAGCACTGTTAGAAGACCAGAATACAGACTTTACCAATGTGATTAAAACAACCTGCTTCCTATCTGATATGGGTGATTTTGCAAAATTCAATGAAATATACGCCAAATATTTTACTGGCAATCCAGCTCGTTCTTGCGTAGCTGTAAAACAACTTCCTAAAAGCGTATTATGTGAAGTAGAACTAATCGTATCCCTACACCACAATTAGGGACAGGGCAATTGTAAGATGGGGACGGGGGCAATGTGCATTGCCCCCGTCCCCATCTTAACTATTTACAATCCGTTCTACTGCGTTTAGGATATTTTCGTATCCTGTACACCGACATAAATGCCCTGAAATTAACTTTCGTAATTCCATTCTGTTATAACTTTTACCTGTCCCGACAATTTCAACCGCCGACATAATAAGACCCGGTGTACAAAAACCACATTGAACTGCTGCCTCCTCGATAAACACCTGTTGAATCTCACTCAATTCGCCATTTTCTTCACGCAAGCCTTCTACTGTTAGGATATGTTTCCCTTCTGCACAAACAGCTAAAAAAATACAGGAATCAATTGCCTTTCCATCTACTAATACTGTACAAGCACCGCACTCTCCTACTTCACATCCTTTTTTTACACTGGTAAGGTGCAGTCGATTATGTAATACTTCTAACAATGATTCTCTTTCATCGATCGCCACTTCGACTTCTTTTCCATTCACCACAAATTGAATTACTTTAAGCACCGTTTGTACCTCCCGCCCTTCTTATGGCTTCCATAAATGCACGTTTTCCCATTTCTTCTACTAATTGGATTCGAAATTCTTTCGATGCACGCCAACTAGAACGTGGTGTGACTTCCTTTAACACCTCTTTTCCAAGTATTTGGACCGTTTCATCACCTACACTCATCCCAGTTATCAATTGTTCTGTATGATAGCAGCGCATAGGGTTCGGACCTGCTACCCCATATCCAATTCTAATGTTTTCAATTTGTCTTTTGTCCTCCGATAGCCTTACAATTACTGCACATCCAAGTGTTGCTATTTCCATAGCCTTTCTCTTCCCGTACTTGATATAACAACCAAAAAAGTTCTCGTAATCTTTCTTAGCAATTTTAATTGCTATTAGAACTTCCTCATGCGCTCTTATGGTTTTCCCCGGTCCCTTATACCATTGATCAATCCCAACTTCTCGCACACCATTTGGTCCCTCTAATATAAAAACTGCATTTAGTGCATATAAGGTTGCACCACTGTCTGCACTCGTCACTCCATTGCAAACATTTCCTCCAATCGTTCCCATATTACGTATCTGAGGGCCTCCTACCTGATCCACTGCTTCTCCCAATACTAACAAATTTTTTTGTATAATTGGATGATCCGTAATCTGTGAAAATACCGTTCCCGCTTTAATAATGATGGCCTCTTCCTCGTCCACCTCAATTCCTTTTAACTCCTCAATATGGCTAATATTAATGAGATTACATCCATCCATTTTTCCTTCCCGTATCTTAATAAGCACATCCGTTCCACCAGAAATGATGACTGCACTTCTATCTCTTTGCAACGCATGAATGGTATCTTCAATACTTTTTGCCATATAAAGATGTTCTATATCATACATCTCTAGCCCTCCTTTCGCTCTATAAGTCCGCACTCTATGAATTTTAGTACTAATTTTTCGGGATTTAACGGCAAAGAATCAATTGCAACTCCTGTCGCATGAAGCACTGCATTCCGAATTGCAGGTGCCTGTGAAATAGCCGGAGGTTCTCCCAGTGCCTTATTCCCATATGGTCCTGTTTCATCCTCTACTTCTACAAATGAAACCTGTAACTCTGGCATATCCATTGCTGTTGGTAACTTATAATCTAATAAGTTATCATTAAGTGGAACCCCTTTGGAATCGTATAATAACTCCTCACCTAATGCAAAGCCAATTCCCATGCTCATTCCTCCGTGTACCTGCGCCGCTGCAAGTTGAGGATTCATAATTTTTCCACTATCATGTAAATTTACAATTTCTAAAATTTCCACCTTTCCAAAAGGAATATCCACTTCTACCTCTGCAAACGTAACTCCAGTTGCAAATGTATTCTCCTTACATTGACTTGTAGATTCTGCAGTAATATGCTCACAGCATTCTAGACTATACATAGCTTCCATCCCGACTTGTTCCAGTGATAGTACTGTTTCCATACTATCTTTAGATACAATTTCGTTGTTCCGTATATCAAGATGTTCCCATGGTGTTTCTAGCATCTTAGAGGCATACCGGAGTATTTTTTCTTTTAATATCTCCCCCGTCTTTTTCACAGCCCTTCCGCCAACATAACATTGTCTGGAAGCGTAGGCCCCTGTATCAAAAGGCGTAATATCTGTATCTTGAGTAGAAATAATATGTATATAGTCTTCTGTAATACCAAGCGTCTCGGCTGCCATTTGGGTAAATACAGTATCTGCTCCTTGCCCAATCTCGGTAGCTCCCATTTGCAATTGGATGGATCCATCCTGATTGAAAACCATCCTGCAAGATGACGTCTCAAGTGAAATAGGATAAACACCAGTCTTGTAATTAAAAATAGCCATCCCAATACCTTTTCTTTTATTACCCGTTTGATTCTGATAGGCCATTCTCTTTTTATCCCATCCGATTAATTCTCGCCCTTTTTCTATGCAGCATCGTAATCCATCGCCTCGATATTGAATCTTCGTATGGGGATCCGTATATCCTGGTTGTATACAGTTCATTAACCTTAATTCTAGCGGATCCATGCCAATCCCTTTTGCTAAATCATCCATCATACATTCCATTACAAAATCACCCTGCGGTATTCCATACCCTCGCATAGCACCTGCCGTTGTTCGATTGGTATAAATGGTAAAACTTTCTGATTCCAGCACCCGCTCATCCCGATACATCTGCTTAAATATATTTGCACTATTTGCTGCAATTGCGTGTCCATGAGACGCGTATGCCCCCTGATTAGCGTATCCTTTATAGGTTCGCCCTACCAACGTTCCATCCTTACGTATGGCCGCTTGAATTTCATAATGCATGGCATGACGGCACCTAGTACAAGCCATAGTTTCCTCTCTTGTCAATTCAATCTTAACACATCTTCCACCCAACTCTTTTGTCAAATAAGCATTCAATGGCTCATACAGAACATCTTGTTTATTTCCAAATCCGCCACCGATGTAAGGCTTTATCACTCTAATATTTCCCCAAGGAATCCCCAGCGCCTGGCCTACCACTCTTCTTACAATATGAGGAATCTGAGTAGATGAGACTACTGTAATCCTACCATGCTCCATATATGCGAAGGAATGTGGTACTTCTAAATGACAATGTTGTACTGCCTGCGTATCATATTGCTTTGAAAGCAAGAACAATTCTTCTTCTTTTATTATCTCCTGATAGGAATGATCGCCTAGGGTAAAAGATGAATGCCCTAGAATATTATTGGGAAATTCCTCATGAATTGGAATCTTCGATGTTTTCATCGCCTCCATAACATCTAAGACGGGCTCATATTCTTCATATTCAACACCAATCAGCTTTACTGCTCTTTTTGCTGCAATCTCATCCTCTGCAACAACTGCAGCAATATCATCTCCATACATCCGTACTCTAGTATTTAGTAACCTACGGTCTGCAATATCTTGGTGATTTACCTGCGTTGACCATGGATGGCCTGGCGTAGGAAATTGATGTTTCGGAACATCAAAGCACGTCACAATCTTGACGACACCCTTTACATTCAAAGCTTTGGTAAGATCAAAGCTTTTCACAACACCATTCGCAATCGTACTACGTACAATTTTCGTAACCAATGCATCCTGCGGTTCTAAATCTCCCACATACATTGCTCTCCCAGCCACTTTTTCCATGGCATCTACACGAAGAAGACTTGTTCCAATTCCCATCGATTTCCCTCCTTATAATTAAGTAAAAGGTTCTATAAGATAACTCCAAGTATGCGCTCTTCCTATATGCTTTTTAAAACTGTTTTCCCGCTTACATATTTTTCTACAATATTTTCCTCCGTACCCAGATAAATAATTCGCTCTAATCTATCACGTAGAGAAAGCTCTTGCGGATGTTTTAGATTGTGATCATCTAAAATAATTGCGTCTAATTCATATTCTTTATCAAAACTTCCTACCTTACCAAAAAAAGCGCCTCCTCCTTTTGTTCCCATGTAAAAAGCCTCTTCCAAAGTCAGCGGATCCCATTGCTCCTCTACGAGTCTCCAGCGTAATTTTGATACTTGAATTGCATCTGCCATACCTTGAAATATAGATAACGAATATCCTGCAGCGATGTCACTTCCAAGTCCAATTGGAACGCCTTCTTTTAAGAACTTTTTCGCCGGAGCAATTCCTGACCCTAAATTAGTATTCGACTGAGGGCAATGTGCTACAAAGACTCCCTGTTTCTTCATCAAAGCAATTTCTTCATCTGTGGAATATACACAATGTGCCATAACCGTTTTCCCATTTGTTCCAAATGCTCCAAAGCCTTGATATGCTTCTGCATAACCTGAGGCTGCTGGTACTAACTCTTTAACCCATTCTACCTCTTTTAAATTCTCCGACAAATGCGATTGCAAGGGCAATGTTGTCTCTTTTTGAAGCTGTGCCAAAGAACCCATTAATGAATCTGTACAACTAGGGATAAATCTTGGTGTTAAGATTGGTTTGATATTTTTAAATGCATCTAGGGACTCTTCTAACCACGCTCGAACAGCTTCCTCACCATGTGATTCACACAAATACGACGGACAATTTCGGTCCATACTAACCTTTCCAACATAACCTTTGATTCCACTTTCTTCTAACATCTCCATCAAAAGCATCGTTGCTTCCTTATGAATGGTTGCAAAAATGCAGACTCTAGTAGTTCCACTTTTCACTAAATCATCCACAAAAATCCGATACGCCCTTTTTGCATATTCTAAGTCTTCGTACTTTCCCTCTTCCGGGAAGGTATAACAATTCAACCATTCCAATAGTTCCATATCCATCCCCAATCCACGAAAGGCATATTGAGGCGCATGTACATGCAAGTCCGAAAGCCCCGGCACAATAATACGTCCAGAATAATCCCTTACTTCTATTTCTTCATACTCCTTTGGAAGTTCTGCAAATACCCCCTTTGATATATTCCCATCACATACAAGATACCCTGCCTCTTGCATCACTAATTGATTGGGACTTTCACTAAATACGATGTCTCCCTTTAATGCGAATTGTTTCATAGTAACCACCCTTTCTTTTTTATGATTTGTATCCCAAGATGCAAAAGTATGGTTTGATATACAAAAACCAACTACCATAAAAATGCCTACAAACCCTGCTTAAGGTCTTATAGTCAACTATTACGGTAGTTGGTAGAAACGTTCATCCAATCATGAACATATATAAGTATAATATAGTATATGAAATTATTGATTTCACTATGTATTTCTTCTATATCTTTTATCTCTTTATGGTAATAAATACTTATTGGTACTCTGCGATTTGACGCGGAATATATACACCTGCTTTTTCTGTTATTATTTTACCATCTTCCACTACTAATTGTCCACGCAAAAATACAGTTTCCACCTTTCCTTGTACCTTTACCCCTTCATAAGGATGATAATCCACATTTGCAGCCTGAGTTTCTCTTGATAATGTCCAAGCAACTTTAGGATCCCAAACAACTATATCTGCATCACTTCCAGGCATTAAGCACCCTTTTCTTGGATAGGCACCATAGATTTTTGCAGGATTCTCCGAAAGTAACCGACACATCTGGCTTAGACTAATCTTCCCTTGTAATACACCATAGGTATACAAGAGGTTTGCCCTGGTCTCTACTCCCGGAATTCCACACGGTATTTTTGTGAAATCATGAAGTCCTAATTTCTTTTGTTCCATTGTAAAACTACAATGATCCGTAGAAATGGTATCTATCATATCTGACTGGAGGCATTTCCACAACAATTCTCGATCCTTTGTGCTTCGAAGTGGTGGAGACATCATATATTTTCCACTCTCAAATCCTGGCAGCCTATACTTATCCTCCTCCAACAATAAATATTGTGGGCAAGTTTCAATATATACCTTTTGTCCTCTGCTCCTAGCACTTGCAATCTCTTGAAAACCTAACGCCGAACTCAAGTGTACAATTACGACCGGAATATCTACTAGGGATGCAATAGCTAACAGTCGTTGAATCGCTTCTGCTTCTACCTCTGGCGGACGAGTAGATGGATGAGCTGCGGGCGAAACGTGTCCCTTCGTCTTTTCTTCTTTTGTTAATGCTTTAATCAAATCTCGATTTTCACAGTGAACCCCTACAAGACCGTTAACTGCTTTCAAACGTTTTAAAACCTCATATATATGCTCGTCATTCAAATGCATATTATCATATGTCATATATAATTTAAAGGATGGGATTCCTTCAGCAATGATTTCCTCTATTTCTTTGCAAACTGCGGTATTCCAATCTGATATTGCCATATGAAAGCCATAATCACAAGAACACTTTTCCTTTGATTTATTACGCCAATGACCCAGCGCCTGACTCAATGTCTCACCACGATTCTGTGTTGCAAAATCTATCACGAACGTAGTTCCACCTATAATGGCAGCTCTTGTTCCAGTATAAAAATCATCCGCAGTTACTGTATCACATACTTCTAGATCAAAATGTGTATGAGCATCAATAAATCCAGGAAATACGTACTTCCCCGTCACATCAATCACCTGTGCTGATTCGCAAATGATATCGGGTCCCAATGTTATGATTTTTTCATCCTCAATCAAAATATCTGCCTTTGTTTGGCCTGACCCTGAGATCATCACCCCATTCTTTAATAACCGCTTCATCTCTTTATTCCTTTCCATCCTAGCAGAACTATCTGCCTGACCAATGTGAGCATGCTTTCGTGAAATTGTTTAAACTAATATGCTGTATTTTCTAATGGTAATTTCGTTCGAAACATTCCATCATATTTATAATACGCTCCTTGTACCGCTGGGGCTGTTGGAATGGATGTAATCTCCCCAATTCCAACTGCGCCATAAGCCAGTGTGTCTTGATTTTCTTCAATAATAATACTATGTACATCTGGTGTCTTATCTGCTCGAAAAAGTCCCAATGTTCCATACTTTGCTGATGGTTTCCCATGATCTAATGGAAACTTCTCCGTCAACGCATATCCAAGAGACATTACAACGCCACCTTCTATTTGACCTTCTACCGATAATGGATTGATCGCCTTTCCTACATCATGTGCAGCAATTACCTTCTCCACTTTTCCATGCTCATCCAGCAGCACCACTTGAGTCGCATACCCGTAGGCTACATGAGATACTGGATTCTTTTTGGAACTTCCCATTGGATCTGTGGCCGCTAAATATTCTCCCAAATACTCTTTTTCTTCTAATTCCTCTATAGTATAAGATTCTAAATCTTCCTTTATCTTTAGACACGCACGCTTCGTAGCCTCACCTGTAATCAATGTCTGCCTAGATCCTGAAGTTGTTCCTGCATCTGGAGCCAAATTCGTCTCTGCTGCATGATATACAATTCTTTCAGAAGGCAGATTAGTAGCCTCACACGCAATTTGCATTTGTACGGTTCCCAAACCTTGCCCAATACATGATGCTCCTGAACGAATATGTAACATTCCATCTTCAATCGTAATTCTACATCGTCCATAGTCTGGGATTCCAACTCCCACTCCTGCATTCTTCATTGCACATGCAATACCAGCTCTTGGGTGATGTTCAAATACATCTTTTACAGCCTCTAATGTCTCTACTAACGCTGTTCCAGGTGTTGCTAATTGCCCATTTGGCAATTCCTCTCCCGGACGAATCGCATTCCGATAGCGGATTTCCCAAGGCGATATCCCCACCATTTCTGCCAGTAGATTTAAGTTACACTCTGTTGCGAAGCAAGTCTGCGTCACTCCAAACCCTCGGAAAGCACCTGCAGGCGGATTGTTGGTATACACAGCGGTTCCTTCAATCTCTATATTTTGATAGTTATATGGTCCCGCCGCATGGGTACATGCTCTTTGCAAAACAGGCCCACCTAACGATGCGTATGCTCCTGTATCTGTAATTAAAGTTGCTTTCATAGCCGTTAATTTACCACGTTCATCACATGCAGTTGTAAATTCCATGTAAGCAGGGTGACGCTTAGGATGCACTAGAATGCTTTCTCTCCTAGTCAGTTTTACCTTCACAGGGCATCCTGTATGAAAGGATAGTAGCGCTGCATGATGCTGTACGGTCATATCTTCTTTCCCGCCAAATCCTCCCCCCACTAACTTATTGATGACATGTACATTATCCAGTTTATATCCCAACATCTCGGCACATTCCTGTTGCGTGGCATAGGTTCCCTGGTCTGTAGAATAGATAATTGCTTCCTGATGCTTTTCATTTACAATGGCAATGGCACATTCTGGTTCTAAAAATGCATGTTCCGTAAAAGGCGTCTCATAACTTCTAGTCACCACGTGAGCCGATGTTTGAATGGCATGCTCTGCATCCCCTCGCTTTAAATGTTCTCGCGCCAAAATATTACCACCTTCGTGAACTTTTGGTGCTCCCTCTAGCATCGCCTCTTGGGGATTGAATACCCCCGGTAACTCCTCGTATTCAATGGTTACTAGTTGTTTAGCTTGCTCTAAGATTTCCATAGTATCAGCAGCAACGAGGCAGATAGCATCTCCCAGATATCTAGTCACATCGCCAATCGCAATTAGCGTATCCCAATCCTTTTTAAGATGACCTACCTTATTATTCCCAGGAATATCCTCTGCTGTAATGACTGCCCGTACACCCGCAAGTGCCATGGCCTTTGATACATCAATTGATAATACTTTTGCTCTTGGATAAGTGGATCGAATAGCACTCCCATAAATCATCCCGTCCACTTCCATATCATCCACGTATTCCCCATAGCCCAACACTTTCTCACGTACATCAATTCTATGAACTCTCTGCCCCACTCCCGTTATTGGCTGTGGAATGAGTTCTGTTTGGGACTCTTGAAATAAGCGCGCAGCTAGTTGAATGGCATCTATGATTTTTTTATATCCGGTGCAGCGGCAGATATTATTTTTAATTGCAAATGCAATCTCTTCTCTCGTTGGAACCAAGGTTTGGTCTAACAAACTTTTTGCACACATAACCATACCTGGTATACAGAATCCGCACTGTACGGCTCCTGCTTCTCCAAATGCATACGTATATACCTCTTTCTCTCTTTTGGTTAACCCTTCTACCGTCACGATGGATTTTCCTTCAAATCTGGACACCTTTTGCACACAAGCCTTTACCGGTCTTCCATCCACCAATATCGTACAAGTCCCACAAGCACCTTCACTGCATCCATCTTTTACAGACTTTAGATGGCAATCATTCCGTAATACATCAATTAATTTTCTATCTGCTGTCACTTGAACATTAGTTCCATTAATTAGTAATGTATACATGCTTTCACCAACTTTCTTATACCCACAAATACCGATAGTTTTCACAAACTGCTCTCATCATATAGCAAAGGGATTGTGGTAACTCTTTCTGCTCCCCGTTCCTATCCCAAAAATAAATATGACCAAGATACCTCACCTTACACTTCATCGTATCATGATCCAACACTGTGAATCCTTGATTCTTACTTTGCTCCATATCTGCTTCATTTGCAAATAACGTAAATTTATCCAAATATGGTGCACTGTCATATGGACAGAAGCTTCGACAGTTCCCACATTCATTACACATAGAATCTACATGAATGATTTGATGCTTTTCTAGTTCTGGTACTGTAATGGCTATATTGGCCCTGTTCGGACATACTTCTGCACAATTTTCACAAATGCTAGAACACCCTAGGCATCTACTATCAATGGTATTTTCCTTTGACTTTTCTGTTAGAACGCCTCTTCTATCATAGTATGCCTCTATATTTGTAGGACTCTGTTGAGATTCCTGAACAACTGCTTTCTTTAATATAGCGGTTGCTGCCTTTTGTCCATCTCGAATTCCCTCCACTACAGTGGCCGGACCATATAACCCATCTCCCACTATATATACATTTTTTTTACTGCTCTCCAATGTCTCTTCATCCACCAACGCTTTTCCACGGGCCGTTAACTCTATTCCATTTTCTGTCAAGAACTCTGAAGGTACTTGCTCTCCTACTGCTGCAATTACGGTATCTGCGGGGATAAGAACCGTCTCACCAGTGGCTTGAACCCCCCTCCTTCCAGATTCATCTAACTGGGTCAGTTTCATAACCTTACATTGTAACTGTCCATGCTCTAATTTTTCCGGCGAAAGTAATTCCTTGAATTCTACTCCCTCTTCCATTGCCATCATTAGTTCTTCTTCATCAGCTGGCATATAGCGTTTTGTTCTTCTGTATACTAAGTATACATGTTCTACACCCTTGGTTCGTTTGGCTGCTCTTGCAGTATCCATTGCAGTATTACCACCACCTATAACCACCACATGCTTTCCAACTGTAAGGTTCCCTTTCTGTTCCTTAAATTGGGTTAAAAATTCTAGGGCATTCACCGTTGTGCCTGCTGTCAATAGAAGCTCTCCTTGTTTACAAGCACCAGTTGCTAAGACAATGTGGTCATACCCATGAGCTTTTACCTCTTCAATATTTTTTATTTCTGTATGTAACTTTATTTGAACACCCATAGCGATCACAAGTGCTACGTCTTTCTCAATTGCATCTTCCGAAATTCTAAAATCAGGAATCACTTGTTTTACTACTCCACCAAGACTGCCTTTCCTTTCAAATATCGTAACATTCATACCAGTTTTTGCCAAAAAGTATGCAGTTGCAAGACCAGCAGGTCCTCCACCAATAATTGCTACTTTTTCAGAATAAACACTTTCTTTTGGTTTCATTTCTTTCATGAAAGTTTCATATCCACTTTGTGCGGAGATTAATTTTGCCTCACGGATGTGTACCGGTTCCTCATAGAAATTCCTTGTGCACTTATTCATACATTCATGGGCACAGATTGTACCTGTAATAAATGGTAACGGATTCTTCTCCGTAATCACTTCCAATGCCTTTGCATAGTTACCTTCTGCTGCTAATTCCATATATCTTGTAATATCCTGATGGATTGGACATCCTTCTTTACATGGTGCTACAAAACAATCCGTAAGTGGAACTTGATGCTTCATCTTTCTAGATGGTAGTGGCTTTAATGCTTTTATATGGTGTGGATCTGTAATCGCATCGGTAGCTAGTTTCGCTACTGCCTGTTCATCAACACCTACAAAAATAGAATTTTTTCCCTCTACATTTTTTGCCATCTGCTCTAATCTCTGGTAACCACCAGGCTTTAAGATTGTGGTCGCAACAGTTACTGGCCATATTCCTGCTTGAACAATCTCCCCAATATTATGGTAGTCAGCACCGCCAGAATATGCAATACGAAGTGTTCCTTTAAATTCCTTTGCCAATTTCGCTGCTAATGAAATAGATAATGGATATAAGGCTTTTCCTGACATGTACATTTCTTCTCCTGGAAGTTCGTGCTGCTTAATATCCACTGGAAATGTATTCGTTATTTTCACTCCAAATTCTAATCCCTTTGCTTTACAAAGCTTCATCAGCCTTGTTAGCATTGGAATGGCATCTTTATACTGTAAATCATCTAAAAAGTGGAATTCTCCAAAAGACACATAATCATATCCCATTTCATCCATTGTTTTTCTAGCGAATTCATATCCCAATAAGGTTGGGTTACATTTTATAAATGTATGTAAGCCCTTTTCATTTATTAGATAATTCGCAATCTTTTCAATCTCTTGTGGTGGACATCCATGTAGGGTAGAAATGGTAACTGAATTACATATTTTGGAGGAAATATGCTCTATATCTGCTGCTGTTACTTTATGAAAAAGATTCAAATGCTCTAAGAGATATTGCTTACACTCTTGAAATATCTCCGTTTCTTTGGCATCTTTCATACAATCAATAAAGGTATTTATTTTTTTAGATTTGATTCCCTCTAAATCATAACCCACACTAATATTAAATTGGAAACCATCCATGCTTCCAAGGTCAAATTCTTTGGAAATAACATTTAATACAAACCACGCCTTAATATACTCATTCATTGCTTGCGGTACATATAATTCCGTTGACCACTCTACATTGTAACACTCATCATCTGCTTTAATGCATGGTTTATTTACACAAGCAGATAACTCTGCTCCATCCATAATCTGCACTGTTTTTAACTCAAAAAAACGGCTCCCACTATAGTATGCTGCAACAATATTTTGGGCTAATTGCGTGTGTGGTCCCGCTGCTGGTCCGATTGGTGTTTCAAGATTACGTCCAAACATAACTCGATTATTCTGTTTTTCCACTTTATATGGCCGATACACTCCAAATACACTGCCACTTCTTTTATATTCCGTTAATGTCCAATCAAACAATTGTGCGATTGGCATCGGTGTCATAATATCGCTCATTTTATGATTCCCTCCATCTTTTTCCGTTGCTAGTGCCACTATTTTCCATTAATTGATGCACTTAAATCTGCCGCTGCCTTGCGACAATCTGCCATGATCTTCTCTTCATCTAGTGAAATAAGTCTGCGATCTTTCATCAGCACCCTTCCATTTCCCACGGTTGTGACTACACTTCTCCCTGCCATACCAAAAAGAATATGACTATTAAAATTTTCTGCATTCATAGGTGTTAATGGAACATAGTCCGTCACAATAACATCGGCTGCTGCACCTGCTTTTAATACTCCCAATGGCTTTTTAAAATAGCGATTTGCAATTTTTGCATTTCCATCAAAAAGCATTTGTGGAACCTCACCCCAAGCTGCATTGGCATCACAAAGATGATGTTTATGTAAAATATTTGCCACTTTATAACTTTCGGTCATATCATGGGTATAGCCATCAGTACCAAGTCCAGTTAGGACACCTTCTTGGAAAATTGCCATCGTAGGTGGACATCCACAGGCGTTTCCCATATTAGATTCAGGATTATGTACGACCATGGTATCCGTTTCTTTTAGTAACTCTATCTCATGCTGATTAATATAAATACAATGTGCTGCTAATGTTTTTTCTCCAAGTACCTGACAATCCATTAGCCGATCAATAATTCGTTTACTATGTGTACGCAAACAATGGTGTAAATCCTCTATTCCCTCTGCTACATGTATGTGATATCCTACCCCTTCCGGTTTATTTGCCGCACAAAGTTCCATCGTCTCATCAGAAATTGTGAAAGAGGCATGCATACCCATCATTCCTGCAATCATGTCACTATTGTCCTTTTGTGCATGGGTTATAAAATTTACATTTTCCATAACCGCCTCTTTTGCCTTTGCTTTGCCATCACGATCAGATACTTCATAACAAAGACAAGTCCGCACCCCTGTTTCTTTTGCTGCTTCTTCAATCTTAAAAAGTGAATCTGTAATTGCTCCAAAACTTGCATGGTGATCAAATACTGTAGTCACGCCATTCTTAATAGAATCCATATAAGTTGCCATTGCACTTAATCTGGTTTGCTCCAGCGTTAAATGACGATCGATTGTCCACCACATTCCATCTAAAATGTCCAAAAATCCTTTCGGATGATATCCTTGAATGCTTAATCCTCTTGCAAACGCACTGTAAATATGCTCATGTGTATTAATAAATGCCGGCATAATTACCCCACCTTTTGCATCCACATACTCTGCGTCTTTATATGTCTTTTTAATGTCTTTTGTATTTCCAACTTCTACGATCGTTGTTCCATCCATGGCTACCGCACCATCTTCTAAAAACGGATTCAGTAAATCTCTTGTAATCATTCTACCATTACCAATAATCAACATTGCTCTTCCCGTCCTTTCTCTGGTTTTAGTTGTTTTAACTATTGTTTCTCCAAAAATGCAATCATCAAGTTTCACCAAAAGCCCTTCCCCAAGCCTTTGCTTCTTTTAACCATATTGTATATTATGACATTTTTTTACCTCTAATTATTATACATATTATACTATGACTGTTATATGATTTTATAATACCCCTATACAAAGTAAAAATCAAGAATAAAATACAAAAATTTTTTGACTACCTAAAAATTTTTTTGAAAAACTATTGAATTTAATTTTTTTTGTGCTATGATGAATCTATAATAATTCATTTTCAGCACAAAATAATTGGCCAATTTACTTGCTGGAAAGATTTCGCGAAAGGACTTATTACATATGAAGAACACATTAGATTTATTAACACAACTTGCACACGGGGTTTCTACCCAATTTGGGCTCAACTGTGAAATTGTAATTCACGATTTAACGAAAGATGACTTGGAAAGTTCTATTGTTTATATTGAAAATGGGCACGTAAGCGACCGGAAAATCGGGGATGGCCCTTCCGCAATTGTAATAAAATCTTTACATAAGAATCCAGATTCATTACAGGATCAACTTTCCTATCTTACAAAAACAGATGATGGTCGTATCTTAAAATCAAGTACCATGTATATTAGGGATGACGATCATAAGATTCATTACATTTTTTCATTAAACTATGATATTACTGGCTTAATTACAATCGATAATGCTCTTCGTTCTTTAATTGATACCAATACCACAGAAGATAAGCAACCAAAAAAAATCACTCATAATGTAAATGACTTATTAGATGACTTAATCGAACAGTCCGTTGCCCTTATTGGCAAACCTGTTGCACTCATGAGCAAAGATGACAAGGTGGCAGCTATTCAATTCCTGAATGATGCCGGTGCTTTTTTAATCACCAAATCTGGTGATAAAGTTTCTTCTTATTTTGGAATATCAAAATTCACACTATATAGCTATATGGACACCAACAAATAGTACCCAATAAATTTAACAAGGAGGATACATCGTGAAAGCTATCAAATGGGTAACCAATACCCTACCAAAAACAAACGATAAAAATTTAGCACTGCTTTCTACCGAAGAAGCAAAAAAGGTAAGAGCATTCCATGAAAGTTTCCCTCAATACCAGAAAACCCCACTTGCCAAATTGGATCAAATGGCAACTCACTTAGGAGTAAAAAATGTCTTTGTAAAAGATGAGTCTTATCGCTTTGGACTGAATGCCTTCAAAGTACTTGGTGGTTCTTATGCAATGGCAAAATATATAGCCGAAAAAACTGGAAAAGATATTTCACAGCTACCTTATTCCGTATTAACTTCTCAAGCCTTAAGAGAAGAATTTGGTCAGGCTACATTTTACACAGCAACCGATGGCAATCATGGGCGTGGTGTCGCTTGGGCCGCCAATAAATTAAAACAAAAATGTGTCATCTATATGCCTATTGGTACTACTCAGACACGTTTGAATCACATTCTCAATGAACATGCACGAGCTACCATTGAAGATCTGAACTATGATGATTGTGTGCGTAAGGCATCTGCTCAGGCGGCTGCAACAGAAAACGGCGTAATCGTGCAAGACACTGCCTGGGAAGGATATGAGAAAATACCAACTTGGATTATGCAAGGATATGGCACCATGGCATTTGAAGCTGATGAACAGTTGACGGCATATGGTTGTGATCGCCCTACACATATTTTTATTCAAGCAGGTGTTGGGTCTTTAGCAGGTGCTGTTCAAGGATACTTTGCAAACCGCTATGCCGGAAACGAACCTACTGTAGTTGTGGTAGAAGCAGATGTAGCAGCCTGTCTTTATAAAGGTGCTGTTGCTGGTGATGGTGAAATACGCACCGTCGGTGGTGATATGCTAACGCTTATGAATGGTCTTGCATGTGGCGAACCAAGTACAATCTCATGGGATATACTAAGAAATCATGTACATACTTTTGTCTCTTGTCCAGATTGGGTAACTGCAAAAGGAATGCGAGTTCTTGCAGCTCCAATGAAAGGAGATGTTCCTGTTACTGCAGGTGAATCAGGTGCCGTTACTATGGGATTGCTTTATACCCTAATGAAAAATGATGAATACAAAGAACTTCGTCAGCAACTAAAATTAGATGAGACATCTAATGTATTGCTATTCTCAACAGAAGGTGATACAGATCCAGGACGTTACCAATCGATTGTTTGGGAAGGACAGAACTCTTTATAATTCATACTGTAACAAATCTATTTTTCGAAGTTAAGTAAATTTGGTGATTCATAAAATATGGAGGAATAATTATGGATTTTAATAAAGTAAAAGAAGCTGCACAAGGATATGAAAAAGATATGACCGCATTCTTACGTGGGATTGTAAAAAACCCTGGTGAAAGCTGTGATGAAAAAGCACATATCAAAACAATTGCTACTGAAATGAAGAAAGTGGGCTTTGATGAAGTGCAAATTGATCCACAAGGAAATGTCATTGGCTATATGGGCAGTGGTAGCCGCATCATTGCATATGATGCGCATATTGATACTGTAGGTATTGGAAACAAAGCAAATTGGAATTTTGATCCTTATGAAGGCTATGAAACGGAAACTGAAATTGGTGGGCGTGGCGTTTCTGACCAATGTGGTGGAATTGTATCTGCCGTATATGGTGCAAAGATCATGAAGGATCTCAATCTTATTCCAGTTGATTGTAAAATCATGGTGACTGGCACTGTTCAGGAAGAAGACTGTGACGGTCTTTGCTGGCAATACATTATTAATGAAGATAAGGTCCGCCCAGAATTTGTAATATCAACAGAACCTACCGATGGTGGTATTTACAGAGGGCAAAGAGGACGTATGGAGATTCGTGTTGACGTACAGGGTGTTTCTTGTCATGGTTCTGCACCAGAACGTGGTGATAATGCCATTTATAAAATGGCGGATATTTTGCAAGATATTCGTGCCTTAAATGAAAATGACGCGAACGATGAAACAGATATAAAAGGGCTTGTTAAAATGTTAGATGAAAAATACAACCCGGAATGGAAGGAAGCGAACTTCCTTGGTCGTGGTACCGTGACTACCTCTGAAATCTTTTTCACTTCACCAAGCCGTTGCGCTGTAGCTGACTCTTGCTCTATCTCTTTGGATCGTCGAATGACTGCTGGAGAAACGTGGGAAAGTTGCTTAGATGAAATTCGCGCCTTACCAAGTGTACAAAAATATGGAACTGATGTAACAGTATCTATGTACCACTATAATCGTCCATCCTACACAGATCTTGTCTATGAAATTGAATGTTACTTCCCAACTTGGGTAATTCCAGATGATCACATAGTTACAAAGGCTTTAGAAAATGCTTACAAAGGTTTATATGGAGAACATCGTATCGGCGCTGCCGAAACAGAAGGAATGAGAAAATCACGCTCTCTTACTGATAAGTGGACGTTCTCAACCAATGGGGTATCCATCATGGGCCGTAATGGTATTCCTTGTATTGGATTTGGACCTGGCGCGGAAAGTCAAGCTCATGCTCCAAACGAAAAAACCTGGAAACAGGATCTGGTAACTTGCGCTGCTGTTTATGCGGGCGTACCTACGATGTACTTCAAATAATTTACGATTATGGTTGAACGAGTGCGTTCCTTCCCCAATTAATGCACTTCCTTCTATGATATAAGCAATAACTACAACAAGTAACCGTGAACCTTAATAAGAACTAGGAGGCTAATTTATATATGAAAACATTACAAACTTATATTGATAAATTAAATGCATTAAATTTTAAAGAAATGTATAATAATGATTTTTTCCTTACATGGGAAAAATCTGACGATGAGATTGCAGCAGTATTTACCCTTGCTGATGCCCTTCGTTACATGAGAGAGCATAATATTTCTACGAAAGTATTTGAAAGCGGTTTGGGAATCTCTCTATTCCGTGATAACTCTACACGTACGCGCTTTTCTTTTGCTTCTGCCTGTAATCTATTGGGATTAGAGGTACAGGATTTGGATGAAGGAAAATCTCAAGTAGCACATGGTGAAACTGTCCGAGAAACCGCTAACATGATTTCATTTATGGCAGATGTTATTGGAATCCGTGATGATATGTATATCGGAAAAGGTAATCAATACATGCATGAAGTGGTTGATGCAGTCACACAAGGCAACAAGGATGGTATCTTGGAACAAAAACCAACACTGGTAAATCTCCAATGTGATATCGATCATCCTACACAGGCTATGGCGGATATGTTACATATCATTCATGAATTTGGCGGAGTAGAGAATTTGAAAGGCAAAAAACTTGCCATGACATGGGCTTACTCCCCTTCTTATGGGAAACCATTGTCTGTACCTCAAGGGATTATCGGCTTAATGACTCGCTTTGGTATGGATGTTGTTCTAGCGCATCCGGAGGGTTATGAAGTATTTGAAGATGTAGAAGACGTTGCAAAGAAAAATGCTGAAAAATCTGGTGGTTCCTTTGTAAAAACAAATGATATGGCAGAAGCTTTTAAAGATGCTGACATTGTATATCCAAAGAGTTGGGCTCCTTTTGCTGCTATGGAGAAACGTACGGAACTCTATGGCAACGGTGATACGGAAGGAATCAAAGCACTAGAAAAAGAATTACTAGCTCAAAACGCAACTCATAAAGATTGGGCATGTACTGAAGATCTAATGGCTACAACCAAAGATGGCACTGCACTTTACATGCATTGTCTTCCAGCAGACATCAGCGGCGTAAGTTGTGACGAAGGAGAAGTGGATGCTTCGGTATTTGATCGTTATAGGGATCCACTCTACAAGGAAGCTAGTTTCAAACCATATATCATTGCTGCAATGATTTTCTTAGCAAAATTTGAAAATCCTACAGAAATCTTAAAAAAACTAGAGGAAAAAGGAGCACCTAGAGTATTTGAATAGGTCATTCTTAAGGAGGTAGTACTATGCTTAAATATGTAGATACACCAAATGCTCCTAGAAGCTTTCCTATACCTAAAGGAGGGTTAACGCGTGGATAAGAAAAAAAGAATTGTGATTGCCCTTGGGGGAAATGCACTTGGAAATACATTACCAGAGCAAATGGAAGCTGTTAAAACAACTTCTAAGGCTATTGTAGATTTGCTGCAAGAGGGCTGTGAAGTCGTCGTCGTACATGGTAATGGTCCACAGGTTGGCATGATTAACAACGCGATGAGCGCGCTTTCTCGTGAAAATCCTGACCAACCTAATACTCCCCTTTCCGTGTGTGTTGCTATGAGTCAGGCCTATATCGGATATGATTTGCAAAATGCCCTGCGAGAGGAATTGTTAAATCGGCATATAGAAGATATTCCAGTTACTACAATGATTACTCAAATGCGTGTAAATGACAATGACCCTGCTTTTGATAATCCATCCAAGCCAATTGGCCACTTCATGACAGAAGATCAGGCTAACATAGCGGCTGAAAAATACGACTATATCATGAAAGAAGATGCGGGGCGTGGTTACCGACGTGTTGTGGCTTCACCAAAACCTGCTGAAATTATCGAATTACGGGCCATTCGTTCTTTAGTTGAAGATGGGCAACTAGTCATTGCTTGCGGTGGTGGTGGAATACCAGTTACTTTAAATGGAAATCACCTAAAAGGAGCAAGTGCAGTCATCGATAAGGACTTTGCCAGCTGCCTCTTAGCCGAAGAATTAGACGCCGACTATCTTATTATTTTAACCGCTGTTGAGAAAGTGGCCATCAATTTTGGAAAGCCAGAACAAGCTTGGTTAAGCGATATCTCAGTCACAGATGCAAAAAAATATATGGACCAAGGACAATTTGCACCTGGATCTATGCTTCCAAAGGTTCAGGCAGCAGTTAAATTTGCAGAATCAAAAGAAGGACGTGAAGCTTTAATTACATTACTAGAAAAAGCCAAGGATGGAATTAATGGTAAAACAGGGACTCGTATCCACAAATAAAGGGGGATATTTTATGAAGGCATCAAAACCACAAGCTTCTGTGTTAGACCTCAATGGAATTCCAAACTTCTGGCGGGCTCTACCATTAGCTTTGCAACATGTTGTAGCAATGATTGTTGGTTGTGTAACTCCTTCTATTATCATTGCTAGTATTGCAGGACTTTCTAGTTCTGATCGTGTTATATTGGTTCAGGCCGGCATGACAATGTCTGCACTGACCACATTACTTCAGTTATTTCCAATTGGTAAGAAGGGAGGCTTTCAACTAGGCTCCGGCTTGCCAATGATTATGGGAATTAGTTTTGCCTATCTACCTAGTATGCAGGCAATCGCAGAGAATTCTGATATCGCTACCATCTTAGGATCCATGATTATCGGCGGTGTCATTGCCATGATCGTCGGTTGTTTCATGACTCAAATACGCAAATTTTTCCCTCCACTTATAGCCGGTACCGTAGTATTTACTATTGGTTTATCATTATACCCTACTGCAATCAATTATATGGCAGGTGGGACAGCCAATCCCCACTTTGGTTCTTGGAAAAATTGGTTGATTGCTCTTATTACTCTTGCCATAGTAACCATACTGAACCATTTTACAAAAGGACTCTTGAAACTTGCTTCTATCTTGATTGGTATTATCGCCGGCTATATTATCGCTTTATGTATGGGCATTGTAGACTTTAGCGGTGTTGCTACTGCTGGCATATTCCAACTTCCAAGATTCATGCATTTTGGAATACATTTTGAGATCTCCGCCTGTGTAGCAATTGGTCTCTTATTCGCCATAAATTCCATACAAGCAATCGGTGACTTTTCAGCTACCACCAGCGGTGGTATGGATCGTCAACCGACAGGAAAAGAATTGCAAAATGGTATTGTAGGTTATGGGTTATCCAACATCTTTTGCGCATTCTTTGGCGGGTTACCTACTGCTACCTATAGTCAAAATGTAGGGATTGTAGCTACCACCAAAGTGATTAACCGCTGTGTCTTAGGCCTTTCTGCAATTATTTTACTAATTGCCGGATTGGTTCCCAAATTCGCCGCCGTATTAACTACCATTCCATATTGCGTATTAGGCGGAGCTACTGTCTCTGTATTTGCTTCAATTGCAATGACTGGAATTAAATTAGTCATGACCGAAACTATGAACTATCGAAATACCTCTATAGTGGGTCTGGCCGTTGCACTTGGCATGGGTGTCACACAAGTATCCAGTTCGCTAGAACAATTTCCTGCTTGGGTGACAACTATATTTGGAAAATCGCCAGTTGTAATTGCAACACTTGTTGCTCTTATTCTAAATATTGTGTTACCCAAAAGTGTGGAACACGTAACAGAGTCTTCCGATACTGCAGTCTCTCCTGAATCCTTAGGAAGGTCAGAGACAATAACAACAACTTAACATTGTATATAGTTAAAAGTAAAACCATTCCTTGTTAAAAGGACGTATACCATTATTTTCCCTAGCAGAAATTAACTGTTAGTTGCTAATCTGGTATACGTCTCTTTTTTTATTTTTCAAGAGCATTAAATATATCGTAAAGACTAAACATACAATCCTTTCACAAAAATTGATTTGCGTCGAATACCTGCTCTACCCGTTTAACAGTTTTCTTACCGTTCATAATAAATATGTTCCATTTTCCCTTATATCTTTGTGCATCTTCTTCCTCGACAAAGTTACATACAAATGGAATCATCAACATTCTAGGCCTAATAACGTCTTCAAAACTTAGTAGCACTTGATGGTTCTCTGGGATTGCTTTTTAATTGTCTTATACTGGTATCGGCCATTGCTCCTTATACTGCTCCATTAAATATGATACATATTGCTGGGTATAAGAAGATTGTCCCTCTACCATAGTGCTTTGGAAAATTGCAAGATTCCGTGGTTCATCCAAATCTTGATATTCCTTAATCAGTTCTGCTCTTAATTCTGCCCTACGGACACGTTCTAACGTACATTCTAATACATTACCATTTCCATATATTTGATGTTCAAATATAATGGATAATGGCTTATGCATTCCTACAAGGTAATATCCCTTATCTTTTGTTGGACCAAATACTACATCCTGATCTTCTAAAATTGAAAATGCACTTTCCACATCCTTTGTTTGAATGCTTGGAATATCAGATCCAAATAAAATACATGATTTATAGCCTTTTTGAAGTACTTCTTCTATTGCATGATACATCCGTTCCCCCAAATCACTTCCTACTTGTGGACAAAATGTCATCTCATACGGTAATAAATTCTTAATCTCTTGGTCACTTCCCTCAGGAGTATAGTATACATATGTATCCCATGTTTTGGAATCACAAATTTTTCCGATATCTCGAATCATACATTCTTGTAATTTTGCTGCCTCCACAGGTGTCAATAAGGATTGCATTCTAGTTTTTGCATGCCCTGGTGCAGGGACTCTTGTAAATAATATAAGTGCCCTTTCCATATTATTCCTCCTCTACTATTTCCTCCAGAATATCTGATATATCTGCTACTAATTGAGGGCAAAAAGTATTCATTAATTGTTGATCTTGAATCACTTTCATACCTTCTTGCGTAGAGACATCTGCCTGTAGCAGGTCTTTGCACATGGAAGACGAATACTTTTCTAAAAACTTCTCTCTAAATTGCACATTTTTAATGATAGAAGTTACTTTTTGCTTTTCTCCTTCCTCTCCTGTTTTATAGCAACCATATTTTAATCCTAATGCCATATATGCACCAATAACTGCCCCACAGGTTTCCCCCTGTAACATACCGGCCCCAAAACCTGTGGACACCTTATAGGCTAATTCTTCTTCTACTCCTAATTTTTGTGCCCAATAATGAAATACAACTTGGCAACAATCAAATCCTTTATCGAACTCCAATAACACCTCTTCTTTTGTCATCTTTTCTCCTTCACTTTATGGCATCTGCACAACAAGACATTTACCCTGCTGTACACGCATAACAATACTATCTCGTCTCATTTTACTATCCACATTCTACCTTATATCTGGGTACATCTCAGATATTTTTTCTGCATCCACACCTTCTCGGTATTTTACTCTCAATCGATGCATATTCCACATGACGCGAAGTTTACCACCATCCTTAAATCTTCTTTCTGATGTATATATCCGACTCCTTGTCATTCCAATCTGTATTTTTCTTTCTTTTAAGTATAACGAAAATTGATAATCCTCCATAATTGGTAATATTGGAAACCCACCTAATTCAATAAACAATTGACGTTTAATAAAAATACCTTGATCTCCATACATGATATTTCTATGCTTAATTCTATAATTGGATATTATTTGACAGCACTTCATCCAAATATTATAAGAATGAAATGCAATGCCAAAACATCCTACTTCGTATCTGCGAATTACGTCACTAATTTCCTCAATGGCACTTCTTGGTACCTCACTGTCACAATGTAGAAAGAACAATACTTCTCCTTCACTTACTCTTGCCCCTATATTTTGTTGATTGGCTCTTCCTTTAGATGTATGTACTACTTTGTATTGTGACTCGATCATTTCTACAGTTCCGTCGGTGCTTCCACCATCTACAAAGATAATTTCACATGTTCCATCCAACATTTTTAGTGATTTTTGAAGTTTTGTAATTGTTGATATTTCATTATATATTGGTATAATAACTGATACGTTCATTTTTCTGTTCCCTATCTTATCCTATGTTTCATCCTATGAATAACTGGTGCTATACCCCTTGGAAATTCTTCCTCAACACCTAAAATTAAAGGAAGCATATGATAAGCATGAGTCATTCCTTTTCTTTTAAAATTACTTATACAAGACGCACAATACGTATATAAAGGTCGTTTCATTTCTAACACCATTGTTGACATTTTATCTGCCAATTCCACTTCATTTTTACCTGCACATCCTCCTAATCCACAACATTGAACACTAGCATATTCATCACAAATGCTCCCACTAACAAAATGTTCTAGAGATGCCGCAAATATCTTTTCTTCTCTATCTGGACAAGGATAATACATCCCTATGTTTTTTTGATTTAGAATATTCCCAATATTTAATTCGTTTAATTTATCATAAATGGTTACGAATCTTACCTTTAATTTATTTCTCAAAAAGTAGTAGCAATTAGGGCACACAACAATTAACTCCTCTACTTGATTTTTTTCTAATCTATCATTTATAACCTGAATAATTTCAGAGGCATCATGAGCTAACCCTAATTCCTGCACTGGCTTTCCACAGCAATCATATATACTTCCAATTCCATGTTCTTCCATAATACACTCTAATCTCTTTGTCGTATCTGGAAAAAATGCCGGAAAGTTACATCCCCAGAACACAGCACTTGTTTTTGCTTTCTTATAATTAGAAAATTTATATCTATTTTTTTCAAAAAGCAATCCCCTGTATTTCCTTTTTATATTTTTTTCTAGTCCGTTTTTTATTTGTGTTTCACGCATGGCAACGGCTATCTTTTTACCATCTATTGACTTTGGACACACTTCTTTACATGTTCCACATAAGAAACAATGATAAGCTAACTTCTCGTTTTGGGAGAATTCCTTTAAATTCATCTTATATTTTTCTAAAAAAATGCAATTTAAAGTACACTTTCCACATTCTATACAATCATTTGCCTGAATCATCCATACACTCCATTTCTTCGGAATCACTCAGATATTTCTTCCTTAACAGCATTCCAAATATTGTAACGATTAATGCCAAGACTCCAGCTATTATGAAATATCTCCACTTATCATCTCCTGCTGTTATTCCTGCTGCCCCTATGGTAAAAAAAGTAACTCCAGGTGACATAAATACAAAAGTTAGTAAGGTATACTCCCAAAATCCGATATCTGTAATCCCATAAGCAAAATTCTGAAGATTATATGGAAATATAGGTATCATTCTTGTAATCATTAATATAATTATATCATTTTTATCACTTTTTGAAAAAAGTAATTTATTTAAAACTTTATTTTTTTCTAACATTGGCTTTATACTATCTTTCAAAAAGAATCGTCCTACAAGAAATGCGAAAGCAGCACCTATTGTTGTTGCACTTAGGCATGCCAAACTTCCCGACACAGGTCCGAATAATATGCCTGCAAGTAATGCAAAAGTAACTCCAGGTAATGCTAAAATTACGCAACCAACTATCGTAATACATACATATACTATGAGCGCTATTATCAAATGATCTTGTACCATCTTTTGTAAAAATCGCAGGTTATTTAAATCACTCAAATAATCTGACCATCCATAATAGTAATTTAATCCAAAAGCAATTAGGATGATTACTATAAAGCATACTAATTTACCCTTCCCCTTGTTACACATAGTCTCTCCCTATATAATATAATTGTATTTTAAATATCATTATTTTCATGTTTTATATCCTCTTATATTTGTTATACCTTCTAGGATTTCTTTGATCTGCTTACTGCCTTCCTGACTAATTGTATAAAACATATAATTTCCTTCTTTTCTTGCTATTACTACACCAGAAATACACAATATTTGCATATGATGTGATAACGTAGATTGTCCCATATGCAATTTTTCAATTAATTCAGCCGCACAAAATTCACCCAGTTGTAATTGAGCTAGAATCTCTAAACGTCTTTCATCACAAAAAGCTTTAAACATTTTAGCCGTCTCTGCGTTTGTCATATATATTCCTCTCCATTGATTTAGAAATCCCAAAGCTTTCAAATAGCCTTGGGATTTTCACTAATTTTTACTATTCAACTCAGCTTTCATATGCTTATCATTGTATATCTGCTTGAATAGGAAAACAAATGCAAATAATGCAAATGTAATAAGTAAGGCTGTTACTACTGTTTTTACACTTCCAGTTAACATTCCACCAACATATGAATATACAATAGTTGCTGGTAATTGTCCTAGACCCGTTGCAATGAGAAATGGTATAACACCCATTGCAGTAAGACCAGCAGCATAACTCACAAAATCAAATGATACAAACGGCAATAATCTACATATTAATATGGTATATTTTCCATATTTCTCGAAAAATGTGTCTATACTATCCATCGCAAATTTGCTAGTTAATTTTTCAACCATATCCCTCCCACATAGTCTAGCAATATAGAAGCACATGACGGCTCCTACCATTGCGCTTGACCAAGAAAGAATTGCACCTCGCCACCATCCCCAAATTGCTGCATTTGCAAATGTTATTAAAAATGCTGGAAGAGGTGCCGCCACAGATTGAAACACCATTAACAAAAAAGATATCAGTACTGCATATATCCCAAAAGAACGAATATAACCAATAATATTTTCTACACTCATAGACGTAAATAATGTCAATACTGCATTAATCTTAGAATTTACCGTTGGAATAAAAAAATAACAAGCAACTGTCAATATAATGAATACTAGTAGCAATAATTTAGCAATTTTTTTTGTTTTTTTCATTATAGATTTCTCCTATTTTTCAACTTCTTCTACTGCACACCATCTATAATAAGATTCATCATAATTCTTAACATTTTCAAATCCGCACATCTCCATGATTAACTGCATATATCCAGAGCGAATACCTGCTGTACAATAGGTTACAATTTGATCTTCTTTTTTTAATCCTGCATCTTCAAACATGGTGGTAATATCTTCATTAGATTTTAAAGTACCGTCCTTTTTAAACAAATCTGTAAAACGAATATGTATTGACTTTGGTAGATGGCCTCCTTTTGCTTCACCATATAATGTTTGTCCATCATATTCTTCATCAGCGCGAACATCTACTATTTTATAAGTATCATAGTTTTCCTTTAGCTCTTTCGTATTAATCACACGTGTTTCATCAATGCTATCAACAGTAACTTCTACAGCTTCTGGTTTTACAGCACCTTTTTGAGTTTCAATTCCTGCCTTTTCTAGTGCGCTAAATCCCCCATCAACCATTTTTACTTTATCATATCCTGCAGCAAGTAACTCCCAAGCAATCCGGCCATCATCTCCCCATCCATCTTGAGACGCTCCAAAAAAAACAATTTCCTTATCCTTTGATAATCCCATCTCTCCAAGACGTTCGCTTAACCTCTTTGTATCTAAAATGCATCCCCAATTTTCATCTCCTGATTTACCATCTTCACAAGTAGCTAAATATTGCCATGCTAAGGCAATTGCTCCTTTTATAGTCCCTTTACTTGCTGCTTCCTCCCCACGTGCATCAACCAAAATTATATCATTAAGGTTGTCCTTTACGTAGTCTGCATTCACAATATATTCTCCTGTAAATGGTTCTGACTGTACTTCTTCTTTTACTTCTTCCTTCTTTTCTTCTGTTGATGTACTACTATTCGCACCACAGCCAACAAGCCCTAGGGTTAATGTAATTCCTAGTAATAATGCCATCTTTTTCATATTTTTTTCCTCCCATATCTAAATATCTATATATTTAGATATTATCATCTAACCTACTATTGTTCAAATTGATTATACTGATATATCATCTTTACTTATAGGAATCCTCTATTACATATTTTATTGTAAAATAAAAAATACTATATTCCTCAAAATAAGAAATACAGTATTTTCATTATTAAGGCGCCAACCAGATTTGAACTGGTGATAGAGGTGTTGCAGACCTTTGCCTTACCACTTGGCTATGGCGCCATATATAAATTATAACAAAAGATTACGTTGGCATTAGCTTTCGTAATCTTAATGACTCCTACGGGAATCGAACCCGTGTTACCGCCGTGAAAGGGCGATGTCTTAACCGCTTGACCAAGGAGCCGCGCTATCTACTCTTCCAGACGACGCTACACGTCTGT